>JAFXXI010000010.1 GCA_017542345.1 Bacteroidales bacterium
GGAGGTGCTGAAGGCACTGCTGGTATGTCGCGTGCCGACAACACTGGTGGTGACAGGAGGATTCAAAGACACATACAATGTACAAATAGAGCAGGCGCTGAAAGAGAAGCGTCTGCTCATTTTAGTTTTACAGCGAGAAGATAGCGACGGCAAAGGTTTCAATGCACGGCTGCGCAACCAGTGGGCAATCGATCAGGTACAGCACATCGTCTGCGGCTACATCAACCCCAACGGTAGCATCTTCGGCCTGCTGGCGGGACGCAACAACGTCACCCATCTTGTCGACAGAAAAGAACTAAAAGCAGCCGAGCAAGAGCCGAAACCCTACCGCTGGACGGTGGCCGAGGACAAACGGCTGCTGCGCATGTACTACGAAGACATGGGCATCCACGCCATCCACAAAGCCATCGGCCGTCCCTACAGCACCGTCTACCTGCGCGTCAAGTCGCTCACCATGAACGACGAGGTGCTGAAAGGTCGCGAGTTCGAGGACTATGTGGTGGATATCTTTGACTTGTCGAACAATAAGAAACTTACCCTCAAAGACTGGCGAGGCGACAAGTCACTGCCAGGTGTCTATCCCGAAAGCAACAGCGCTCCTGACTTTGTATTTGAGTATGACGGAAAACCGTTTGCCGTGGAGTGTAAATGGCGTAGCCACCCACCCAAAGACATCGAGAAAGAGCTACTCCCCACAGAGAGAATGGCATCCTTCCAACAATTCTCTACCGAGCGACGTATGCCTGTCTACTTGCTCCTTGGCATCGGCGGCCTCCCCAATGACCCCGACAACCTATACTTCACCTGTCTTGATAATGAAGTCTCGTTAGAGTCACTGCACAATAGCGTTATTCCTTCAAAAGAATCCTTGCTGGAAAAGATAGAAAATCTATTTGCCACCGCCACACCTACCAACTACATGGAACGCCCAAAGGCATTGTACCCCAATGCATACAAACCATGGAGAAATGACGACGATGAACTATTGACGAAATTATATAAGGAAGGATCGACCATAGAGGAATTGATGGCCTTGTTCCAACGCAACCGCGGTGGAATCACCTCACATCTTCGGAAACTTGGATGTAATTAATAACAAATAACAACAATAACATGAAACGTATTATCTTTCCGCTGGCCATTTTGACAGCTTTGGTGTTCACCTCGTGTGCTACCTCGAAGTTCTATTCGCAGAACGCCTCGACGGTCCGTCCGCTGGCTCTTGTGCAGCCGTGCAGCTATCTTACCGACGCCGTCGGTGACTTCGCCACAGATTATTACGAACCGGTGGCGAAGGTCAACAATGCCATCCTTATGGAAACTATTCCCACGCTGGGGTTGCCCATCGAGAAGGTGATTCCTTTCGAATACAACTGTGCCGACAAATCGGACGCCACAGTCCGCTGGATGCGCCACCTGGCCGACGTTGGTAAGAGCGGCGCTAAGAACATGACTATCCCCTCCGACCTCCTCGAGGCAGTCAAGGGCAGCGGATGCCGCTACGGCATGCTTCTTTCCGACATAGGATATGTGAAAAATGCACGCCAGTATAATATCGAGAAAGCTATAGAGACGGGTATAAAGATTGCGGATGCGCTCATCAATAACCACATAGAAATCTCGGACGACACCGAGGCTTATCTCAACGGTCTGTTTTCGGTGATTTTCGACGCCCAGACGGGCAAAGTGGTGTGGTTTGGTACTGCTCCCCGCAGCTACAAATTCAACCCGCTGGACGGCGCGGATATGAAGAAGCAGCTCACCAAGCTGTACAAAGCCTTCCTCTAGTCTTACGGCAACGAAAACAGAAAGCCGAGGCCAGTGATGGTCTCGGCTTTCTTTATGTTTGGCTTGTAGCGCTTACTTCAAGGCGGCTTTCAAGGCGCGGATGCGCTTGGCGCTTTCATGAATTCGTTCTGCGCTGACGGTGCCGTTGGCCACCATATTCTTGATTGTCCGCACGGCACGGGGTACCTGTTCGGTATCGTAGGTGCCGCCGTTGTTGCTGAGGCAGAGCAGGTCGGCTCCGGCGGTGACTGCCATCTCGATGGCGTGCTCGAAACTATAGTGTTCTACGATGGCACCCATGGCGAGGTCGTCGGTAACGATGATGCCGGCAAAACCCAGTGTGTCGCGCAGGTAGGCTGTGATGGCAGGCGAAAGCGATGCCGGCAGCCCTTTGGGGTCCATCTGGCGGTTGACGACATGGGCAGTCATCACCATCGGGGCATCATTGATGAGCTCTTTGTAGGGGATAAGTTCGGCGCACTGCCAGGTGTTGCTGACGTCAACGAGTCCTTTATGGGTGTCGCCTGTGGCGCTGCCATGACCGGGGAAGTGCTTGAGACAACTGGCCACGCCTTTGCGTTGCTGTTCGTCAATCCAGATGCTGCAGCAGGCCGTCACGCGGGCTGGATCGGCCGAGAAACTGCGCCCCATGCCGCCGATGACTGGGCATGCGGGATTGACGTCTACGTCGGCCACCGGGGCGAAGTTGAGGCTGATACCCGCCTCATGCAGCATCTGTGCCGTCAGCCGGGCGCATTGGCGCACGCTGTCATCCCCGGCGGTGGCACTAGCCTGGGCAGAGGCTACCGCGGTGAATCCATAGCGGGGACTGAGGCGGCTCACACGGCCACCTTCTTGGTCAATGCCGATAAGGAGGGTGGGAGAGATGCTGTGCAGCTGTAGACAAAGCTCCTTCACCTGCTGCGCGCTGGCTATGTTGCGGCCGCGGCGGCCTGTGGCAGCATCGTAGTCGAACAGTATGACGCTGCCCACACGGAAGTGTGTCAAGTCGCGCCAGATATGGTTGGTGGAGTCCAGCGTTGTCCCACGGAAGCCCACGAGCAGCATCTCACCGATGTCGGCATCGAGGTCCATCACAGTGTCGTTGTCGATTTCGACATATCCGTTGGCCTCGGTATTGCACGAAGTATTACCGCATGCAGTGGCCACTGTCAGCAGTAAGATAAGCGGTAGCAGTATTTTCTTCATCCTTCAAAGGGTATTCGTCCCGTGATGCTGCGTCCGAGGGTGATCTCGTCGGCGTATTCCAGGCTGTCGCCCACGGCCACGCCGCGCGCCAGCGTCGTCACCTTCACCCCCAGCGGCTGCAGCTGCCGGTTGATGTAATAGTTTGTTGTGTCGCCCTCCATGGTGGTAGGCAGCGCCAGGATGACCTCTTCCACGGGTGCCGGGTCGCCGGTCTCCACGCGGCGCAGCAGGCTGGCAATCTCCAGGTCGTGCACCCCCACACCGTCGATGGGTGAGATGACGCCTCCCAGCACATGGTAAAGACCACGATACTGCTGGGTGTTCTCTATGGCCATCACGTCCTGTATGTTCTCCACCACGCAGACGATGCCCCGCTGGCGCTTGTCGCTGGCGCAGATGGGACACACATCGGTGTCGCTGATGTTGCGGCAGTGGCGGCAGCGGTACAGCCCGGTCTTGAGGTGCACCATCGCCTCGGCGAAGTCGCGCACCCGCTCTTCGTCCTCATTCAGCAAGTGCAGCGCATAGCGCAATGCCGTCCGTTTGCCCACGCCGGGCAGTGTGGCCAGCTGCTCAACGGCCTGTTCGAGTATCTTGCTTGGAAGGTCCATTCTTCTGCCCGCTCTTTCTTGTTAGTTTACACCGACATATAACGGCTCCTCGAGGGTAAATATTGCCCCCGCGGGGAAAGTTTTTCCTGCTTGTATTCTTTTTTTGCGTACCTTTGCATCATGTAAGCCGTTCTCTCAAGCCTCCGTGTGTGGTGCAAGGCGCTGGTAAATAATCGTATATGATGTAAATGATAACCCCTAAATACCCCATTGTCATGAAAAAAGTGATTCTTTTGCTCATTGCAGCCCTCGCGCTCCCCATTGCCGCCGACGCGCAACTTGGCGGACTGCTGGAGAAGGCTGCCAAGAAAGCCGCCACCAAGACCGCCGAGAAGGTGATGGACAGGGCTGTCGATCGTGCCAGCGACGCTGCCGCCGACGCCATTGAAAAGGAGGTCGACAAACGTCTTCCTAAAGAGAAAGAGACCCCATCGGCTCCTGTCGCCGAAGCCACCTACGCCAGCCTCATGGGCCAGCTTCCCGAGCTGCCTTCGGTCGACCAGCTGGTGAAACACAAAGAGGCCGAACTGAACGAGAATGCATTGAAGCTCATGACAAGCAAGGTGTCGGTGTTCTCCGCCAAGGCGCTCGACCTTGCATCGCAGTGTGCCGCGCTGCGCTACAACACGATGGACTCGGCCCAGGCCACCGATGCTGCCTACCGCTATGCCGAGCTCTCCACCGGCCTCAGCCGTGAGGAGTTGGAAAAACTCTCCACCATGAGTGAAGCGGAGCAGGAAGCCTACCTGCAGGCACACTATGCCACGGGCCGTGCCGAGACAGCCCTGGCCAGGCAGGCCGTCGATGCCAGCCAGTGGCTCGAACCCCTCCAACCTATGATTGACAAGTGGACTGCCGCCGGCGAGAAGGCCGACAAAGCCTACGACGAGATGGCCGTCAAGCTGCGTCCCATCTATGCCAAGTATGCCTCGCGGCTGGCCCAGGCTACGGGCGCCGAACGCAACAATGTGCTGCTGAGCTACTACACCGAGGCAGCGCCCCACATCCGTACCGCTGTGCAGAAGGCCCTTAACACCCGCCTCAACGAGCAGTTGCCGCTGGCGGAGAAGATAGAGGCCGAGATGGTCAAGATTCGTGCAGCCCATCCCGACGCCATCAATCAGTTGCTCAACTACCCGCAGCTCACTGCCACGCAGTACTTCACCGAAGTGTACCACCTGCTCGAGATCCCAGCATACTCGGAGTGACCCTGCCCCGATAAACCACAGGGGGCCGCGCCATCTGGCGCGGCCCCCTGTTTCGTACTCTGCCGGAGTGTGAATTACACCAGCTTCATACTCTTCTTGATGGCCTCGATCTTGGCGTCGAGGGCGTCGTTGGTCTTGTCGAAACAGTCTTTGCAGCACAGCTCGCCTTTGACGCTGAAGTAGAACTTGATCTTCGGCTCGGTGCCGCTGGGACGAACGGTGACCTTGTTGCCCTTGTCGGTGAAGAACTGCAGCACGTTGCTCTTCGGCAAGTCAATCTTGGTCACCTTGCCGGTCACGAGGTCCTTGCTCTCCAGCACCTGGTAGTCCTTGATGCATATAACTCTCTCGCCGTCGATTTCGGCGGGGGGATTGCTGCGGTAGTCGCGCATCATCTGCTGTATCTCTTCGGCACCGCTCTTGCCCTTGCGCACCACGCTCACCAGGCCTTCCTTGTAGAAGCCGTACTGCTTGTAGATGTCGACCAGCACGTCGAAGAAGGTCTTGCCTTGTTCGCAGGCCCAGGCGGCAATCTCGGCAATCATCGAGCAGGCCGCCACGGCGTCCTTGTCGCGCACAAAGTCGCCAATCATGTAGCCGTAGCTCTCCTCGCCGCCCGCGATGAAGGTCTCGATGCCCTCCAGTTCGCGTATCTTGGCGCCGATGAACTTGAAGCCCGTCAGCACATCGTAAATCTTGATGCCGGCGCGGGTGGCGATGTCGGCGGGCAGTTCGCTCGTGACGATGGTCTTCACCATGAACTCGTTGCCGGTGAGCAGTTGCTTCTCCTGCCACTGGCGGACGATATAGTAGAACAGCACGCTCATGGTCTGGTTGCCGTTCAGCAGCATCCATTCGCCGTCGGGCCGCTTCACAGCCACACCCACGCGGTCGGCGTCGGGGTCACTGGCGAAGACGATGTCGGCGTCAATCTGCTTTGCCAAGTCGACGGCCATGCTCATCGCCGCCTTCTCTTCGGGATTGGGAGAGGGGGTGGTGGGGAAGTTGCCGTCGGGCACGGCCTGCGCCTCGACCACATTGACATTGGTGAAACCCAACTGTTTCAGCATGCGCGGGATAAGGGTGATGCCCGTGCCGTGCAGCGGCGTGTAGACAATCTTCACATCGTGGTGCTTGCGGATAAGCTCGGGGTTGAGGCTGTTCTGCTCCACGCGAGCCAGATACACCTTGTCGACATCTTCGCCGATGATTTGGATATTCTTCTCGCCGCCGGTCATCTTTACATCTCCCATGCTCTTGATCTTCAGTACCTCGTCGATGACGGCGGTGTCATGCGGCGCCGTCAGCTGGCAGCCGTCGCTCCAGTAGGCCTTGTAGCCGTTGTATTCCTTGGGGTTGTGGCTGGCGGTCAGCATCACACCCGTGTGGCACTTGAAGTGGCGCACGGCGAAGCTCAGCTCCGGCGTGGGACGCATGCCATCGAACAGGTAGACCTTGAAGCCGTTGGCGGCCAGCACCGCTGCGGTGATTTCGGCAAACTCGCGGCTGTGGTTGCGGCTGTCGTGTGACACCGAGGCCCGCAGCTCCTTCTCGTTGGGGTTGACCTTCTTCACATAGTTGGCCAAGCCCTGGGTGGCCATAGCCACCGTGTAGCGGTTCATGCGGTTGGTGCCCACGCCCATGATGCCGCGCAGGCCGCCGGTGCCGAACTCCAGATGGCGGTAGAAGCTCTCGTTCAGTTCGGTGGGGTTCGCCGCCATATCGCGGATAGCCTGCTTGGTGGCGTCGTCGTATTCGCCCTCGAGCCAAGCCTTGACGTTCAGCTTGGCACTTTCGTCGATGTTTAGGGTATTGATATCCATGGTGTAAGAGTTATTTTAAACTGATAACTATAAGATGCCGTTTTTATTGTGCCGCCCCCAAACTTTTCTCCCTGCCAGCTCCCCTTCCCCTCCGGTTCCCCTCCGCTCGTTCTACGGTCGTTCTACGCTCGTTCTACGGTATTTCTACGGTTTTTTACCGTTAAACGAGCGTAGAAGGAGCGTTAAACGACCGTAGAACAACCTGTTAGGATGCTGAGGGAGAGAGCATTGGAAGATTGGTGTTGGAAATTAGGAAAAAAGCGTATCTTTGCAGACAGGAGAAAAAGCCAACGATATGGATAAGATACTGACAATAAGTTATCAAGAGTTTGATTCGATAGAAGCGTTGCCGGCTGCGGACCGCGAGTTGCTCGCTGCCGCGGCGGAGGCCACCGAGGGCGCCTATGCCCCCTATTCGCATTTCCGTGTGGGCGCCGCCCTGCGGTTGGCCGACGGGCGTGTGGTGTGTGGCAGCAACCAGGAGAACGCCGCCTATCCGTCGGGTCTGTGCGCCGAGCGTACGGCGGTGTTCGCCGCCTCGGCCCAGTATCCGCAGCAGCGTGACTATGAGGCTCTTGCCGTCGTGGGACGTGACGCTGAAGGACGTTTGTGCGAGGCATCGCCATGCGGTGCTTGCCGTCAGGTGCTGCTGGAGTACGAGCGCCGTCAAGGGCATCCGCTGCGGGTGATTTGCCAGTTGGGCGGCGGACGGGTGCGTGTGGTGCCCGACGTAGCCTCGCTGCTCCCGTTCGGCTTTGACTTTTAGAGGCAAAAAACGCGGAGAAGGGTGCGCCCAACCGCCGTCCAACCATGCTGAAGCGCCTGAGGAACGGGCAAATCAGGATTGCGTAAGTCGTTGACAACATGCTATGTATGACAGTGTAGGATGCGTATGGGTAAAAAAAATTTTACCATACGCGTTTTTCTTTGTATTTTTGCACGCTTAAAAACAGAAAATAAACAAAGTAAAAATAAACTAACAACACAGAAAATGGGAATCATTGGAAGTATCAGAAAACACTCCGGTTGGGCCGTGGCCATCGTGGGTATCGCCATTGTGGCGTTCATTGTGGGCGACCTGACCAAGAACGGGGGTGACATCCCCGACATGGGCAAGGTCAACAAGGAAACCATGACGTCGCAGCGCTTCAACGAACTGGTGGCCGAACGTGAGCAGGACTACAGGATGCAGAAACAGACGTCGCAGGTGCCTGCCGACGAGGAGGTGCGAATCCGTGAGTCGGTGTGGGAGCAGTTTGTGGAGGAGACCCTGATGGAGGAGCAGACCTCGAAGCTGGGTCTGTGCGTGACCTCGGCCGAGATGAGGGACATGTACACCGGCAAATTCATCCACCCCTATGTCCGCCAGTCGTTCACCGACCCGAAGACGGGCCAGTTTGACCAGAATCAGGTGGCCTACTGGATTGAGAATTTCGACCAGATTGACACCACCCGCCGTCTGCAGTGGATAGAGCTTGAGAAGGCCGTCCGTCTAGAGCGCGAGCAGCAGAAGTACAACACCCTTATCGCCGCGGGCTTCTATATGCCCGAAGCTATCGCCGCCAAGGTGGCCGAGTTCGGCAACAGTACCGCCAATGTGCGTGTGGCCGCGCAGATGTACCGCGACCTGGCCGACGAGGAGGTGCAGCTGACCGACGCCGACTTTGAGAAATACTACAACGAGCATAAGGCCGAGTTTGTCGTGACCAACGAGTGGCGCGACCTGAAGTTTGTCACCTTCCCCGTGGTGCCCACCGCTGAAGACTTGGCTGAGATCGAGAAAGAAGTCAACAAGACCTGGGAGGATTTCCAGAACACGCCCGACAATGAGGTGGCTTTCTTCGTCAACGCCGTGTCCGACCGTGGCTATGACTCGTCCTATGTGAAGGCTTCGACCTTCCGCGCCCCCTTCGACTCCATCGTGGCTGCCTCGGCCGCAGGCACCCTGATTGCTCCGCGGATGGTGGACGGCAACTGGATGATGGCCAAGGTGGTGAAGACCGATGTGCGTCCCGACTCGCTGCGTGCCAGCGTGGTCTATATCCTCAACGAGAATGCGCAGCGCTACGGCAGCAGCGCCACCCGCTCGGCCGAGCAGTCGAAGCAGTTGGCCGACAGCGTGCTTGCTCTGCTGAAGGGCAACAAGATGACCATGGAGCAGGCCGTGGAACAGTATAGCGACGAGCCGCAGAAGGCCGAGAAGATGGGCGACATGGACTGGCAGCTGGACGGCAACTACGGCTTCCTCAACGAGCAGCTCATCGCCAATGCCGAGGGCAGCTACTTTGTGATGGACGACCCGCGCGGCATCGGCCAGCTGGTGGTGAAAGTCACCGGCAAGACCCCTGCCACCAAGAAATACCGTGTGGCTATGATTACCCGCGCCATCACCCCCTCGAGCGCCACCAACCGCGCCAAGTATACCGAGGCCAGCCGCTTTGCCAGCCAGAACCGTACGCTTGCCGCCTTTGAGGATGCCGCCCGCGAGGGCAACATGCAGGTGCGCGATGCACAGCAGGTGACCATGATGGCCGACCGCATCGTCGGCATTGCCGGCAGCCGCAGTATCGTGCAGTGGGCCTACAACGAGGACACCAAGGTGGGCGATGTGGCCGACCAGGTGTACGAGTGCGACGGCCAGTTTGTTGTGGTGGCCCTGAGCGACATTTTCAAGAAAGGCTATGCCACCCTTGAGCAGGTGCGTCCGATGATTGAGCAGCAGGTGCGCATCGAGAAGAAGGCCGAACTGCTGATGGCCCGCGCCGACGAAGCCCGGAAGGCCGTCAAGGACATTAACTCGATAGCGGTCAGCCTCAAAGTGGCTGTGGATACCATCGACAGCGTCTCGTTTGCCGACAACAGCTTCGGCCGTTACGGCATGGAGCCCAAATTGCAGGGCGCCGTGGCCGCTTCGAAGGAAGGCCTGGTGGGTCCGGTGAAGGGTACCTGGGGCGTTTACCTGGTGCAGATTGACAGCAAGGCACCCCGCACCACCTCGACCGAAGCCGTCAAGGCTCAGCTGGAGCAGCCCCTGTACTACAAGAGCCGCTCGGTCTCGCAGGTGCTCCGCGAGAAGGCCAAGATTGTCGACCAACGAAACAAATTCTTCTAACCAAGAAGCATATATTGAGGAGTGATGAATGGTGAGCGTGCTTCCGCATCGGTTCATCATTCATCATTCTTCGTTCTGTAGACTATGGGTCTCAAGGATTGGTGGGCAAAGATGAAGGACAAGCCACTGGGCGATGTTATCAAGCATAAGCATCGCTTCGTGGTGATGGATACCGACACTTTCAAGGAGAAGTTCTCTTTCCAGTTGTCGGGCATCAACCTCTTCGTCACCGTGGGCATCACAGTCATTGTGCTGATTGTGCTCACCACCGTGCTCATCGCCTTTACGCCGTTGCGCGAATATATCCCCGGATACACCGACACCGAGATGGTGGAGCAGACCTATGCCAACGCGCGGCGCCTCGACTCGCTGGAGACCCTGCTGGACGACCAGGAGTGGCTTCTGGCGTCGATGCAGGCCATCCTGCGCGGCGATACAGTGGGACCGGCCTTCGACTCGGTGAGGGCCGACAGCACAGCCTCCCTCGAGCAGGTGGCCAAGGCCTACCGTCGCTCGGTAGAGGATAGCCTGTTGCGCGCCGAAGTGGAGCGCGAGGACAGCCGCTACGAGGTGAAATCCTCCTCGGTGGCGCCCGCGACTACAGGCAGTGCCGTCCAGTCTACGGTGACGCAACTCTTCTTCGCCCCGATGAAGGGCAAGGTGGTCAGACGTTTCAACGCCACCGAGCGCCACTACGGTGTCGACATAGCAGGCAACGTCAATAAGCCGGTGAATGCGGCTTACAGCGGCACGGTGGTCTTTGCAGGCTTCGCGGCTGAAGAGGGCCACGTCCTGGCACTTCAGCATCCCGGCAATGTCATCACAGTGTACCGCAATGTCAGTGTGCTGCTGAAGCACCAGGGCGATGTGGTGCGTGCCGGCGAACCTGTCGCCTATCTCGGTACAGGCGCCGATCCCCATCTGCATCTGGAGGTGTGGGTCAACGGGATGCCGGTCAATCCAGAAGAATACATACCCTTTTAACCGACAGCATTGAAACGTATAGCCATATTAGGTTCGACGGGGTCGATAGGGACACAGGCCCTCAATGTGGTCAGACGCCACCGCGACCTGTTCTCCGTCGAGGTGCTGTGTGCAGGCACCAATGCCGACCTGCTGGCCGAGCAGGCGCTTGAGTTCAATCCCAATGCGGTGGTTATCGCCGACGAGAGCAAGTATGCCCGGCTGCGCGATGCTTTGGCACACACCGATGTCAAGGTCTTTGCCGGCGAAAGTGCGATGGTTGACCTGATGGAGATGGACAGCATCGATATGGTGCTGGCCGCCATTGTCGGTTTCGCGGGTCTCAAGCCCACGCTCCGCGCCCTTGAACAGGGCAAGCCGGTAGCGCTGGCCAACAAGGAGACCATGGTGGTGGCTGGCAGCATTGTCACCGCCGCCGCCCAGCGCCACCGTGCACCGATACTGCCGGTCGACAGCGAGCATTCCGCCATCTTCCAGTGCCTGGTAGGCGAGGGGAGCGAGGTAGACAAAATACTGCTCACCGCCAGTGGCGGTCCGTTCCGCGGGCGTTCCCGGGAGGAACTGGCGCAAGTCACCCTTGCACAGACCCTCAATCATCCCAACTGGAGCATGGGCCGCAAGGTGACCATCGACAGCGCCACCCTTATGAACAAAGGCCTTGAGGTCATCGAGGCCAAATGGCTCTTCGGAGTGCCTGCCGAGAACATCGAGGTGCTGGTGCATCCGCAGTCGGTGGTGCATTCAATGGTGCAGTTCCGTGACGGAAGCATAAAGGCGCAGCTTGGCGTCCCTACCATGGAAACCCCCATCCAGTATGCCTTCACCTTCCCCGACCGCGTCGAGAGCCATCTGCCGCGTCTGGACTTCCACCACTACGCCAGCCTCACTTTCGAGCAGCCCGACCGCAAGACATTCCGCTGCCTTGACCTGGCCTACCGCGCCATCGCCTGCGGAGGCAACATGCCCTGCATTATGAATGCCGCCAACGAGGTGGCTGTGCAGCGCTTCATCGACGGAAGCATTGGCTTCCTCGACATCGCCGACTTTGTGGAGCACTCCATGGAGTCGGCAGCGTTCATACCCAATCCGACCCTCGAAGACCTGTTCCAAACCGATAAAACCGTCCGTCAACAATGAAATGGCTCGCGCTGATAATCAGCCTCACCCTCCTCGTGGCCACCCATGAACTCGGCCACCTGCTGTTCGCCAAACTGTTCCACACGCGCGTACGCAGGTACTATATCTTTTTTAATTGGAAATTCTCCATCCTGAAGGCCAAGAAGTTTGGCGGCAAGTGGCACTTCCTCTTCTTTAACGCCAAGACTCCCGACTCGTGGGACGAGAAAAACCTGGCCCCCGAGGATCAGGACAACACCCTGTGGGGTCTCGGCTGGATTCCCCTCGGCGGCTACTGCGACATTGCGGGCATGATTGACGAGACCAAGGATGCCGGCGACTTGGAGGCTGAGCCCCAGCCTTGGGAATACCGCACCAAACCGGCCTGGCAGCGCCTCTGCATCATCAGCGGCGGCGTGCTGGTCAACTTCCTCTCGGCGCTGCTCATCTTCGGCATGATATTTGCCCGCTGGGGCTCCGATGAACTGCCGCTGCGCAACGCCACCCTTGGCTACGACTATCATCAAGTGATGCTTGACGAGGGCTTCCAGACAGGCGACATCATCTACGCCATCGATGGCCGCGAGCAGTACGACTTTGCCGAGGCCACCATGGCCCTTGTGCTCGACAATCCCCGCACCGTCACCGTCATGCGCGGCGATTCGCTGGTGGACATCCCGATGAGTGGACACTTGACCGAGCGCGCCAACCGCGAACGTGTCAAGTCGCTCATGGTGCCGCGCATGCCCTTTGTTGTCAAGGACTTCATAGCGGGCTCTGAGGCCAAGAAGGCCGGCATGCAGCAGGGCGACAGCGTGGTCAGCATCGCCGGGGTGCCGATGGCGGCCTTCAGCGAAATCTCACCCGCCCTCGCCGCCCATGCGGGCGACACCATCAGCGTCGGCTTCTACCGTCAGGGCCGCCTCGACAGCGTCATTGTCCCGCTCGGAAGCGACGGCAAACTCGGCGTGCAACTCGAGAGCGACATCTCCAAGCTCTTTGTGGTCAACCATATCGACTACAATTTCTTCCAGGCTATTCCCGCCGGCATAGCCCACGGCTGGAAGACCCTCACCGACTATGTCTCGTCGCTCAAGATGCTCTTCTCGCCCGGTGGCGTGCAGAGCCTCGGCGGCTTCGGCACCATGGCCAGCATCTTCCCCAATTACTGGGATTGGCACTCCTTCTGGAACATCACAGCCCTGCTGGCGCTTATCCTGGCCTTCATGAACATCATTCCCATCCCAGGTCTTGACGGCGGTCATATCGTCTTCACCCTTTGGGAGATGATTTCCGGTCGTACTCCATCTGAAAAATTCCTCACCATCGCCCAGAACGTGGGCATGGCACTGCTCTTCGCACTGCTCATCGTGGCCAACGGCAACGACCTGCTACGCGCCATAGGACTAATGTAACCCACTATGAAAAAGCTCGACCGTCTCATCCTCCGCTCCTTCATCGGACCGCTCGTGCTCACCTTCACCATCGCGGTGTTCGTGTTGCTGATGCAGTTCGTCTGGAAGTATATCGATGACATGGTCGGCAAAGGCCTTGCTTTCAACGTCATCGCCGAGTTGCTGCTCTATGCCTCGGCCACCTTCGTCCCCATGGCCCTCCCCATCGCCGTCCTTTTTGCCTCCATCATGACCATGGGCAACTTCGGCGAGAAATACGAGCTCGTGGCCATGAAGGCTGGCGGCATCTCCATTACCCGCGTCATGATGCCCATGGCTGTCGTCGTGCTCATGCTCACCGGCGTGGCCTTCTACTTCGCCAACAACGTCATGCCCGAGGCTATGCTGCGCTACCGCATGACCCTCTACGACGTCACTCGCAAGAAGCCCGCCGTCAACATACGCACGGGCGAGTACTATCAGGACATCGAGGGCTATGTCATCCGTATCGGTGCCAAGGCCCAGGACGGTAACACCCTGCACGACATCATCATCTATGACCACTCCAGGGGCATCGCCGAGACCAACGTCATCGTGGCTCGCAGCGGCGTCATGCAGACCACCCTCGACAACCGCTACCTCCTCTTCACCCTCGACACCGGCTACTCCTACACCGAGCCCACTAACGGCGAGAACTACCACAAGCGTCCACTTACCACCGTAGCCTTTGAGCGTCAGACCATTGCCTTCGACATCTCCTCTTTTGCCTACTCCAAGAGCGGCGAGGACCTCTTCAAAGGCAGCTACCAGATGATGAATGTGCACCAGCTGAACGAGTCGGTGGAAGCCCTCACGGGCAACCTGCAGGGCCGCTACGACGACATTCGGCGCGACCTTGTCGAGCCCCTCCGTCTCTGGCGTGCCTACACCTCTGACACGGCCATCGCCCACGCACCCAAGCCTGTCAGTGTCAACGACCTCTACAGCCGGGTTGACGACCCGCTGCAACGCAACAGAATGAAGAGCCGTGCCCAGTATGTGGCCACCACAGCCGGCATCGACGTCCGCAACTACGAGGATATGATACGCGGCGACATCGAATACATCAACCGCCACGAAATTGAGAAACAGCGCAAGTTCACCCTCTCGGTGGCCTGCCTGCTCCTCTTTCTCATCGGCGCCCCCTTCGGCAGCATCGTCCGCAAGGGCGGCCTCGGAGTGCCGCTGGTGGCTTCGGTGGCCTTCTTCGTGCTCTATTATGTTGTCGGCATGATCGCCGAGAAGGCCGTGCGCGAATCGGCCATGGGTCCCGAAGGCATGTGGATTTCGTCGCTCGTCATGCTCCCCATTGGGCTGTTCTTCACCTTCCAGGCTACCTCCGACTCCTCCTTCTTCGACTCCGCTGCCTGGCGTCGCTTCTTCCGCCGCCTCGTCGCCAAGGTGGGTCTGAAGCCTGCCGCCCAGTCCTGAACTGTATTTCTTACTGCGCTGGAAACCAGAGTGTTGAATTTCGGTGTACGGTGCACTATAAGTGCTTTGTAATCAATTTCTTGTCCTGACCAACACCGTATCAACACCGTACCATCGATATACCACCGCCGTATCACCCCCGACGCCGGTCGGTGTTGATACGGTGATGGTAGGTGCATGGTGCGTGGAAATCAGCTTTTTGTGCCATAATTACGTCTTTTTTCACCTCGAAACGGTTTTTTTTCGTACTTTTGCAGTGTGATACAAAACCGTTTCGTAGATGAAAGAGATACATGATTTCACTATTATCGGGAGACAGCAGCTTGGCGACCAGTACTTCCGGCTGGTGATTGAGCATGGCGGGCAGATGCTGCCTGTGGCGCCTGGGCAGTTTGTCGAGGTGCTTGTCGAAGGCAGCCGCGAGGTGATGCTGCGGCGTCCGATTTCGGTGCACGATGTCGACGCGGCGCGGGGAACACTGAGCCTGCTCGTCCAGATTGTCGGCCACGGCACCCGCCGGTTGGCAGAACTCAAGGAGGGCGACCGCCTAAACCTCGTATACCCCCTTGGACATGGGTTCACTACCGATCTCACTCCCCGGACTTCCGCCTTGCTGGTGGGAGGCGGAGCGGGCATAGCACCGCTCTTGTGCCTTGCCAAATGCCTGAAAGCAAAAGAGGTGCAGTGCACCGTGCTACTTGGTGGACGCACGTCGGCGCTGATACCTGTGCGGGATGAATTTGCCCCCTATGGAGAACTATGCATTGCCACCGACGACGGTTCGCTGGGTCACAAGGGACTGGTGGTGGTGCACCCCGCTTTTGCCAAGACCTACGACATGATATACACCTGCGGCCCCACGCCGATGATGAAGGCCGTGGCACGCAGCGCCGCGGAGCGCGGCATCCGCTGCGAGGTGAGTTTGGAGAATATGATGGCCTGTGGCGTGGGCGCCTGCCTCTGCTGCGTGACCGACACCGACCAGGGACACCGTTGTGTGTGCAAAGAAGGTCCTGTATTTGATATTTCCACAATGAAAAAATGGTACCAATGCTAAACGTCAAGATACATAATCTGCAGTTGAAGAATCCGGTGATGACCGCCAGCGGCACCTTCGGCTACGGCGAGGAGTTCGCCGACTTTGTCGACCTGGAACGTCTGGGCGGCTTCATCGTCAAGGGCACCACCGGAAGCCACCGCGAGGGCAACCCCTATCCCCGTATGGCCGAGACCCCCTCGGGAATGCTTAACGCCGTGGGTCTTCAAAATGGCGGCGTGGAGAAGTTCTGCAAGGAAGTGTATCATAGAATCAAACACTTAGACACCAATATCATCGTCAACGTCAGCGGCTCGAGCATCGAGGAATACTGCGATGTGGCGTCGCAGATTGACGAACTGGAGAAGATTCCAGCCATCGAGCTGAACATCTCGTGCCCCAACGTCAAGAAGGGCGGTATGGGCTTCGGTACCAATCCCGAGATGGCGGCACAGGTGGTGAGTGAGGTGCGCAAAGTATACCATAAGACGCTGATAGTGAAGTTGACCCCCAATGTGACCAGTGTGGTGGACATTGCCAAGGCGGTTGAGGCTGCCGGCGCCGACAGCGTGAGCCTTATCAATACCATGCTCGGCATGGCCGTGGATGTGGAGAAGCGTCGTCCTTACCTGAGTACCATCACTGGCGGCTTGAGCGGCCCGGCCGTGAAGCCTGTGGCGGTGAGGATGGTGTGGCAAGTGGCTCATGCAGTGCAGATTCCCGTCATCGGTCTCGGCGGCATCGCCTCGGCGGCCGACGCGTTGGAGTTCCTCATGGTGGGTGCCAAGGCCATCCAGGTGGGCACGGCCAACTTCATCGACCCCGCCGTCACCATGAAAATTGTCGACGGCCTGGAGGACTACTGCAACCGTCATGGTATCAAGGATATCAATGAGATTATAGGAATAATATGATTCTTGTTGCCGACAGCGGAGCACCAAGACTTCGTGGGTGGATGTAGAGTCTGGTAACAAGATAGTTACCGAAGGACTCAATCCCCATTTCACCACCGACGAGCAATTCCTTGCTGCCTGTAAGAAGGTGCTGGAGACGTGCCATAGCACATCTCTACAGCAGGTGCTCTTTTATGGGGCAGGATGTGGAAGCAAGGTGCAGCGGGAGCGGGTAAAGATCATACTCTCAGAGGCATTCGGAGTCGACGACGTGCAGGTGGAGACCGACATGCTGGGTGCCTGCCGCGCCGTATGCGGAGACAAGGCTAGTCTCGTTGGCATCCTAGGCACTGGCAGCAACGCCTGCTACTACGACGGCGAGCGCATCAAATGTCAGCCGACAAGCACCGGTTATGTCTTGGGCGACAAAGGCTCGGCCAATCATGTGGGGCGTGTCTTGTTGAATGACTACCTTACACACCGTATGCCGGCAGCGTTAAGGCGCATGTTCCATGAAACTTACCACCTTTCGGACGCCAAGTTGATGGATGCCGTCTACCATCAGCCTCACCCTAACCGTTTCCTTGCCTCGTTGGCTCCTTTTGCAGTGCAGCACCAAGAGGAGGAGTATTGTGGCGGTGTGATTTGGGAAACGCTTTGCGACTGGTACTTCGACCCCTTGCTGCCGCTTCGTCGGCGGGCACGGTATTGGGAAGGTACGCTTCACGTTGTAGGGGGTTATGCGAAAGCCATTGAACCTACGTTGAGACGTTATTTTGAAGACGATGGCCTGCAGGTGGGTACCGTCGTGGCCGATCCAACGGAGGGATTGCTGCGCTATCACAAAACGGTATAAGGGAATGTGTGATAGTTGTATATACTCTTGTGTAGATGTGCTGGTGAGAAAATTATTTGGAGAATTCAAAAATATTGTTTAATTTTGCACAACGAAAAAAATGATCAGCGGCTCATTTCCGGCTCACCGTTGTATCAGTTAGTAAATGAACCTGAAACAACAAACAACAATACAATATGAAAAAGAGTTACTATTTGTTGGCCGCGATGGCTGTTTCGGTATTGCTGGCATCTTGCGGATGCAAATGTAGCACCGAGCCCAAGATCAGTTCGAAGATGGTCACCAAGCTTTTCAATGAAAAGGCTACGGAGTTGTGCTTGAATAAGCAGTACACCTCCTTCGACACGGGTTACTACGAGCAGAACGATGAGAATGCACGTTTGGTGCTGCAGAAACTGGCTCACGCCGGTGTTATCGACTACAAAGTGGAGCGCTTTGCATGGTTTAACAAGTGCACCGACATCAGGTACACAGTAACTAAATACATAGACTATTACTGCGAGAATACTGGTGAAAAGGTGAATGTTCAGAAGGTGATGGGAAATGATACAGTGATTTACTATGACCTTGAGGAGCACTATATGGTGAATGTACAGGTTAAGTCCAAATACAAATCCATGATTGTTGACGCTAAGCCGGTACCGGCTGGGGACAAGGATTTGGCTTTCCCGCTGTATAAAGAAACGAGTGAAGATACTATGCAGAGCAATGAGGCATGGCCTGCTATGGAATCTCCCAAGGTGCCAGAAGCTCCGCATGAGCGTAAAGACATCAAGTGTGCCGAGAGAAAAGATGTCACCGAACCCGCTGTTACTAAAAAGGAGACTCCCAAGAAAGTGAAATATCCTATTTGCAAGTCGATTGATCCTGCAACGGAAGAGGCCTATAAGGCAGCCCATGAGCTTGAACGCAGAGGTACGGTTACCATCTTTGCCTATCAGGTTGACGCGGTCAAGGCTCGCAACATACAGACCTTCAAGAAGGAGGATGGCACTCTGGGTGCCCGCTGCGAAGTCATCCTTAAGTCGAACAAAGTTACTCCGCAGGCACATATTCTGATGGGTCATATCATTGATGGTATCCCTGCCAAGGTGGATATTAAGTTGACCTATTATATTGACAAAGGCTGGACAATTGATAGTGCCGAGAACTTTGCACTGCCCGCAATTAACCCGAACGATGTAATAAAAGAGGTCGTTGAAGCGGTTAAAGACGCTGTCGAGTAATGTGAGGAAAGCACAGACTGAGAGGTTGCCGGCATAGACGGCAACCTCTTTTTTTTGTCGCAGACATATGGCGAGGGGTAAAAAAAGAGATATATACACAATATTTGTATTTATTGCGCGTTAATTTTCTCATTAACGACAAACACTAATTCTACAACAATGGATTTAACAAACATCTTGGTCATTGCCGGCAAGCCGGATTTGAGTGAACTGGTGTCGCAAACCAAAGGCGGCGCCGTGGTGATGAACCTCGTGACAGGACAGAAGTACCCCGTCTTCAAGAACGACCGCATTTCGTCGCTTGGCGAGATACGCATATTTACCGATAACGATGAGCGCCCTCTCGACGAGGTGATGATTGCCATCCACAAGGTGCTCGAGGGCAAGCCGACCTCCTTTGAGCCCAAGAAGGCCGACAGCAAGGAGATGTTCTCCCTGCTGGAGAAGGCGCTGCCCGACTACGACCGCGAGCGCGTGCATGCCTCGGATGTGAAGAAGCTCTTCTCGTGGTACAACATTCTGCTGGCTTCGGGCAAGGTGTCCTTCGAGGAGGAGAAGCCCGAGGAGACGGAAGCCAAGACCGAACAATAACCCCTAAAACAATAGAAGAGTATGAAGAAAGCACTCGTAGCTCTGTGCGCGCTGGCCATGTTAGGTATGACGGCCTGCAACAAGGAAGAAGACCCCGAGGTACTGTCTGGCAACCGTGAAACGCCCGCTACCCCAACGCCCACTCCGACACCTACGCCCACCCCGCAGGGAGCAGGACAGGAAGGTGTCTACAACCCTGGCGCCCGCATTGTGGCCATCAGTGTTGATGGCGCCCCCTCGGAGCAATGGACTTGGAACGAAGACGGACAGCTGGTGTCGGTGACCGACGCGTCGTCCAGCACGGAGAAAATGCACTACACCTATAGCAGCGACGGCCGCATCAGCAGCGTCACCCTCAATGCCAACGGCGCTATGAGCGGCGACATGGGCGTTACCTACAGCGGCGAATACATCTCCGCCTTGAGCGTTATGAGCGGCGCAGATGAAATAGTGGCTGCGCAGGTGTCGCACAACAGCGCCAACAAAGTCAGCGGCGCTACCCTTGAACTCGAGGACGACCTGCTGGTGGACGTCTTCAACGGCGTCATCGGCCAATTTATCGGTGATAGTACCGGCAACGGGCTCATCAACGGCATGGACAGCACCAGCGCCTCGGTGCGGTTCACCTGGACTGGCGACAATGTCGGCACCGCCATCCTCAACATCAAGGCCCGCCTGGAGACCACGTTGGGACAGATTGGCTCGATGATTGACGACTACAGCATCTTCGGCTCCTATGGCACAATCATTCAGCAGATGGTTACCTATGCACCCGACAAGAAGGTGTATCTCCGCGTGTCGCTGGCTGACACGGCAGCCTATACCTACGACAACCACGTCAACCCGTTCCGCCACAATTTGGGCCGCCTGATTCCCGACGACATGAGCCTCACCCTCGACCTCTCGGCTCTCACGGCAAACAATGCTGCCAGCGAGGTGCATTCCACAGGTGCTTCCCTCGATGTCCTCATCGCTATTACTACCACGCCGATGCAGGTATACCACACGGATTACCCCATGGCCGGCAACAGCAGCAGCTATAGCTACCAGTACAATACCGACGGCTACCCTGTAAGTGTCACGAACCAGGAGGGCAGCGTCAAGACATACACTTATCAGCAATAACAGAATGACATACACCGAGAAAGACCATCGCTACAAACGCTATACAGTCACCTCGGCACTGCCCTACGCCAATGGCCCGGTGCATATTGGTCACCTGGCGGGGGTGTATGTGCCTGCCGACGTCTATGTGCGCTACCTGCGCGCCCAGGGAGAGCAGGTGATGTTCATCGGCGGAAGCGACGAACATGGCGTGCCTATCACCATCAAAGCCCGCAAAGAGGGCTGCATGCCGCAGGACATCGTCGACCGCTATCACAAGATAATCAAGGATAGTTTTGCCGAGCTGGGCATCTCGTTCGACATCTACAGCCGCACCTCCAGCAAGGAACACCACGAGACCGCAGCGGCCTATTTCAAAAAGCTCTACGACGAGGGCAAGTTTGTCGAGAAGGTGTCCATGCAGTACTACGACGAGGAGGCGGGCTGCTTCCTGGCTGACCGCTACATTACTGGCACCTGCCCCCACTGCGGCAACGAGCGCGCCTATGGCGACCAGTGCGAAGCCTGTGGTACCTCGCTCAATGCCACCGACCTCATCAATCCCAAGAGCGCCCTCAGCGGCTCGATGCCCGTCCTCAAGGAGACCAAGCACTGGTTCCTCCCCCTTGACCAAGACGAGCCGTGGCTGCGTGAGTGGATACTCGAGAGTCACAAGGGCGACTGGAAGACCAATGTCTATGGTCAGTGCAAGTCGTGGATCGACGCCGGTTTGCAGCCCCGCGCCGTCACGCGCGACCTTGACTGGGGTGTGAAGGTGCCCATTGAGGGTGCCGACGGCAAGGTGCTCTATGTTTGGTTCGACGCTCCCATTGGATACATCAGCTTCACCAAGCAGCTCAAGGGCGACGACTGGGAGAAGTGGTGGAAAGACCAGGACACCAAGTTGGTGCACTTCATCGGCAAGGACAATATCGTCTTCCATTGCATCATCTTCCCCTCGATGCTCCACGCTGACGGCAGCTATATCCTGCCCGCCAATGTGCCTGCCAACGAGTTTCTCAACCTTGAGGGCGACAAGATCAGCACCTCGCGCAACTGGGCCGTGTGGCTGCATGAGTACCTGAAGGAGTTCCCCGGCAAGCAGGACGTGCTACGCTACACCCTCTGCTCCAACGCCCCCGAGACCAAGGATAACGACTTTACATGGAAGGACTTCCAGCTCAAGAACAACAGCGAGTTGGTTGCCATCCTCGGCAACTTTGTCAATCGCACGCTGGTGCTGACGCATAAGTTCTATGGCGGCAAAGTGCCTGCCTGTGGACCTCTTGGAGAGGCTGAACAGGAGGTGGTCAAAGAGATGGCTACTTTCCCCGAGCGCATAGGCCGCAGTATCGAGACCTATCGCTTCCGCGAGGCGCTCGCCGAGATGATGAATCTTGCCCGTATGGGCAACAAGTACCTCACCGATACCGAGCCCTGGAAGCTCATCAAGACTGACCCCGAGCGCACCGCCACGGTGATGAACCTCTCGCTACAGATCTGCGCCAATCTGGCAGTCCTCTGTGCTCCCTTCCTGCCCTTCACGGCCGACAAGCTGCACCTCATGCTCAACCTTCCCGCCAAGGGCTGGCAGGACGCCGGACATGCCGATCTCCTCATGGAAGGCCACACTATCGGCACTCCCGAGTTGCTCTTCGAGCAAATCAGCGACGAGACCATCCAGGCCCAGGTCGACAAGTTACAGGCCACCAAGGTGCAAAACGAGCTCAACGCCTGGAAGCCCGCCGAGGTGAAGGCTGCGGTGACCATCGACGACTTCGGTAAGATGGACATCCGCGTGGGCACCATCCTTGAATGCCAGAAGGTCCCCAAGGCCGACAAACTGCTTCAGTTCAAGATTGAGGATGGCATGGGTACACGCACCATCGTCAGCGGTATCGCCAAGTACTATCCCGACCCGCAGGTCCTTGTCGGCAAGCAGGTCTGCTTCATCGCCAACTTCCCATCGCGCAAGCTCAAAGGCGTCGAAAGCCAGGGCATGATACTCAGCGCCGAAGACAAAGATGGCCGCCTCGTCCTTCTCACCCCCAGCGACCTGGTCACCCCCGGCTGTTCCGTCGGTTGATTGGCTTGAAGTAACCTCAATTATTATTGTTAAACCACTGGCTTACCGCTATACCACAGCGGTAAGCCAGTGGTATTTTGTTTGTAAATGAACATGTTGCAAGACGTGCGGAAAAATAGGGGACGGTTTCGGAATTTCCCTCGGAGAATGGTTGTACTTTTGCATCAGAAAAAGAGCGGGAGAATGTGAGAACACAAAAGTAACGACGAAAAAGAAACAAACAAATAAAGAAAGGAGTAACAATATGAAAACCTCGAAAGCAATTGTCCTCGTGATGGCCGCCCTGGCCCTCTGTGCCTCACCAGCCCTGGCTCAGCGCAACGCTGGTTCGCGCGGCGGCGGAAGCCACAGCACCAGCAGTTCGCGGGGCTCCAGTAGCTACAGCGCCCCGAGTCGCTCATCGTCATCGAGCAGTTCCAGCCGCAGCTACAGTGCCCCCAGCCGCTCGTCGTCGAGCAGTTCGAGCCGCAACTATAGCGCTCCCAGCCGCTCGTCGAGCAGCTCTGCCCCGAGCCGCAGCTACCGCAGCTCGTCTCCCAGCCGTCCGGCCTCTGCCGGAGTGCGCAGCGGTGAACGCGGTGTGCGTAGCGAAGGTGCCCCCACCACGCGTCAGGCGCCGAATGTGCGCAGCGTCCGTCAGGCCGGCACCACGGCTCCTCGTAGCGGCGCCGTCAGCGCAGGCTCGCGCAATGGCAATCCCGGTGCTTCCCGCGTAGGTACTGGTGCCCCCAGCCGTGCCGCCGTCGGTCCCCGTGCCGGTGCAGCCCCCCAGCGTGAAGTCGCCCCCGGCAGCCCTCGCAACGCAGGTGTAGCCCCCCGTGGTGCTACCCCCGGCCCTGGTGACCACTATGCCCGCGCCGGTCGTCCTGGAGGCTATGTGCCCCCGGCGGTCCGCCCCATCCGCCCCGCCCCCTACTTCCACCACCCCTGGCACCATCGCATGGTCCACTGCCACCCCGTCTACTGGGCTCCGCTGCCCCCGCGTCCCTGGTACTGGCCCGGCTTCTGGCACTACTGCAACAGCTACTGGTATGACTACCATGTCACCGACGTAGTTGTGGTGCGCCAGTACGTCCAGGATACCTACAAGGTCGACATGGTCACCTACGGCATCAGCGGCGACATCATGTACGCCATCGTCCGTGACGGCGGCAGCACCTACCTGCAGGTCTACGACAAAGACGACCACCTGCTGGCCGAGCAGAAAATCAACCGCAAATACTGCAATATGGTCATCGACGCCGAGAACGGCGGCTGCTGGATCAGCAAGAAGCACGACAAAGACCCCCTGCTCTTCATCTGGGCCGACGGCCAGCTGCTGATATATGAAGAAGACTAAATACACATACGAGTACCCCCGCCCGATGCTCACGGCCGACTGTGTGGTCGTAAGTCCTCGGGCGGAGGTGCTTTTGGTGCGCCGCGGCAACGACCCCTTCCGCGGCTGCTGGGCCTTGCCGGGCGGCTTCATGGAGATGGACGAGACTATCGAGCAATGCGCTGTGCGTGAACTGAATGAAGAGACCGGCCTTGTTGTAGGCCTCGACAATCTGCGGCTGGTGGGTGTCTTCAGCGCCCCCGGCCGCGACCCTCGCGGCCGCACCGTCACCGTCGCCTATGCCGTCCACCTCGATGCCCCCGTCACCGCCACCGCCGGTGACGATGCCGCCGAGGTGCGCTGGTGGTCTTTGGCCGATTTACCACCCCTGGCGTTCGACCATGCCGAGGTCATCGACGCGGCCCTCCGATAGCAGTCTATAGGCCCGCTTCCCCTCCGGTCCCCCTCCGGTCCCCCTCCGGTCCCGCTCCGGTCCCCCTCCGCTCTTTTTGGGTCGAGTTGCGAAGGGGAGGCGAGGAGGGTGGGGAGGGGGTGTCTCCCGCACGGCGGCCAAAAATTGTTTCTATGTATAATAATATCGTTTTCGTTTCGTTAATGAGGGTATGAATCCGGACAAGGCAAGACAGTCGGGCTCGTTCGTTTTAGTACTCGTAGCCATGGTGTTAGGGGTGCTGATTGGGGTCATGGTGGCCTCTAATCCGGCACTCCGGAGGGCATCGTCGCAAGAGGACAAGATTGGCGAGGTGACCGGCTTGATCGAGAGTGAGTATGTCGATGCTATCGACCCCGACTCGCTGAGCGACAGGTTGTTGTCTGTGATGCTTGCCGAGCTGGACCCCCACAGCACCTATCTTTCGGCCCGCGAGACCGAGCGCACCGACGAGATGATGCGCGGCTCGTTTGAGGGTGTGGGCATCGTGTTGCACCGCGAGGGCGACACCACTTTCGTGGGACAGGTGCTTGCCGGCGGTCCGTCGGCTGGTTCGGGATTGCTGCCGGGCGACCTGATTGTCACCGTCGACGGCGATACCGTCAGCGGTGTGGGCATGGAAGCCGACTCGGTGGTGGCACGCCTGCGCGGACCGCGCGGAAGCAAGGTAACGGTGCGGGTGGAGAGGTTGAAGCAGAAAGGCGGGAAGAACGATACTGAGACGCTGACGTTCAACATACGACGTGGTGTGGTGGGGCACCAGACGGTGGCCTGCGCCACCATGCTCGACGACACCACGGGCTATATCTTCCTTACCTCGTTCTCCAGTACCAGTTATGACGAATTCCACGACGCGCTGAGGCGGCTCAAGGCCCGGGGAATGCGGAAACTCATCTTTGATTTGCGCAGCAACAGCGGCGGCTCGCTGTCGAGTGCCATAGGCATCGCTGGCGAGTTGTTGCCCGCCGGCAGCCCGATTGTCTACACCCAGGGCGCCCACAGCCGTCGCAGCGATATCAAGTCGCACCGCGGAGGCCTCTTCACCAAGGGCACCGTGGTGGTGATGGTCGACGAGAACTCTGCCTCGGCCAGCGAGGTGGTGGCCGGTGCGTTGCAAGACAACGACCGCGCTTTGATTGTGGGTCGCCGTACCTTTGGCAAGGGACTGGTGCAGACGGAGTTTACGTTGAAAGACGGCAGCTCGGTGCTGCTCACCACAGCGCGTTACTACACTCCCTCGGGACGTTGCATACAGCGTTCGTATACAGGGGGCACCGACAAATACTATCGCGAATACATCGAGCAATTGATAGGAGAGTCGTATGCCGACTCGGCGAAGGTGCACATTGCCGACTCCACGCCCTACCACACGCTGGGAGGCCGCGTGGTCTACGGCGGCGGTGGCATTGTGCCCGACCGGCTGCTGACCTACCGCAAGGACCAGTCGTTTGTCTACTACAACGCCATCGCGGGCAAAGGGCTGCTCAACAAAGTTGCCTTCGCCAACGTGCGCCGTCATGCAGGAGAATGGCTGATGCGCTATCCCAATGCCGAGGCGTTCGGACGCGGCTTCCAGACGAGCCCTGCTATGCTGGCCGAGGTGGTGGCCGAAGGCGAACGTGCCGGTGTGGCGCGCGACGCCGCCAGCCTCGACGCACAGCGCACCTTGATTTGCAGTATGCTCAAAGCCTACATAGGGCTGGCGCTTTACGGCAACGAAGCCTTCCACGCCGCCTACCTGCCGGTCGACGAAGACCTCAACCAAACCCTAAACATGAAGTTATGAAGAGAACACTGACATTGATTGCCGCCATGCTGACACTGACAGCTGCCGTGGCGCAGAAGAGCAGCCTCACGGCCACAGTGAGTGGCCTGACAGGAGGAATGAAGGTGGTGCTGTGTGTGCCGCAGGGCGGTCGCCTGGTGCCGGCCGACACGCTGACGCCCGACAACAAGGGGCGTATCAAACTGGACCGCGAGGGGAGCACCCCCCAGTTCTTCGCGCTAACGCTGAATCAGGCGCAGAGCCCAATGGTGCATGTGATACTGCTGCCCAAGGAGAAGGTGAGCATGGATGTGGAATACCAGCCCGAGTTGAACTTCCTCAAGGTGTCGAATGTCAAGGGTTCGCAGAACATGGCGCTCTATGCCGACTACTCGCAGCTGATGAGCGACGCCATCCGCATCCCCGAACGGCAGGCTACGTTGGCCGACGGCATGGAGCAGCTGATCGCCGCGCATCCCAACCAGCTGATGAGCGCTTTCCTGGTCACCTATTTCGAGACCGCTTTCGAGCAATATGCGCCGCTCTACAAGCAGGTGCGCGATGCGCTGATAGGCACCTATCCGAACAACGAATTTGTGTTGCATCTTGACGAGAAGGTGCGTGGAGCGGTGCTGGTGGGTATGGAAGCACCTGACATTGTGATGGCCGACCGTGACGGCAAGACCCGCCGTCTGTCGGACTTGCGCGGCAAGGTGGTGCTGATTGACTTCTGGGCCTCATGGTGCCGTCCCTGCCGGGCGGAGAACCCTAACGTGGTGCGCCTCTACAAGCAATACCGTGACAAAGGCTTCGACATCTTCAGCGTGTCGCTCGACAACAGCCGTGAGGCCTGGCTCCGCGCTATCGCCGCCGACGGCCTGGTGTGGGAGAACCACGTCAGCGACCTGCGGGGCTGGAGCTCGTCGGGCGGCCGTCTCTACGGGGTCAACTCGATACCTGCCACCGTGCTGGTGGGACCCGACGGCAAGGTGCTGGCACGCAATTTGCGGGGACCTGAATTGGAAAAGAAACTCAAAGAAGTATTGGGACAATGATAACAACTACACAGATAGAGATGGCCCTGGGCCATGTGAACGACCCCGACCTGGGTCGCAGCCTGACTGAATTGGGCATGATTGAGAACATCAAGGTGGAGGGAAAGAAGGTGAGTTTCGACCTGGTGCTGACCACGCCCGCCTGTCCGATGAAAAAGAAGATGAGCGACGACTGCATTGCCGCCATCCACGAATTGGTGGACCGCGAAGCCGAGGTGGAGATAAACCTCACCAGCAAGCCCCAGCCCGACCCCAAGGAGGAGTTCAAAGAGGCCTTCAAGAATATCCACAACACTATTGTGGTGGCCTCGGGCAAAGGCGGCGTGGGCAAAAGCACGGTGGCGGTGAATCTGGCCATCGCACTGGCCAAGACCGGCGCCAAAGTGGGCCTAGTGGACGCCGATATCTATGGTCCCTCCATCCCCATTATGCTGGGCGTGGAAGGCGAGGAAATCTACGGACACCGTGTAGGAGAGAAGACCTATATGCTCCCCATTGAGAAGTACGGCGTCAAGCTGATGTCAGTGGGCTTCTTTGTCGATGCCAACAAGGCGTTGGCATGGCGCGGACCGATGGCCAGCGGCGCACTGAAGCAACTGCTGGGCGAGACCTGGTGGGACGAGATAGATTATCTGGTGGTGGACATGCCCCCGGGAACGGGCGACATACAACTCACCCTGGCGCAAAGCATTCCCGTCACGGGAGCTATCATCGTCAGTACCCCGCAGCAGGTGGCTCTGGCCGATGTGGTGCGTGGAGTGGAATTGTTCCGCAACGAGGCAGTGAACATCCCTGTGCTGGGATTCGTGGAGAACATGGCTTGGTTTACGCCCGCCGAGTTGCCGGAGAACAAGTACTATATCTTCGGCAAGGGCGGTTGCAAGAAACTGGCCGAAGAGATGCAGATACCGCTGCTGGGCGAGATTCCGCTGGTGCAGAGTATTGCCGAGAGCGGCGACAGTGGCAAGCCGGTGGCATTGTTCAACCCTGCCGAGAGCAAGAGTGCGGTGCGTGACGCCTTCGACGAGTTGGCACAGAACACTATCAAGGAAATTTGTAAGCTGAGTGTTAAGTAGTTAAGATAATGTTAAAGCTATGACTGATTTAGAAAAACCAATCGTAGAGCAAAAAGTGAAGAATGCTTTGGCGCAGATTCGCCCCTATCTGCAGCAGGATGGCGGCGACGTGGAGTATGTGGACATGACCGCCGAGGGCGTGGTCATCGTGCGCCTCAAAGGACATTGCGGCAGTTGTCCGCACGCCATGCAGACCCTCAAACAGGGCATTGAGGCTGCGTTGAAGAAAGTGATTCCCGAAGTGAAAAGCGTGGAGAAAATATGATATACACCAAGACTGGCGACAGCGGCACCACCTCGCTTGTGGGAGGCAGCCGAGTGAACAAAGACGACGTGCGCGTGGAGGCCTACGGCACGGTGGACGAGCTCAACTCGCATATTGGGCTGTTGGCCGAGATGTTGCGTCCCATTCAGGGAGGCTATTATGACGAACTGAAAGCGGTGCAGCACAACCTCTTCACCTTGCAGACGTTGCTGGCTACCGAGGACGAGACCATCTATGCCCGGTTGCCGCAGCTGGCGGCGGAAGAGGTGGACATACTGGAGCGCCAGATTGACACCATCAGCGACCAACTGCCGAAGTTGCACAACTTCGTCATTGCCGGCGGCAATGTGTCGGGTGCGCAGTGCCACGTGTGTCGCACGGTGTGCCGGCGTGCCGAGCGGTGTGTTGTCACCCTCGCGCGAGAAGCGCATGTGGACGAGGTTATCATGCGTTATCTGAACCGCCTGTCGGACTACCTGTTTGTCCTCGCACGTTGCGTTGTATTGCTGGACGGAAAGGTCGAAGATGTGTATATCAGCTAGATAAAAAAAATATTTGTCAATATCTGAAAAAGGTGTACCTTTGCAAAAAATTTGGAGCAACAGAGTATGTATTGGACACTTGAATTAGCATCGAAATTGGAGGATGCCCCTTGGCCTGCAACGAAGGAAGAATTGATTGACTATGCGCAGCGTACGGGAGCACCCATGGAAGTGATAGAGAACCTGCAGGAGATAGAGGATGAGGGCGATCAATATGAGAGTATAGAGGATATATGGCCTGACTACCCTACCAAGGAGGACTTTTTCTTTGAAGAAGACGAGTACTAGTCAGGATTCGTCTCGACCGGTAACCTTGTCTATAGTAGGTTCCGGCAATGTAGCCACTCATCTCGCACTGGCATTCTATGCGGCGGGATGCAATATCCGCCAAGTGCTGTCGCGCTCGTTTGACCATGCGCAGGCGTTGGCTGTACGTGTCGGCGCCAGGCCGACCAATCGCTCCGCCGAACTGGACGAGGATATCGATGTGTGTTTGCTGTGCGTGGGTGACGATGCCCTGTATGACCTCGCCCTAGACCTCCGCCTTCCACACAGTATTGTAATTCATACATCGGGTACTACGCCCGCCACAGTGCTTAAGGGTATCAGCAGCCGCTATGGGGTGGTGTGGTCGCCACAGACATTTATCCGCGATATCGCGATGGACTATGCCCGGCTGCCGCTGTGCATCGAGGGCAGCACGCTGCAGGTGGAAAGTCAGATTGAGGCGCTGGTGCGGCAGGTGAGTCCTTGTATCTACCGTCTTGGCCTTGAAGAACGCCGCAAAGCACATCTGGCAGCAGTGATGGTGAGCAACTTTGTCAACGCCATCAATGCCACGGCACAGGAATATATGCAGGAAGCCGGACTGGATTATGAGATGCTGCGGCCGTTGGCGGAGCAGACCCTACGCAAGTGGGACTACGGCGACCTGTGGGCGCAGCAGACAGGCCCAGCACGTCGCCGCGACGAGAAGACCCTTGTCACACAACGCCGGATGCTGGCAGACAACCCGCGCCTTCTCCAGCTTTACGACCTCCTGACGGAGATAATACAAGAAAAATGACGTTTGTCGACACCCACTGCCACCTCTACGACGAGGCTTTTGACGCTGACCGCGATGAAGCAGTGCAGCGTGCGGTGGAGGTTGGTGTCAAGACAATGCTGCTGCCAGACATCGATAGTGCAAGCACGGACCGTCTGGATGCCCTGGCGGCACAGTATCCGCAGCATTTCCGTCGGATGGCGGGATTGCATCCGACGTCGGTCAAGGAAGATTATGAGCAGGAATTGCAGCATGTACGCGACTGCCTCTTTGCTCAGCGTTTTGTCGCCGTGGGCGAGATAGGTATGGACCTCTATTGGGACCGTACTTATGAGGAACAGCAGCGTGTGGTGTTGCGCCAGCAGATGCTATGGGCTGAGGAGTTAGGTCTGCCGGTGGCGCTACATATCCGCAAAGCTCACAACGAGGTGTTCGGACTATTGCGCGATATGAATCGAAAGAACTACAAGGGTGTTATGCACTGCTTTGGTGGCAGTGTGCAGGAGGCGCAGCGTGCCGTTGAGATGGGATTCTACCTTGGCATTGGTGGCGTGGTTACCTTTAAGAATGCTACCCTGGCTGAAGTGGTTAAGGCTATGCCCCTTGAGAGACTCCTACTGGAGACGGATGCCCCCTATCTGTCGCCGGTGCCTTATCGCGGCAAGCGCAATGAGAGTAGCTACATCCCGCTGATAGCCCAGCGTGTGGCTGAGATAAAAGGCATCGGGGTAGAGGAGGTGGCCCGGCAAACCACAGCCAATGCCGCGGAGCTTTTTGGTCTGTAGGCGATACAATGGATTTGTTGCGGAAAAGTTGCCCTGAATATGTTAAAATAATTTAGGGTATTGTTTTTTTTCGTATCTTTGACACATCGGTTAAATGCCAATAGATAGAAGAAAAGTATATAAATCAAATAATTAAATAAAACATGAAAGTCTTAGTTTTGAATTGCGGCAGTTCGTCAATCAAGTATCAGTTGATTGACATGGCGAACAATGCACAGGTGATGGCCAAGGGCCTGCTGGAACGTATCGGTCTGGAAATGGGTGAGTTTACCCATAAATGGAACGGACAGAAACATTATGAGCAGAAGCCCATCCCCAATCACACAGAGGGTATCAAGATAGTGCTGGCTGCGTTGACTGACCCCAAGATTGGTGTTATTAAGGACCTGAAAGAGATTGGTGCTGTCGGCAACCGTGTTGCCCATGGCGGTGAGTTATTCAAGGATAGCTGCCTTGTCACTGACAAGGTGATTGAGCAGATTAAGAGCCTCGAGCATTTGGCTCCGCTACACACTCCTGGTAACCTTGCTGGTATCTATGCTATGCGTGAGGTGCTGCCCGGTGTCCCGCAGAGCGTGGTGTTTGACACAGCATTCCACAGCACCCTGCCGCCCAAGACGTTCCTCTACGGTCTGCCGTATGAGATGTATGAGAAATACGGTATCCGTCGCTATGGTTTCCACGGCACCAGCCACAAGTTTGTGGCAGAGAAGGCTGCCAAGATGATCGGTAAGGACTGGAAGGACCTGAAGATTATCTCCTGTCACCTCGGTAGTGGTGCTTCCATTGCCGCCATTGACCATGGCAAGAGTTTCGACACCACCATGGGTATGACTGCCCTCGAAGGCCTCATCATGGGCTCGCGCTGCGGTGATGTCGACCCGGGTGTCATCCTCTACCTCATGGATCAAGGCTACGACAGCAAGGCGCTGACCAAATTGCTCTACAAGCAGAGCGGCCTCATTGGTATCAGCGGCGACAAGCAGGATATGCGTGATATCCGTGCGGGTCGCGATGCCGGCGATGAGCGTTCCACCTACGCCTTTGATATGTTCGCATTGCGCGTGAAACGTTATATCGGTGGCTATATGGCTGAGATGGGTGGCTGCGACTTGCTGCTCTTTACCGGTGGCATCGGTGAGAATGCATGGTTCATGCGTCACCCCATACTGGAAGGTCTCGAGTGCCTCGGCATCAAGGTTGACCTTGAACTGAACGACAAAGTCATGGGTGAGGATGTCATCATCAGTACACCTGACTCGAAGGTTGCCACAGTGGTTGTCACTACCGATGAGGAATATGTCATTGCTAGCGACACTTACCGACTGGTGACAGGTAAATAACAAGCAAGATAAAATAAGAAAGTCCCCGCAAGCTGATGCTTGCGGGGACTTTTGTTTTATGGGGTTATTTATTATTCTTGAAGGTGAAGAGCATGTTGCCGAAGAAGTTCCAAAGAGTGGTGATGGCAATGGCGAGGAGTTTGAAGAGGTAGAAATCGTCGATGCAGATACTGGCAAGACAGAATGTGCCGCTTTCATAGGCCGCAGGCCAAAGTAGGTGGGACAGCAGCAGGACACCGTTGTTGATGCCCAGTCCAATGACGCTTACCAATAGGAATTTGAGGTATTCGACCCCCACTTGCTTCTCTTTGCTTCGGAACGTCCAGAGCCGGTTGAGGAAGTAGTTGCTTGTGGCGGCGCAGGTGAAGCTGATGGTGTTGGCCCAAAGGTCGGGCAACCCCACAATGTCGCGCATGAGGTAAAGGACCCCGAAGTCGACCACCATGCCACTGGCGCCGACGATGCCAAACTTGAGGAACTTCGTGATGAGAGAACGCAAGTCCATTAATTAAACTGCTTCTCCTCAGGAGAATGGATGATGCCGGTCTTGCGTACGCGCTGCTTCTTGTCGCTCTTGGACTTGCTGATGCGCGGAGCAGGTTTCTTCACACGCGGAAGGTATTGTATATCGCCATCGTCGTTCACCTCGAGACCATATACTTTCCGAGTGGCGAGATTGCATTTGACATGCCAGAAACGACCACAGCCGCCGCGGGTAAGCAGCACATCGCTGGCCAGACGCTCGTCGGTGAGGTTCTCGTCCCACAGGAAATTGACCCAAATGATGTGGTCGCCGCGGTCATTGGTGAAACCGACATACTGGCGGCGGTACATACGCATGTGCTCATCAATTACGGGACACATGCCGCCTTGGTTGTAGTGGTCGCGGTTCAGGTAGGCAATGCGTTTCTGAATTAGCTTTTCTGTTTCTGCTATTTCCTCGTCAGTAGGGGTGAAGCGGCCGTCCTGGTTCTCCACAGTAAAGTCTACTTCCCAGTCCTGATGATAGCTCCATCCGTGGTAGTTGTTGCCCCAGACCTCGGCGTTTTTCCATTTTTCGACGGGCTCAATATACTCCTGCGCCATCGCCAGAGGGGCGAACAGCAGGGCGATAAGTGTCAAAACAAGCGTCTTTTTCATCCTAAAATTTATCATTTAGTGGGTGCAAAGATACTAATATTTCGGTATCTGCGCAATTTTTTTTTCTAATTGCCAAAAAAGTAGTATATTTGCACTCTGAATTAGATAACGCAAAACAATCTAAAATAGTACATATTATGAACAAATTTGTCTCTGTAAAAGAAGCTGCCGACAAAATTCATGACGGCATGACTGTAATGGTGGGCGGATTCCTTGGCGTTGGCAACCCTATCGCGCTTATTGACGAGTTAGTTGCCCGTAACGTCAAAGACCTGACGATTATTTGCAACGATACCGCCTATCCCGAGGTCGGTGTTGGCAAACTTATCACCAATCATCAGGTGAAAGCCCTCATTGCCACACACATTGGCACCAACAACAACACTATTGACCAGATGAATAGCGGTGAGTTGAAGGTGACCCTTCAACCTCAGGGTACTCTGGCCGAGCAGATTCGTGCTGCCGGCGCTGGACTCGGTGGCGTGCTGACCCAGACTGGTCTTGGTACTGTAGTTGAGAATGGCAAGCAGAAAGTAACTGTCGACGGCAAGGAGTATCTTCTTGAAAAGCCCGTCCGTGCAGATGTCGCTATCATTGGCGCCAATATTGCCGACGTGGATGGCAACTTGGTCTATAAGGGCACTAGCCAGAACTTCTGCCCCATGATGGCCACTGCCGCTGACACCGTCATTGTCGAACCGCAGGAGATTGTTGCTACTGGCAGCATTGCCCCCGAGAACGTTAAGACCCCGGGAATCTTTGTCGATTATATTATCAAGAAATAAACAAACGTTATGGCAGTGAAATCGATGCTCCGCGTCCGTATGAGCGCCAAGGACGCGCATTATGGAGGAAATCTTGTTGATGGCGCACACATGCTCCATCTTTTTGGCGATGTTGCTACCGAGCTTCTCATCATTCAGGATGGCGACGAGGGTCTTTTCTGCGCTTACGATATGGTTGAGTTCAAGGCTCCTGTCTACGCTGGTGACTACATTGAGGCATATGGTGAAATTACCCATGTGGGTAACACCAGCCGCAAGATGAGTTTCGAGGCTTACAAGGTCATCAAGACCCGCCCCGACATCAGTGATAGCGCAGCCGACGTGCTTGAGGAGAAGATACTGGTTTGCCGTGCTTCCGGCACTTGTGTCACTCCTAAGAATTGCCAGCGCAAGAATAACTAATTATGCTGTGATTTTAAAACGGTTGGCCAGAAATGGCCAGCCGTTTTTTGTATCTAAGCGACAATCCTTTCTGCAAACGCAATGAACATCGCCTTTATTTCCGCAGTATTGCCCGTTCTGGTACTGCTTTTCTTTATCTACAAGAAGGACAAATACCAGCCTGAACCGATAAAGAAGCTTTTATGGACGTTTTTTGTGGGCTGCATCAGTGTCGTCCCGGCTGTCATGATGGAGGTGGTGATTATGCCCTTTGCCCCGAGTGCCGAGCACACTCCAGTGCTTAATGGACTGTTTAATGGCTATATTGTGGCGGGTTTCAGCGAAGAGTTGTGCAAGTTGTTGCTGCTGATGTGGGTTATTTGGCGTAGTCCTCATTTCGACGAGTATTTCGACGGCATCGTATATGCGGCCTATCTTTCGTTAGGATTTGCCTGCGTGGAGAATATTGGGTATGTGCTGCAGGGAGATGATCAGATGGCTACTGCCCTTATGCGAGGTCTGCTCGCGGTGCCCGCACATTTCCTTTTCGCCGTCACTATGGGCTATTATGTGTCGCTTGCTAAGTTCGACCCCGAACATCGGGGCGGTTACCTTTGGAAGGCTTTTCTTTTCCCGATGCTGCTCCATGGAACTTACGATGCCTTGCTGATGGTCTCGGAGACTCTTGGAAAGGCCTATGGAGAAGAGAACTCCATCGTTATGATTGTTTGTGCGGCGCTCTTCATTGCCTTTATCATTTTCGATATCAAGATGTGGCGTTGGGGTCTGAAACGGATTAAACGCCTTCAGGAGCGTTCGCAGGAGCAGGGCTTCGATCGGATGCATCCTTTCGATGGCTTCACTTGGGATGTCTGATAGGGGCGCTAAATACCCTTTTTGTGGTGGCTTTATGGACGCTTACGAACCTCTGTGTTGTCTTTTTTTGTGTAAAAATGTGTATATACAAGTGCTTGATAGTCAGAAATGATATGGTGTGCGAATAACGTTCTATCAAAAAAAATTTTGCCATATTAAAAAAACATCGTACTTTTGCACTCGATTTCAAGGGAAATCAGTCGGGGTATTAGCTCACTTGGCTAGAGCGCGTGACTGGCAGTCACGAGGTAATCGGTTCGATTCCGATATACTCCACAAAAGAGAGGGTCGCAGAGCGTCGGCCCTTTTTTAATAGAAACACGGGGTATTAGCTCATTTGGTAGAGCGGTAGGTTCGCAATCTACAGGTGACCGGTTCGAGCCCGGTATACTCCACACCAGTAATAAGAAAGGCCCGCAGAACAAACCTGTTCTGCGGGCCTTTCTTTTGTTGCTTGTAAGTGGCCTAATGTCCGTAGTCCGACATGAATTTGATGCGCATCAGGCGTATCTCCTCTTTTGTGTAGTCGGGGTCGTCCTCGAATTCCTCATAGGCTTCCTCCAGTGAGGCACTCTCCGATGAACGCCAGTAGTCCAGAAGAACCTCTTGATGGTCAGGCTCAATGTTGTCATCAATATAATAGTCTACATTCAACTTGGCGCCGCTGCTGATGATGTGTTCCATCTCAGTCAGCAGTTCGTCCATGCTGAGTCCTTTGCCGGCAGCAATGTCTTCCAGGCTTTTCTTTCGGTCGATGCTTTGGATGATATACACTTTCAGGCCGGACTTGTTGACCACCGACCGCACCACGATGTCCTGTGGACGCTCAATGTCGTTGTCCTCCACATATTGCTTGATGAGTTCGATGAAGGGACCACCATGTTTCTGCGCCTTGGCGATACCCACACCCGAACAGTGTGCCAGTTCTTCTATGGAGCAGGGGTATTGCAGCGTCATGTCTTTCAGTGACACGTCGTCGAAGATGACATATGCCGGCAACTTGTCGCGGGCCGCAATGCTGCGCCGCAGGCTTTTCAGCTGCACATAGAGTGCTTCGTCGCCAGCGGCCGATGCTCCTGACGCGGTGGCGGCCAGCTCCTCGTCTTCTTCCTCGGCTGCCGCTGAATAGTCGTGGTCGCAGGCTACCATGATGCTATATGGTTTCTTGATGAACTTAAGCCCTGCCGGTGTCAGCTTCAGCACTCCGTATTGCTCAATCTCTTTTTGGAGCAGCCCTTCAAACTGAGCCTGTCGTAGCACCGCTTTCCAGAACAGGTCGGTGCGGTCGGCGCCGGCGCCGAACTGTTCCAGTTTGTCAAGATGGTAGTTCTTCGTATTGCTGTTCTTGCGCCCCATCAGCACATCCACGATATCCTTAGGCTTGAAGGCCTGCTTCATCGCCATGATGGTCTCTAGCGCAAACGCCATCTCTTCCTTCGCCTCCTCCTGGGGTTTGGGGTGGGTGCAGTTGTCGCAGTTGCCGCAATAGTGCTCGTTGTAGTCTTCTCCGAAATAGCGCAGTATGTTCAGCCTTCGGCAGGCCGAGCTTTCAGCGTACGAGACCATCTCCTGAACCAGCTGTCGGGCCATCTCCTGCTCGGTTACATTCTTCTCGGTGAAGAACTTGTACAGCTTCTCTACATCCTGCTCGCTGTAAAAGGCTATACAGCGTCCTTCCCCTCCGTCGCGCCCTGCGCGACCGGTCTCCTGGTAGTATCCTTCGATGCTCTTCGGAATGTCATAGTGTATCACGAACCGCACGTCAGGCTTGTCGATGCCCATGCCGAAGGCAATCGTCGCCACAATCACATCAACCTCTTCCATCAGGAATTTGTCCTGGTTCTCTGCCCTCACTTTGTTGTCCAGCCCAGCATGGTAGGGCAGAGCCTTGATGCCGTTGATTACGAGCAACTCGGCTAGGTCTTCCACCTTCTTGCGGGTCAGGCAATAAATGATGCCGCTCTTGTTTGGGTTCTCCTTGATGAAGCGGATGATTTCCTTGTGAAGTTGCATGGGGTCCGAGGGCTTCGGGCGCACCTCATAATACAAATTCGGCCGGTTGAAGCTCGACACGAAGGTTTTGGCTTTCTCCATGCCGAGGTTCTTGATGATATCCTGCTGCACTTTCGGTGTGGCCGACGCGGTGAGCGTCAGTATGGGTACCGTGGGCTGAATGGCCTTGATGGCTTCCCTCAGCCGCCGGTATTCTGGCCTGAAGTCGTGTCCCCATTCCGAAATGCAGTGGGCCTCGTCAATGGCAAAGAAACTTATCTTTATCTGTTTCAAAAAATCTATGGTCTCCTCTTTCGAGAGTGTTTCCGGCGCCACATACAGCAGCTTGGTGTCCCCTTTGAGCAGGTCCTCCTTCACTTCGGCCACCTGCACCCTCGACAATGACGAATTCAGGAAGTGGGCCACACAGTTGCTGCCCGAGGTATACCGCACTGCGTCCACCTGGTTCTTCATCAGCGCTATCAGGGGCGACACCACCACCGCAGTGCCATCCAGTATCATGGCGGGCAACTGGTAGCAAAGTGATTTTCCGCCGCCTGTGGGCATGATGACAAACGTGTCGTTGCCGTCCAGCAAGCTCTGGATAATCTCCTCCTGATCGCCCTTGAACTTGTCAAAACCGAATATTTCTTTCAAATATGTGTGCAAATCTGCCATATCTTAACAATATTTAATGCAATAGCACGTTATGTTTACAAAGATACCAAAAAATATTGAACCAGCAAAATAATTTTGCATATTTATTGTCTATTAATATAGAATACATTATAAACCAGTTTGTTGTGTAAATGCCAGCCATGGTTTTGCACCCTCGGAAAAGCATCCTATTATGAAGCTCTATACAGACAAAGTTGTAAAAATCTACCGTTCGCGCACCGTTGTCAAAGAGGTCTCGGTGAGTGTCAGCCAAGGCGAGATTGTCGGTCTCCTCGGCCCCAACGGCGCTGGCAAAACCACCACGTTCTACATGGTCGTGGGCATTATCAAGGCCAATTCCGGCAAAGTCTACTTCGAGACTACCTGTGAGGCTGACAAACAGAATTCCATCTTCACCGACAAGCGCGCCGAGTGCCCCGAGGGCGGAGCCCCCTGGCGCATGGAAATCACTGCGCTCCCCATGTATCGCCGCGCACAGGTCGGTGTCGGCTATCTTGCACAGGAAGCCTCCGTCTTCCGCCAGATGAGTGTCGAGGACAATATCGCCTCCATTCTTGAGTTCCGTCGCGACCTCACCCCGGAGCAGCAGCGCGAGAAGCTCGAGTCCTTGATTGACGAATTCCGTCTGCAGAAAATACGCCATAGCAAAGGCATCCAGCTCTCTGGTGGCGAACGTCGCCGTACCGAGATTGCCCGTGCCCTCGCCAACGACCCCATGTTTCTCCTCCTTGACGAGCCCTTCGCTGGTGTCGACCCCATCGCCGTGCAGGACATTCAGGACATTGTGGCGCACCTCCGCGAGCGCAACATCGGAATCCTTATCACCGACCATAACGTGCGCGAGACCCTCGCCATCACCGACCGTGCCTACCTCCTCTATGAAGGCACCGTACTCCATCACGGCACCCCCGAGGAGATGGCTGCCGACCCGGACGTGCGCGAGAAGTACCTCGGCCGCGACTTCGAGCTTCGCCGCGCCCGCACCATGGAAATCTAACTCTAAACAATAAGTATGGATCGTTACTGTGTCATCATGGCCGGCGGCATCGGAAGCCGTTTCTGGCCTCTCAGCAAGAACAATTACCCCAAGCAGTTCCTCGATATCCTTGGCACCGGCAAGAGCTTTATCCGTGCCACCTTCGAACGTTTCCTGCCGCTCGTGCCCCCTGCCAACTTTGTGGTGGTCACCAACGCCGCCTACAAGCAACTCGTGCTCGAGCAGATTCCCGAGCTACACGAGGAACAGGTGCTTTGCGAGCCCATGCGACGCAATACCGCCCCTTGCATCGCCTATGCGGTCTACCATATCCTCAGCCGCTGCTCCGAGGCGTCCATCGCCGTCACTCCGGCCGACCACCTCGTCACCAACGAGCCTGAATTCCATTGTGTCATCAGGCAGGGGCTCGACTTTGTGGAAACCAATAAGGCGGCGCTTATGACCATCGGCATCAAGCCCTCGCGCCCCGAGACGGGCTATGGCTACATCGAGGTCAGTGAGATACAGGAGGGCATCGTGCCGGTGAAGAACTTCAAGGAGAAGCCCGACCTGGAGACCGCCAAGCGCTTCGTTGCAGACGGTCGCTATTTCTGGAACTCCGGCATCTTCCTCTGGAGCACCGACGCCATCATGGACGCCTTTCGTGCCTATCTGCCCGACTTGGTGACCCTCTTCGACGAGGGGAAGGCCCTCTTCGGTACTTCGAGTGAGCAGGAGTTCATCAACCGCCAGTTCGAGCGCTGCGAGAACATCTCCATCGACTACGGTGTCATGGAGCGAAGCCAGAGCCGTTACACTGTCGCCGCCGACTTCGGCTGGAGCGACATCGGCACCTGGGGTTCACTCTACACCCATGCTGCCCATGATGCCAATGAGAATGCTGTCAACGGCCATGCCGTCGTTGTCGACACCCGCGACAGTGTGGTCAATATTGAACCTGGCTACGAGGCAGTCGTCCAAGGACTCGACCATTGTTTGGTGGCGCTGCGCGACCACTCGCTGCTGGTGTGCCGCCTTGAGGACGAGCAGAACATCAAACACTGGATTGAGCGCCTTTGAGCGCCCTTACCGACAAAAAGGCCGGCAGAACATCGTTCTGCCGGCCTTTTTTTGATAGTTCACTCCTCAACTTCAGTTAAGGAACAATTCCATTGGCACTCCCTCGACTTCAACCACCATGCAACTGCTGGCGAAGCTCAGTATGTTCTGAACCACCTGCTCCGAGGGCTGTACGCTTGTGCTTGCAGAAGTTTCCGAAAATGTGTCTGTGCTTAAAAAATCGTAATTCTGCATCATACGCGCCTTTTTGGTTGAACTTCAATGTCACTTATATAAACTACCCTTATGCGAAAAAATTGTGCCGGACTGAAAATTTAACATTTCAGCCCGGCACAAGGTGTCTCTCTGGCCTTGGCCGTCAGTATATATTCAGCATCTGTCCGTCGAACGAGGTGCCGTACTGGTACAGCGGGCACGGCGTTACCGACCCCTCGATAGGGTTACCGTAGACCACATCGAACGACGAGCCGCACACAGGACAGGTCAGCCGTATGGCAAAGTGCTCGTCGTCGGGCAGCATCGTCACATCGTGGTCGTTCGGGCAGGCGCACTCGAAGGCGGCATAGCTGCCCAACGCAGCGCAGCGCACCAGAATGCCCCTGTGACCTCGGTTGAGCACCAGCGTGCCCCCCGGGTTGTTGTACAGGTTGTTGAATTCAGCCTGCGTCAAGTCGATGGTGGCGCCCTCGCCGAAAGGTGTCTCGCACCGCTCGCCTTTGCAGGCCGTCAATAGCGCTGCCGCCAGCAGTGCCCCTGCTATGAACCTGTGTGCCTTCATTTGGCGGGGTAGTCGGCGTAGATGGTTGTCATGGTTACCGTGGCCACAATGCGCATACTCTCGGCATTGAGGTTGTCGAGGTTGTCCGTGATGGTGTGCCAGTGGGGGAAAAAGCTGGTGGTGCCGCTATTCTGCACGATGTCCACCATCGGTATGCCGGCCATCTGGTTGACATAGAGGTGGTCGTCGAGAATGGCATCGGAAGTCTGGTTGACAAATATGCTGCCGTAGCCCAGCGCCGCGGCGACAGACCACAACTTGTTGGTCAGCCCGGGAGCGTAGAAGCGGCTCACCTGCTCCTTGGTGTAGCGCGGTGCCGCAGTGCCCACCATGTCGAACAGCACGCCGTAGACGGCCGTGTAGTAGGGCACATGGCGGTTCTTTGCCCAGTGCTGGGCTCCCTTGCACCAGGTGTCGTCCTCGTGGACTTCCGACCATTCGGGCTGCCCCTGGTCTTCCACGTCGAAGAAAATGAAGTCCACCCCCACCGACGGCGGTGTCTGACTCATCACCCGCGCCATCTCCATCAGCGCAGCCACGCCCGAGGCGCCGTCGTTGGCTCCCGGCACGGGGTTGCGGTGATTGGCTTCGTCGGGGTCGTGGTCGGCCCACATGCGGCTGTCCCAGTGGGCAGCCAGCAGCACCCGCTTCTCGGCTTTCGGGTTGAGCGAACCGATGATGTTACGGCCCGGCACGCGGCTGCCGTCCCACAATGTGGCCGTGAAGTCCTGCACCACGACGGTGTCGCACCACCGCCCCATCTGTTCCGCCAGCCATGCGGCGCACTGCTTCCAGCCTTTCGAACCAGGGGTACGGGGGCCGAAGGCCAACTGCGCGGCGGCGTAGCTGTAGGCCGAGTCGGCACAGAACGCCGGCACCGCCACCTGTGTGTAGTCCACTCCTGTGGCCACAGGCACTTCCGTCTGCTTATGTTTGCAGCCTGCCAGCATCAGCAGGCAGGCTGCAATAATTGCCAGTCGTTTCAACTTTCTTCAGTTTTACTTGATGCGCTCCGCGTATTCGCCCGTACGGGTGTCCACCTTGATGCGCTCGCCTTCCTTGATGAACAAGGGTACACGCACCTGCACGCCGGGCTCCACGGTGGCATCCTTCATGGCGTTGGTGGCGGTGTTGCCGGCAAAGCCAGGCTCCGTATAGGTCACCACGGTCTCGATGAACGGAGGCAGTTCGCAAATCAGCGGGGTCTCGGTGTCAGCCTCGACGGTGATTTCCACATACTGGCCGTCCTTCAGGAACTGAGGCGCGTTGATGATCTGCTCGGGAATGTAAATCTGCTCGTAGGTCTCGGTGTGCATGAACACATGCATGTCGCCTTCCTTGTACAGGTAGGTGTAGGGACGGCGCTCCACGCGAACGATGTCGATCTTGGCACCGCTGGGGAAGGTGTTCTCCAGCATGCGGCCCGTCTTTACGTTGCGCATCTTGGTGCGCACAAAGGCGGCGCCCTTACCGGGCTTCACATGGAGAAACTCAACGATGGTGTAGATGTCGTTGTTGAAATTGATGCACAGTCCGTTCTTGATGTCGGTGGTTGTTGCCATAAAATGATTGGTGTTTTATTTGTTATTGTTTGTTTTTCTTCTTCTCCTCGGCCAGCAGCAGCGTCAACCGGCGCAGGTCTTCCTTCATCTGGTCTATCTCCTCCTCGGCGGCGCGGAAACGGTGACGCTCCATCATCCAGCGCATCGCGATGGCCATCGCCACCAGCAGCATCGTCAGCGACAGGTTGAGCGTCGGCACGCTGTTTTTCAGCAGGAAATAGACTGCCGTGGCCCCCAGTATCAGCACATACGAGGCTATCTCGTAAACTTTTATTGCCGTCTTGTGACTCATTTTTCTTTCGACTTTGAAAGTGCAAAAATACACACTTTTTTTCAATTGGGAATATTTTTTTATAATTGTGCCCACATTTTTACCTCCATCGCCTCCCCATCCCCTCCGGTCCCCCTCCGCTCGTTCTACGGTCGTTTAACGGTCGTTTAACGCTCGTTCTACGGTTTTTTACCGTTAAACGACCGTAGAACGACCGTAGAAGTACCGTAGAACTACCCTGTAGGACCCTGGGAGAATGCGTCTTATGGACGTGTTTTGTGGGGAGGGAACCTTCAGGTGACGAAAAAAAGTTGGCCGGGTGGGGAATTTTTTGTATCTTTGCACCCAGTTTACTGTCGCACAAATACTAATCAACAATAAGTCAAACCAATAAACAAAACAACATGAAGAAAGTCCTGACAATTGCCGTGGCCGCCGTGGCCGTGCTGTGCCTCGCCTCCTGTGGCTGCAAAGATCACACGCTGAAAGCCTCGAAGGCCCAATCCCTTATCAACAAGGAAATGTGCCGTGTGCATGTGGACCAGGTTACCACAAATGTGCCCGTCGGATACTTTGAGTGCAACGACAACAGCGTCCGCTTCACCCTGCGCAAACTGGCCGCCAACGAGCTGATTACCTACAGCTGCGAGCCCGTCCAGAAGGTGCGCCGCACTTGGAGAGGCATGGACACCACGACCGTCTACTTCGTCACCACCGCCCTGACCGAGAAGGGCCAGAAACTGGTTGCCGAGAAGCTGGAAGAAGAGCCCACTGCCGACATCAAGGATTTGCAGCTCGACCGCGAGTTCGACCGCAGCAAGTTCCCCGAGGCCAATGTCCCCGAGATTGAGTTCCCCGAAGCCGGTGGCGCCGAGGAGATGGCAACCGAAGCCGCCGACTATGCCGACTATGAAGAGTACCAGCCCGATTACAGCGGCGATGAGGAGAATATGTCCGCCTACGACCGCGCCAAACGCAAAGAGAGTGTCGAGCCGGTGACAGTGAACGCCTACAAGATGAAAGTGGTCAAGGTGCGCAACATCCGCCTGACCAACGACAATGCCACCGCCGCCACCGCCGAGGCCATCTTCGAGACCACGAATGTCAACCCCTTTGGCCGCATCGTGGCCAATGTCGACGAGGGCAAGCGTGAGCTCGTCAAACACATCACCTTCGTCCGCTATGAGGACAAAGGCTGGCAACTCGACGACATAGACTTCTAAGCCGACAAGCACAGACAAACAGAGCGGGGCGCCCAAAGATTTTGGACGCCCCGCTTTTTATGTATGTGATGAGACTACTTCAGGCTGAGTTTCCAGCCGTTGTCGGTCTTCACCACCTTGCCGGCCGAGTCTTTGGTATCGCCTCCCTTGGTGGTCAGCGTGACCTCCACAGTGGCCGTCAGGCCGTCGTCGGCGATGGTCTCGCTCTTCACCTCGAAATTCTCCAAGCCACCGCTGATGCTGTAAAGCAGTTGCATCCAGGCGGCAGCCTCCTTGATTTCCTGCTCATCGCTCATGTCGACGCCGTCGTAGTACTGGACCATGCCTTCATAGTCCTCGTTGATGGCGCAGGTGAGGGCTTTCTTCACCACGTCGGACGGCGAGTCGCCTTTGGCGGCGCCGCCACCGCACGAGACCAGAGCCAGCGAGCAGCCCAGCAGCGCAACCATGGCAATCATTGCAATCTTTTTCATAATGTTGTTTGTTTAGGGGTTTAAATTCGCTGCAAAGATACGCATTATTCCCCACATGTCGGAAAGATTGTGTATCTTTGTTGTGTCGTATGGTGCGCTGAATGTTTGTACTGTGCTATGCGATAGGGTTTTACTAAATCTGTAACAACATGTACAACAGAGAATACACTTCCGACTTCATATCGGAACTGAAGGATAACGAGATATTCGTTTTCGGCAGCAATCTGGCGGGTTCGCACGGCGGAGGTGCTGCATGGCTGGCCTATGAGCGCTTCGGCGCGGTGTGGGGCCAGGGCGTCGGATTGCAGGGCCGGAGCTATGGCATCCCCACCATGCAGGGCGGCGTGGAGACCATCAAACCCTATGTCGACGAGTTCATCGCCTTTGCGGCCGGGCACCCTGAATATAGGTTCCTGGTCACCCGCATCGGCTGTGGCATCGCTGGCTTTACGGTGGGCGAGATAGCGCCGCTATTTGCCAAGGCTGTGGATATGGAGAATGTCCTTCTGCCCAGGGACTTCGTGGAAGCGATTTGAGAGGAGGGCACAATATTCCGCTCTTAGCGTCGTTATAGGTTATTATGAAAAAGATAGTGGTATTGACGGGTGCGGGCATTTCGGCGGAGAGCGGCATCTCCACCTTCCGCGACTCGGACGGCCTGTGGGAGCACTACCGTGTGGAGGATGTGGCCACCCATGAGGCATACGAACGCAATCCCGAGCTGGTGCTCAATTTCTACAACGAGCGCCGTCGTCAGCTTTTCCAGGCTCAGTCCAACGAGGCGCACCGTCAGCTGGTGCGGCTCGAGGAGAAGTACGACGTGCGGATTGTGACCCAAAACATCGATGACCTGCATGAGCGAGCCGGCTCGACCCATGTGCTGCACCTGCACGGTGAGCTGACCAAAGGCCGCAGCGATCGCAATCCCAACCTCATCGTGGACATCGGTGACCGCGACATCCATCTTGGCGACCTCGCTCCCGACGGCACCCAGTTGCGACCCCACATCGTGTGGTTTGGCGAGGCGGTGCCCAACATCGAGCCTGCCGCCGTGCTGTGCGAGGAGGCTGATATCTTCGTCGTGGTGGGCACCTCGATGGCTGTCTATCCAGCCGCGGGCCTCATCCACTATGTGCAGCATGGCGTGCCCTGCTATGTGGTCGACCCCAAGGAGGTGCCTGTCAGTCGCCCCGTGACCTTCGTCAAAGACGTCGCTACCCGTGGCGTCACACAATTAGTAAACATGTTAATGCAATGAGTACAGGACAGATTATCATTCTCAACGTATTGGCCGTCTTGGCTACCATCGCCCTGGTTGGCCTGATATTCCACCTGCTGGTGAAGCGCTACTTCGACAACGAGCAGAAGGCTCGCCTGCTGCAGATCAAAATGGATGAGCGCAGTGAGACGCTGCGGGTGGTTACCCCCATCCGTCTGCAAGCCTACGAGCGCATGGCGCTGTTTCTGGAGCGCATCTCGCCCAATAGCCTGGTGTTGCGCTGCTACCAGCCTGGCATGGACCTGCGGCTGCTGCAGGGCGTGATGACCAAGAACATACGCGACGAGTGGGAACACAATCTCTCGCAGCAGGTCTACCTTACCCCCGACCTATGGGCGCGCATCCGCGAGGCCAAAGACGAGATGATTAACCTCGTCAACAGTGCCGCCGTGTCGCTGACCGACACCACCGACCCCACACGTCTGGCGGCCACCATTTTCGCCTCGGCGGCCGACCGATCGCCAGTCGACGGCGCGCTGGAAGCCATGCACAACGAACTCAAGGAACTCTTCGGCTGATGCGCAAGGTATTCTATATGGCGGTGCTTGCGCTGCTGGCAGTTGCCTGTGCCAAACAGGGCTATCCCAGCGGCGGACCCAAGGACACCGAGCCGCCCCAGGCGGTCTCATGCACGCCGCAGAACGAGAGCCGCAACTTCGGCAAGAACCAGTTTGCCGTACATTTCAACGAGTATGTGGTGCTCAAGGATGCCGAAAACAACGTGCTCATCTCCCCCCCGATGAAGCAGAAGCCCGAATTCACGGCGCAGGGCAAGAAGGTGGTGGTGAAGATTAAAGACACACTGCAAGCCAACACCACCTATCTTTTCCAGTTCAAGGGGGCTGTGATCGACTACACCGAGGGCAATGCGCTGCCCAGTTTCGAGTATGTCTTCTCCACGGGCGATGTCATGGATACGCTGATGCTGGCCGGCCATGTGACGCAGGCCCGTAACGGGGCGCTCTGGAAGGAGACCCTCACGGTGGCTGCCTACCGTGGAGCCGACACCATGCCCAGCTTCGTCACCCGCACTGACCCGACGGGTGGTTTCGCCTTCCACTATATACCCTCCGGAGACTATCGCATCGTGGCCTTCGAGGATCGCGACCGCGACCTGCAGGTGGGTGCCTCCGAGCCGGTGGCCTGGGACGAGGTACGCCATGCCGCTACTGACAGCGTGGACAGTGCCGGCATCGTATGCCTGCGCATTTCCGCCCCCGAACGCAAAGCGCAACGCCTGCTCAAGAGCGAGTTTACCGAAAAGGGACGCATCATCCTCGTGGCGGCATTGCCTATGCAGCACCCCGTCCTCAGCGGCGAAGCCGTTGAATGGCGCCTGAACGAGCGGCGCGACACGATGACGGTGTGGTGCCTCAACGCCAAGTGCGACTCCACGGTGCTGATGCTCTCCGACGAGGGCATGTCCGACACCTTGAAGCTGCGCTACCGCCAGACGAAGAGTCGTCCACGCCGGGCTCGGGGTGTGCAAGCGCCGCAACCTGGCGACAGCCCGCAGCCGCTGATGCGCGAGCTCTGCGGTGGCAGCGACGCCTTCTACGACGACTTGCGCCTGGCTTTCTCCGTTCCCATCGTCAAAGTGGCCGACAGCGCCATGGCCGAGGTGATGTGGATGAAGGACAGCAGCGTGAGCCGCTATCCGCTGCTGCTCGACAGCACGGGACTCATGGCCCGCATCGATGCCACGCTCCGTTCGGGCGAGTCCTATCATGTCCGTCTGCGCGACAGCCTTTTCACCAACCTCTATGGGACTCCCACTGACTCGCTTTCTTTCACCCTCACTCCGCGTGACTATGCCACGCTGACACTGCATGTCGACAACCAGACCGGCAGTCCCCTGGTGGTCGAAGTGCTCGACAACCGCGACACCGTGGTGCAGCAGATGACCCTCCCGTCCCAGGGGGGCACGCTGCGCTTCTCGCACCTCAAGGCCGCCGAATATCGCTTGCGGGCTGTGCTCGATGTCGATGCCAACGGTTCCTGGACCACGGGCGACTACCGCCTGCGCCGCCAGCCCGAGGAGTGCCTGCTCTACGAAAAGAAGCTGCAGCTCCGCGAGAAATGGGAACTTGAGGAACGCTGGACGGTGACCACACAAACCCAATGACCGGACCGATGCAGAAGAAGCTACTCGCGGGACTGTTCTGGGTATTGCTGGCCAACTTGCTGGTCAAGCCCTTCTGGATTCTCGGCATCGAGGTGGAGGTGCAGAATGCCGTCGGCAATGCCGCCTACGGCTTCTACTATGCCCTCTTCAGCTTCAGTTATATCTTCAACATACTGCTCGACCTGGGCATCACCAATTTCAACACGCGCAACATCGCGCAGCATCCGCAGCTCATCGGCAAGCATCTCTCCGGCATTCTCTGCATCAAGCTCTGCCTGCTGGCACTCTATCTGGTGGTGACCTTCACTGTGGGATTGCTTATGGGCTATGGCAGCGACGAATTCCGCCTGCTGGCGCTGCTCACCCTCTGCCAGTTCCTCAACTCGCTCATTCTCTATCTGCGCAGCAATTTCGAGGGACTGCTTCTTTTCCGCTGGGACAGTCTCTTCTCCGTTTTCGACCGCCTGCTGATGATTGTCATCTGCGGATTCCTCCTCTGGGGCTCGACCGGTCACTGTCTGCTGCCTGCAGGAAGCTTCACCATCTACCACTTTGTCTACGCCCAGTTGGCCGCCTATGGTCTCACCGCCCTACTGGCCTTCGCCGTCATTGCCCGTAAGGCGCACTTCCGCCGGCTGCGGTGGGATTGGCGCTTCTTCCTCGTCATCCTGCGCAGGAGCGCCCCTTTCGCCCTGTTGGTGTTGCTCATGGCCTCCTACAACCGCATCGACCCCATTCTGCTGCGCCGACTGGCCTCCGATGCCGAGGCTGGCGTCTATGCAGGCGCCTTCCGTCTGCTCGACGCTCTCACCATGGTGGCCTACCTCGTCAGTGTCCCCCTGTTGCCCGTCTTTTCGCGCATCTGTCGCGACAATGCATCAACACATCGACATCCCAACGTATCAACATTATCTGACACGGTCCGCCTTGTCTTTTGGCCCATGATGCTCTTCGCTGTGGCGGCGGCGGTGCTGTGCGCCCTCTTTGCCGAGCCGTTGATGCAGTGGCGCTACCACGAGTTGTATACGCTCTATGTGCCTGTCTTCCGTGTGGTCATCTTCGGGTTCATCCCCATCAGCCTCACCTATATCTTCGGCACCCTTCTCACCGCCGGCGGCTACCTGCGGCAACTCAACATCTTCGCTGCCACCAGTCTGGTGCTCAACGTGGTGGTCAATCTGCTGCTCATCCCGCGTCTCGGCGCTGTGGGTTCGGCCTGGGCCAGCCTCACTGCCCAGAGTTTCATGGCTTTGGCCCAGTTTGTCCTTGCCGTGCGTTTCTTCCGCCTTCCCAGGGCTACCTTCCGCCTGCCCCGCTTCTCCGATTTCCAGCACCTCCTCACCCTCTTGACGGCAAAGGAAGGGTAGGGAATAATCATTTGCCGAATCTCCTCCGATGATATGTCTATGGTGCGGACCGGCACCTTACCGAAGGGTAACTACAGAGTGCGCATAGACATCCACCAAGTCTGCAAGGTTGTGGTGGTGAGGTAGATGACGTCTGTTGTGGAAACTATTGCGCGAGACACACAATAATGAAGTGTGTCTCGCGTTATCTATTATAATATAAGAAAAAAGAATTGTATGAAGGCATATGTATTCCCTGGCCAGGGAGCCCAGTTTGTGGGCATGGGCAAGAACCTCTACGACGGTAACGACGAGTGCCGTGCCATGTTTGAGAAAGCCAATGAGATAATTGGCTTCAGAATCACCGATCTGATGTTTGCCGGCACGCCGGAGGACCTGAAGCAGACCAAGGTGACGCAGCCCGCCATCTTCCTGCATTCGGTCATCCTGGCCAAGTATATGGGCCAACAGTTCAAGCCCGATATGGTGGGTGGTCACTCGCTGGGCGAGTTCTCGGCTTTGGTCGCCGCCGGCGCCATGAGTTTCGAGGACGGCCTGCGTTTGGTTATCGCCCGCGCCAACGCCATGCAGAAATGCTGCGAGAAGACACCGTCGACCATGGCTGCTGTGCTGAAGCTCGACGACAAGACAGTGGAAGATATCTGTGCCTCGATTGATGGCGAGGTTGTCGTGCCGGCCAACTACAACTGCCCGGGCCAGCTGGTCATCAGTGGCACCAACGAGGGTGTGGCCCGCGCTTGTGAGAAGGTCAAGGAGGTGAAAGGCAAAGCTTTGCCGTTGGCGGTGGGCGGTGCCTTCCACAGCCCCCTGATGGAGCCTGCGCGTGTGGAGCTGGCCGAAGCCATCGAGCGCACCGAGTTCCGCAAGCCCGTGTGCCCCTGCTACCAGAATGTCGATGCGCTGCCGCACAGCAACCCCGTTGAAATCAAGAGGAACCTGCTGATGCAGCTCACTTCGCCCGTGCGCTGGACTGCCACGGTGCAGAATATGCTCAAAGACGGTGCCGACGAGTTCATCGAGGTGGGGCCCGGTACTGCTTTGCAAGGCATGGTGAAGCGTGTGAACCCCGACGTCAACGCCCATTCGGCGGAATAAAGTGTAAGAGAAAGAAAACACGATATGGAACAGCAATTGTTGATATATAACACCCTGAGCCGCCAGAAGGAACTCTTCCGTCCACTGACCGAGGGGAGGGTGGGCATGTATGTCTGCGGTCCGACGGTCTACGGCGACGGCCACCTGGGTCATGCGCGGCCTGCCATCACCTTCGACGTGGTGTACCGCTACCTGAGCCACCTTGGATACAAGGTGCGCTATGTGCGCAACATCACGGATGTGGGACATTTGGAACATGATGCCGACGAGGGTGAAGACAAGATTGCCAAGAAGGCCCGCCTCGAACAGCTCGAGCCCATGGAGGTGGCGCAGTACTACACCAACCGCTACCACGCCGCCATGGAGCGCCTCAACGTGCTGCCCCCCAGCATCGAGCCCCACGCCAGCGGCCACATCATGGAGCAGATTGCGCTGGTGCAGCAGATTCTCGACGCCGGCTACGCCTACGTGAGCAACGGGAGCGTCTACTTCGACGTGCGCAAGTATCAGGAAGACACGCATAAATACGGCCAGCTCAGTGGCCGCGTCATCGACGAGATGCTGGCCACCACCCGCGAGCTGGACGGGCAGGACGAGAAGCGCTTCCCAGGCGACTTCGCCTTGTGGAAGAAAGCCGCCCCGGAGCACATCATGCGGTGGCCTTCGCCCTGGAGCGACGGCTTCCCCGGCTGGCACGCCGAGTGCACGGCCATGGGCGCCAAGTACTTGGGTTCGCCCTTCGACATCCACGGCGGCGGCATGGACCTCGTCTTCCCCCACCACGAGAGCGAGATAGCGCAGTGCGTAGCCTCCACCGGCCACGCCCCCTGCCGCTACTGGATGCACAACAACATGATTACCATCGAAGGCCAGAAGATGGGCAAGAGTTTGGGCAACTTCATCACCCTTGACGAGTTTTTCACCGGCAGCCATAAGGACAAGGACGGCAAGGAGATGCTTGAGCAGCCCTACAGCCCGATGACCATCCGCTTCTTCATCCTCCAGGCCCACTACCGCTCGACGGTGGACTTTAGCAACGCAGCCCTACAGGCCGCCGAGAAAGGCTTTTCCAAATTGATGGAGGCCTACAAGACATTGGGACGCATCAGCGCGTCCGACATGTCCGACGCGTCCGACGTGTCCGACCTCCGTCAGCGCTGCTACGACGCCATGAACGACGACTTCGCCACCCCGACGGTCATCTCCCATCTCTTCGAGGCAGCCAGGATTATCAATTCCGCCGCCGACGGACATATCAAGCTCCGCCAAGCTGACATCGACGAGCTGAAGGGGGTCTTCGACACCTTCCTCTTCGGCATCCTCGGCATGAGGGATGAGTCCACCGGCAACAATACCGCCCTCATCGACAGTCTGATGCATATCATCCTCGACATTCGGGCCACTGCTAAGCAGAATAAGGACTGGGCCACCAGCGACCGCATCCGCGACGCGCTGAAGGAGGCCGGCATCACCGTCAAGGACGGCAAAGACGGCGCCACATACTCTTATTGAACATGGGTTGAAAAAAAAAGCAGGGGTGTGTAAGATTTGCCTCCATTTTTGCGTATTAATTATGTAGATGGCGCAACATGACACACGGCAATACGAGGCATACAATGCCTTTCTCCTGCGGCACCGCGAGGCAGTGTGGCAGATGTGCTGGAAGTTTGCCAAAGGCAACCGCGCGGCCTGCGAGGACATGGTGCAGGAGGTGTGGATAGTGCTCTGGCTGCGCTTCGACCAATTGAAAACCAATGCGCCGGAGCTGATGCAGCGGGCGTGGCTGAAACGCGTCACACAATCCGTGCTGGTCGACCTCTACCGCCGCGCGGAGTCCGAGCCAGAACGGCTCACTCTGGCGCTCGTCAACACGCTGCCCGACACCCATGTCGACTACGCCGAGAGCATCGACGACTTGATGTCAACACTCTCCGACGACGAGGAGCGGCTCTTGCGCATGCGCCTCGAAGGCTACGACGCGCAGGAGATTGCCGACGAGTTCAAGATGGAGCGCAACTCCGTCTATGTGCGCATCAACAGAATAATAACCAAACTGCGGAGGCGTTATGGAACAGGACTATAAAGAACAGCTACGGATGATGACCGAGGGCCTGGGCGAGTGGATGGACCGCCGCGAACGCGAGCAACGCCGTCGCCGCCGTTGGCTGCGCGTGGCACTGGGCGTGGTGGTCGTAGCCGCTGCCGTGCTGCTGCAGGTCTTCTTCCCTTGGCGCCGTGAGACAGTGAAGTATATCTACGTCAAAGACTCTATACAGGTTCACGACACAATAGTTTCACAACCCGCCAAGTCAACTCCAAAACCCACAACCAGAAGGAAACCCATAGGCATTGACATCGGCGGGCAGGGTGTCCACATCAACGGAAGTGAAGATGGAGAGTGGGGCAGCATCGACATTGATGAAAATGGAGTCCGTATCAGTGGGGGTGACAACGAGGAGACAGGCAGTATTGTGATTGGAGCTGGTGGTGTACGCATCAATGGTAAGGAAATTGTCAGCAGTGAGAAAAAGTAAGCAAGAAACTTCATTAATACGTGTAAAATTTTTGGAAAAAACGCCTCTGTCGTAAGATTCGGAGGCGTTTTTGCGTATTATATTGGTAAACGGACAACCATTTATGAAGAGAATCCTGTTTACCCTCGCGCTCGCCTTGATGGGAGTGAATACGTTAGCCCAAACCATTACCGGCCGTCTGGTAGATGACGGCGGGCAACCAGTAGCCTTCGCCAGCGTGGCCCTCTACACTGAAACGGTGCTTCGGACAGGCACCACTAGCAGCGAAGACGGCACTTTTTCTATCGAGTGTGGCAATGGAACCTACCGACTCGAGGCATCGTATGTGGGTTATGAAAGACTCAGTGTCCGCTGTCAGGCGGGCGATCTCGGGACGCTGACAATGAGCGCCCTGCAGCTCCGCGAGGTGGAGATATCCGCCAGCCGCACCACCGAGGAGGTGGACCGCTACGTGGTGCTGCCCAAGCCCGAAGAGGTGGAAGCCGCCGGACGGACGCTGGTGCTGCTCGACATGCTTGGGTTGCCAGGCCTGAAGGTGGATGTGGCGTTGCAGAGCATCACCGTGGACGGAGGCTTGGCCATCCTGCAAATAGGCGGCAAGGAGGTGCCCGTGGCGCGATTGGTCAACCTCAAGGCCGAGCAAATCAAGCGTGTGGAATACAGCAACAATCCAGGCATTCGCTACCTGGACCGCGGCGCCTCGGGCATCGTCAACATCATATTGAAAGAGCGTGAGGATGGAGGCAGCATCGTGGCAAACGGGAACACGGCGCTGACCACAGGCTTCGTCAACGCCTACCTGCAGGGCAGCTACCATGTGGGCAAAAGCGAGTTTGCGTTGGAATACAGCCTCGGCTACCGCAACTACGACAGCGTGCCCTACGAGATGGAAGACAGCTACCTCGACCCCATGCGCACCGTCACCCGCAGCCAGCGCACCAATATGCCTTTCCGATACACCGCTCACGACCTGACTGCTGAATACACCTACCAGCATGACGACAGCACCATGTTCGTGGCCGCCCTCAAGGATAACTTCTTCACCAAGACCCTCAGCGCCTACGGCACCATGACCGAGACCGACCGAGGCACGACCATCACACAGACTCTGGAACGGCAGCAACACCGACGCGACAACCTACCCAGCCTCGACCTCTACTTCACCCACCGCATGCCGCGCGGCCGGAAGGTGGAACTGAACGTGGTGGGCGAATATTCCGTGAACCGCTACGACAACACCCTTACCTATAGCGCCGAGGGATTCGCGCCGGCCACCTACGCCACAGATGTCGACGGCCACGGCTACGCCCTCAGCGCCGAGGGGGCCTACAGCGTTCAACTCGGCACCGCCGAATTGCGCACAGGCCTGCAATACCAGCACAACTTCGCCGCGAACGACTACACACTCAACGGCACCACCACCTCCATGACTAAGGACAACGCCTACCTCTATGCCGAGCTGGCGGGCAGCCTTGGTTCCAAGGTGGGCTACTCCCTCGGCACCGGTGCCAAGCTTTTCAACGTCAGCGACGGCACCGACAACCCGCGCTACCTCCGCAACCTCAGCTCTGCCCGCCTGCAATGGCGCATTAGCCCGCAACTCTCGCTCACCGCCTCGGCGCAGTACACGCCTATCCTGCCCACCCTGGCCGCCCTCTCGCCCGTCTTCCAGCAGACCGACGACGTCGAGGGGCAGCAGGGCAACCCCGACCTCAAGCCCAGCGAGCAGCTACGGGCTGGACTCATGCTGCGCTACACTCACCCCAAGGGCTATTACGCCGTGGCCAACACAGGCCTGATGCACATCTTCAACACCTACTTCGACGGTTACCACTACGACCCTGCACGCAACCTCTTCGTCCTCAGCTACCACAATGCCGACAACTGGCATGTGCCTTACTTTCAGGGCGAGGTGGGTGTCAAAGGACTTTGGGACCACCTCAATCTCACGCTCGTCGGCACCTACTACCACTACGTTTCCAAAGGACCTGAATTCTCCCACACGCGCGACAACCTCACCGCCGCCGCCAATGCCCAGTTCTATTGGAAAGGCTTCGTGGCGGGAGCCAGCTTCAACCTGCTGCCGCACTACACACTCCTCGCCGAAAATTACACGCGTGACGAGATGAACCAGGAGATGTACGTGCAATACCGCTGGCGCAGCCTCACCTTCACCGCCATGTGGCTATGCCCGTTGAACCCTGATGGCTACCGCTATGAGGTGCAGGGCCTCAGCGCCGTACACCCCTTCTGCTACACCCACTGGACGGCCAACAACGGCAATATGGTCGTCCTCGGCCTCACCTGGCAGATGGATTTCGGCCGCAAGTTCAACAAAGGTGAAAAGACACTCAATAACGGTGGCTACGACAACGGTATGGTCAGATAATTTTCAGCACAAAATACACGGAGCAGACAATAATTCAGTCTCATTTGCGTTTTTTCACAAAAAAAAGAAACGCTCAAATGAAAAAAGGAGACTGGATACTGATCGCCTGTGTCGCCGCGGTGGCGGCACTCTTCGCCGTCCCGCAGACACATTGTGGCGAGGGCTTCAACTGGGCCACGGCCAATCACCCCTATATCATGGCCTTCTTCAAGTTCGCTATCCTCGCCACATTGGGCGAGATGCTGGCCCTCCGCATACGCGAAGGCGTCTACAACAAGCCGGGCTTCGGCGTGCTGCCCCGCATGATGGTGTGGGGCTTCCTGGGCATGTGCATAGCCATGGCCATGGTCATCTTCAAGACCGGCGTGCCGCAGTTCCTAGCCTCGCTGGGCATCAGCGACATCGACACCATCCGCGCCACCTTTGCCGCTCCACAGCTCACCTGGGGCAAGCTCGGCATTGCCTTTGCCGTCAGCGTGCTGATGAACAGCATCTTCGCCCCGGTGATGATGACCTTCCACAAGTGCACCGACATCCACATCCTCGACAATGGCGGCACCGTGGCGGGCCTCTTCCGACCCATCAAGATGCGTGAGATCTTCCGCGAGAAGATTAACTGGGACGTGCAGTGGAACGTGGTTATCAAGAAGACCATCCCCCTCTTCTGGTTCCCGGCCCATACCATCACCTTCATCCTGCCTCAGAACCTGCAGGTGCTCTTCGCAGCTCTGCTTGGCGTGGCTCTGGGTCTCATCCTCGCCCTTGCCGGAGGCTCGAAGAAATGAAGAAAGCACTGGCCATACTAGCCTTTTTAGTCGGGCTTGTCACACTAGAGGCTCAGGAACCCTTCAGCCTTCAGTGGCACGGTTTTGTCAACCCCCACTACTATGCTGACAGCCGCAGTGTGGTGGGCGGACGTGAGGACATGATGCTCTTCTACCCTAAGCCCATCGTGCGCGACAGTCTTGGCAATGATATCAACGACGGCTGGAAGGCCGACATGCTGGCCATCACTGCCCGGTTGGGGCTCCGCGTTAGCGGCCCTGAAATGCTGGGTGCCAAGACCACCGCCTATATCGAGGGTGACTTCACAGGCTCGACCAACGCCACCATCAACAACCTGCGCCTGCGTCATGCCTACATCGACATGAACTGGGAGCACCACCGCCTGCTGGCAGGCCAGTACTGGTATGCCATGGTGGTGCACGAAATAATGCCCATGACCAACCCCTTGAATATGGGCGCCCCGTTCCACTGCTACGCCCGTCAGCCGCAGGTGCGTTACGAGTACCACCTCGACGGTTTTGAGGCCGTGGCTGTGGCGCAGTGGCAGCTCGACAATATGAGCATTGGCTTGCTTGACGACAGCGTGCAGAGCAGCACCCTCTTCGCCCGCAACAGCCTGGTGCCCGAACTCAACGCCCAGCTGCGCTACCGCCACGGCGCCCTCTTTGTCGGTGCCGCCGTCAATGCCAAGACCATCCAGCCGGTTGTCAACACAAAAGGCGTGGCCGCCGATGGCTCTTTGTACACCTCGTTAAGCTACTCTGTCTTCGGAAGTCTTACCCTCAAGGGTGTCACCTTCAAGGCGCAGACGCTACTCAACAACAGCCTCTACGAGGGTTGTTCGCTGGGCGGCTACCTGATGCTGGCCGACGGCTCGTTCCGCGACTGGCATTTCAACACCGTGTGGCTTGATGTCGAGCGCAATACCGGCCATTGGCGTCCGGGTCTCTTCATGGGCTATGCCAAGAATATGGACTATGGCAACACGGACTTTGTCTACTGTTTTGGTCGTAAGAACGAGCACAATATCGCCTACCTCTGGCGCATTCAGCCCCGCCTCACCTACAAGACCCTCAAGGGCCTAGACTTCACCGCCGAGGCGGAATACACCATGGCAGGATATGCCGACCCCGTCGGCAACCTGCGACTTTCATTAAGCATGGTATATGCTTTCTAAGACTAACTACCACACCCATAGCAACTACTGCGACGGCAAGGCTACCCTCCGTGAGATGGTCGACTTCGCCGTGGCGCATGGATTCACTGCCCTCGGCTTCAGCGGCCATTGCCCGTTGCCATTCAAGAATACTTTCTCCATCACCGACTACGAGGGCTACTGCAACGAGGTGCGCGCCCTCAAAGCAGAATACGCTGACCGCATCGAAATCTCTCTCGGCCTTGAGATGGATTATGTCCCGGGCATGCTCGAGGATTTTTCTTCACTGATAGAACAAGGCAAGCTGGAATACACGATTGGAAGTGTGCATCTCGTTCCCGCCACCAATATGCCGCAGGGCGACGAGGATTTGTGGTTCATCGATGGCCCCCGATATGAGCGCTACGACGAAGGCCTCTTTCGTCTCTTCGGCGGCGACATACGCCGCGGCGTATGTGCTTACTTCCACAACGAGAACGCCATGCTCGAGCGCAACCGTCCCACCATCGTCGGCCACCCCGACAAGATTGTGATGCACAACCGCGATCGTTACTTCCACGAGGACGAGCCCTGGTACCGCGACCTCGCCCTCGAAACCATTCACCTTATCAAGGAGCTAGGCCTCATCTGCGAAATCAACACCCGCGGCATCTACAAAGGCCGCCACGCCGACTTCTATCCGGGCAAGTGGCTGATACAGGAGATGAAACAACTGCGTATCCCCGTCATCGTCAGCACTGACGCCCACGCCCCCGAAGACCTGCTTCGCACGGAAGGGGCCTATGAATACCTGAAAGAAATTGATTATCCCGAGGTGCTTAAATCCTGGCGTGTCTGACGGTCAGCGTCACCGACAGGCTGCTCAGCACCATCACCAGCAGGAACGTGTAGATAAAGTCTGTTACCTGCATGGCCACGGGGAAAGCCTTGACCACAAAGTTTCCGTCACCCATCTGGATGATGCCGAATTGCTGCTGCAACAGGCACACCACGAAGCCTATAACCAGGCCGGAGATTACCGCTACACCGCAGATGAGCAACCCTTCCGTCAGGAAGGTGCGGCGCAGCCGTTGGGTGGTCATGCCCATGCTGCGCAAGGTAAAAATGTCTTTCCGTTTGTTTATGATTAGCAACGACAGCGATGCCACCAGGCTGAGTGTGGAGATAAGCACGATGAACGACAGGATGAGGTAGATGCCCAGCCGCTCGGTGCGGAATATCTTGAAGTACAGCGGTTGCTGGTCGTGGCGGTCCTTGATCTTCAGTGACGGATGCTCGGCGTTCAGTAGCGCGTTCAGTTGCTGCTTCACCTTTTGTGGGTCGGCGTTGGGACGCAGCTTCACTGCCAGTGCCGTGCATTCGTCGGGGGAATAGGCCGTCAGCCGTCGTGCCAAGTCGATGTCGGCCACGATGAAGCGCCTGTCGATATCCTGCTGGATGAAGAAATAGCCGGCAGGGTAGGCGTAACCTATGTTGAAAGCTTGATCCAGGGAGTAGCCCATGGACGAGGTGCCGCGTTTTGGGATGTGTATCGCTGCCGGCATGTTGGAATGCAGCCTCATGCCGAGGTTGTTCCACACCTCGCCTCCGACGAGCAGGTAGTGTATCGGTTCGTCGCCCTCCGGGGTCTCCTGCCGCAGCAGGTAGCATCCCTCATAGAGCAGGGTGTCGAGCCCGGACAGACTGCGGTAGACCTCGTCAACGCCCCGCAGGGTGACAATGGCCTGGTTTGACCCATAGGTGACCCACGCCATCTCGTCCACCAGCTGGCTCACCTGCTCCACCCCCTCGGTCTCGCAGAGGCCGCGATAGTCAATCTCTGTGGTATGCAGCGTCTTGCCCTCCGCAGGCTCGATGACTAGTTCGGGGTCGAAGGTGCTGAACAGGCTTTGCGTGATTTTGCCGATGCCGTTATACACCGATAGCACCACAATCAGTGCCGCCGTACTCACCGTCAGGCCGATGAGCGACACCCACGAAATAACGGTTACCACCGACTTTTGTCGGCGGGCGAAAAGGTAGCGGACAGCGATGAACGGTTCCAGTCTCACTGCTTCAGCAGCCTGTTGATGTTTTCAATATAGTCGAGGGTATCGTCGAGATAAAACTCCAGCTTGGGAATGATGCGCAGTTGTTTGCCCTCACGCAGACCAAGGCGACGGCGCAGGTCGGCGCCGTTCTCGCGCACCAGCGCCATGATGCTTTCGGGTGTTCCCTCTCCGATGACCATGATGGAAAGGTAGATGCGTGCGATGGCCAAATCGGGGGTGATGCGCACCTCGCTGACAGTGATGAGCGAAGGACCCAGCACACCCTTCATCTCGCGCAGGAAAATGTCGCCCATATCCTGCTGGATGAGGCGGCATATCTTGTTTTGACGGGTCGACTGCATGGTCAGAAAGGATAGAAGTCGGATAGGCATGTAATTACCAGCGCCAACCTATACGGATGGGCAGGAAGACGGTCTGCTGCATCCAAGCCACGCCGATGGTGGCGTAGAGCGAATGCCAGTTGTGGGACATGTTGCGTAGGCCGTGGGCGTAGTACCAGTTGACACCGCCGTAGCATTCGGCCATCGGCGTGAAACCGCCGCCGTCCGAGAGGAGCAGGCTGCCGCCGAGGCGGCCACCGATGACAGGCGCCACCTTGATGGTGGTGGGCTGGTAGTCAAGACCCATGACGCCTTTCCAGATGGGACGGAAGTCGAAATCGATGAAGACATTGGCGCCCGGCATGGCTTTCGCATCGGGTTGCGAGAAGCTGTGGTAGTAGTTGGCTCCCACACCACCGCCGAGGAACCAGTCCTGGCTAATGTTGACGCCGGCCATGAGGTTGAGGCCCGCGGCATTCTCGAAGTATCTCAGGGCATAGCCGTTCTCGCCGGGAGTGCCCGTATTACCCATGAACGGGGCGTAGCCCAGTTCGGCCTTGAACATGAATTCGTTTTTGCTTCCCAGTTGGGAATACTGTGCCGACGCATTGAGCGAAAGCACAATCAACGTGGTGGCTATCAGTACTTTTATCTTATTCATAGCACGATTAATTTCGACTGCAAAGATATGAAATTATTTTCAATTCTGACCAAATAAGTTCCTGACGGCAGTTCGGGCTTGATTTTAAGCCCATTGAGGCAGCCGCTTTGGTGCCACACCTGCTTGCCCGAAGTGTCGAGCACGGTGGTTTCGAAGGTACCTTCGACGGGCACCTCCAACGACAGGGGTTGTCCTTGCCGCACGGGATTGGGAAAGAGGACGGCATCGACGGGGACAGCGCAGGCCTGTGTGATGCTAATCAAGTTGCTGTCAATCACGGCGAGGGTATATTCTCCGGTCTGCAGGTTGTCCAGCAGCATGTATCCGTCGTTGGCGTCGGTGGTGTGCCGGTGTGTGACCACTTGCCACGGCTCCCTGCTTGTGCGGCGCCACAGCAGTGCCATCGAGTCTAGGGTGCTGCTGCGCTCGTAGAAGCCGCGGTCCAGGTCGGGTGTGCTGCTGTTGCTGTATCCCGACCGCACATAGTGGAAGCGTGCCTCGGTGCCTTTGTTGAAGGGACAGCTGCTGCGGATTACCCAGTAGCGGTTCGAGGGACGTACCACGCCCGTAACGTTCTCGATGTCGAAGGCCGGGGCGTAGTGGTGCTCCACCCAGTAGGTGGCGTTGTGTTCGGCGGAGTTGGCCCGTAATTCGAAATGTGCTATCTCGGTGGCGTCGTAGCCCGATGCGGTACTTACGGAACCCACCGTGGCGGCGTCGCTGATTTCGCAGTTGGGGTCAATCACAAAGTATTCAGGGACAATCGGCAGGGTCATGCGCGAGATGGTGGTGTCGGCCCCGTGGAAGCACACCCAGCGTTTGCAGGTGTCTCCGGCGGCATTGTAGAACACTATCGGCACGCGATTGTCGTGGGCTACGGCGTCGGTTCCGACGGTGCGCTGGCGTACGCTGATGCTCACATTGGTGCTATTGGAGAGAGTCGCCTCGACATGGTAGTCCACAAACCCCGCATTGAAGACGTGGAAGTCGAAGAATTCCGTCAGGTCCACGCCACTGTAGAGACTCAGCGAGTCGCGTATCTCGTAGGCGTCGAGGTTGCCGAAGGCGCAACGCTCCATCAGTTGCCGCACGGCGGCATAGAAACGTTCCTCGCCCAGATAGCCTCTCAGCGAGTGCCACACCATCCACCCCTTGTCGTAGGTGGTGCTCCCGTAGGTGATGGCGTGCGGCATTCCGTGCAGCGGCAGGTAGGAGCCGTCGGTGATATGGGTGGTGAGGATTACCTTCTCAAGGTTTTCTTGGTAGTATCTGTTTGCCCGTTTGCGGCCCGACGTGGCTTCGCGCGCCACCTCGCTGGTGAACGAAGCCCCGCCTTCGTTGATCCACATGTCGCCCTCCTCCTTGCAGGTGACTAGGTTGCCGAACCAGGCGTGCCCCAGCTCGTGGGCGATGGTGGCCTGCCCCTCGGCAAACACCGAAGTCATGGCCTGGGCGGCCAGGGCGATATTGTTGACGTGCTCCATCGAGCCCCGGGCGGTGCCGATGTAGCCTATGCGACCCCAGCGGTAGGGGCCGAAGCAGCGTTCGAACATGGGCACCACGGTGTCGAGCAATTCAAAGACACTCTGCATGGTGTTGGTGCCCAGCGTGGTGGAGCCAACGGTCACCGGATAGCCTCCCGCCGTGGTTTGGTAGCGGTTGTACGCGGCCTGGCTGATGCCTACCAGATAGGTGCATACCGGCTGGTCGATGACCCATGTCGACAGTTCGCACCCCTCGCCGTCCACGCTGCGGCTCTGCGGCAGGCCACTGCATTCGGCCGTCCAGCCCGAGTGGCTCTTGATGTGCAGGGTGTAGGTGGCCTTGTCGGTGAAGTTGTCGCGGCAGGGGAACACCGCGCGGCCTACCGGGTGCGGGTCGGTGCCGAACCCCACGCCGAGGTTGTAGCTCATGTTGTTATCGAAATGGAATCCGCCGAAGCCGTAGCTCTCCACGTTGTGGCGGCCGTGGTAGTAGACGGTCACCGTGAAGGTGTCGCCTATGGCGATGCTGGCGGTGCCGATGCTGTCGATGTCGGGCTCGGCGACGGCCACGCCGTTCACCAGGATGGAATCGACCGTGCCTATCAGTTCAAGCCCTATCTTGGCGCAGGGCCTCGTCAGGCGCATGTCGAGTGTGGCCACCCCGCTGAAGGGGGAGAACTCGCTCAGGTCGAGCGCCACATCGTAGTGTATCACGTCCACCGAGTCGGTGGTCTGTCCCTGGACGGCGATGCCGCACAGTAGCGCGGCGGCAAGCGTCAGCAGGTGTTTTGCCAGTTTCATGTCCTCTCTCTTTTTGGCTGCAAAGATACACTTTTTTTACAAATCGCACGACTTTTATTTTATTCTCGCTGACATTCAGGTGGATAGGCTTTGTGCCGGCGCATGTTTTCCCCCTGCTGACACAATAATGCGCCGCCCTCGGCGTTAATATCGGTATGAAAATGAAACTCCTCCGTCGGCGCACCCTCCTGCGCCTCGCCGTGGTGCTGCTGTTGGCCGGTCTGGCCTGCTCGGCCTGCGGCTCCGAGTCGCACATGTACAAGCACAAGCGCAGCCACTGCGACTGTCCCACCTTCTGACGCGCCATGACCACCACCGAGCAGCGATACAGGACCATCCTCGGCAACCACCTGCCGGCGGCTGCGGTGGAATGGGTCTATGCCTACCTCGACCGCTACAAAGTGCATTTCCATATCACCCGTGGAAGGCGCTCAAAATATGGAGATTACCGCTGGCCGCAACCGCGCCACGAGTTTCACGAAATGTCTGTCAACGGCGACCTCAACCCCTACCTCTTCCTTTGGGTCTTCCTGCACGAGGCGGCGCACCTCGAAACCCACCTACGCCATCCGGGTGCTGCCGCCCACGGCCACGAGTGGCAGGCCGAATATGCCCGCCTGCTGACGCTACATATCCCCAACTTCCCGCCCGAGGTGCGGCCCTTGGTGGCACGCTACGCCTCGCGGGTGCCGCTCTATCGTCCTCTGCTGCGGCAGATTGAGGAAATGCTGCACCGCTACGATGCCGGGTTCGACCCCGGCCGCCCCGCCGTCAGGCTCGACGACCTGCCCGCCGGCACCTTTTTCCGCCTCGCCAGCCACCCCGAACGCCTCTTCGAGAGCCTCGAGCGGCGACGCACCCGCTGGCTCTGCCGCGACGTCGCCACAGGACGCATGTATGCCGTCGGCGGCCGCTCCGAGGTCACTGCCGAATAAAATGTTTTCGGAATCAAAATTTTTTGTATATTTGCACTGAACCCCCTGCGGTTCGACACCTCTGCAACTGTCATTCCCACAGCATTCTATAGGGTTTTTCTACGGTCCTTCCACGCTCGTTCTACGGTCGTTTAACGGTAAAAAACCGTAGAAATACCGTAGAACGAGCGTAGAACGACCGTAGAACGAGCGGAGGGGAACCGGAGGGGAAGGGGAGAAAAATACCACCCAAAAAATAGGAGAACATAGTCATGAAAGAATCGAAAAAAGTGGGGATACTGGTCAATGGCAGTATCCGTGCGGCGGGGGTGACACTCTACACCCGCTGCGGAAAAACCGTCGTGCGTGCGGCCAAGAGCCAGCAGCCGCGACGCAACACACGAGGCCAGTTTGTGGCCCGCCAGCGTATGAAACATGCCACGGCACTGTGGCAGATGTTGAGATTGGTCGACCCCGTATTTGACGGAGGGAACAGCAGTTACGGACGTTTCTGCACTCTGATGCGCCGCCTGCCGGTGGTCTTCACGCCCCGCGTGGGAGCTACCTCCGGAGCCACACTGTTGCTGCCCGAGATGCCCGTCTCCGACGGACCGCTGCCGGTGGTGCGGCAGTGGCTGGGTGAGGTTGACGGTGTTCCGGCGCTGCTTACCGACTTGAAAAAGAGTGCGCTGCACCGCGGCGACGAGCTCTGCCTCTACACGTTGCACCAAGGGCTCGAGGGGCGCAAGCCGGTGGTGAGGGTGAGTTGCCAGCGGTTCACCCCGTCGGACTGGACGAACGGCAGGAGTTCCGACGGAGTCACGCCGCGTGTGGTCGACGGATGTATTGCGTTGGCAGGCAGTGTGTTTGCCGACACGATGACGGGCTGGGCGCTGGTGCGCTTCAACGGTGGCCAGTGTTCGAGCCAGACGGTGGTGACGCAGTGCACATACTACCAGTCGTTTGCGACCGAAGAGGCGCTGCTGGAAGCTGCCGCCACCTACGGCGGGCTGACCGGCGAATGGTCCTGACCGACCGCACCGACCACGCCCTTTAGGGCGGGTGAATTTTGTGGAAAACCTGTTGAAAACATTTTCCCCCGACGACCGAATTGCTGTTGAAAAGTGGCTGTCGGGGGAAATTATTTTGTGTTAAATGCAATTTGTAATAGATTGGTATACAATGCTGCCGCAATATTTTAAGATTATTTAACAGTTGTAGGAAGGTGATAGTCTTTGTCGGATAAAAAAATAGTTGTACTTTTGCAATTCCGCTTTGGGCATAGAGTGTCCAAGGATGTAACTGAAAAACAAGTAAATAAATAAAAATAACAAACAAAAAAATGCCAACAATTCAGCAATTAGTTCGCAAAGGACGTCAGCAGATGGAGTACAAGTCCAAGTCTCCCGCCCTCGACAGCTGCCCGCAGCGTCGCGGTGTCTGCACCCGTGTGTACACCACCACCCCTAAGAAACCTAACTCGGCCATGCGTAAAGTGGCCCGTGTTCGTTTGACCAATGGCAAAGAGGTCAACGCCTACATTCCGGGTGAGGGTCACAACCTGCAGGAGCACTCGATCGTGATGATCCGTGGAGGCCGTGTGAAGGACCTTCCGGGTGTTCGTTATCACATCATCCGCGGTGCATTGGATACCAGCGGAGTGGACGGCCGCCGTCAGCGTCGTTCGAAATACGGTGCCAAGCGTCCGAAACAGGCCGGCAAGTAAACCAGTTGAAAGTTTAAAGTTGAAAGTTTAAAGTTTTTTAGCACAATGAGAAAAGCTAAGCCCAAGAAAAGAATCATCCTCCCGGATCCCAAATACAACGATGTGCAGGTGACGAAGTTCGTCAACAACCTGATGATGGGTGGCAAGAAGACCATCGCCTACCGCATCTTCTACGATGCAATCGACGTGGTGACCGAGCGTACCAAAGAGGACGGTCTCGAGGTGTGGAAGAAGGCTCTGGCCAACGTGACGCCCAGCGTCGAGGTGCGCAGCAAGCGTATCGGTGGTGCCACCTTCCAGATTCCTACCGAGATCCGCGCCGAGCGCAAGCAGAGCATCGGCATGAAGAACCTGATTGGTTTCTCGCGCAAGCGCAGTGAGAAGACGATGGCCCTGAAGCTGGCCGCCGAAATCCAGGCCGCTTACAAGGAAGAGGGTGCCGCCTTCAAGCGCAAGGAGGATATCCACCGTATGGCCGAGGCCAACAAGGCCTTCTCGCACTTCCGCGCGTAACAATATATAATAAGAGAACAACCACTGCTGTAAGTAACGACGATGTCGGATCTCCATTACACCAGAAACATTGGCATCATGGCCCATATCGACGCCGGCAAGACGACGACGACGGAGCGCATCCTTTTCTACACCGGCAAGAACTACAAGCTGGGTGAGACGCACGAGGGAAGCGCTACGATGGACTGGATGGTGCAGGAGCAGGAGCGTGGTATCACCATCACCTCCGCCGCTACCACTGTGTACTGGGACTGGCACAACAACCGCTACAAGTACAATATCATCGACACTCCAGGCCATGTGGACTTCACCGTTGAGGTGGAGCGCTCGCTGCGTGTGCTCGACGGCGCCATAGCCATTTTCTGTGCTGTGGGTGGCGTGGAACCCCAGAGTGAGACCGTCTGGCGTCAGGCCGACAAGTACGAGGTGCCCCGAATCGCTTTCATCAACAAGATGGACCGTGCCGGTGCCGACTTTTTCTCGGTGGTGAACCAGATTAAGGAACGCCTGGGCGCCAACCCCATCCCCATCGAAATTCCCATCGGACAGGAAGACCTCTACAAAGGTGTGGTCGACCTGATTTCGAACAAGGCCCTGGTGTGGGACGAGAGTTCGAACGGCCAGCGCTTCGAGGAAATCCCGATGCCTGAGGACCTGAAGGACATCGCGGCCGAGTATCGCCAGAGACTCATCGAGGGTGTAGCCGAGGAGAACGAGGAACTGATGATGAAGTTCTTCGACGACCCCGACAGCATCACTGCCGACGAGGTGATTGCAGAAATCCGCAAGGCCACTTTGTCGCGCAAGATTGTGCCTGTGATGTGCGGTTCAGCCTTCAAGAACAAGGGTGTGCAGACGTTGCTTGACGCAGTGGCCGCCTTCCTGCCCAGCCCCCTCGACGTGCCCGAGGTGGACGGCATTAATCCCAGGACGGAGAAACCCGAGTGCCGTAAGGTCGATGTCAAAGCCCCCTTCTCGGCGCTGGCGTTCAAGATAGCCACCGACCCCTATGTGGGCCGCCTGTGCTTTTTCCGTGTCTACAGCGGTTCGCTGGAGAGCGGTTCGTATGTATACAATGCCAACACCGGCAAGAAGGAGCGCATCTCGCGCATCATGCAGATGCATTCGAACAAGCAGAACCCCCTCGACCGCATCGAGGCGGGCGATATCGGCGCTGCCGTGGGATTCAAGGATATCAAGACGGGTCACACCCTGTGTGACGAGCAGCACCCCATTGTGCTGGAGTCGATGAAGTTCCCCGAGCCGGTCATCAGCATTGCCGTGGAGCCTCACACGCAGGCCGACATGGATAAGATGACCAACGCTCTGATGAAGCTGGTGGAGGAAGACCCCACCTTCCGTGTGAAGACCGACGAGGTGAGCGGACAGACCGTCATCAGCGGCATGGGCGAGTTGCACCTTGATATCATCATGGACCGTCTGCGTCGCGAGTTCGGCGTGGATGTGAACCAGGGTCGTCCCGAGGTGGCCTACAAAGAGGCTATCACCACCACCGTGCAGCACCACGAGATCTACAAGAAACAGACCGGCGGCAAGGGTAAGTTTGCCGATGTGCTGTTCGAGATAGGCCCTGCCGACGAGGGTGTCATGGGATTGCAGTTTGTCAACGAGGTGAAGGGCGGAAACATACCGAAAGAGTTTATTCCCGCGATAGAAAAAGGTTTCAAGGAAGCCATGCAGAACGGCGTTCTGGCCGGCTACCCGATGGACAGCATGAAGGTGCGCATCATCGACGGCTCGTTCCATCCGGTGGACAGCGACCAGCTGAGCTTCGAGCTCTGCGCCAAGATCGGTTTCAAGGCTGCCTGCCGCAAGGCCAACCCTGTGCTGCTGGAGCCCATCATGAAGCTCGAGGTGCTGACGCCCGACGCATACGTCGGCGATGTGACCGGCGACCTGAACCGTCGTCGCGGAATGCTGGAGAACATCACTGCCAAGGTGGGTGTGCAGGCTATCCACGCCAAAGTGCCCCTGGAGCAGATGTTCGGATACGTTACCTCGCTGCGCACCATCACTTCCGGCCGCGCCAACTCCACGATGGAGTTCTCGCACTACGCCGAGGTGACGCGCGAGCAGCAGGAGGCTATACTGAAGAATAAATATAATTAAAAATAAATAACAAATGAGTCAAAGAATCAGAATCAAGCTCAAATCTTACGACCACAATCTCGTCGACAAATCGGCCGAGAAGATTGTGAAGACCGTTAAGATGACTGGTGCAGTGGTCAATGGCCCCATACCCCTGCCTACCAACAAAAAGATTTTTACCGTGAACCGCTCGACCTTCGTGAACAAGAAGTCGCGTGAGCAGTTCGAACTGAACACCTACAAGCGCCTGATGGACATTGAGATCAACGATCGCGCCAAGACCATCGACGCTCTGATGAAGCTCGAGCTTCCCAGCGGTGTTGAAGTGGAAATCAAAGTGTGATTTTAATCAGCCTATGTCGAGAGATAAGCTGAATGTCTAACAATTAAAAGAATCCAACTAAAGAAATGTCAGGATTAATCGGAAAGAAAATTGGAATGACCAGTCTTTTTGATGCCGACGGAAAGCAGATTCCGTGCACAGTGATTGAAGCTGGTCCTTGTGTTGTCACACAAGTAAGAACGATTGAGAAGGATGGCTATGAGGCTATCCAGCTTGCCTTTGGCGAGAAGAAAGAGAGCCGCACCAACAAGCCTATGCGCGGCCACTTTGCCAAGGCCGGTACGACCCCGAAGCAGTACCTCGCGGAGTTCAGCCGCTTTGAGGAGGGTCACAAGAAGAAATACGGTGAGGTGCTCACCGTCGAAGTGTTCCAGGAAGGCGAGTTCGTCGATGTGGTCGGCACATCGAAGGGTAGGGGCTTCCAGGGTGTTGTGACGCGTCACGGTTTCGGTGGCGTCGGCGACAAGACCCACGGTCAGCACGACCGTCTGCGTGCCCCCGGTTCGATTGGTGCTTCGTCCTATCCTTCGCGTATCTTCAAGGGTATGCGCATGGCTGGACAGACCGGCAATCACCGTGTGAAGGTGCAGAACCTGCAGGTGGTGAAAATCATCGCCGAGAAGAACCTCATGCTTGTCAAGGGTTCGGTTCCCGGCCCCAAGGGTTCTATTGTCAAACTTGAAAGATGGAGTTAAAAAGACATGGAGACAAAAGTTTATAACATCAACGGAAGCGAAACCGGTAGAACCGTCAATTTGGAGGATTCTATCTTCGCCATCGAGCCTAACGATCACGCCATCTACCTCGATGTCAAGCAGTATCTCGCCGACAACCGTCAGGGTACGGCCAAAGCCAAGGAGCGCAGCGAGAATGCTCACAGCACCCGCAAACTGAAACGCCAGAAAGGCACCGGCGGTGCCCGCTCGGGCGATTTGAAGAGCCCCGTGTTTGTCGGTGGCGGTACCATCTTTGGACCCAAGCCCCGCGACTACCGCTTCAAGCTCAATGTGAAAGTGAAACGTCTGGCCCGTCGCAGCGCTCTTGCCTACAAGGCCAAGGACAATGCCATGACCGTGGTTGAGAACTTCACCTTCGAAGGTCCGAAGACCAAGAAGATGCTGGAGGTGCTCAACAACCTGAAGCTCGGCGACAAAAAATCGCTATTTGTGCTTGAAAATCAAAATAATTTCGTATCTTTGTCCGCTAGAAACCTTAAGAACGTGAAGGTGGTAAACGTGTCGCAATTAAATACTTACGACATTGTTAACGCCTCCAATATTGTCGTTTGCGAGGGTTCATTGAGCGAGATTAACCGCGTTTTGGCGACAAAATAAGGGAAGTGAGTATAACGAATTAAGAAAGTTTAACAATGATGAACGTAATAGTAAAACCGCTGATCAGTGAAAAGATGACCCGCCTCACCGAGGCCGCGGCCAATCCTATTCAGACCCGCATCCAGCGCAATAAAGGCATCGCTGCCGCTCCTGCCCAGAACCGTTACGGTTTTGTTGTCGACAAACGCGCCAACAAGATCCAGATTAAGAACGCCGTTGAGGAGTTTTACAATGTGAAGGTTGTTGACGTCAACACGATGAACTATTCGGGCAAGGTGAAGTCGCGCTACACCAAGGCAGGCTTCCTCACTGGCCGCACCAATGCTTTCAAGAAGGCTATCGTCACCCTCGCCGAGGGCGACAGCATCGACTTCTATGCCAGCATCTAACTGCAAGAAAGAACGAGTTAAATAATAGTTAAGGTCCACTGATAAGAGACCAATAAGAAAACAAAGAAATGGCTTTAAAGAAAATTAAACCCACAACCCCCGGTCAGCGTCACAAGCTGGTTGTCACCAATGACGACATCACCGCAACGCGTCCGGAAAAGAGCCTTGTTTACGGTATCCGCAAAAGTGGCGGCCGCAACAATCAGGGTAAGATGACCATGCGCTACATCGGCGGTGGCCACAAGAAGCTTTACCGCTTCGTCGACTTCAAGCGTAACAAAGACGGTGTCCCCGCCGTGGTGAAGACCATCGAGTACGACCCGAACCGTAGTTCGCGTATCGCCCTCGTGTGCTATGCCGATGGTGAGAAGAGCTACATCCTCTGCCCCCAGGGCCTGAAGGTTGGACAGACCGTCATGTCGGGTGCCGGTGTGGCTCCCGAGATTGGAAACACGCTGCTGCTCTCCGAGATTCCTTTCGGTACGCTTATCCACAACATCGAGCTCCGTCCCGGCCAGGGTGCCAAGATGGTGCGTTCGGCTGGTGCCTATGCCCAGCTGATGTCGCGTGACGACAAGTACGCCATCATCAAGATGCCCAGCGGCGAGATGCGTATGATCCTCCAGGCTTGCCGCGCTACTGTCGGTATCGTGAGCAATCCCGAGCACAACCTTGAGGTCGGTGGTAAGGCCGGTCGCAACCGTCATCTCGGCCGTCGTCCGCGCAACCGCGGCGTTGTTATGAACCCCGTTGACCACCCGATGGGCGGTGGTGAAGGCCGTCAGACCGGCGGACATCCCCGTTCGCGCAAGGGTATCCCGGCCAAGGGTTACAAGACTCGCGCTCCCAAGAAGCAGTCGAGCAAGTACATCGTCGAAAGAAGAAAGAAGTAACTCAGTAAAAAGAAGAAACAATGAGTCGTTCATTAAAGAAAGGTCCTTATATTTTCCACAAACTGGAAAAACGAGTAATCGAGGCACAGCAGTCGAACAAGAAGGTTACCATCAAGACATGGTCGAGAGCTTCGATGATTTCGCCCGACTTTGTGGGTCAGACTATCGCCGTGCATAACGGCAATAAGTTCATCCCCGTGTACGTCACCGAGAACATGGTGGGTCACAAGCTTGGCGAGTTCGCTCCCACCCGCATCTTCCGCGGCCATGCAGGATCTAAAGATAAAGGTAAAAAGTAAACACTGAAAGAAAATGGGACGTAGAAAACATAACAGTGCAGAAGCACGCAAAGAAGCCAACAAGACCATCTATATGGCCAAGTTGATGAACAACCCGACGTCGCCGCAGAAGACCCGTCTGGTTGCCGACTTGGTTCGCGGTGTGGATGTGGAGAAAGCCCTTGGTATTCTCCAGTACAACCCCAGAGAGTCGGCTCCCAAGATGCGCAAGCTCCTTCTTTCGGCCATTGCCAACTGGCAGGCTAAGAACGAGGGTGTCCGCATGGAGGATGCCAAGCTGTATGTCAAACAGATTATGGTTGACGAAGGTCGCACGATGAAGCGTATGCGCACCGCCCCTCAGGGTCGTGGCTATCGTATCCGCAAGCGCAGCAACCACATCACCATGATTCTCGGCAGCCGTCTTGAGGAAGCTCCTGTCGCAACGGCTGAAACGGAAAAAAAATAAAATAACAAAATAAGAAGAAACTACACAATGGGACAAAAGACTAACCCTATTGGAAACAGATTAGGCATCATCCGCGGATGGGATTCTAACTGGTTTGGTGGAAGACGTTTTGAGCAGAAGCTGGTTGAGGATGATAAGATTCGTAAGTACCTCAACGCACGTCTCGCCAAGGCCGGTATCGCCAAGATTTACATCGAGCGTACCCTGAAGCTCCTCACCGTCACTATCAACGCTGCCCGTCCGGGTCTGATTATCGGTCGTGCGGGTTCGGAGGTTGACAAGCTTCGCGAAGAGCTCAAGAAACTTACCGGCAAGGATGTGCAGATCAACATCAGCGAGGTGAAGCGCCCGGAGATGGACGCCGTTCTCGTTGCCCAGAACATTGCCAAGCAGATTGAGGGCCGCATCCAGTATCGCCGTGCCATCAAGAACGCCATTACCTCCACCATGCGTACCGGTGCTGAGGGCATCAAAGTGTCCATCAGCGGCCGTATCGGTGGCGCCGAAATTGCCCGCCGCGAGCACTTCAAAGAGGGTCGTACCCCTCTGCACACGCTGCGTGCTGACATCGACTATGCCAACGCCGAAGCTCATACGACCTATGGCCGTATCGGTATCAAGGTGTGGATTTGCCGTGGTGTGATTTACGGCAGACCCGAGTTGGTTCCGTCGACCGTCGGTGGTCAGCAGAAAGACCATCGTATCGGCATGGGTGCCGGCCGTCGTCCGGAAGGTGCTCCCCGTCGTCGTCAGGGTGCAAGAAATAACAACAGTAAATAAAATGGTCCTGCTGCGGCATGGCATGCCATGCCGCAACTGATCGCAAAATAAGAAGAAGGAAATGTTACAACCCAAGAAAACAAGATATAGAAAGCAGCAAAAAGGCAAAATCAAAGGCAATGCTTTCCGTGGCCATGAACTGGCTTTCGGTACCTTTGGCATTAAATCGCTCGAGACCTGCTTCATCACTGGTCGCCAGATAGAGGCTGCACGTCAAGCTGTAACGCGTCACATGAAACGTGAAGGTCAGATATGGATTCGTATCTTCCCGGACAAGCCCATCACCAAGAAGCCCAATGAGGTGCGTATGGGTAAAGGTAAGGGTGCTCCCGAGTACTTTGTGGCTCGCGTGATGCCCGGCACCATGCTGTTTGAGTGTGAGGGTGTTCCGATGGATGTTGCGAAAGAGGCTCTGCGTCTTGCCGCTCAGAAACTTCCCATCGCGACCAAGTTTGTCGTCAAAAGAGACTATATCGAAGAATAATCAGAAGAACCTATAGTCATGAAGAATGAAATCGTATTAAAGGAGCTCTCGACTGCCGAACTGAAGGAGAAACTCGACACCGAGCGTGCACTCTATCAGAAGATGCTCATGAGCCACGCTGTCTCGCCCCTTGAGAATCCCAACAAAATCAAAGAAAGTAGAAAAAACATTGCCCGCTGCCTTACAGAGCTCCGCGCGCGAGAAATCGCCGACCAAAAGTAAGCATGGCAATTAGTCAAATCCAATGCTAAGATGGAAAGAAATTTAAGAAAAGAAAGAATTGGCGTTGTGGTCAGCAACAAGATGGACAAGTCCATCGTGATTCTTGTCGAGCGTAAGGTGAAACACCCGAAGTACGGCAAGTTTGTCAAGAAGTCCACAAAATTCATGGCCCATGACGAGAAGAACGAGGCTGGTATCGGTGACACCGTCCGCATTATGGAGACCCGTCCGCTGAGCAAGAACAAATGCTGGCGCTTGGTTGAAATCGTCGAGAAGGCTAAGTAACACTCATTAGAAAAACACGAAGAAATGATACAACAAGAAACGAGAATGACCGTTGCCGATAACAGTGGTGCTAAGAGTGCCCTGTGCATCCGTGTCCTCGGTGGTACGAAGAAGCGTTATGCTTCGATTGGCGATACCATCGTGGTGGCTATCAAGGATGCCATTCCTTCCGGCAACGTGAAGAAAGGAAGCGTATCGAAAGCAGTCGTGGTACGCACTAAGAAAGAGATTCGTCGCAATGATGGTTCTTACATCCGCTTCGACGACAATGCCTGTGTGTTGCTCACCGCAGCTGATGAGCTCCGTGGCACCCGTATCTTCGGCCCGGTGGGTCGCGAACTGCGCGAGAAACAGTTTATGAAGATTGTTTCACTCGCTCCCGAAGTATTGTAAAACAATCAAAAGAAAGTAGAGAACAATGAAATTGCACGTTAAGAAAGGGGATATGGTTCAGGTTATTGCCGGCGACGACAAAGGTAAGATCGCCAAGGTGCTGAAGGTTTATCCCGAAAAGAATCGCGCCATCGTCGAGGGTGTCAACGTGAACAAGAAGCATACCAAGCCCAATGCGAAGAACACCCAGGGCGGTATCGTCGAGCAGGAGGCTCCTATCCACATTTCCAATCTGATGGTTGTGGTAGGAAAGACCCCCACCAAGGTTGGCCGCCGTGTTGACGAGAAGACTGGTAAAATTGTCCGTTATTCTAAAAAAACAGGGGAGGAGATTAAATAATGGCATACATTCCTACATTGAAAACCAAATATAACGAGGAGATTCTGCCTGCTCTGATGAAAGAGTATGGTTACAAGACCGTCATGCAGGCTCCGCGTTTGAAGAAGATTACGCTCAACCAGGGTCTTGGCAAAGCCGCCATTGCCGACAAGAAGGTTATTGACAAGGGCATCGAGGAGATGACGGCCATTACCGGTCAGAAGGCTGTGGCTACCAAGTCGCGTAAGGATATTTCGAACTTCAAACTGCGTCGTGGCATGCCCATCGGTGTCCGCGTGACCCTCCGTGGCGAGCGTATGTACGAGTTCCTGGAGCGTCTGGTGACTGCCTCTATCCCCCGTATCCGTGACTTCCGCGGCATCAACGATAAGGGCTTTGATGGCAAGGGCAACTACACCTTTGGTATTGCCGAGCAAATTATCTTCCCCGAGATTGATATCGACAAGATTGACCGTATCCAGGGTATGGACATTACCTTTGTTACCTCGGCTAAGACCGACAAAGAGGCCATGTCGCTGCTCAAGGAGTTTGGTTTACCGTTCAAGAATCAACAAAAATAAGCATAATGGCTAAAGAATCAATCAAAGCAAGAGAGCGCAAGAGAGCTAAAATGGTTGCGAAGTACGCTTCCAAGCGCGCTGCCCTGAAGGAAATTGTCCGCACTGGTGAACCCGAGGCTGTGGAGCAGGCAGTCATTGCCCTCCAGAAACTTCCGAAGAACGCCTGTCCGATTCGTCAGCACAACCGCTGCCAGCTCACAGGTCGCCCCAAAGGTTACATGCGCCAGTTCGGTATCTCGCGTATCAACTTCCGCGAGATGGCCGTCTCCGGACTTATCCCCGGCGTGAAAAAAGCAAGTTGGTAATAATTTATTGGTAGCTTTGCAAGTTGGCATTCCACCAATACTACAAAACTTAAAATCAAAAATTAAAAATGGTAACAGATCCTATTGCAGATTACTTGACCCGTATGCGCAACGCTATCGCCGCCAAGCATCGTGTTGTCGAGATTCCCGGCTCCAAGCTGAAAAAAGAGATGACCAAGATTCTCTTTGAGAAGGGTTACATTCTGAACTACAAGTTTGAGAACGAAGGTTTGCACAACCAAACCATCAAAATCGCCCTCAAGTATCACCCCGTCACCAAGCAGTCGGCCATTGCCGAACTGAAACGTATTTCCAGCCCTGGCCTTCGTAAGTATGTGTCGGTTGACGAAATGCCCCGCGTGCTCAATGGCCTCGGTATTGCTATCGTCTCCACCTCGAAAGGCCTTATGACTGACAAAGAGGCTCGCACATTGAATGTGGGTGGTGAGGTTTTATGTTACATCAGCTAATCTAAAGAGAGGAGAAACAGAAAATGTCAAGAATAGGTAAAATGCCCATCCACCTTCCCAAAGGTGTTGAGGTCAAGGTTTCTGATGACAACGAACTGACCGTGAAAGGACCCCTCGGTGAGCTTCACCAGAAGGTTAACCCGATGATTGAGGTGAAAGTCGAAGACGGTATGATTCATTTCAGCCGTCCGAATGACGAAAAAGAGACCAAAGCTATGCATGGCCTGTATCGTGCACTTGCCGCCAATATGGTGAAGGGTGTCAGCGAAGGTTTCAAAACCGTGCAGGAAGTTATCGGCGTCGGCTACAAGGTTCAGGCCACTGGTAATGTGATGGAGATGGATCTCGGATATTCTCATAAGATTTTCTTCGAGCTTGCTCCTGAAATCAAGGTGGAAACCGTGACCGAAAAAGGTAAGAACCCGATTATAACGATGACCAGCTGCGACAAGCAGGTACTGGGTATGGCGGCCGCAAAGATTCGCTCACTGCGCAAGCCGGAGCCGTATAAAGGCAAAGGTATTCGCTTCCAGGGTGAAGAGATTCGCAAGAAAGCTGGTAAAGCTGCTGCTAAATAAGTAAAAGAATAAGCCAAAAGAAATCGTATTATGGCAACGAAGAAAGATATAAGAAGAACAAAAATCAAATTCCGCATTCGTCATAAAGTCAGCGGTACTGCTGAAATGCCTCGCCTTACGGTGTTTAGGAGCAACAAGGAAATCTATGCTCAGGTGATTGACGATGTAAAAGGTGTGACGCTGACCGCAGCTTCTTCCCGCGAGAAGGACTTCGAAAAGAGCGGCACAAAAAGCGAAGTGGCTGCAAAAGTGGGCAAGATGGTTGCCGAGCGAGCCATTGCCGCTGGAATTAACAACGTTGTTTTCGACCGTAATGGTTATCTGTACCACGGTCGTGTGAAAAGTTTGGCCGACGGAGCCAGAGAAGGTGGATTAAAATTCTAATAAAGTCATGGCAGAATTAAACGTAAATAGAGTAAAGTCGAGCGACATCGAGTTCAAAGACCGTCTTGTCGCCATCAATCGTGTAACTAAGGTTACCAAAGGTGGTCGTACGTTCACCTTTGCTGCCATCGTCGTTATTGGAAATGAGAACGGTGTGGTTGGCTATGGCCTCGGTAAAGCCAAGGAGGTTCAGGCTGCAGTTCAGAAAGGTGTCGACGATGCCAAGAAGAATCTTATCCGTGTCCCCGTTCTGAAAGGAACCATTCCGCACGAGCAGATGGGTAAGTACAGCGGAGCCAAAGTCTTCTTGAAGCCTGCCGCTCCTGGTACTGGTGTTATCGCCGGTGGTGCCATGCGTGCCGTTCTGGAGAGTGTCGGTGTGAAGGACGTGCTTGCCAAGTGCAAAGGCTCTTCGAATCCCCATAGCGTTGTGAAGGCTACTATCAATGCGCTCCTCCAGATGAAGGATCCGTACATGGTGGCTCAGCTGCGTGGTGTCTCGTTGGATAAAGTGTTTAACGGTTAATTATAGGAGGTCAATATCATGGCAGAAAAGAAACTCAAAATCAAACAGGTTAGAAGCATCATCGGCCGTCCTGCCCGTCAGAAACGCACGATGGAAGCTTTAGGTCTCCGTCGGATTAATCATACTCGTGAGGTTGTTGCGACACCTCAAATTCTTGGTATGATAGAGAGTGTGAAGCACCTCCTTACCGTTGAGGAAATTTAATCAAGTAAACTAAGAAAGGAAACAGATAATGAACTTAAGTAATCTCAAACCTGCGGAAGGTTCTATCAAACATTCGAAACGTATCGGCCGTGGTGCCGGTTCTGGAAAGGGTGGTACCTCCACACGCGGTAACAAGGGTGCAAAGGCTCGTTCGGGTTATCACCAGAAGGTGGGCTTCGAAGGTGGTCAGATGCCGTTGTATCGCCGTGTTCCCAAGTTCGGTTTCAAGAACCTCAACCGTGTTGAATATGTTGGTATCAACATCGATACGATAAACACTTTGGCCGAGACGAAGAACATCACGGATTTCAATATTGAAGTTTTGAAGCAGAATGGTCTGATTTCTGGCAAGGATCGTATCAAGATTCTGGGTCGTGGTGAACTTGCAAAGACTGTCAACGTCACTGCCCACGCTTTTTCGGCTTCCGCCAAAAAAGCGATTGAAGACAAGGGCGGTGTTGCTACTGTTATTGAATAATAGATTATTGCACAATGAAGCGATTTATACAGACACTGAAAAACATCTGGTCGATAGAAGACCTGCGGAAGAGAATACTCTATACACTTTTGTTGGTGTTGATCTACCGCATTGGCTCTTATGTCGTTTTGCCGGGTGTTGACCCCTCGCAGTTGCAGGGCTTGCAGAAACAGGGCTCTGAGGGCTTGATGGGACTTCTCAACATGTTCTCGGGCGGCGCATTCTCCAATGCTTCGATTTTTGCACTGGGTATTATGCCGTACATCACAGCATCGATTGTCATTCAGTTGCTGGTGATGGTTGTGCCCTATTTCCAAAAAATGCAGCGTGAGGGTGAAAGTGGCCGTAGAAAAATGAATCAAATCACTCGTTGGCTTACCATTGTGGTAACAGCTGCTCAGGCTCCTGCGTACCTTGTGAACATGAAAAACCAACTGGGTGCATCTTCCATTGCGTTCTATCCATTTGATGGCACTGGCCCCACTCCGTTCTTCTGGGTGTCCAGCGAGATTATTCTCATCTGCGGAACGCTCTTTGTGATGTGGCTCGGTGAGCGTATTACTGACAAGGGTGTTGGTAATGGTATTTCCCTTCTGATTATGATTGGTATCATTGCTCGACTCCCGTTCGCTCTCTTTGGCGAGTTTGTCTCTCGTTGGACGGAAAGCGGTGGTCTTGTGATGTTCCTCGTCGAGTTGGTGGTGCTTTTGGCTGTTATTCTGATGGTGATTCTGCTTGTTCAGGGCACCAGACGTATTCCGGTTCAGTATGCCAAGCGCATCGTCGGTAATAAGCAGTATGGCGGTGTGCGCCAGTACATCCCCATCAAGGTGAATGCCGCAGGTGTTATGCCTATCATTTTCGCACAGGCCATCATGTTCCTGCCCGTGACCATTTCGATGGGTGTCAGAGGTGGTGCCAGTTCGAAGTTTGCTATGGCATTTGCTGACTACAATGGCTTCTGGTACAATTTGGTGTTCGCAATTCTGGTGGTGTTGTTCACTTATTTCTATACGGCTATTGCTATTAACCCCAATCAGATGGCTGACGATATGAAGAAAAACGGAGGCTTCATTCCCGGTGTCAAACCTGGAAAGAAGACTGCCGAATATCTTGAGGGTATTCTCTCCAAGATAACTCTTCCTGGTTCTATTTTCCTGGCTATTGTCGCCATATTGCCGGCTATTATCCGTTTGTTCGGTGTCAACACCCAATTTGCCCAGTTCTATGGTGGTACCTCGCTGCTGATTTTGGTGGGTGTTATCCTCGATACATTGCAGCAAATTGAGAGCCACCTGCTGATGCGTCACTATGACGGATTGACGAAAACTGGCCGAATCAAAGGTCGTACCTCCATGTCTATCCAAGCGTAAAGAATTATCTGAATGATAGTGCTCAAAACAAAGGAAGAGATAGAGCTCATTCGTGATGCTGGCCGCCTCCTCGGGAAAACTCTCGCGGAGGTAGGCCGTCATATTCGTGCAGGTGTCACGACGGCATATCTTGACCAAATCGGTGAGCAGTTCATTCGTGATAATGGCGCTATACCCTTGTGCAAGGGATTCGAGGGTTTCCCCTCCGCTTTTTGTATCTCGGTTAATGACGTGGTTGTCCACGGTATTCCTGGTGAATTGTTTTTGCAGGAGGGCGATAATGTCACGCTCGATTGTGTTGTCAGCTATAATGGTTATGTCGCCGATTCTGCATACACTTTCTCCGTGGGGGAGATTAGCCCTGAGAAACAGCGGTTGATGAAAGTTACCCGAGAGGCTCTGTATATCGGTCTTGACCAGTGCAAGGAGGGCAATAGAGTGGGGGACATCAGCCATGCTGTGCAAATGCACTGCGAGAAGAATGGCTATTCCGTTGTTCGCGAACTCTGTGGTCATGGAGTGGGATTCCAGATGCATGAATCGCCCAATGTCCCTAACTATGGTGTCAAGGGAACAGGTCCTTTACTCAAGGAAGGAATGGTGATTGCGGTGGAGCCAATGGTGTGCATGGGGTCGAAGAATGTTAAGTTCTCCAAGGAGGACGGATGGACTTGCCGTACCAAGGATGGCAAACCGTCGGCGCATTATGAGCATACGGTAGCTATTACAAAAGATGGCCCGGACATCCTCACCACTTTTGAATACATTGAAAACAAATAATACGGTAAGACATTAGAATGGCAAAACAGGCATCCATACAACTCGACGGGACAGTTACAGAATCGCTCGGTAACGCTATGTTCCGTGTGGAATTGGAGAACGGGCATCAGATTATTGCTCACATCTCTGGTAAAATGCGTATGCATTATATTAAAATCCTGCCGGGCGACAAGGTGCAAATAGAAATGTCTCCCTACGATCTCTCGAAAGGGCGTATCACTTACCGTCATCGATAGACTAAAAAGAAGAAATAAAACAACAAGATTAATAATTACACACAATGAAAGTAAGAGTATCTGTAAAGAAAAGATCGCCCGAGTGCAAAGTGGTTCGTCGCCACGGGGTGGTCTATGTTATCAACAAGAAGAATCCTAAGTTCAAACAGAGACAAGGATAATTAAAAACCCAAAAAAGTATAAAAACAATTTATGGCACGTATTGCAGGTATTGATTTACCCAAGAACAAAAGAGGAGAGATAGGTTTGACCTATATCTACGGTATTGGACGTAGCACTGCCAAGGAAATTCTGGCCAAGGCCGGTATTGATGAAGGCAAGAAAGTTCAGGATTGGACTGACGACGAGCAGAATGCCCTCCGTACCATCATCAATGATGAGTACAAAGTTGAAGGCGCCCTCCGTTCCGAGGTTCAGATGAACATCAAGCGTCTGATGGATATTGGTTGCTACCGTGGCATCCGTCACCGCCTGGGTCTTCCTCTTCGTGGCCAGAGCACCAAGAACAATGCTCGCACGCGCAAGGGTAAAAAGAAAACAATCGCTAACAAGAAGAAAGCTACCAAGTAACATGTTGTAGCGCCCAATCGCGGATTAGATAGTGAATGTTAGAAGCGATTGGTAGTAAGTAACAAAAAGTAAATCAAGCAAAACAAAATGGCAAAAACTTCTAAACCGACCAAAAAGAGAGTCGTAAAAGTTGAACCTCAGGGAAGAGCATGCATCTTTGCATCCTTCAACAACGTCATCGTTTCGTTGACGAACAATGCCGGTCAAGTGATTTCTTGGTCGTCTGCTGGAAAAATGGGCTTCCGCGGATCGAAGAAAAACACTCCGTATGCCGCTCAGATGGCTGCGGAAGATTGCGGTAAAGTTGCTTATGATTTGGGCCTAAGAAAAGTGAAGGTCTTTGTGAAAGGACCTGGTCAAGGACGTGAATCTGCAATCCGCGCAATCAATACTTGTGGCATCGAGGTTACCGAGATCACCGACATCACCCCGCTGCCCCACAATGGTTGCCGCCCCCCCAAACGTCGTCGTGTGTAATTATTAATCAAAAAAGACAAGTAAACAATGGCAAGATACACCGGTCCGAAGACCAAAATTGCAAGAAAATTCCACGAGCCTATCTATGGCCCGGACAAATCCTACGAGAAGAAACCTTATGCTCCCGGTATGCACGGCCAGAACCGTCGCCGCAGCAAGACTTCCGAGTATGGTATCCAGCTCAATGAGAAACAGAAAGCCAAATATACTTATGGCATTCTGGAGCGCCAGTTCCGTAAACTCTATGCCGAGGCTTCCCGTCGTGGTGGCATCACTGGTGAGGAGCTGATGAAACTCATCGAGGCTCGTCTCGACAATGTCGTCTACCGTCTTGGCATCGCCCGCACCCGTGCGCAGGCTCGTCAGTTGGTTGCACATCGTCATATCGCTGTCAACGGCAATGTGGTCAATGTCCCCTCCTATTCTCTCCGCGAGGGCGATGTTGTCTCTGTCCGTGAGCGCAGCAAATCGCTTGAGATTATCACCGATGCAGTCGCTTCCCGTGCCAACAACTATCCCTGGCTCGAGTGGGACGGCGCTAACCTCAGCGGTAAGTTCGTCAACTATCCTCAGCGCCCCGATATCCCTGAGACTATCAATGAGCAGCTCATCGTTGACCTCTACTCCAAGTAAATAGCCTTTAGGCCTCATAAACGTCCGGCAGTTTGCCCGGATAAGTCAAATTCAAAGAAAGAAAGGATAAAACAATGGCAATATTATCATTCCAGAAACCTGACAAGGTGGTTATGCTGGAGGCCAACGATTCTCGTGGTACGTTCGAATTCCGTCCGCTGGAGCCTGGCTATGGCACTACCATCGGCAACGCTTTGCGTCGCGTCCTTCTCTCTTCGCTTGAGGGCTATGCTATTACTTCTGTGCAAATCGATGGCGTCGATCATGAGTTTTCGTCCATCCCCGGCGTTGTCGAGGATATGACCGACATCATCCTGCGTCTGAAACAAATCCGTTTCCGCCGTCAGTTAGAGGACACCGAACACGAAAAGCTCACCTTCACGATTAAGGAACAGACCGTTTTCAAGGCTGGCGACCTCAACAGCAACCTCAACGGCTTCCAGGTACTCAATCCTGAATTGGAGATCTGCCACATGGAGCCTAAGACCGAGCTGCGCATCACGCTCAGCATCGACAAAGGCCGTGGCTACGTCCCCGCCGACGAGAACAAGAAAGCCACTGACCCCATCGGTGTCATCGCCATCGACTCCATCCATACCCCCATCAAGAAGGTTATGTATGCCGTCGACGACTACCGTGTTGAGCAGCGCACCGACTATGAGAAGCTCACCTTCGACATCGAGACCGATGGTTCCATCCACCCGAAGGAGGCCCTCAAGGAGGCTGCCACCATCCTCATCCAGCACTTCATGCTCTTCTCCGACGAGCGCATCACGCTCGATGTCGAGACCAAGCCTGTGCAGGAAGAGTTCGACGAGACTACGGCTCACATCCGTCAGTTGCTTAAGACCAAGCTCATTGACCTTGACCTTTCCGTGCGCGCCCTCAACTGCCTCAAGGCTGCCGAGGTCGACACCCTGGGTGACCTCGTGTCGTTCAACAAGGCCGACCTGCTGAAGTTCCGCAACTTCGGTAAAAAATCGCTCACCGAACTGGAAAACCTGGTTGCTTCCAAGAACCTTGAGTTCGGTATGAATGTCGCAAAGTATAAACTTGATAAAGAATAAGAAAAGATATGAGACACGGTTGCAAAGTAAATCATCTGTCCAGAACCCACGCCCATCGCGTTGCTATGCTCTCCAACATGGCCACCTCGCTTATCATGCATAAGCGCATCGAGACCACTGTTGCCAAAGCTAAAGCGCTCAGAGTGTATGTCGAGCCCATTATCAACCGCTCGAAGGAAGACTCCACCCATAATCGCCGCATCGTCTTCAGCTACCTCCACAGCAAAGAGGCCGTCAACGAACTCTTCCGCGAGGTCGCTCAGAAGGTCGCCAACCGCCCCGGTGGCTACACCCGCATCTTGAAGACCGGCATCCGCCACGGTGACAACTCCGAGATGGCTATCATCGAGCTCGTCGACTACAACGAGAACATGCTCAAGGAGACCAAGACCAAGAAGGCTAAAGCCACTCGTCGTGGCCGCACCAAGAAGGCCGAGGCCGCTCCTGTGGCAGAAGCTCCTGTCGCCGAGGCTCCCGCCGCCGAGGAAACTCCCAAGGCTGAGTAACGACAGAACAGCGTGCCCCCAGAGGCACATAAAGCAAAAGCCCATCCATTACGGATGGGCTTTTTTGTTTTTCTATATCTTTATTGCAGGATGTCTATCTTCACTGTCCGCAGACCTGCCACGTCGTCATAGAAACGCACCGACAGCGACTGTCGTACGCTGACCTCCAGCGAGCAGTCGAGGTTGAAGTTCTGGTTCTCCGGCTTCAGGTCGTAGTCCTTCAGTATGCGCATCACGTCGTTCATCGTCTCGTAGGCAAACGAGAGTCGGTAGCGGCAGTCGATGGTCTTCTCTATTATCTGTGCGTGGTCTATGGCGTCGCGCGCGGCGGTTTTGTAGGCGTTGGCCAGGCCCGAGGCGCCGAGCAGTATGCCGCCGAAGTAGCGCACTACGACAATGAGGGTGTCTGTCAGGTCGGCCGAGAGGAGTTGCCCGTGGATGGGACGGCCGCCGGTGCCGCTGGGCTCGCCGTCGTCGTTGGCACGGAAGGCGTCCTTCCGTGGGCCGAGGATATAGGCATAGCAGTGGTGGCGGGCGTCGAAGTAGTCTTTGCGCAGCTGCTCCAGATGGGTCTTCACCTCGTCGATAGTGCGCACAGGATAGGCGAAGGCGAGGAACTTGCTGCCTTTCTCCTTGTAGATGCCCTCACTCGGAGCTGCGATGGTGCGGTATGTGTCGTCGAACATCAGTCAATAACAATTAGTCGGGTTGGACCAACGGGAGGGACGGTAGGTGATTTCAATCCGCTGCCGAGAGACTGGGGACTGCGCAGGATGCGCACCTCGTCGTAGAGGCCACTCTCGATGAAGGCGTCCAATATCTTCCGTCCACCCTCCACGATGACGCTCTGCAGCTTGGCCTCAAATAATGCATGCAGCGTCTCTTCAATAGTCTGTGTGTGCAGATGGAGCCAATGAGACGGTACGTTGGTCAAGCGGTTTCTTCTGTCTAAAACCACAGGCTGCGGTGCAGGCCCAAGATAGTGTCTTGGAGTAAGCGACGGCTTGTCCAGTAGGTAAGTCTCCGAGCCCACCAGTATGGCCGCTTCCTCGGTGCGCCAACGGTGGTTCAGGCGGTTCTGCTGCTGAGTGCTCAGCCAATAGGGGCCTGCCGTGGCAGGAGCCATGAAACCGTCGGCGCTCTCGGCCCACTTCAATATCACGTAAGGGCGCCGTTGCTCCATGAAGGTGAAGAAGCGGCGGTTGAGTTCCCTACCCTCTTCCTCCAGCACATGGCGCACCACTTCGATGCCGGCGGCCTCCAGCTTGCGGAAGCCGTTGCCCGCCACCAGCGGGTTGGGGTCGTCGTTGCAGCAGACCACACGCTTGATACCTTTCTCGATGATGAGGTCGGCGCAAGGCGGAGTCTTGCCGTGGTGCGAGCAGGGCTCGAGGTTGACATACAAGGTTGTCCCCTGTAGAGACGTGCCATGGCACGTCTCCAATCGCAGCAGAGCATTCCTTTCGGCGTGGTTGTGGCCGTATTCCTGGTGGTAGCCTTCGCTGATGATACGACCGTCCTTCACGACGACGCACCCCACCAGCGGGTTGGGCCTTACGCGTCCCAGCCCGTTGGCGGCCAACTGTAAACAGCGCCGCATAAACAATTTGTCTATCTCATGCTGCGTCATTTTGTGATGCAAAGATACGATAAAACAGCCACATGGCAAAATTATTTTGCCAGTTCGCAAAATATACGTACCTTTGCACCGTCATTGTTGAGAGTTATGGCAATGACGGTAGAAGAACTCAATTGCCTTACAAATCACCACCTTGAAGAAAATTCGAGTATCACCTACGATATTGGGACTTTTGTGCTTTCTATAGGTACAAGCGTCCATGATTGTAGGTGGTTTGTGGTGAACCAGTAAGGCAGATGGAAGGGCTTGTACCTTTCTTATATGTCGGCAATAATGCAATAAACCTTATAAATCACCACACAATGAAAAAACACATTATCATCTGCATTGCTTTAGTAGGCGTTTTCGCTCTTACAAGTTGCACTAACACGAGGCTGGTCACCTCTAAAAAAACATTCGACAAGACTATTGAAGAGGTGAAATCTGACCTTGTCAAACAGGGATACGCGCCATCGGGTAGTAGTACTGATACAAAAAATAATGTTTATGTAGAGGGTACATCATATTCAAGATACACCGGATATGGTTCCAAGATGGCCAATGATTTTGTGACCACAGACACCTACCGCTTCTCCAGTGATGATGGCAGTACGATGCAATTCTCTGTTAGTTACAAAGCAAAAAATAATGGGAATCTCATTTATGTAACCGAAGTGGCTACATCTGGTTGCGAAACGTCTAATGCCAAGCAATATGAGAGTTTATGTGGAAGTTCGTCTCCGGTAAAGAAGATTGATCGCATGCCGCAAGATGCTTCCTTCGAGGAAACAGATGTGATGCGTACTACCTTGGCCGTTACTTTCGGTAGTGTTCTTGCAGGTGTCCTTATTGGCTTAATGATGTTGTAAGACAAAAGACAACAAAGGTGCGCCCAACATTTTGCTGGGCGCACCTTGTTTTATTATTAAATGTTGTTGTTTTAGAACTCGGCGGTCTTGGGGGTGCGGGGGAAGGGGATGACGTCGCGGATGTTGGCCATGCCTGTGACGAAGAGCATCAGGCGCTCGAAGCCCAGGCCAAAGCCGGCGTGCGGGCAGCTGCCGTAGCGGCGCGTGTCGAGGTACCACCACATGTCCTTCATGGGGATGTTCAGCTCCGTGATGCGGCCCATCAGCTTGTCGTAGTTCTCCTCGCGGACCGAGCCACCGATAATCTCGCCAATCTGCGGGAAGAGCACGTCGGTGCCCTGCACGGTGAGGCCCGAGAAGCCCTGCTTCTTGCCGGCCTCGACCGGCTCGTCGTTGAGCTTCATGTAGAAGGCTTTGATCTCCTTCGGGTAGTCAATCATGATGACGGGTTTCTTGAAGTGCTGCTCCACCAGGTAGCGCTCGTGCTCGGAAGCCAGGTCGACGCCCCAGCTGACGGGGAACTCGAACTTGTGGCCTTTGGCGACAGCCTCTTCCAGTATCTTGATACCCTCGGTGTAAGGAAGGCGCACGAAGTCGGTGTCGATGACGCCCTTCAGGCGCTCGATGAGGCCCGGGTCAATCATCTTGTTGAGGAACTCGAGGTCGTCCATGCAGTGGTCGAGGGCCCAGCGGACGCAGTATTTGATGAA
>JAFXXI010000028.1 GCA_017542345.1 Bacteroidales bacterium
ACCTTGGTCTCGAGGTCGGCCATCTGGAACTGCGTGTTCTGGAACTGGCTGATCGAGCGGCCGAACTGCTTACGCTCCTTGGTGTATTTGACGGTCTCGTCCATAGCACCCTGGGCGATGCCGAGGGCCTGGCAGGCGATACCGATACGGCCGCCGTCGAGGGTCTTCATGGCGAGGCCGAAGCCTTTGCCGAGCTGACCGAGCTGACGGTCCTTCGGGATGCGGCAATCCTCGAAGATAAGCTCGGTGGTGGCGCTGCCGCGGATACCCATCTTCTTCTCCTTCTTGCCGATGCTGAAGCCGGGGTCGGTCTTCTCGACGATGAAGGCGCTGATGCCCTTGGTGCCGAGGCTCTTGTCGGTCATGGCGATGATGATGAACACGTTGGCGTAGGAGCCGTTGGTGATGAAGATCTTGCTGCCGTTGAGCACCCACTCGTCGCCGTCGAGGACGGCGGTGGTCTGCTGGCCGGCGGCGTCGGTACCGGCGTTGGGCTCGGTGAGGCCGAAGGCGCCGATCCACTCGCCGCTGGCGAGCTTGGGCAGATACTTCATTTTCTGCTCCTCGGTGCCGGCCTCGAGGATTGGGGCGCAGCAGAGCGAGGTGTGGGCGGAGAGAATGACGCCCGTGGTGGCGCAGACGCGGCTGAGCTCCTCGACGGCCATGCCGTACATGATGTTGGTGCCGCCGGCGCCGCCGTACTGGGTGGGGATGGGGATGCCCATGAGGCCTATCTTGGCCATCTTCTGGACGGTCTCCATGGGGAAACGCTCCTCCTCGTCAACCTCGGCTGCGAGGGGTTTCACCTCTTTCTCTGCAAACTCGCGAATCATCTGCAGGAAGAGTTCTTCTTGTTTGGTAAAGCTAAAGTCCATATTCTTTATTGCGTGATTGTGTTATTGCTTGATTGCTTGAGTGGATAGCGCGACAAATAACAGCGTAGCACTCAAACATTCAAACAATCAAGCATTCAAACATTATTTTACTGCGATGGTTTCAATCTCGACCAGCACGCCCATGGGCAGGCCCTTCACGGCGAAGGCGGCGCGGGCGGGGCAGTCGGTGTTGTAGTACTTGGCGTAGACCTCGTTCATGGGTTTGAAATACTCCATGTCGGCCAGCAGGCAGGTCGATTTGACCACATCCTGGAATGTGAAGCCTGCCTCGTCGAGGATGGCCTTGATGTTCTGCATGACCTGCTCGGTCTGGGCGGTGATGCCTTCGGGAACGGTCTTGGTGGCGGGGTTGATGGGAATCTGACCCGAGATGTAGAGCGTGTTGCCGGCCTGAACAGCCTGGCTGTAGGGACCGATGGCCGCGGGGGCGTTGGGGGTGTTGATGATTTTCTTCATGTTATTATGTTTTAAATTTTGTTACAAAACAGAGTTGCAAAGATACGTTTTTTTTCCGATATAAGAGAAATAAAACTATAAAAACTTTGTTCGGGTCTGTAAATCAGCGTTCTGTTTGCGGTGGTGCAAGTGTGCGGCGAGGGATGCCATAGGGATGCGCTCCCTATTTTCTCCCCCTCCGCTCCGCAATTTCATGCGACATGGTCGGAGGGGGAGCGGAGGGGGACCGGAGGGGGACCGGAGGGGAACCGGAGCGGTAGCTTACAGAATGCTGGAAAACAGCGTTTTGTGTAAGTTGTTGATTGTAAGAGTGTTGTGTGATATGAAATTATTTTGTATCTTTGCATCCGGAAGTATGCTGTTCAACTCATTACAATTTGCAGTCTTTCTGCCGATAGTGTTCGTCGTCTACTGGCTGTTGCGTCGTTGGTACCGATGGCAGAACCTTTTTGTGCTTGCGGCATCATACTACTTCTATGCCTGCTGGGACCCCCGTTTTCTTTTGCTTATTGTCTTCACCTCGGCTGCCAGCTATGCCAGCGGTCTGGCCATCGACCGAATGCGAGGCGGCGCGGGCCGGTGGGTTATGTGGGCCAATGTGGTGGTCAATCTGAGCATATTGGGCGTCTTCAAGTACTATGATTTCTTTGTCCAGTCGTTTGCCGACCTCTTCCTTGGCGGCCGGGCCGACGGGTTGTTGCTACATCTCATCCTGCCCGTTGGTATTTCGTTTTACACATTCCAGGCTTTGAGCTACTCCATTGACGTCTACCGCCGTACGGTGGAGCCTACGCGTGATGCGGTGGCGTTTTTCGCCTATGTCAGCTTTTTCCCTCAGTTGGTGGCGGGTCCCATCGAACGGGCCTCCAGCCTGTTGCCCCAGTTTCAGCGTTCGCGACATTTTGACTATTCCTTGGCGGTTGACGGCTTGCGCCAGATGCTGTGGGGTTTTTTCAAGAAGATGATTATTGCCGACACCTGTGCGGTTTATGTCGACATGGTGTTTGGTAATCCTGAGGGCTTCAGTCCTTCGGTGCGGCTGCTGGCTGCGGTACTTTTCTCGTTGCAGATATATGGTGACTTTTCGGGCTATAGCGACATCGCCATCGGCTGTTCCAAGTTGTTTGGAATCACCCTGCGGCGCAACTTCAACTTGCCCTATTTCAGCCGTGATATTGCCGAGTTCTGGCGTCGGTGGCATATTTCGCTCACTTCTTGGTTTCGCGACTATGTATACATTCCTCTCGGAGGCAGTCGGGTGAGCCGGTGGCGTGTGGTGCTCAATACATTCATCATCTTCCTTTTGAGTGGTTTGTGGCATGGAGCCAACTGGACCTTCGTGGTGTGGGGTGCCTACCACGCTCTGTTGTTCCTGCCGCTGATACTGCTGGGCAAGAACCGCAGTCATATCGACACTGTGGCTGCGGGCCGCCGGTTGCCGAACATCAAGGAGGTCGGACAGATGCTGCTCACCTTCCTTTTGGCTACTGTGGGCTGGATAATCTTCCGTTCGGAGTCCATAGACTTTGCCTTCAACTATATCGGGAGCTTGTTCCGAGGGCGTTTCTTCGCTCCCTCGGCGGTGAACTTTGATACGGCTGAGTTCTCGGTGTTGTGGATAGCCCTTCCGCTACTTGTTGCCGAAGAATGGATGAGCCGCGGACGTGATCACGGTTTCGCCAGGCTGCCCCGATGGCGCTGGCTCCGTTGGCTGCTCTACAGCTTTATTATATTCATCATTGTGGCGTTCATGCAAACCAACGAAACTCCCTTCATATATTTCCAGTTTTGAAACGTTTTGTCTATAATGTGCTTCTCTTTTCGCTGCTGGCGACGTGCGTTGTGGCGCTACTAACGGCGCTGTTGGGAGGGAACGGTCGGTTGCGCAACGTGAAATACCACTTGGGAGTGGGCGACTATAGCGCCTGGCGTCTCCGGGAGGCTGGAAAGACTCATGATGTGGATGTTCTCTTCATCGGTTCGTCACATGCCTATCGGACATTCGACCCCCGCTTTTATGCCGAGAAGGGGCTCTCGGTGTTCAATCTCGGCAGTTCCAACCAGACACCGTTACAGACGGAGATGCTTCTGCGCACCTATCTTGACAATCTCAACCCACGCCTGGTGGTCATGGAGGTGCATCCCGATGTGATGTGCCTCGATGGGGTGGAGTCGTCCATCTTCTTGGCCAACCATATGGGTCCTTCGTTCGAGGTGGCCCGGATGGCCTTCGCTGTGGGCAATGTCAAATCGGTGCTCTCGATGGTCTATTCTGCCTCACATAATAGTTTTTCTTCTGAGTTGTCGCATTTTGAGGAATCTACTGCCGATACTGCGAATATCTATATATCGGGAGGCTATGTGGAGCGTGTCGGGGGCACCTACAGCCCTTGTCCGCATCCTACGTCGACGCTCGATTTCTCCGCGCGCCAGATGCGGTCTCTGCGTGCCATTGTGCGCCTGTTGAAGAGGCGAGGCGTCCCGTGTCTGTTGGTCGAGGTACCCGACACCAAGGTGCTGAGAGAAAGCTATGAGAACTATGACCAGTTTGTCACCCAGATGGAGAAGATGGGCGATTTCCGTCCGCTTAGGCTGGACGCTCTCGACGATTCCCTGCATTTCTATAATGACAACCACCTTAACCAAGCGGGAGTGGACCTGCTGGAGGTCTACTTCTATGACTCGGTATTGTACCCGTATATGCAAGAAAAACAGATAAGATGAAGATACTTGGATTGATGTCGGGCACGTCGCTCGACGGGTTGGATATGGCGCTGTGCGAGTTTGGCGGCGAGGGCTACCGTGTGCTGGCGGCGGAGACGGTGCCGTATATGGCCGAGTGGAAACAGCGGCTGTCGACGCTCGAGAAGGCGTCGGCCTACGAGTATGCCTTGGCCCATGTGGAGCTGGGCCATTATTTCGGTCAGAAGGTCAACAACTTCCTGCAAGGGAAGGAGCGTCCTGATGCCATTGCCTCGCACGGGCACACCATCTTCCATCAGCCGCATCTGGGGCTCACGACCCAGATTGGCGACGGCGACGCCATAGCCGCCGAGACGGGGCTGCCGGTGGTGAGCAACTTCCGCACCCTCGATGTGGCCCTGGGTGGCCAGGGGGCGCCGCTGGTGCCGATAGGCGACGAGCTGCTGTTCGGTGAGTATGACGCATGCCTGAATCTCGGGGGGATTGCGAATATCAGCTATAGGTCGGAGGTTGGAAGTCAGAGGACGGAAAGGGTGGCGTATGACATCTGTCCGTGCAATATGGCGCTGAATCGTCTGGCGGCCATACTGGGATACCCCTACGACAAGGGCGGTGTGAATGCCCGTGGGGGGCAGGTGCACACCTGTCTGCTGCACGAGCTCGACGCGCTCGAATACTATGCCGTCACGGGACCCAAGTCGCTTGGCAAGGAGTGGTTTGTGGAGCAGTTTTGGCCGGTGGTGAAGAGTTTCCTCGGCGTGGTGCCGTCGATGACGCAGGCGCGCGATGCGCTGGCCACCGTGTCGGCGCACATAGCCATGCAGATAGGGCGAGTGCTGGAGGCGAACGAGATAGGGACGCTGCTGGTCACAGGCGGCGGCGCATGGAACAGCTATCTGATAGAGCAGATTGGCGACTACAGCCCGGCGACAGCGGTAACGGTGCCCGACGCGCTTACGGTGAACTACAAGGAAGCCTTGATTTTTGCCCTGCTGGGGTACCTGCGTCTTGGCGGCAAGGTGAACACCCTTGCCTCTGTGACAGGTGCGAAATGCGACAGCATAGGCGGTACATTGTCGGGTTTGATGACCCGGGAGTGATTTGGAGGGGGATGTGTTAGCTGTTGAGAATTATGCTGTTGTGATTTATTTTGCAAAAATATTTGGCCATATCGGAAAATGTTAGTACTTTTGCACCCGCTTTCGCGGAAAGAAAAACGCAAGAGATGGCGGGATAGCTCAGCTGGTTAGAGCGCTGGATTCATAACCCGGAGGTCATCAGTTCAAGTCTGATTCCCGCTACCACAAGCACCTCGATGACGAGGTGCTTTTTTTATTGTCGACCTGCAATAATGTGGCGGGGTCTGCGTTATATATATTACTATGGACGACAAGCATCTTTACAGCAACTTTGACTACGAGTCGGCGCTGTCGACGGGCACCGGTGCCACGCCGAATGACACGGTGAACCGCGACTATCTGGAGCGCATGCGCGCCAAGCGCCGCCAGGGGCCGACGACCGAGGAACTTATCAGTGGTATCCTGCATGGCGACCGCACCTTGTTGAGTCGTGCCATCACGCTGGTGGAGAGTTCGCTCTATGCCCACCAGCAGCAGGCGCAGGAGGTGATAGAGCGATGCCTGCCCTATAGCGGCAAGAGTGTGCGGCTGGGCATCACGGGAGTGCCCGGCGCTGGCAAGAGCACGCTGATAGAGGCGTTGGGCAAGATGCTGACGGCGCATGGCCACAAGGTGGCGGTGCTGGCCATAGACCCCAGCAGCGAGCGTTCGAAAGGCTCCATTCTGGGCGACAAGACCAGGATGGAAGAGTTGAGTGTGGACCCCAATGCTTTCATACGTCCCAGTCCCTCGGCGGGATCGCTGGGCGGGGTGGCGCGCAAGACACGCGAGATCATCACCCTCTGCGAGGCTGCAGGTTTCGATGTGGTGATTGTGGAGACCGTGGGCGTGGGTCAGAGCGAAGTGGCGGCGCACTCGATGGTGGATTTCTTCCTGCTGCTGCAGCTGGCCAACACGGGCGACGAGCTGCAAGGCATCAAGCGCGGTATCATGGAGATGGCCGACATGATAGCCATCAACAAATGCGAACTCGACAAGCAGCGGTCGGAGTTGGCGGCGGCGCAGTTCCGCAATGCGTTGCACCTGTTCCCCATGCCCGAGAGCGGCTGGACGGTCAAGGTGACGCTGTGCTCGGCCTATACCAAGGAGGGCGTCGAGGCGCTGTGGAACTCGGTGATGGAATATGTCACCTTCACCAAGCAGAACGGATACTTCTACCACAAGCGTCAGCAGCAGAACCTGCGCATCATGACCGAGACCTTGGAGAACGGGCTGCGCGAGCGCTTCTATAACGCCCCGGGCATGGAAGAGCGCATCGAAGCGCTGCAGCAGGAGATACTGGAGAACAAGATTAGCCCCTATGCGGCGGCTGACAGCCTGCTGGATATGTAAGATGTAAGATGTGATTTACGTTCACGTTCCTTTTTGCCATCGCAAGTGCACCTACTGCGCCTTCTACTCGAAAGTGGAGAGTAGAGAGTGGAGTGTGGAGAGTTATGTCGATGCCCTTCTCGCTGAGATGGAAAAACGGCGGGGAGAGCAGGCGCATGCCATCAAGACCGTTTACTTTGGCGGAGGCACGCCGTCGCTGTTGCCAATAGGAGAGTTGGCTAGGATTGTCGAGGGGCTACGGCGGTGGTTTGACCTCTCGCAGGTGGAGGAGGTGACCCTCGAGGCCAACCCCGAGGACCTCACCCCGCAATACCTTGCCGACCTTGCCGGATTGGGATTCGTCAACCGGCTGAGCATCGGGGTGCAGAGCCTCGACGACGGGGTGCTGCGCAAGCTCAACCGCCGACACACGGCGCAACAGGCCCTCGAGGCGGTGGAGAATGCCTATGCGGCTGGATTCTGCAATATCAGTGTGGATTTCATCTATGGGATTCAGGGTAATCCAGAGGGGCTGGATAATCTAGATTTTCTGGAGAAGGTCAATCATGTGTCGGCCTATTCTTTGACGGTAGAGCCTGGCACGGCGTTGGCGGTGCAGGTGGAGCAGGGGAGGGTGACGCTCCCGGATGAGGAAGAGGTGGTGAGGCAGTATCATGCGCTGCATCGTATGCTCGAAGCTGCCGGATTCCGGCAGTATGAGGTGAGCAACTATGCCCGTCCGGGTTTTGAGTCAAAGCACAATAGTCGCTACTGGGACCGTACGCCGTATCTGGGTCTCGGTCCGGGGGCGCACAGCTTCGATGGAACATGCCGTAAGTGGAATAATCCCGACGGCAGCGTGGGCGAGGAGACGCTCACCGAGACCGATGCCGTCAACGAAACCATTATGACTGCGTTGCGCACCGTGAAGGGGCTGGATGTGGACGCCTTGCCGGAGAGGTACAAAAAAAAACTGCATCGGATGATGCAGCTTTATGTGGACAGAGATTGGTTGACGGTGGAGGATGGTCGGTACTGCCCGACGGCCGAGGGTCTGCTCCATGCCGACGGTATGGCGGCGTCGCTATTCGTCGCCTGACGTCTCGTCGTCGGGGGCGTACTCCTGTTGCTCGGGAGGTTCGGGATAGATATTATCGCGGATGATGTAGCCCTTATAGGTTTGTCTGATTTCCTGCAGAAAGGCATAGGCTTCGAGACGGGTGCGGAAGTCGCCCACCTTCACCTTGAAGTTGGGCTCGTCGAAGACGATGTAGACGCGTGTCTCGGGGTAGTCGGTCTCAAAGCGGGTGCGCAGGTCGAAGGCGTTGTTCTTCGAATTGGTGCCGGAGAAAGAGGCAATCTGCACACGGAAGCCCGGGATGGTCTTCACGCGGTTGTTGAGTTCCACATGTTTCTCCACCATTTGTGTGACCGCCACGTCGCCGGTGATGCGCACCTGAGCGGATGCGGAGTTACAGAGCGGGAGTTGTAAGCCGACGGTGAGGCCTGCACAGGCAAGGAGAACCAGATATTTCTGCTTACGGGTCATCGTCCGTTTTTTCAGTTCTCATTCCTCATGTCGGTCACCACCGCCTTGGGGCGCACTGTCAGGACCGGGATGGACGACTGGTTGATCATCTGCTGGGCGTAGTTGCCGAGGATGAGGCTGGAGAAGGATTTCTCCTGTTCAGTCATGATGGCAATCATATCGGCCTGGATAGAGTTGGCGTAATCCAGCGTGACGGAGGTTACGTTCTTGTTTTTCTCGACCTCGATGAATTGAGTGGTAAACTCGACTTCGTTCTTCTCCAGATAGCGTTCGACCATCTTGATGTAGTTGTTGACGATGTTACGGATGTCGGCAGTCGTGGAGGTATAGAGGCCGAGGAGGTGGATGGTCGAGCCGAAGGCCTTGGCGAACATGGCGGCGGCGCCCACTTTTTGGCGGGTATCGTCGCTGCTGTCGATGGGCACCACGATGGTGTCGAGCGACTTGTTGAAATTGAAGTCTTCGCGGACGATGAGCACCGGCACGGGGGACTTCTCGATGGTGTGGTAGCTGTTGCGGCCCAGCATGTTGGTCTTGAGACCCGACATGCCGTGGGTGCCTACAATCAGGAGCACTGCGTGGTCCTCAGCGGCTTGCGCGGTCAGTTCGTCGGCCGGGTTGCCCTCGCGGAGGACATATTCCAGCTTGATGCCCTGGAGGAGGGGCTCGACGGCAGCGTTGCGACGCTCGATTTCCTCGCGGATAGGCTCTTCATTTTCGTTTTTTTCCTTCACATACACCAGGCGGATGTCGCTTTTGAGGCGGTTGGCGATGTCGATGGCCAGGTCAACAGCATAGGCCGAGCCCGAAGAAAAATCAAATCCAACAACTACTCTGTTCATCTTGTTTAATGTTTGGTTTTACGACTGCAAAGTTACAAAAAAAAACGAATGTGGAAAAAAATATTTTGTTGTATTGTAATAAATGCGTATCTTTGCAATTGTCAACAGCAAGGGCACAGTGTTCCGTATTTATTGCGGAAAAGATTGTGTTGTAGGTGGTTGTGTATTGCTATTGACGAAAAAGAAATAGAAATCCTAAAACAAAAAACAACAATATGACTCAACAAATTCTGATTGCGGTATTGGTTCTGGGGGCACTCGGAATCTTCTTTGCCGTAGTGCTCTACATCGTGGCTCAGAAATTCAAAGTGGTGGAAGACCCGTTGATTGACGAGGTGGCGGAGGTGTTGCCCGGCGCCAACTGTGGCGGCTGCGGCAAGGCCGGTTGCCGTGCTTTTGCCGAGGCTTGTGTGTCGCAGGGCAACATGGAGGGTCTGCGCTGCGCCCCGGGCGGCGACGCCGTGATGGCCAAGATTGGCCAGCTGCTGGGTTGCGCCGTCGAGCAGGGCGAGCCGCAGGTGGCTGTGGTGCGCTGCAATCCTGCCAACTGTGGCGACAAGCGGAAATCGAACTACGACGGATTGCGCAGCTGTGCTTTCCAAAATACCGTCTATACCGGCGAGAGTGGGTGTCCCTTCGGTTGTCTGGGCTGTGGCGACTGTGTGGCGGCTTGTCAGTTTGACGCCATTCACATGGGCGAGAACGGTGTACCCGTGGTCGATGCCGACAAATGCACTGCTTGCGGCGCCTGTGCCAAGGCCTGTCCGCGCCGCGTTATTGAGTTGCGCAACAAAGGCAAGAAAGACCGTCGGGTCTATGTGAGTTGTGTGAACAAAGAGAAGGGCGCTGTAGCAATGAAGAGCTGCGCCAACGCCTGTATAGGGTGTGGCAAGTGCGCCAAAGTGTGTCCGATGGAGGCCATCACGGTTGAGGGCAACCTGTCATATATCGACTACAAGAAGTGCATCGCTTGCCGCAAGTGTGTCACCGAATGTCCCACCAAAGCCATCAAGGACGTGGGCTTCCCGACACCTGCCGTGAAACCGGCTCCCAAGCCTGCCGAGGCTCCCGCAGCCGAGAAGGTAGAGGTGCCTGTGGCTGAGAAAGTGGAGGTAAAGAACTGAATGCAGAATACTAAACACTGAACACTGATGAAGACATTCCGCATGGGTGGTGTCCACCCCGAAGAAAACAAGATATCGAACGATGCTGCCATCGAGGTGATGCCTGTAGGCAAACAGATGGTGGTGCTTATGAACCAACACCTCGGCGCTCCCGCAACGCCGATAGTGCAGAAAGGGGACAAGGTGAAGGTTGGTCAGCTGATTGGCGAGGCGCAGACCTTCATGTGCGCCAATGTTCACTCGCCTGTGAGCGGCACTGTGACGAAGGTGGAGCCCTGCAAGGACGCCTTCGGCCTGGCCAAGCCCGCCGTATGGATCAACGTGGAGGGTGACGAATGGATGGAGACCATCGACCGTACCCCCGACATCAAACGCGAATGCACCTTGGAACCCAAGGAGATTGTGGCCAAACTGAAGGAGATGGGCATTGTCGGTCTTGGCGGTGCCACATTCCCGGCTCACATCAAATACAGCATCCCCGAAGGAAAGAAAGCAGAGTACCTCATCATCAATGCCGCCGAGTGCGAGCCCTATCTCACGAGTGACTATCGTGTGATGATGGAACATGCCGAGGAGGTGTGCATCGGAGTGAGTATCCTGCGCAAGGCTTTGGGTGTACCTAACGCCTATATCGGTATTGAGAGCAACAAGCCCCTGGCTATAGCCAAGATGCAGGAGATGGCCAAGCAGTTTGAAGGCATCATTGTCGAGCCTCTGAAAGTGAAGTACCCGCAGGGCGCCGAGAAGCAGCTCATCAACGCTGTCACCGGCCGCCGGGTCGGCAGCGGCAAGCTGCCCATTGATTCGGGCTGCGTGGTGAGCAACCTGGGTACCGCCTTTGCCGTGTACGAGGCCATACAGAAGAACAAACCCCTCATAGAGAACATACTTACCGTGACCGGCAAGGAGTTGCCGAGTCAGCACAACTACATTGTGCGCATCGGTACTACCTACAATGAGATCATCAGCCACAGTATCGGCCAGTTGCCCGAGACCACGGGCAAGGTGATCAGCGGCGGTACTATGATGGGCAAGGCTGTGGTGAACCTCGACGCACCGACGGTGAAGGGCAACAGCAGTGTGTTGGTGATAGGGGAGAAGGAGGCCCGTCGCGCACCCGAGACCAACTGTATACGCTGCGGCAAGTGCGCCAGCGCCTGTCCTATGGGATTGGAACCCTACCTCTTCTCGCTGCTGGTGAAAAACAACCGCGTTGAGGAGGCCAAGGCGCACAATATTCTCGACTGCATCGAATGTGGCTGCTGCTTCTTCAGCTGCCCAGCCAACAAGCCGCTGACCGACGAGATCCGTCTTGGCAAGAACAAAGTCCGTGCCATGATGGCGGCAAAGAAATGATGATATAGAAAACTAGAAATATTATATTTATGAATCTATTAAATATATCGGGCTCGCCCCATGTGCACAGTGACGAGTCGACAAAGAAAATCATGTGGCGCGTCAATGCGGCCCTTGTTCCTGCGTTGCTTGTAGCCATTGCCTACTTCGGCATCAATGCATTGCTCGTAAGCATTATCTCGGTGGCCAGTTGTGTCTTGTTCCAATGGCTGATAGAGAAATATATCCTCAAGACCCCCACCACCGTCGGTGACGGTTCTGCCGTTGTCACAGGTCTGTTGCTTGCCTTTAATGTGCCGGCGACGGTGGACATGATGTGGATTGTCGTCATTGGAGCCCTCTTTGCCATCGGCGTGGCCAAGATGTCGTTTGGCGGTTTGGGTAAGAACCCCTTCAATCCCGCCATCGCAGGCCGAATCTTCCTGCTCATCTCGTTCCCGGTGCAGATGACCACCTGGCCTCAAGTGGGTGGTTTGTTCCCCATGAACTTTGATTTGGCAACCGGTGCTACGCCCCTTGGCGCCTTCAAGGAGGGAGCTTTGCCTACGGATGTAACCTTTATGGATGCCTTCCTCGGCCATATCGGCGGTTCGATGGGCGAGGTGTCGGCGCTGGCCATCCTGCTTGGCGCCGCCTACCTCTGCTGGAAGAAAATCATCACTTGGCACATTCCCGTCACTTTTATCGGCACCGCTTTTGTGTTCAGCGGAATCTTGTGGCTTATTGACCCGACTGCCTATATGGATCCGGTAATGACTATCCTCACTGGCGGTATCATGCTCGGTGCCTGCTTTATGGCCACAGATATGGTGACGAGCCCCATGGCCAAGAGCGGTCAGCTGATTTTTGGTTTCGGCTGCGGCCTCTTGACCATTGTCATCCGTAACTGGGGAGCCTATCCGGAGGGTGTCAGTTTTGCCATCCTTATTATGAATAGCGTCACTCCGCTGCTCAACCGCTGGTGCAAACCGAAACGTTTTGCGAATTGAGGTTAATGTTAAAAGGTTAAAGTAAAAAGATTATGGCAAAAAAAGCTCAATCAACATTAGTCAATATGCTCCTGTCGCTGACGGCGATAGCCCTTGTGGCCGCTGCAGCGCTGGCAGCCCTGAACGCTGTGACCAAGGCTCCCATCGAGGCCGCCCAGAAAGCCAAGGTGGAGAATGCCATAGGCGCAGTATTGCCCAAGTTCGACAACCTCAAAGACCAAACAGTTGACGGATGTGTCTGCCATTTGGCATACGATGCACAAGGTGCCTTTGTCGGAGCTGCTATCGAAGCTGGCAATGACAAAGGGTTTGGCGGTCACTTGCAACTTATGGTGGGTTTTGACACCGAAGGGAATGTCAGTGGCTACCAGATACTGGAAACGCATGAAACTCCAGGTCTCGGAGCCTTGGCAGGCGAATGGTTCCAGAAGGGTGGCAAGGGCTGCATTGTGGGACTTAATCCAACGCAAGGGTCTCTTACCGTCAAGAAAGATGGTGGAAATGTGGATGCCATCACAGGCTCTACCATCACATCGCGCGCCTTCCTTGGCGTAGTGAACGATGCGGCAGCCATTTTCAACAAACTTGAAAAATAAAAAGCATCATGAAAGCAAAAGATATTATCAAGAACGGTCTTATCAAAGAAAACCCCACATGGGTGCTCGTCCTCGGTATGTGCCCCACGTTGGCCACCACCACATTGGCCATTAACGGCTTGAGCATGGGCTTGGCGACAACGTTCGTGCTGATGATGTCGAATATTGTTATCTCGCTTCTCAAGAGTGTCATACCCGACAAGGTGCGTATTCCGGCGTTTATTGTTATCATCGCTACCTTTGTTACCGTGGTGCAGATGGTTATGCAGGCCTATCTGCCCGACCTCTATGACAGCCTGGGCCTCTTTATCGCCCTAATTGTGGTGAACTGCATCGTGCTTGGTCGCGCCGAAGCATTTGCCTCGAAAAATACTGTTGGACAGTCGTTCATTGACGGCCTCTTTATGGGTCTTGGATTCACCTGGGCATTGACTCTTGTCGGCATGGTGCGTGAACTGCTGGGTGCTGGTAAGTTCTTCGGCATCACGCTGATGGATGGAGGTATGATTATGATGATATTGCCTCCGGGCGGCTTTCTGGCACTCGGACTTCTGATGGCTTGGATCAACCACATTCGCCGCAAGAGTGTTAAAAAAGCATAAAAGGATGTTAAAGAGTGAACACAATTTGTCACTTCTCCGTCATTTAAGTAGAAAGAAAAAGCAATCCGATATGAAACGTATTTTCTTTATCGCCACACTGCTGGTAGCCGCCTTGAGCTTGAACGCTCAGGATTGTGAAACCTTTATGTTGCCCTTCTTCCAGGGCGATGCCGCCAGGCTGGCAGAGTATCCGGCTCCGAAACTCGATTGGAGGTGCCGTTATGCACACAACGCATTCTATGAGTCTGACGTAGTTCCCGAAGGTGCCCAGGTAATCTCTATCAGTGAAGTTACAGACAAGACCACAGGAAAGAAGCTCACTGATGATTTCCAAGTCGACCTTAATACGTTGTGCTACTACGGTTATGACTTCCAGAGGCTTCAACTGCGCTACCCCCACGGCGATGTCACTATCTGTTTCCCCACTCCTGCGTCCAAGCATCCTTATCTGGTTTTGCGTTCGTTAGATGAGACTTATGACCGCACTGAATTTCCCGAGAAATACGTCAAATAGCCGTTGCTTGTTGAAAGGACGGAAAATATATTAATCACCAAACGGATAATTGCCACATGAAAAAGTACGGACTCCTTCTGGCTCTCACATTCATGGTAGGGACCCTCTTGCATGCCCAGGGTATTGAAACGGTACTCCTCGACAGCAGTGTCCATAACACGGTGCGCCCTGTTTCTGGCGACGGTACCCGTATCTACGACGATGGCGGATTTAACGGACATTACTCTGTCGGTGAAGGACGTGACCTTTGGGTTACTATCTCTGGCAATTGTACTGCTCCGGATGCTTTCTGTTTCATCGTTGAAGAAGTCGACCTTCGTTTTAAGAACAACGGTCACGCCTGTCCCGACACGCTCTTCATCTATGACGGTCCCGATACCAACTCCCCGCTGCTATGGTTTGCAACAGGCAATGTTATACAGCCCAACACTTATATAGTTTTTGCCGGTCCCAACAACGTCAGCCAATCGCTTACCCTCCGTCTCAAGGTGTGTGGCGATTGTGGCTCGTGGAACAACACCACAGGCAATGGTTTCAGCGTCCTCGTCGACTGCCGTTTCCCCTGTGAAACCATCACGCCGGTGCTCGACAGCATCTTCTATAAAACGCGCAACGGCGTTATCTATGAATTCGGTCGCATCAAGACTCTTTATGACACTGTGATGCACAAAGAATGGGACGCCTTCGCCCACGACTCTATAACCATCATAGACTCCGTGCCGTTCTTCGGCGTCAACCTCTGCATGGGTGACGGTGTAATCTTTACAGCCCATTGTGACTACTCCAACAACAACAGCTGGTACACCCCCTCCGACTCCACCACCATTTTTGAATGGAACTTCGGTACGGGAGACTCCCTCAGGGGACAAGGTATCACCAGCGTCTATTTTGACCAGTACTTCAGAGTCGACTGCTATGAGCTCAAACTCAATGCAGAAGACGAAAAAGGATGCAAACCCGCCATCTTCCCCTCCGTCAGAGTTCGAGTGGCAGAAAACCCATTGAAAACCATCTTTACCCTCGCCGATATCTGTAACAACGACTCCCTCTATGTCAACATGGGCTACGACGGTGACAATGCAACCCTTACCCTTCGAACAGTTGTGTTTGAAGACGTCAAAACAAAAACCAACGACGCCCGCACCTTCATCCCCGATGGTCCTAACTGCCCAGGTTCCAACTGCTACCTCGCGCCCGTGGTCTTCGACGACTTCCCCGGCGGCCGCACTGTCGTCAGCAAAGACGATATCTGCTCCATTTGTGTCAACTACGAACACTCATTTATGGGCGACTACTCCCTCGCCATCATGTGCCCCAATGGAAGTAAGGCATACCTCAAATATAAAGACAATGCCCCCCCATCGTCCCCCGCAGGAACCTCCTCTGGCGGTAGCCGTTACACAGGCATCCCCTATGGTGGCTCTAATGACAGCGGCTATGACAAAATGAACGGCGGCAACTATTGTGACACCATCTACAATCCCTATGGTTGGGGCTGGAACTACTGCTTCTCCCGCAACGCTGACTACACCCTCGTCAACGGACAACCGGCCAATACCCCTAACCCAGCTAACGCGGGAATGGCCAATGGCCCCACTGTAAGCGTTACCCATACTTTCTGGCCTATCCCAGCCGGATACTCTGCCGCAGGCCAGACATGTGGAACCGTTACTTGCTCCACCCTCGACTCCTCCGACCACGCTGGTAAAATGGACTACTACATCTCTGGTGACGATTTCTCCACCCTCATCGGTTGCCCCCTCAATGGTGAATGGAACATCGAAATTTGTGACAACTGGAGCATCGATAACGGCTGGGTCTTCTCTTGGGCACTCGACATCTGCAACATCATCACTTCCGACTGCCAATACCAGGTCGGTATCGACTCCCTCGTCTGGGCACCCGACACCGCTTCACAATACCACGACTATGAACTTGGCCACTACCGTGGTGCCGAAGTCCACCGTGTCAACGACATCGACTCCTACATTCTCACTCCCGACACGGCTGGTACCTTCCCCATTAAGGTCTCCATCTATGACGAATTCGGTTGCGTCTGGGATACCACCACACAGATCACCTCTTACTGGGCACCCATGCCTGATCTCGGTCCTGATACGCTTCTCTGCGGCGTAGATACGCTTCGTCTCTACGGCACCGACCGCCACGCTGCTACCGAGAACTTCTCCTATATCTGGGCCCCCTACGGACAAAACACCGCGTCCATCCTCACTCAGGACAACCCGGGTTCCGACGTGCGCTATATTGTTCAGGTTACCAATACCAAAAACTACACCCAGTGCACCACCCGTGACACCATCAACGTCAAACTTCGCAAGCAGCCGTATCCCTCCTTTGTACCAGAACCCTTCACTCTCGAAGGTTGTGACCCGCTCACCCTCACTTTTGAGAATCATACTGTAGACGGCGTCAACTACTTCTGGGATTTCGGCGATGGCGTCACCTCAACTCAGGCTTCTCCTACTCATACCTTTACAGAGGGTATTTATGATTTGAAGTATTATGTTTCTTCTGACGAAGGGTGTGCCGACTCGCTTATCTTTGAGAAGAGTATTGCGGTCTATTCCTCGCCCAAGGCATCCTTCTCGTGGGATCCCGTCTACCCCTCCATCCTCAACCCAGTAATGCAATTCCAGAATAATACTACACCCAAGACTGACGATACTAAGTACTTCTGGGAAATTCAGTACAATAAGCAGAATGCACTATCGGTGCAGACGCTTACTGACGAGAATCCTACTTTTGATTTCTCGACCTACGCTGATCCGGGTGATGTCGCTGGTAACTACACAGTCCGACTCATCGCGCGCACTGATAACTTGGCTCCGTCGGGTAATATCGTTTATTGCCGCGACACTTCTGAGAATGCAATCCTCCTTGTCAATGACTTCTTGCAGTTCCCCAACGTTGTTACACCTAATGGCGATGGCGTTAATGACCGCTTTGTCATCCTCAATCTCATTGAAGGTATGGGCTATCCGGTCAATACGCTTGATGTCTATAACAAATGGGGCACCCGTGTATTCCATACGGAGAATATTGCCACAGAAGAGGACTTCTGGGATCCTGCCGATGTACCCGCCGGCACCTATTTCTATCGCTTCTCTGCCAGAGGATACAACGGTAATATCGAGCATAACGGAGCTATTGAGGTCATTAAATAGACTCCCTAAATTATGAAAGAGCGGGGGCGACGGATATTAGTCCGTTGCCCCCGCTCTTTTCTTTTTCTCCATATCAGAAAAAAGTTGTATCTTTGCACTCCCGAAATGATAGACCAGGAGACCATACAACGCATCATGGATGCCGCCAGAATAGAGGAGGTTATCGGTGAGTTTGTCTCGCTTAAGAAGCGTGGAGCTAACCATATAGGTTGCTGCCCGTTCCATAACGAGAAGACCCCTTCGTTCTATGTGTCACCATCGAAAGGTATATTCAAATGCTTCGGCTGTGGCGAGGCGGGCGACGTGGTGAAGTTTCTGATGAAGCACGAACACTACACCTATCCCGAGGCGTTGCGCTGGTTGGCCGATAAGTATCATATTGAAATTAAGGAGGAAGAACTTACTGAAGAGCAGAAAGAACGGCAGACCGAGCGGGACGGCCTCTTCCATGTTAGTGAGTTTGCTCAGAAATACTTTGCCGATTTGCTCTACAATGACGAGATGGGCCGTGCTGTCGGACTCAGCTACTTCCATCAGCGGGGCTTGAGTGATGACACTATCAAACGCTTCGGCCTCGGCTATTGCCTTGACGAATGGAGCAATTTCACCGACCATGCTCGTAAGGCCGGTTATAGTGACACTGTCCTCGAAAAAACGGGTCTCACTATCGTCAAAGAAGAAACGGGCAAGAGCTACGACCGTTTCCGTGGTCGTGTCATGTTCCCCATCTACAGCATCTCTGGCCGTGTTCTCGGCTTCTCTGGCCGTATCCTCAGCTCCGAAAAACAGGCGGCCAAATATGTCAATTCGCCTGACTCCGATATTTACAATAAAAGCCGCATTTTATACGGTCTCTATCAAGCGCGGACAGCTATTGCTAAGGCCAATAAGTGCTATCTGGTTGAGGGAAATGTTGATGTAATTTCAATGCACCAATCTGGGGTGGAGAACACGGTTGCTTCCTGTGGGACAAGCCTCACCACCGAGCAGATACGCCTCATTAAACGCTATACGCCGAATGTTACAGTCCTCTACGATGGTGACTCGGCTGGTATCAAAGCAGCCCTTCGAGCCATCGACTTGCTTTTTGCTGAAGGTATGCATGTCCGTCTGGTTCTTTTCCCTGACGGAGAAGACCCCGATAGCTATGCTCAAAAGTATGGCTCAACAAAACTGCAGGAGTATCTTGCCTCCCATGAGGACAACTTTATCATGTTCAAGACCCGGGTGCTGCTGGATACTGTAAAAGACGACCCCATCCGCAAAGCCGAACTCGTCAGTGATACCGCTCGCAGCATTGCTCTGGTTGCAGATATGCTCGAACGGGCTGAATATGTGCGGCAATGCTCCCAGTTGCTTCGCGTCAATGAGGATGTGCTGACAAACGCAGTTGCCAAAGCGATAGCCCAGGGAATACGGAAAGAAGGTGCAGAACAGAAGGCAAGTGCCGAGACACGAGGTGAGGACCGTGTGACGTTTGAAGAAGAACAGCAGCATCAGCCTGATGTTCAGCTCACATCTCATAGTTCTCCGCTTTCATCCCCCCCCGAAGTTGAACGCCATCTTGCCCAGCTCCTCCTCAATTACGGAAACGAGAAGCTCTACCAAAAGTATACTGCTCCAGATGGCACGCAGCAAGAAAGTGCCTACACGGTAGCCGAAATTATCGTCAATGAGCTCTCTGGCGAAGGGCTTGCTTTCACTCACCCCCTCTGTCAGCGCATTTATGAGCAGTGCTCCCTCATGGTAGGCATGTCGCACAAGGTAGATACAAATCATTTTATCACTTCTTCCGATGAACAGCTACGCACGTTTGCCGCAGCCCTTATGATGGACACATACTCCCTTTGGGTGGATTCATGGAAGAAAAAGGAGATATACCCTCCAAAGATAGAGGATAATCTTCTCAAGGATGTTCAGGACAGCCTTTATGTTTTTAAGGCACAGCGCCTCTCTCGCATGATTGCCGACTGCCGTGAGCGTTTGCGTACGGCTTCACCTGAGCAGCAGACTCAACTGCTGACAGAAATTCAGCAATATACTCAGGTTGCCCGCCGTATCGGCCTCGCCCTCGGCCATGTAATCAGTCCGACATTCAACAATTAGAATAACAACTCCGATATGGATATACAGACTCTCAAGCAGCGTTACGACATCATAGGAAACGATCCCCGTCTCCTCCTGGCTCTTAACAAGGCCATACAGGTGGCACCCACTGACCTCTCCATACTTATCACAGGCGAGAGCGGTGTAGGCAAGGACGTCTTTTCCCGTATCATCCATGAGAACAGCCTGCGTAAGCATGTGCGTCAGGGTAGGGGACTCATCTCTGTCAACTGTGGCGCTATCCCTGAAGGCACTATAGAAAGTGAACTCTTTGGACATGTCAAAGGAGCCTTCACCGGCGCCGACCGCACTCGCAAAGGTTACTTTGAAGAGGCTGACGGTGGTACCATATTCCTCGATGAGATAGGCGAGCTTCCCCTTGCCATGCAGGTTAAATTGCTCCGTGTACTCGAAAACGGAGAGATAATCCCCGTCGGTAGTAGCACAGCGCAGAAGATTAATGTCCGGGTGGTGGCTGCCACTAATGTCGACATAGTCGAGGCTGTCCGCAATGGACGCTTCCGCGAAGACCTTTACTACCGCCTCAACCAAATCAGTATTTATCTGCCTCCTTTGCGTGAGCGTAAGGACGACATCCCGCTGCTATTTAGGAAATTCTCTTCTGACGTAGCAGAGAAATACCATATGCCGCCCATTGTGCTTACCGACGATGCCAAGCGCATTATGATGGACTACCCGTGGTACGGCAATGTGCGCGAGCTGAAGAACATCACCGAGCAGATTGCCGTGGTAGAGACTGAACGCACTATCACTCCCGCCATCCTGCAGAACTACCTCTCTTATGTGCCCAGCGAAAAGATGCCCGCCCTTGTTGCCGGAGGCACCGTACAGGGCTCTCAGATTACCGACCGCGAACTTCTACTGAAGGCCTTGAGCATGGGACAGATGATTAATGAGATGAGGCAGGAAATCAATGAACTCCGTCAGATGGTAGGCAGTATGACCAGCCAGTCTTCACTCATCACACCCCAACCATCTCTCATTACCCATAGCTCATCTTTACCTCCCGCTCAGGAAGAAGAGTTCCTTACCCCCGAAATCATTGAGGACGAAAGTGTGGCCCTTGAAGAGCGCGAACGTACGGCAATCCTGCATGCTCTCGACCGCCATCACGGTAACCGTAAGCTAGCCGCTGCCGACCTGCACATCTCCGAACGTACGCTCTACCGCAAACTGAAAGAATACAGCATCGAATGAATACCAATGACATTCGCATCAACTTACCCGCATCCAAGAGCATGAGTAATCGATGGCTGATGATCAACCATCTTACCAATAGCCATTTCCGCATCAACAAGCTCTCTACTTCGGATGACACCCGCCTCATGCGACGCCTCTTGACGCAGCTTGAGGAGGGCTCATCCAATCTCTTTTATTGCGACAATGCTGGCTCTGTGGCTCGCTTTCTGATGCCGTTGCTGGCTATCACTCCGGGACATTTTGTTCTTACTGGTGATGCCCGTCTCCAGCAGCGCCCCATGGCCCCCATAATCGATGCTTTGCGTCAGATGGGATTGCGGGTGGAGTGCACTGGCGAAGAGGGGTTCCTCCCGGTCCACATACAAGGCGGCATTCCCTCCAAGCGCACGGTTTCTGTTGACCCGTTGCTCAGCAGCCAATTTGTTAGCGCCCTGTTGTTGGTTGCGCCACGTCTCCCCGAAGGTATCTCACTCACCATGACCCAACGCCCCACGTCGCGTCCTTACATTGAGATGACCTGTGATGCCCTTCGTCAGGCGGGTGTTGAGGTGCGCCGTTCCTCGAACGGCCGTACCTACTATGTCCAGCCCATTCCAAACAAAACGGTCGCAGGGACAATTACTATTGAGCGAGACTGGTCTGCAGCTTCTTATTTCTACACCATGGCATTGCTCCGTCCCAACTTGCGCATACGCCTGTTGGGCCTGCAACTTGATTCCTGTCAGGGCGACAGCGCCGCTGCCATCTTCTTCCGTCAGCTCGGCGTGGTCAGCACCGAAGTGCGTTCTCCTTATCGTGCTGCGGGTCGCAGCGTCACCATTCAGAGCGGTGGCGACCGTGCCAAAATGGTCCAGTTCAACTGCATTGACTGCCCCGACCTTGTCCCCACATTCGCTGTGGCCGCCGCCGTCGCGGGACAGCGTACCATTCTCAAGGGTGTCAGCAATATCGCCCTTAAGGAGAGCGACCGCATGGTGGCTATCACCACTGAGCTGCGCCGCATGGGTGGCAAAGTCAATGCTTCGGGCGACGAGATGCATATCCTCCCTGCGCCGCTCAAACCTACAGAGACCGTCCGCACCTATGGCGATCACCGCATTGCCATGGCCTTCGCCCCGATGCGTCTCCTCTTCCCTGACCTGAAGATAGAGCATCCTGAAGTTGTGGGTAAATCCTTCCCCGAGTTCTGGGACGAGTTTGAGAAAGTGCTGAATGTGTAAAAAGCTTATCATTATTGCCGGTCCCACCGCTGTCGGCAAGACCGCTTGTGCTGTGCGGCTGGCCAAGGAACTGGCCACCGAGATTGTCTCTTGTGACTCGCGCCAGTTCTACCGTGAGATGCGCATAGGTGTCGCGCGCCCTTCCGACGAAGAACTGGCAGCGGTGCCGCATCACTTCATTGCTTGCCGCTCGGTGACCGACCCCTACAACATCTTTGACTATGAGCAAGACGCAATGACTGAGATTGATGCCCTCTTCAAGACGCATGACACTGTTATTGCCGTCGGCGGCAGCGGACTCTATATCGATGCCCTCTGTGCCACTCCCGCACGTCTTCCGAGCCCATCTGACGAGTTGCGTGCCGAGTTGCAGCAAATGCCTCTTGAGGAAAAACGGGCAAAACTCCGCCTGCTCGACCCCGACTATTATGCCCGTGTGGACCTTCGCAATCCTGTTCGACTTCAGCGCGCCCTCGAAGTGTGCCTCACCGCCGGTCGTCCCTATAGTGTTATCCTCGCCGAACAGGTCGTTTCACAGCGTCCTTTCGCCATCGATGTGCGGGTGCTCCGGTTGCCCGCTGCCGATCTTCGAGCCCGTATCGATTTCCGTGTTGACCAGATGATGGCCGACGGGCTCCTTGAAGAGGTGCGTACCCTGCTCCCTTACCGCCATTTAAATACCCTCAACACAGTGGGCTACCGCGAGTTGTTTCCCGTCCTCGACGGCACCGCCAACCTCTCTGGCGCAATCTCTCAAATCAAACTCAACACCTGGCATTACGCCCGCAAACAACTCACCTGGATGCGGAAATACGCTACTGTATAAAAAGAAAGCCAACCGATTCTGTCGGTTGGCTTTCTTTTTATGCCTTACTATTCTATTCTCTGCTAATTATAGAAAAAGGCGTAGACGCTGGTGTTTCCTGTAACAGTGAACGAGTATGGATTTTCCGAGACGATGTACCCGTCCGAGAAATACCACTCACTAAACTCCGCACCGTTTCTGGGTTCTGCCACTAGTGTTGCCGTCGACCCCGTGGCGTAGTATCCGCCGCCGTAGGCATATCCATTACCCGACGACTCTACATTCACGCGGCGGCAATCCCTGAAGTACGTTTCGGGAGCTTCGCCCGTGCCGTCAGTGTACTTGTAGCAAATGCTCAAGGTTTGTGTGAGACTTGGAATGCGGCAGAGACTGACTCTGTCGCCGACACGCGTGTACTGCGGACGCAACACCTCACCCTCCATGTTGGTAATGGAGACGATGTTGTTGATGTTGGCGTTCCACGAAGGGAAGATGGCGGCAAATATCTCGTTGAGCGGATTGTGGGTGTTGTCATAGGTCAGGTTCACAGATCCGTCGCCGTTTCCAATCCACGAAATATTGCCGTTGTTCCACCTCATGTTGATGGTCTCGCCGTCGACGGTAACACTGCGCAGGTTATTTGAGGCATCGTAGTCGAACAAGACAGGGTCGGAGTGAGGTATCTCTATCTTCACCAGCTTGTTGTCTTGGTAATTGCATGTGGTAGTGATACCTAGGCTTTCCTCATACGAATAAATGAACATGCTCGCAATGCGCATGTTGTCGTATGTAGGGGTGATGTCCACCACAGGCTGCATAAAGCCTGACTCGTTGCTCTTGGATATCGTGAGTTCATGGATGCGTGAACCCTCCCATGCAATCTGCAACACCATTTGTTTACGGCTCTCGTGGTCAAGGAAGGTTACCACTGAGGGCAGATCCCCTGGTGCGCTTGGGCTTACGTTACCTCCCGGCGTGCTGTTTCCGCCGCCGTCGCCTTCGGGTTTATCTTTGTCGCAGGCGGCAAACAACAACCCGCAGGCTAACGCCAGCATAAGCAGGCGTGTCAGTTTCTTTCTCATAACCGTTTTAATTAATATTTGTAGAAGCCCTCTCCGGTCTTGCGGCCAAGCAGACCGGCGCGGACCATCTTGCGCAGCAGGGGGTGCGGACGATACTTCGGGTCGCCAAACTCCTTGTAGAGCACTTCCATGATCGCCAGGTTCACGTCGTTGCCGATAAGGTCAGCCAGGGCGAGGGGTCCCATGGGATGGTTGGCGCCGAGCATCATGCACTTGTCGATGTCCTCGGCGGTGGCGATGCCGTCGGCCAGGATGCCCACTGCCTCGTTAATCATCGGGATGAGAATGCGGTTCACCACAAAGCCGGGAGCTTCCTTCACCTCTACGGGCTGCTTGCCGATCTCGGTGGCGAGGTCGATGACGCACTTGGTCACCTCGTCGCTGGTCAGCTGGCCGCGGATCACCTCGACCAAGGCCATGCGGTCGGCGGGGTTGAAGAAGTGCATGCCGATGAACTGGGCCGGACGCTTGGTGCAGGCGGCAATCTCGGTGATGCTCAGCGAGCTGCTGTTGGTGGCGAAGATGGTCTCGGGCTTGCAGATGCCATCGAGTTCGGTGAAGACATCCTTCTTGAGCTGCATCTCCTCCACGGCGGCCTCGATGACGAGGTCGGCATCGGCGAAGGTGGCGTAGTCGGTGGTGGTGGTGATGTTCTTCATCAGGGCGTCGACAGCCTCCTGGGTCATCTTGCCTTTCTCAACCAGTTTGCCGTAACCTTTGGCGATGGAGGCCATGGCCTTGTCGAGACTGGCCTGCGTACGACTCTTCATGACGATGGGCATCTTTGCGGCAAAGGCTTTCACAATGCCTTTCGCCATCGTGCCCGTTCCGATAACACAGATTTTCATGTTGTAGATTATTTAATTATTAAACGTTGATTGTCATTTTCCTTGGAATTCGTATTTGCCTTTTTCGAGAAAGGCCTTCATGCCCTGCTTCTGGTCCTCGGTGGCGAAGCAATGGCCAAACATGCCGCTCTCATACACGATAGCTTCGTCGGCCGGCATATCGAACTCCTCGTTGATGCAGATTTTGGCGGCCTTGACGGCGAGCGGCGCATTGGCGGCAATCTGGTTGGCCAGTTCCATGGCCTTGTCCATCAGCTCGGCTTGCGGCACCACCTCGTTGACCAGCCCGATACGCAAGGCCTCGTCAGCCTTGATGTTCTTTCCAGTGTAGATGAGATGCTTGGCCATGCCCATGCCCACCAGGCGGGCCAGACGCACCGTGCCGCTGAAGCCCGGAATGATGCCCAGCCCCACCTCGGGCTGTCCGAAGCGGGCATTGTCGGAGCAGATGCGGATGTCGCAGGCCATGGCCAGCTCGCAGCCTCCGCCGAGGGCGAATCCGTTGACGGCGGCGATAACGGGTACATGCAGCGTCTCCAGCTTGCGGAACACGGCGGCGCCACGGCTGCCGAAGGTCTGACCCTGCGGCACATTGAGGGTGGCCATCTCGCTGATATCGGCACCTGCCACAAAACTCTTCTCCCCGTCGCCGGTCACGATGAGGCAACGCAGACGGTTGCAGTCAAAATGGCTGAGGTAATCGTCCATCTCCTGGAGGATGGTCGTGTTGAGTGCGTTGAGGCTCTTGGGAGCGCTGATGGTCATGATGGCTACCGTCCCACGCTCTTCTATCTTCAGATGTTCGTACATATCGCTAAATATTTTGAGACTGCAAAATTACAAAATAAACTTGAATCTGCCAAAAGATTTTTTATGCCTTGGGCGTGAGGCCGAGGTCGGCGCCAAGGCGGAGCATCATCTGCCAGGCGGCGTCGCGCTCGTTGGGTATCTGCCCGTCGAGGATGGCATCTTTGATGGCGTCTTTGATGGTGCCGATTTCGCGGCAGGGACCGATGCCGAAGGTGGTCATGATGTCCTCGCCACTGACTGGTGGCTGGAAGTTGCGTATGCGGTCGCGTTCCTCCAACTCGACGAGCTTGCGCTTCACGAGCTCGAAGTTGGCGCGGTGTCGGCGCTGCTTCTCCTCGTTGCGGGTAGTGATGTCGGCATTGCAGAGCAGCATCAGGTCGTCAATCTCGTCGCCGGCCTCGAAAAGCAGACGGCGCACGGCGCTGTCGGTCACCACGTCCTCGGCCAGTATGATGGGCCTCATGTGCAGCATCACCATTTTCTCCACGTACCGCATCTCTTCGCCCAGTGGCAGTCGCAGCCGCTTGAAGATGCGCTTCACCATGTGGGCCCCGCGGGCCTCATGGCCGTGGAAAGTCCATCCCTGCTTGGTGTCGTAGCGCTTCACTCCGGGCTTTCCCACATCGTGCAGCAAGGCGGCCCATCTCAGCCACAAATTATCGCTGCTTTCGGTAACATTGTCCAGCACCTGCATTGTGTGGTAGAAGATGTCTTTGTGGCCGCGACCATCCACAGTTTCAACGCCGGCGAGGTCGGACACTTCGGGTAGAATGAGCTGCATAAGGCCGCACTTCTGCATCAGCTTGAGCCCCAGCGAGGGGTTGGGTGAGAGCATGATTTTGTTGAGCTCCACCATCACGCGTTCGGCGCTGACAATCTTGATGCGCTCGGCGTTGCGGCCTAAAGCCACGAAGGTGTCGTCGGCTATGCGGAAACCCAGTTGGCTGGCGAAACGCACGGCCCGCATCATGCGCAGCGGGTCGTCGCTGAAGGTGATGTCGGGGTCGAGGGGTGTGCGCAGGATGCCTTCGTTGAGGTCGCGGATGCCGCCGAAGGGGTCCATCAACTCGCCGTAGCGGTCGGCATTGAGGCAGACGGCGAGGGCGTTGACGGTGAAGTCGCGCCGCCGCTGGTCATCCTCAAGGGTGCCGTTCTCCACCACAGGCTTGCGGCTGTCGTGGCTGTAGCTCTCGCGCCGTGCACCGACGAATTCAAGCTGGTAGTGGGTATAGTGAAACGAGGCGGTGCCGAAGTTCTTGAAGACGGAGACATTGCTTCCACCCAGCACTTCCGCCGCCGCTTTGGCCAGCTCGATGCCGATGTGCACTTCCCCTCCGTCGTCGTGGCCAATGCACACGATGTCGATGTCGGTGCAGGGGCGCTGGAGGAAGTGGTCGCGCACCACGCCACCAACGGCGTAGGCGTCGATGCCGAGACGGTCGGCTTCCTGGCCGATAAGGCGGTAGAGGTCGAGCCCGAGGTCAATCATTCTGCAAACTCTTCTTTCTGCACCGGTTTCCCGTCGGCGCCATACATGGTGGTGCCGGCCAGGTTGCCCATGGCGTCATAGAATTCCCACTGGCCCGCGGGCATGCCGTGGCTGTACTGGCCGATGACAATGGGAGCGCCGTTCTCTCGCATGCTGCGGTAGGGTCCCTCCTGACGGCCGTCGACGTAGGTGGATTCCGACCATACGTTCCCGTTGGGGTAGAACGAGGCCCAGCGGCCTTCCTTGCGCCCGTCTTTGAGGTGCTGCTCGCTGAAGAGCTGCATAGTGCTGTAGTACTGGAATTGGTGCTGCCAGGGGCCGCTGTAGTAGACCACGGTCTTGGGATGGCCCTGCTCGCCGCGCTCTATGACGCGCATCGAGTCGTACTGCTGCACAGGTTCGGCGCCGTTCCGGTCGGCGATAAGCCAGCTGTCGTCGCGCAGGTTATGGGTGGCGCAGAGGGTGCTGTCGGCCGAGTAGAACTGCTGATGCTTGGGAGTGGTGTCGCAGGCGCCGGCCAGGAGGGCCGCGGCCGCGAGGGTGACTATGTGCAATCTCTGTTTCATGTCGGTAGATGTCTTCATTTGAAGGAAGGGTACAATAATAAAATGCAAAGATAGCAAAATAATCTATATGGGCCGCAAAAAATCTTTCTTGCGGCTGGTTGTCAATGGCTAACGGAGTGTCAGCCCACGGGTTGGTACAGGTGTCCGGGCAGTGCCCTGACGGCTTTTTGCATCTCCATGTTGAAGATGAGGGCCGCCACCTTGGGCATCGTCAGACCGCTGAGCGACACTATCTCGTCGAGCGTCAGCTGTCCGTGTTTGCGCAGCAGCTCTACCAACTGCTGCTCTTCGGCCGTGAGGGTGGGGGTGGGGAAGAGCTCCTGCTGCTTCCCGCCCTGCTGAACCAGCGGCCAGCCCAGCTGGTAGGCGATGTCGTCGGCATGGCGCGCCATAAGTGCTTTGTTGGTGGCTATCAGGTTGTTGGTGCCTGTCGAGTAGGTGTCTGTCAGCCGCCCCGGCATGGCGAAGACGTCGCGGTGGTAGCCGATGGCGATGGCGGCGGTAATCAAGGCCCCGCCATGCTCCGACGCTTCCACCACCGTCACGGCGTCGCTCAAGGCCGCGATAATGCGGTTGCGGGCGGGGAAGTAGCCCGGGTTGATGGCCGTTCCCGACGGGTACTCGGTCACCAGGGCGCCGCCCTGCGCTACGATGTCGGCGGCCAGCTTCCGGTTCTGTGGCGGGTAGATGCGGTCCAACCCGTGTCCCAGCACGGCCACCGTGGGCAGTCCGTGCGCCAGCGACGCCGTGTGGGCCGCCGTGTCGATGCCATAGGCCAGGCCGCTGACGATAGTGCTTCGATAAGGCACAAGCCCCGCCACCAGGCGGTCGGTGTTGTCGCGCCCCTGCGGCGTGGCGCGCCGTGTGCCCACCACCCCGACGCTGCGGTCGGCGTTCAGGTCGGCGCTTCCCAGCGCATATAGCACCACGGGGCAATCCTGTGTCTCGTCGCGGTTAAGCCGCGCCGGATAGTCGGCCTCGGTGCAGAAAAGCACGCGGATGCCCTTCTCCTCGCAGTAGCGCAGCTCTGCCTCAGCGCGTGCATGGGTGCTCTTGGCCGCGATGGCGTCGGCCACGGCGCGGTGGCTCCCGAAGGCAGCCTGCAGCTCGCCCTTGGGCAGTGCGAAGATGTCCTCGTCTGGATAGGCGTCTAGCAGCTTGCGGCAGCTCGTGGGACCCAACCCGGGAATCATCGACAGGGCTATCTGGCTGACTTTATCCATTCTTTCGACAGTGTTCTGAGGGTTCCGTAGCTGCCTTGCAGACGGCGGTGCCACTCCTCGGGGCTCACCCAGCAGCCCGCCGTGATGCCCTCTTCCTCCTGCGGGTGCACATCCTGCTTCTCCGCTTGCATGGCAAACCACGAAGTCTGCTTCAGGTGCCAACCCCCGTAGAGGTTGAAGATGTGGTAGGTTTTAGTGGGTAGTGGATGGTGGGCAGTGGGTAGTGGGGTGACACCCGTCTCCTCCTCCACCTCGCGCAGGGCGCCCTGCAGCAGGGTCTCGCCGGCTTCCACCTTGCCCTTGGGCAGGTCCCAGCGGCCGTTGCGTTCGATGAGCAGTATTGTGCCGTCGGGCGCCGTCACTACGCCCCCTGCGGCACGCACCCACCGCATGCGCCGCTTCAGCAGCCGCAGCAGCCACAGCGGCACCTCCCAGGTGTGGTATTTGTACGACAGTTTCATCTCAGCTCGTATTTCAGCACCTCCTTGCCGCGCTGCCACAGCGTCAGTGTGTAGGCCGAGAGCACCATCTCGTCGGCCTGCGCTATCAGCGCCGTGTGGCGGCTCTCGGCGTTCATCTCCGCATCGGGGCATTGTGTGCCGCCGCCCGTCAGGCGCTCCACCCGCAGCGTGTAGCGGTCGCCGTCGGGGGTCTGTGCCGTCAGCCGCGCTTTGTACGCGGCGCCGTAGCGGTTGCAGGGGCCCTCCATGCGCAGCGTCCCCGCCTCGGGGTTCAGCGTCAGCGTCATCACGTCGGCCGTGCGGCTCACCTCCTTGCCACGAATAGCTACCAGCTGCCACACCTGATGCTTCTCGGGCGTCAGCGCCGCCTCGGCGGCCGACTGGGTTGCCTCCTTCGACGTGCCGCAGCACGCCAGCAACGCCGTCATCGACAATAGGATATATATCTTGTACCTCAGCATGGATACCATGTTTTACGACTGCAAAGATACGAAAAAAACTTTTCACCGCACCACCAGCGCCTTTGCGCCGGTGCCCTCGGCGGTGTGGACAATCACCGTGTAGCGGCCAGAGGCGAGGGTCGAGATGTCGAGGTCGAGGCTGGTGCCTGCGGCCTCCTGTGCCAGCATCCGGCGTCCCTGCAGGTCGTACACCTCCACCATCTGCAGCGCCTCGCCGCAGCTCACCCTCACGCGCCCCGTCGCCGGGTTCGGCGTCAGCTCCGCATGGAGACCCGCCGCCTCGTCGATGCCCTCGCCCGGGCTGCCGAAGCCCACCTCCAGCGGACCGCTCCAGCCCGTCCACTCGTCGCGCGCAAAGCGGCACCGTGCCCGCACATAGATGTCGTATGGGTGCCCCGCCGCCATGCCTGACAGCACACTTTGAGCGATAGGGCAGTCCACCACCGTCCCCTCGCCCGCGGGCGTCCCGGTGGGTCCGTAGCTCAACTGCCAGTCGCGGTGGTTCACGCCTGCGTCCCACTGCACAAACGCCGTCGTCCCGCTCCCCAGCCGGCTCCACCTAAGCCCCTGCACCTCCGGACATGTGTCGCCTGGTCGCTCAATGATGGGATATATGAGGAACATCGTCCAACTGTCTTGTGGAAGCCAGTCCTCCCATGCCCCGCTCACGATGTCGTTACGGTAGCGCCGCAACTCTTCCGGGAGGCGGTGGATGCAAGTGGAGTCCACCCAATGTGTGGCATTAGGATCAGGAATGTGTTCCTCTTGCACGAAAACCACATCGGGCTGCAGCACACTGTCGCCATAGGTCATTGTCTTGCTAAGATAGAAGGTGTCCGCAATCTCCACGGGACTGTCGAAAAGAACCTCATAGGACGGCTGAAAATTGAGCGGCAAATCTGGCCGTGTAAGATTATGTTGATTCCTTCCGAGCGGCAGCACCCTTGCGGGGTGCAGGTCGCGGTTCACCACTGTCTTGGTCTGCACCAGCTGCATATTGCGGTCATAGAGGTTGAAGTGGCACTCGGCAGCATTGCTGATGGTGGAATCCAGCATCCAGCCGCAAACACCACATCGGTTGTGGTTGTACAATCTCCGCACGAAAGCGAAGCCCACGACGCGCAGCGTGTCGTCGGGCACATAGCCGATGGCCACCTCGCTATAGATATAATATTTCCGTCCACGGCAACCCCGGTACGAGGACGGGACTATCGAATCAAAAAGTATCATGGTCTCCTGCCAGTCCTTTCCGCAGCTTATGTAGCACAACATCCCGTCTTCGTTTGTGGTGTCATGGTCCCAGCAGTTGTCATAGTAGTTGTAGAAATAATACGGATAACGGCCAAAGACCGTGTCCAGGTTGTCCTGCGCATGAGCCGCCACTGCGCTGCACACGAGAATCACTATTGCAATAATCTTTTTCATATTCATATCCGTTTTTTATTCCTCCTTTTTCCCTTCCTCGCATATTGGGTTCACTTCAAGAGTATCGAGCGTCGGGTAGTATGCACCGATGTTGACCGCATCTTGTGAATAGTAAATATCCATCTGAAAATCACCCCACATGTTGCAGTTCACTGTGTCCACTTTGATTTCCTTTGACTTGGAGCAACTACCTTCCGCGGAAGGATCATGCCGCCATAAACTTAAATCTTTGTAATTCCCACTGATGATTGCCTGGCCGAAAGGATGAGTATGCACACAGGCATCCAGGGAATAATGATCCGTTACCCACAGGTCGGAGCGCCTCTGCGCACTGGTCACCGATGTGTATGTCGCATCTAGGAACAACTCAATATATTCGTCAGGGATGGCGGCGCTACTTGGATCCGGCAGCAGGTACAGGCTATTGGTATGGGGGTTGTAGCGGAAGTCGTTGTAACACAAACCGAATGGCGCAACACGGTGGCGGTTGACCACCACATTGCTTCCGTCATAGATGTTCAATATGGTTCCCTGGTAATACCCCCCGCCTCCGCTGGGCAGATACTTGCCGAAATATGCCGTGGCGAAAACGTCGCCGACAATGTGTTCGATGGTTATCTCCGACTGCATGTCGATGATGTGGCAGGAAAAGCCCGCATAGGCTCTTACCGGGTAGTTGGATATTGGTGATGGGGAAATGGAAGAAAACAACCCCCAATACGCCACAGTCGGTCTCGGCAGCAAGAAGACGTATTCCCCGTTCGACTGGTTCTTGTGCGTTATGGGTATCACATAGTTGTCGGTGACGGCCACATCGTCGTAGTAGGCTATGCCGCTGTGTTCCTGTGTAGCCTCGACTTGCCATGAACTACCGTCATAGTACACGTCGGCAACGAATCTGTTCACATGTGTAGGGTCGGAGGTGCAGTACCCCTCCCCCACAACCAGGAGATGCAGCCCGCCGGGGGTCGCCATCAGTTCTATCTTCCTCACCCCTGTAAAATAATCCGTGCCTGTATACTGCGGACAAGTCATGGGTGGCAAGTACCCAAAATAGACGGGCGACGACCCGGCAAAGGCGGTCGGAATGTCGAACCATCCCACCAGCACCTGCGTACCGACTACACCGCAGTAATAGACGGCATCATTATCTATCTCAAAATCCATGATATCCACCGGCCCCATGTCGAAGGACTCCGCCGTCATGGAGTTCAGGTCCACAAGGTTGAACGACGGACCTGCGGAGCCGTTGTTGAAAACCACAAATCTGTTTTCCTGATATTCCCGCACGATGGACTTCGTGGTTGGAAGTCCGGAAATGACATAATGCGCATTCTGTCCAGCGGCGAATCCACCGCACACAAAGGACGAAATCGCTGCGGCCATTGCCAATGTTTTCAATAGTTTATACTTTATATTCAAATAGTTAAATTGTTTTCTAAATCTAAATCCCATATTGCAAATCTACAAAATTTTACGAATAAACCAAAGATAAAATAAACAAAAACCATCACACAAAATGTTAAAATTACAAACGGTTAAAAATCAGTATATTATAAACAAACTTACAAAACGCTGTTTTTCAGCTTCCTGTCCGGTTCCCCTCCGGTCCCCCTCCGGTCCCGCTCCGGTCCCCCTCCGGTCCCCCTCCTACCGACTTCGGTCGGGTTGCGAGGAGGGGGCGGAGGGGGTCCCGGGGGGACGGGCAGGGGAGGGGGAATTTTTTTCGGCGGGGACATACGAAAAGGGTGTCGCGCGCGTTAATAGTCCTGTATTGAATTATAAAAAGACACCCCGGATTGTGCTGGCGGTGACCAACGACGTGGCCACCGACCAGCGTGTGGCACGCCATGCGGCGGCGCTGCAAGAGGTTGGTTTTGAAGTGACGGTAGTGGGTCGTCGGCTGCCCGACAGCCTGCCGGCGGAGTTCCCGTGGCGGGTGGAGCGCATGACGCTGCGCCACCGGCGCGGATGGCGTTTCTACGCCGAGTACAACCGGCGCCTGCGTCAGTGGCTGCTGAAGGAGCGCCCCGACGTGGTGTGGGCCAACGACGCCGACACCCTGCCGGGCTGCTATGCGGCGGCACGCAGACTGGGGGGCAAACTGGTCTTCGACGCCCACGAGCTCTTCTCCGAGGTGCCCGAGATACAGCACAAGCCCGTGGTGAAGTGGGTGTGGCGCACCGTGGAGCGGCAGCTGATGCCCAAGTGCGACGCGCGGCTGACGGTGTGCCAGAGCATCGCCGACCACTATAAGAAGACGCTCGGCGTGGAGATGACCGTGGTGCGCAACCTCAGTAGAGACGTGACACGGCACGTCTCCACCGATGCGGCCTCCTTTGAGACGTGCCATGTCACGTCTCTACTGTATGGGGGATGTGTGAATGTGGGGCGCGGGGTGGACTGGGCCATCGACGCACTGGAATGGTTGCCGCAGTGCCGCCTCGTGGTGGCGGGCGACGGCGACCTGCTGGAGCAGATGAAAGCCTACGCCGCCCGGAAGCCGTGGGCCGACCGCATAACGTTCACCGGCCGTGTGACGCCCGAGGCGCTGGCGGCCCTGACCGCCAAGGCCGACGTGGGGCTGGTGATGCTCGAGGACATGGGGTTGAGCTACCGCTATGCGCTGCCCAACCGTGTGGGCAGTTTCGTGCAGGCCGGCGTGCCGATAGTGGTGAGCGACCTGCCCGAGATGGCCGCCGTGGTGCGGCGCTTCGGCGTGGGCGAGGTGATTGAGGAGTTGGGAGTTAAGAGTTATGAGTTAAGAGTTAAGGCTTTGGCCGAGGCGGTGAAGAAGGTGCTGGCGCGCCAGTGGACGGAGGCCGACTTCGCCGCCGCCCGCGAGGATATGGACTGGAACAAAGAAAAGAAAAAACTGTTAGATATATGCTATACGAAATTTTGCTGATTCTGTATTTTGCCGGAACGCTGTTCGGACTGTGGTTTGTGTTCCAGAAGGCCGGTCTGGCGCCGTGGAAGGCGCTGGTGCCGGTGTGGAACATCGTGCTATGGATTAAACTGTGCGGCAAGGACTGGAAGTGGTATATCTACTTCCTGGTGCCTGCCATCAATGTCTTCGTGTTCCTGCTACTGGTGGTGGAGACGGCGCGTGTGTTCCGTCGCTACAACTTCTGGGAGCAGACCTTCGCGGTGATATTCCCGTGGATATACCTGCCGCTGCTCGGCATGGGCAAGAAGATGGAGTACCACGACCCGCGCACCGACCCGCCAGCCAAGGTGAAGGAGGGACGCGACTGGCTCGATGCCATCGTCTTCGCCATCATCGCCGCCGTCATCATCAGGGGCAACATCTTCGAGCTGTACCAGATACCATCGTCGAGCATGGAGAAGAGCCTGCTGGTGGGCGACCACCTGCTGGTGAGCAAGGTGGCCTATGGGCCGCGTGTGATGATGACGCCGCTGAGCCTGCCGCTGATGCACAACACGGTGCCGCTGGTGGGCGGCAAGTCGTACCTCGACTGGCCGCAGTTGCCCTACCACCGCTATAAGGGCTACACGCATGTCAAGCGTTTCGACGCCGTGGTGTTCAACTTCCCGGCGGGCGACACGATCCTCAGCGGGTTCCCCGACGGCAAGTACACCTACTACCAGGCGCTGGACGACTTCGGACGCGAGCGTGTGTGGAGCGGCAAGGAGGTGGTGAATGTGGGTGGCGACGGGCCGCAACCCATAGGCATGCCGCGTGTGCGGCCGCTCGACAAGCGCGAGAACTACATTAAGCGCTGCATCGGCCTGCCGGGCGAGGAGCTTCAGATTGTCGACCAGACGGTCTATATCGACGGCAAGGCAGTGGAGCGTCCCGCGGAGTCGCAGGTGTGGTATGCGGTGGCTTTCCGTCAGGGCATCATGCCGCAGCGGCTGCTCGACGACATGGGCGTCAGCCTGGCGGACGTCAACACGGCTCCGGGCTGGATCGACAGCATGGGGGCGGTGAACCTGATGCTGCCGCTGACCGAGGAAATGGTGTCCAAGATGGGAAACAACTACGGCGTGCTGTCGCTGCGCAAAGTGCCCGACGGCCCCTATGGTATTGGCCGCTTCCTGGGCGACGACACGACGCTCACGGTGCTCTATGCCGGCACCGAGCGGCTGGGCTGGACGGTGGACAACTACGGCCCCATACACATCCCCGCCGAGGGCGAGACACTCTCGCTGACGGCGGACAACATCGAAATCTATCGCCGCGTCATCGTGGCCTATGAGGGCAACAGCCTCGAGGTCAAGGACGGCAAGATATACATCAACGGCAGCGAGACCGACAGCTACACCTGCAAACAGAACTACTACTGGATGATGGGCGACAACCGCCACAACAGCCAGGACAGCCGCTTCTGGGGCTTTGTGCCCGAGGACCACATCGTGGGCAAGGCCCGCTGGGTGCTGTGGAGCCGCGACAAAGAGCACGGCAAGATGCGCTGGAACCGCTGCCTGAGGAACGCGAATGCACACTAGTGACAAGTTAAGACTATGGATGAAATAGAAGATATCAACCCCATCGATGAAGAGCGCGTGGAGAGCCCGCAACAGGAAGAGGGCGAGGGCGCGACGATGTCGCTGGGCAACATGTTCAAAGACTACTGGATTGACTATGCTAGCGACGTGATACTGGACCGCTCGGTGCCCGACATCGACGACGGCCTGAAACCCGTGCAGCGCCGTATACTGCACGCCATGAAGGAGACCGACGACGGCCGCTTCACCAAGGTGGCCAATATCGTGGGTAACACCATGCAGTATCACCCCCACGGCGACCAGAGCATCAAAGACGCGCTGGTGGGTCTGGGACAGAAGGAGCTGCTCATTGACTGTCAGGGTAACTGGGGCAACATACTGACCGGCGACGATGCCGCTGCGGGCCGATATATCGAGGCGCGCCTGTCGAAGTTTGCCAAGGAGGTGGTCTTCAACCCCAAGACCACACAGTGGAAGCCCAGCTACGACGGCCGCAAGCAGGAACCTGTGAGCCTGCCTATCAAGTTCCCGCTGCTGCTGGCACAAGGCACCAAGGGCATCGCCGTCACCCTTACGAGCGTCATCATGCCCTATAACTTCTGCGAGCTGCTCGAGGCCAGCGTCAAGATACTGCGCGGCGAGGAGTTTGCGATATTCCCCGACTTCCCCACGGGAGGCCTGATAGACGTGAGCAAATACAACGACGGCGCGCTGGGCGGCCGCTTGCGCATTCGTGCCAAGATGCACTACGACGAGAAGCGCAAGGCCATCGTCATCACCGAATTGCCCTACACCGTCACCACCGACGTGCTGATTGACAGCATACTGAAGGCCAACGAGAAGGGCAAGATAAAGATCAAGAAGGTTGATGATAACACCGCTGCCGAGGTGGAGATTGTGGTCAGCCTGCCGTTGGGAGTCAGTCCCGACCAGACCATCGATGCCCTCTATGCCTTCACCAACTGCCAGATAAGTTTCTCGCCGCAGACATGCGTCATTGTCGACGACAAGCCCGTCTTCATGACCGCCAGCGACATACTGCGCCACAACACCGACCGCACACGCGACCTGCTGCGCCAGGAGCTGGAGATACAGCTGGGCGAGCTGGAAGACCGCTGGCACTGGGTGAGCCTCGAGAAGATATTCTTCGAGAAAGGCATCTACAAGAAGATGGAGAAGAAAGACAGCAAGACGTGGGATGAGCAGGTGGACGAGATGCTGGCGGCCTTCGGCCCTTACAAGAAGAAGTTCAAACGCGAGATAACGCGCGACGACGTGCTTAAGCTCACCGAGAAGCCCGTGCGCAAAATCAGCAAGTTCGACATCAAGAAGGCTGCCGACGAGATAGAGCAGATAGAGATGACCATCGACGAAGTGAGGAACCACCTGGCACACCTCACCGACTACGCCATCCGCTATTTCCACGACATCCTGAAGAAATACGGCAAGGGGCGCGAGCGCAAGACCGAGATACGTAACTTCGACGACATCGAGGCTACGCAGGTCGCCATCGCCAATGAGAAACTCTATGTCAACTATCAGACAGGTTTCGCCGGATGGGGGCTCAAGCGCGAGGATGGCGTCGAGGTGGCATGCGAATGCTCCCGTATGGACGACATCATCGTCTTCCGCCGCGACGGCACCATGATGGTCACCAAGATACAGGAGAAAGGCTTCGTGGGCTCGCAGGGGTGCAAGGAACTGCTCTTCGTCTCTGTCTTCCGCAAACGCGACGAACGCACGGTCTACAACCTCATCTATCGCGACGGCTCCTCGGGTTACGCCATGGTCAAACGCTTCAGCGTCACCGCTGTCACCCGCGACCGCGACTACGACCTCACCAAGGGCACCCGCGGGTCGAAGATTCTCTACTTCACCGCCAACCCCAACGGCGAGGCCGAGATTGTTACCGTCCACCACGTCAGCAATCCCAAGCTCAAGAAGGTCTCCTTCGACTTCGACTTCAAGACGCTTGCCATCAAGGGGCGCGATGCCATGGGCAACATCCTTACTCGCAACGCCGTCCGCTCCATCAACCTCAAGGACGAAGGTGTTTCCACTCTCAGCGCCCGCAAGATATGGTTCGACGAGAGCGTCAAGCGCCTGAATGTGAACGAGGCCGGCCGCTACCTGGGTGAATTCCACGGCACCGACCGTATCCTTGCCCTCATGCAGAGCGGCACCTACCGCACCACCACCTTCGACTTGGCCAACCACTATGACGATGACCTCATCGAGTTGCGCAAGCATCGTCCCGATGCGCCCGTCACCGTGCTCTACAGTTCGCCCGACGGATTCCCCTACCTCAAGCGCTTCATTCCCGAAGCCACCGACCGCAAGACCTCCTTCCTCGACGATGAAGGGTCCGTGCTCATCGCGCTCAACCTCGACTTCTTCCCCCGCCTCGAGGTGGTCTATACTCCCGACAGCGGCAAGAAGATAGCCTCCGAAATCATCGACGTCGACGAATTTATAGCCGTTAAAAGCAGCAAGGCCCGTGGCAAGCGGGTCACCACCTTCCCCGTCGAAAGCTTCAACTGGCTCCAGCCTTTGAAGGAAGACCCCGAACCAAACGACGGAGACGAATCGCAGAATAGTGACAGCTTGACACAGGCCACAGAAGCCGATGACCGACAGGGCTTCGCTGAAGGCACCCAAACCCAATTGTTTTAGCACATGAAAATCCTTGTAGTTTTACCACGGTTCCCGTACCCCCTTGATAAAGGCGACAAGCTCCGCGCCTACCACCAGGTGGTCGAGCTTTCCAAACGCCATGAGATATACCTCTTCTGCGTCAGCCACGACAGTGTGAGCAACGACCAGCGCGCTGCCCTCGCCCCTTACTGCCGCGAGATATGTGTTGTCCGCCTCAACCGTCTCCTGTGCTATATCAACATTCTTCGCAACTGGTTTGCCGCCAAGTCGCTCCAGATGGGCTACTGGAACACCTCCCGCTCCAAGCGTCTCTGCCGCAGTTTCGCCAACCGCATCCAGCCCGACGTCGTCTACAACCAGATGGTCCGTACCATGCCGTTGGTCGCCCGTCTCCCGTTCCCCAAAGTCATGGACTTCCAGGATGCCCTCAGCCTCAACACCGAGCGTCGCATGGACCAGAGCCGCGGTCTCTGGCATTACATCCTCCACTTCGAGTTCAAGATGCTACGCTCGTCAGAGTACAACGCCTTCTCCATTTTCGACGCACTCACTATCATCTCCGAAACAGACAGTGAAGCTATCCCGCACAAGAAAAACGGTGAAATCCAAATTGTCCCCAACGGTGTGGATTTGGATTACTTCAACCCTTTAATCCCCCAACATGGCGATCCAGTAACCTACGACATCGTCTTCTGCGGCAATATGTCCTATGCCCCCAATATAGATGCAGCGCGCTATCTGGTCGAACAGGTGATGCCCCTTGTGTGGCAGAAGCTGCCCGCCACCACCGTTCTCCTCGCTGGCACCGACCCCAAACGCAAAGTGCGCTCCCTTGCCGACGATAGGCGCATCCACGTTCCCGGACGTCTCCCCGACATCCGCACCGCCTATTCATCGTCGCACCTTTTCGTCGCACCCATGCGCATCGGATCCGGCCTCCAGAACAAACTCCTTGAAGCAATGGCCATCGGTCTCCCATGTGTCACCACATCCATTGCCAATGCCGCTCTTGGTGCCGTCCACGGACAGCAGCTCCTCCTTGGCGACACAGCACAGGATCTTGCCGACAGCATTGTTACCCTGCTCACCGACGATGCCCTGTGCCACCGGATTGCTGATCAGGGGCATAGTTTCGTTACTGACCACTATAACTGGGACTCCGCCGTCCAGCGCCTTGAAAACGTTCTTGCACAAGTATGCAAAAGCAGGACATAAGCACTGCGCCGGTACCCGAGAAAGCTATCCTCGTCGCTGTCTGTCCGGCAGGGCAGACCCTTGAGCGCACCGAGGAATACCTTGCGGAACTTGCTTTCCTTCTCGAAACCGCCGGCGGCATCGCGGAGAAAACAGTCATTCAGCGCCTCGAGCGCCCCGACACACGAACCTACGTTGGCTCGGGCAAGTTGGAGGAGATAAAAGAGTACAGACAGGCGCTCGAAGCCGACCTCATCGTCATAGACGACGAGCTCTCTCCTGCGCAGCTTCGCAACCTTGAGAAAGAGCTGGAGTGCCGCATCCTTGACCGCACCACACTCATCCTCGACATCTTCGCCCGCCACGCACGCACCTCTATCGCGCGCACCCAAGTCGAGCTCGCCCAGCTCCAGTACATGTTGCCGCGTCTGACCCGTATGTGGACCCACCTCGAGCGCCAGCGCGGCGGCATCGGCATGCGCGGCCCGGGAGAGACGCAGATAGAGACCGACCGCCGCCTCATCAAAGAAAGGATATCGGCTCTCAGGATCCAGCTGTCGAAGTTCGACACCCAGAAGACCCTCCAGCGTAAGAACCGCGAGTCACTCGTGCGCGTTGCCCTCGTCGGCTATACCAATGTAGGAAAGTCTACACTCCTCAACCTCCTTGCTAAAAGCGACGTCCTTGTCGAGAACAAGCTTTTCGCCACCCTCGACACCACTGTCCGCAAGATAGTTGTCGGCAACCTTCCTTTCCTGCTCTCCGACACCGTCGGCTTCATCCGCAAGCTCCCTACCCAACTTGTTGAGAGCTTCAAGAGTACCCTCGACGAAGTCGTCGAGGCCGACCTGCTGCTCCATGTCGTCGACATCTCTCATCCCGACCACGAGGAACAGATGGCCGCCGTGCACCGCACCCTCGAGGAGATCGGTGCCAACGACAAGCCCCTCATCACCGTCTTCAACAAGATTGACGCATACACCTATGTCGAGAAGGAAGCCGACGACCTCGCCCCGATGACCAAGGCCAACTGGACCCTAGACATGCTCCGCGAAAGCTGGATGGCCAAACAGGGCAAGTGCATCTTTATCTCCGCCGCCCAGAAGGAGAACATCGACGCCCTCCGCCAGATGCTCTACGACGAAGTGAAGCGCATCCACGCAGTACGTTATCCGTACAATAATTTCCTCTACTGATTCCGGAAGTGCCCGTAGACAACCTCGGCTTTGGCCGGCCCGATGGCGGCTGCCAGGTCGTCGAGGGTCTGTAACTGTATTTGCTTGACGCTGCCGAAGCGTAGCAGCAACTGCCGGGCTGTCTTCTCGCCGATGCCGGGAATGTCCGTCAGCGATGTGCGGAAGGTCCCTTTCGAGCGCTTCTCTTTGTGGAAGGTGATAGCAAAGCGGTGCACCTCGTTCTGTATCTGTTCCAGCAGGTGGAACACAGGGTCGGTGGGTTTCAGCCCCACCACGGCGATGTCGCCCCGCTCGTCATATCGCAGCAGCTCGTGTGTACGGTGCCGGTCGTCTTTGGCCAGTCCCGCTATCGGTGTATTGAGGCCGAGCCCGTGCAGCACGCGCCGCGCCACCTCCATCTGTCCCTCGCCGCCGTCGACCATCAGCAGGTCCGGCGCGGGATTCTTGCTGTACTGCCGCTCGATAATCTCCGCCATCGAGGCGTAGTCGTCGGGTCCCTCGACCGTCTTGATATTGAATTTGCGGTAGGCGCTGCGGTTGGGCTTTCCGCCGCTGAAGCGCACCATACCCGCCACGGGGTAGGCCCCCTGTATGTTCGAGTTGTCGAAGCACTCTATCTCCATCGGCAGCGTGGGCAGGTCAAGGGCTTTCTGCAGCCGCTCCAGCACTTTCACCGCCTGCGGGGCCGCGTCGCCCTGCGTCAGCGCCCGCTGGTGCAGACACTGCTTGCGGTAGCTCTCCACGTTGCGCAGCGACAGCTCCAGCAGTTTCCGCCGGTCGCCCTTGGGTGTCGCCGTCTGTTTGAGGTAGGCCTCCGGCAGGTCAGGCACCGCCATCGGCAGCACTACCTCTTCCGCCGTGCTCTCCGTCTGCTCGTGCAGTGTCGCCACCGCCCGCGCCAGTATCTCCTCGTCGCTCTCGTCCAGCTGTTTCTTTATCTCGCTGCTCAGGCTGTAGATGACTGCGCCGTGCTTGACGCGCATGAAGTTGACCCAGGCGTATTGCTCGTCGCTCATCAGACTTGCCACATCCACGTCCCTCACGTTGGTGTCCACCACCGTCGAGTGAGCCTGATACTCCTCCAGCAGCCTTATTTTGCGTTTCATCTCCTCGGCCTCCTCGAAGCGCAGCTCTTCCGCCAGCCGGTACATACGCCCCTCCATCTCGCGCTCAGTATCGCCGAAATCGCCCTTCAGCACCCTGCGGATGTTCTCTATCGTGGCCGCGTACTCTTCCTTGCTCTGTTTCCCCGCGCACGGCGCCCCGCACAGCCCTATCTGGTGCTTCATGCAGGGCCGTTTGCCCATGTGGTCACATGTGCGATATTGGAACAGCTGGCGTATGATGTCTTGCAGCTCCCGCAGGATGCGCCCGTTGGGGTAGGGACCGAAATACTGCCCTTTGATGTTGTGGCGGCGTGTGTAGAGTACCCGTGGGTACTCCTCGTCGGTGATACACAGGTAGGGGTAGCTCTTGTCGTCTTTGAGCATCGAGTTGTAGCGGGGCTGGTAGCGCTTGATGAGGCTGTTCTCCAGCAGCAGCGCGTCCACCTCGGTGGCCACCACCGTCACTCGGATGTCGCACACCGACCGCACCAGCATCTTTATCTTCGGGCTTTTGTCCTCGTAGTGGGTGAAATAGCTGCTCACCCGCCGTTGCAGGTTGCGCGCCTTCCCCACATAAATGACCTTTCCCGCCGCATCCAGGTGTTCATACACCCCCGGATTCTCGGGTATAGTTTTTAACCGCAGGGCTATCTGCTCAATGTTGGGATTGATGCGGGCGTCAATCATGTTCTGCCCTCGTTACAGGTCTCCGTAGTCCACCGTGGTGCGCTCCACAGTTACCGTCAGCGCATGGATGCCTTCCAGGTCGAACTGCGGCGTTGTGTGTTTCACTGACATGCGGTGCTTCCCTTCATGATTAAAGCTGAAGTAGTTCCTGATGCGTCCTTTCACCTTGCGGTAGCCGTTCTCGTCGGTGCCGCGCCACACGCCGTGCTCCTTCAGCATCACCGCAGGGAAGAACTGCCGGTGTTCGCCGGCGGGGCTGTCCAGCTCCACCAGGAAGGGCACATTGTCGTAGCGGTAGATGGCGGTGTCTACCTCCACGGTGAAGTCTATGTTGTAGTAGTCGCGGTTGTTCTTCACCCCGATGTCAAACACCTCGGGCGTGAAGCGGTTCCACACATCCTGACGGAACTCCCTCCGATCCTCCAGTATGGTCTTCTGCCCGCACGAGGTGAGCAGGAACAATGCCGCTGCAAAGATGAACGATGCGCGATGGTTGATGCGTTTCATATCAGTTTCTCCATAATCTGCACTGCGTTGGTGGCAGCGCCTTTGCGTATGTTGTCGGCTACCACCCACAGGTTCAGGCTCCGCGGCTGCGACAGGTCGCGCCGCAGGCGTCCCACCCACACCTCGTCGCGGTGGTGCGACAATATCGGCATGGGGTATTCCAGCCGTTCAGGGTTGTCGTAGAGTATCACGCCCGGCATCTCGCCGATTTTCTTCCGCACCTCCTCCATCTCGAAGTCGCGCCGCAGCTCGGCATTCACCGCCTCGCTGTGGCCGCCCACTACGGGCACGCGCACCACGGTAGCGGTAATCTGTATCTCGGGGTCGGAGTATATCTTGCGGGTCTCGTCCACCAGCTTCTGTTCCTCGGTAGTGTAGCCGTCGGCCTGGAAATCGCCCCCGTGGGGGAAGAGGTTACGGTGGATAGGGTAGGGGTAGGCCCGCTCGACTGCTGCCTGCTGGCCGCTGGCGGCTGCCTGCTCCTCCGCCTCCAGTTGACGCACGGCTTTCATGCCGGTGCCCGTCACGCTCTGGTAGGTGGCAATCACCAGCCTTCGGATGCCGTAGTCGCGCTCCAGCGGCCACAGCGCCATTACCATCTGTATCGTCGAACAGTTGGGGTTGGCAATAATCATGTGGTGCTCCTTGACGGCGTCGATGTTCACCTCCGGCACCACCAGCGGCACCTGCGGGTCTTTCCGCCAAGCCGAACTGTTGTCTATCACTCGGGTGCCCACAGCAGCAAACTGCGGTGCATATTCCCTTGAAGCCGATGCTCCGGCCGAGAAGATGGCGTAGTCGGGCCGCGCCGCTATCACATCTTCCACGCGCTGCACGCGCAGTTTGCGTCCGGCAAAGTCTATCTCGCGCCCTTCGCTCTTGGGGCTGGCGGCGGCCAGCACTTCCACCTCATCGCGGCCGAAACCGCGCTCGGCGAGGACGGTGAGCATCTCGCTCCCCACCAATCCGGTGGCGCCTACTACTGCTATCTTCATCTGATGAGTGTTACTGTTCCGCGGAGGGTCTGCGTGACTCCCGGGGTGAATACATTGGTGTAGCGTATGACGTATGTGTAGGCTCCCTGCGGACAGGGGTTGCCGTTCAGGTCGCGTCCGTCCCAGCGGCTGTCTATCCCGCTGCTGTGGTGCACCAGCTGTCCCAGCCTGTTGTAGATGAACATCTCCTCCAGCGTGGTCTGCGTGCTCACCGAGCCGAACTGGTTCAGGTTGTTGTCGTCCGATTCAGGCAGGAAGGCGTTGGGAATCCAGAAATGCTCCTTGTGCAGCGGCAGGTAGATGGAGGTCGAGTCCTCGCAGCCGTATTCGCTCGTGGCTATAATCCAGATGGTGGCGCCGTCCAACTGCGAAGGTATGGTGTAGTACACCAGCGCGTCGTGCTCTTCTCTCGAGATAGAGTCGCCGTTCTCGTCAAGCGACGGCAGGCGCCAGGTGCGCCCGTTGCTGCCCGTGCTGATGTCGGTCAACACAGCGTCCAGATTGTCCAGTGTGAACTCCTTGACGTCGCTCTGCAGACGTGCCGTGAGGGGGTGTATGGTGAAGTTGAGCTGTATGATGGAGTCGCAGCCAAAGCGGTTGTGCAGCACCACCGTGTCGGTGGCCGCCGTGGCCGTGTTGTCCTCCTTGTAGATCTTTCCGTTGCGCCAGCGATAGGGTTTGCAGTCGCTGATGGCCTCCACCCACTGCTGCACGTCGTACACCGTCAGGTGCAGACGCACCACCGAGTCGCAGCCCGGAGCCGACTTCAGAATTGCATAGGGCGTCGTGGTGGCTTCGGTGTAGTCGTGGTTGTTGGCGGTCCAGTGGAACGTCTCGCCGCGGCAGATACCTTCCTCGATGATGGTGTCGAACCGCGGGAACACCCTTACCATGAAGGTGTCATAGTTCGTGCTGCCGTTGATGAAGTCCACCGACACCTGCACCCTGATTGAGTCGATGTGGTTGGCCGGCAGGGTGTCGTAGCGCGGGTCCGAGGTCACGGTGATGACGTTATCGTTGATGCTGTACATGCTCTCCGGCAGCGTGATGCGCCGGCCGTACAGCATACGCTCCACCGTCCAGTTCACGCGCGCCGCCGTCTGCGTCGACGGATAGCTCATCCGCATCTGCATCGACTGCCCGTTGCAGATGGCGCGGGTGCGGCTGTTCGCCGGTGTCGGGTTGGGGTCGGTGGGCGTGGGCACATAGGTCAGCGACAGGGTGTTCGTTGTGTCCACACCGATGGTGATGGTGTCATACAGGATGTAGGGCTGGCCCAGCGCATTCTTGAACATCAACTGCAGTACATAGCGCGACACGCACTTCGGCCGCACGATGGCCTTGGTCAGCGTCGGGTGGCTCGTGTTGCTGCCCATCGGGATGATATAGCCGTTGGTGTCGCCCATGGCCTCGGTCAGCACCACCGAGTCGCGTCCGTCGTCGAAAATGCGATACCACGTCGCCGTCTTGAAGGTGCGCCCGTGGGGAGTGAAGCGGAACGCCAGATTGTCATACGAAGTCGTGGTGTTGGTATTCGTGTTCCATCCTGGCACCGCAAAGGCGGGACTCGTCGAGCCTGCGTCGCCGTCGGTGTTCTGGCCCACATAGTAGGTCGTTGTGCCGATTTCGCCTCTTACCTGTGCCGTGCCCGTGGCGTTCTGTATGCCGATGATGCCTTGGCGGCCTTCGTGGTGGCGTATGTGCACCTCGATGATGTTCGAACCTTCGTAGCACACCATCTGGAAGCTCTCGCGCTTCGCCTGGTTGTTGAATATCGGGATGCTGTCCCAGGTGCACAATATCTTGCGGCAGGGATACTCGTCGATGCAGCCGTAGTAGATGCCCTGCGGGTCCGTCATATAGGCTCCGTTGGCGCCGGTGTAGGTGTCTTCGAAGATGCCGTAGATGGCGTCATGCATGCGGTGGAAGCAGTCGCCGCTGTAGGTCGGCGTGTTGCCCGAGGTCCACGGGATGCCCGACGACCAGCTAAAGGGACACCCCAGCGAGATGCTCGTGCCGTCCTGCGAAAACTGCGTGGTGAAGGTCACGATGCCGTTGTCGCCCAGACGGAAGTAGTTCTTCTGGATGCCGAAGAAGAAAAACGGGAAGTCAATATTAACCGCTGTCGGCGCAAAGCGGTCGTCCGAGTTGATGGCCTGCTTGTGGCGCCGGCTCGCCGGCACGCCCGATAGGAAGAACGACGGATCTGGCGGATTGTAGGGTATCTGCGTCACCGTGTATTTGCCGTTGAAATACTGCACCGGGATGTAGGGCTCCGATGTCAGCGTCAGCTCACGCGTGGTGTAGGTCACCGCGGTGTCCCAGCCGCGCGAGGAGTAGGCCGGCGAACCGATGTGGTCGTACTTCTCGTTGATTTTCACGTCGGGACAAGGCACCACGGGGAACGAGTCGTACACGACCGTCTGGGCCGTAGCTCCGCCGCCGCAGGCCGCCAGCAGCGCCAGCGCCACCCACGACTTCAACGGTTTCTGTCTGTTGCTCAAAAATCTGCTCATATGATAGGGCATTTTGTCTTATTACAATTAATTTGCAAAAATACACTTTTTTCTCCACATAGACGCAACAAAATGCATACCGCTGTCATCCCCCTCTCGGATTTAACACTTTTTATGACTTTTTAACACGCCCCGTACCCCTTTTTTCACCCCCTTCCGGTCCGGTTCCCCTCCGGTCCCGCTCCGGTCCCCCTCCGCTCCCGCTCCTATCAAATCCGAAAAAATGACGGAGGTGATCCCGAGGGGGTCCCGGGAGGGTGACGGGGGCACCCAGAGGGCACCCCGGAAGCATTCCGAAAGAAAGGTTAGAAAATCCTCTGTGCGTTGAGCTTACGATGGAACGCCTCTGCGTTGCGGTTGTGCTCGCGCAGGGTGGCGGCAAAGCGGTGGGTGCCGTCCATCTGGTCGGAGGCGCAGAAATACAGATAGTTGGTCTCCGGCGCATGGCGCACGGCGTCGACCGAGGCCTTCGACGGCAGGCAGATGGGGGCCGGCGGAAGCCCTGTGTGAAGGTAGGTGTTGAAGGGGCTTTCCACGGCGAGGTGCTTGTTGAGGATGCGCCGCAGCGTGAAGTCGCCCACGGCATACTTCACCGTCGGGTCGGCCTGCAAGGGCATGCCCTTTGCTAGCCGATTGAGGTAGACACTGGCAATCAGCGGCTTCTCGGCCTGGTTGTTGGTTTCTTCCTCCACGATGGAAGCAAGGATGACGGTCTCTTTGTCAACGCCTGTTTTGTCGTATTCGCGCCTCATGCGCTGCATAAATGCGTCGGGGCTGACGGTCCAGTAGAACTCGTAGGTGTCGGGTCGGATGATGTAGAAGCTGTCGAGGGTGACGTTGAAGTCGTCGTGCATCAGCTTCTGGTTGAGGTAGTCGTTGAGTTGTTGTGGGGTGCGGAACTTGCCTATGGTGAGCCGTATGGGGTCCTGCTGGCCGTTGCGCAGTTTGCGCACGAGGGCGAGGGTCTGCATGTGGGACTCGATGATGTAGCTGCCTGGCCGCACATGCTCGTCGAGCTTCAGCGCATGGGCCATTATACGAAATGTCGGCGATGCGCCGAGGGTGTCGCAGAGGGCGTCGAAGGTGGTGCCTTCGGGCAGGTAGATTCTTGTGGCCTCGCTGTTGGCGGTGCGCTGGTTGACGATATGGATTGCCGCTCCGCCGATGGCGGCGAGGAGGACGATGGCAGTGATGATGATGGCTTTTCTCATAGGATGAGTTGCATGCGTATGGTGTCGACAAAGTGGCTGTCATACTCGAGCCACTCTTTGAAGTGTCCGCACTGGGTGTAGCCCGCTTTGTGGAAGAGGGCGAGGGAGGCGGCGTTGGTGGCCGCGATGTCGGCGTAGAGGGTGTGCAGTTGGTAGTTGGTGGTGGATAGTTTTTCAAGCGCTTTCAGCATGGCGAGGGCGTAGCCTTGGCGGCGGTATTCGGTGGCCACCATGACGCCCACGGCGGCCCGTTTATTCAGCGGGTCGTAGGCGTAGAGATCCACACAGCCATACGGTGGCGCATACAGCCGCAGGCTGCCGCTCGAGAGCGAGGCGCCATCCTCGGCCGCAAGTGTCAGCTGATTTTGCTCCATAGCTGTTTGTGTTTGGAGTGTTGCATGTAGTTGTACAGGGTGGGGTGTCGCGTCAGGTTGGGGTCGTCGGCGAGGATGTCGTGCACCTCGTCGCGGGTGGCGCGCACAAGGGGTTCGTCGTCGACGATGGAGGCTATCTGGAGTTCGAGGATGCCGCTCTGTTGGAGGCCTTGGATGTCGCCCGGGCCGCGCAGGCGCAGATCGGCTTCGGCAATCTGGAAGCCGTCGGTGGTGGCGCACATGGTCTGGATGCGTTCGCGGCTGCTACCGGCGAGGTTGTCCTTGGTCATGAGGATGCAGTAGCTCTGGTCGGCGCCGCGACCTACACGACCGCGCAGCTGGTGCAGCTGGCTGAGGCCGAAGCGCTCGGCGTTCTCGATGACCATGACGGTGGCGTTGGGCACGTCGACACCCACCTCAATCACCGTGGTGGCCACCATGATATGTGTCTTGCCCTGCTTGAAACGCTGCATCTCGAAGGCTTTTTCTTCGGGGCTGAGCTGCCCGTGCATCATGCTGACCTGATACTGCGGCCGCGGGAAGTAACTCTGCACCATCTCGAGGCCGTCTTCAAGGTCTTTGAGGTCGAGCTTGGGGTTGTCGTGGATGAGAGGGTAGACGATATAGACTTGGCGCCCGGCGTCGATTTGCTGCTTGAGGAAGCTGAACACCAGCGGCCGTCGTGGCTCGGTGCGGTGGAAGGTACGCACAGGGTGCCGTCCAGGGGGCAACTCGTCGATGACGGAGCAGTCGAGGTCGCCATAGAGGGTCATGGCGAGGGTGCGCGGGATGGGGGTAGCGGTCATGACGAGCACATGGGGCGGCGGGGTGGCTTTGGCCCAGAGTTTGCTGCGCTGTTCGACGCCGAAGCGGTGCTGCTCGTCAATGACTACGAGGCCGAGCTCGCGAAACTGCACGTCGTCCTCGATAAGGGCGTGGGTGCCGATGACTATCTGGGTCTCGCCTGAGGCAATGCGTGCTTTCATCTTGCGCTTTTCGGCGGCGGGGACGCTGCCGATGAGCAGTTCGACGCCGATGCCGAGACCGGAGAGCATGTGCAGGAAGGTGTGGTAGTGCTGTGTGGCCAGGATTTCGGTGGGGGCCATGAGGCAGGTCTGGCAGCCGTTGTCGATGGCGAGGAGCATGCACATCAGCGCCACGAGGGTCTTGCCGCTGCCCACGTCGCCTTGAACCAGACGGTTCATCTGGCGCCCCGAGCGCAGGTCTTCGCGTATCTCGCGGATGACGCGTTTCTGTGCGTTGGTCAGTGGGAAGGGTATCTTCTCGGCATAGAAGCGGTTGAAATGGTCGCCGACAGAGGGGAAGATGCGCCCCACAGAATGGCTCTGGCGGTCGGTGCGTGCGTATTGGTGGTCGAGTTGCAGGAAGAAAAGTTCCTCGAACTTCAGGCGTGTGCGTGCAGCATCGAGGGCGGCAGTGCTGTCGGGGTAGTGAATTGCCTTGAGGGCGTCGCCGAGGGGTATGAGACGGTATTTCCCGATGACTTCGGGCGGCAGGGTCTCCTCGGGGGGGACGATGCAGCCCACCAGGGTCTCGGTGAGGCGCGAGAGGGCGCGGGTGCCGAGGCCGTGCTGCTTCATCTTGTCGGTGGTATTGTAGACGGGCAGGAACGGCGCCGACTGCTGACGGCCGGCAGCCGACTGCTCTGCCTCCACCTCGGGGTGTGTCATCTGCCACTGGCCGTTGAAGACGGAGGGAGTGCCTATGATGGTGTAGCGGATGTTGGGCTTGAGTTTTTCACGCACCCACTTGGTGCCGGCAAACCAGACCAGCTGGAGGCTTCCGGTGCCGTCGCTGAAGTCCACGGTGAGGCGTTCGCGGCGCGGTCCGGTGCTGACGGTCTGCATGTTCGACACGGTGCCGGTGAGCACCACGATGCCGCTCTCCTCGGTGAGAGAGGCTACTGTTGCCGCATTGGAGCGGTCGATATGTCGGAAGGGGAAATAGTGGAGCAGGTCGCCGGCGGTGAGGATGCCCAGTTCGTCGGCCAGCACCTTGGCGCGCGAAGGACCTACGCCTTTGAGGTATGCTATGTCGTCAGTCAGCTGCATGGGTTATCTTCTCTCGCTCCAGGGTGCTGCTGATGTCGCGGTGTTCGGCGTCGGCCATCACCAGGAGGGTCTCTATGGCAGGGTCTTGGGCACGGTTGACGCTGGCCACCAGCTGCTCGTATTCGAAGTCCTGGGCGGTGCGTATGCCGCGGATGATGCACTGTGCCCCCACCTTGTGGCAGAGGTCCACGGTCATGCCGCTGTAGGACAGCACCTCCACGGTGGGACAGTCGGCAAGCATCGTCTGGATGCGCGCTACACGCTCTTCGGGGCTGAACATGCAGTGCTTCTCGCTGTTTTGGCCCACGGCCACCACTATGCGGTCGAACAACGGAAGCACGCGCCGCAGCACGGCCTCGTGGCCTTGGGTGAAGGGGTCGAACGACCCGGGAAACAGTGCAGTGGCCATGTTAATTGAGTTAGAATTGGTATATCAGACGGAAGGTGAGGCTGTGGTTGTAGCAGTTGTTATCCCATTTGTACCAGCGTCCTTGCCGGTATTCCGAGAAGTTCCACTGGCGCTTCACCGCCAGCAGTGAGTGCTGCCAGCGGATGTCCAGCTGCCAGCCACGCCAGATGGTGAAGCGGGCGTCGGCCACCACCGAGAGGTCGTCGCTGAGAAAGGAGAAGTCCACCGTGTCGGGCATGAAGTAGTTGGGATTGTACTGCATGATATTGTGCGGCTGCTGCACCAGTCGGCCGTAATCCAAGCCTATGCCGAAGAGCATTCCCCCGTAGGGGTCTTGGAAATGCACCAGCAGCGGTATCTCGATATAGTCTAGCGTCAGCTTGATGCTGTAGGGGTCGCCGGTGCCGTTGTAGGCTCCCCGCTGGGCATACATTGCCTCGAGGCTCAAGCCCCAACGTCCGTTGTGGCTGATGGCTGTCAGTGCCCCTACGCCACCGTTGAAGCCTACCTTCTTGAAGCCTTTAAGCTCGTCGCCCTCTATCTGGCTCATCGTCACCCCCGACGTCACATAGGCGTGGATGCGCTGGGCCTGGATGCTCAAGGGCAATGCCAGCAGTGCTATGATTAACAGCCGTCTCATAGGTTTCTCCAGTTGCGGGCCAGTATGGCAAAATCGGTGGTGGCGCGGTAGTGGCGCATGTAGCGCAGGGTCAGCCGTTCCGCTAGTTCGGGCGTGGCGTTGTCTATCATGTCGGCCGGGGAGAAAACACCACGGTGTCCGGTATATCCCACCCATGTCTGCCGTCCTACCAGCACCGACAGGCAGTCGGCGAAGTAGCGCCCTTTGCGCCGCTGGAACCAGAAGAGGATAGGGGAGAGGAGGGTCAGCAGCAGTGCCGTCACAAGGTCGAAGGTGCGTTTCGTGCGTCGCGAGGTGTCGGTCGAGATGGTGTCCAGGTCGGCAATCAGCAGACTGTCGGCCGAGAGAATGCTGTCGCTGCCTATGATGAAGTCGCTGTCGGTGGGTGCAATGCGGTACTCCACGCCGCTGGTGCGCAGCTGCGCCATCAGCTCGATAATCTGCTTTAGATCGATGTCGCGGCCGCAGAATATCACCTCGTCGGCATGTTCGATGCGTAGCAGCTTCTGCAGCCGCTCCGGATCGGTGTCGCTGGTCGATGCAATCTGCTCCGCACCCACACCCAGTGAGCGGTAGAGCGCCTCTATACGGGCACGCTCCTGTTCGCCGCCCACCACCACGATGTTGCTTCTCGTGCGTGTGCGCAGCGCGTATCCTTTAACTCCCAGCACGCCTAGCACCACCCTCGTCAGCAGTGCCGACGTCAGTGTCCAGGCTGAGCCCAACAGCAATAGCATACGCGAGTAGCGCTGGCTCTCGTCCAGCAACGAGTAGAATGCCAGCAGCAACAACACGCCCACGCCCATACCCCTGGCGATGCGTCCCAGCCTCACCGGCTTGTCATAGCCGCCGTTCAGCCAACTGCTCGCCATCAGTATCAGTACATATAGCGGTATCACCGCCAGCGTGTATTCCGCAGGGTAGTAGTCAGGACCCACCCCTTTCAGGTGCTCCCACAGCATCTTCAGCAGCACAAATCCGCCCCAGGCTGTCGCTAGGTCCCACAGCGGCAGCGCAGCCTTCCGTGCGATGCGGCCTGCCCACGCGCCCGCTGCCCGCAGCCAGATGGCCAGGTGCAGCAGCAACGTGAAGAGGCGTGCGCCGCCTCCGCTGAAGTATCGTTTCACGAAGATGGACATGGCGTTGTAGAAGGTGTAGACATAGTTCATCGACCCCTTCCGCGTGCTCTCGCCTTTGTAATGAATGATATGTGTCTCCGGCAGGTAGTAGTTCTTCCAGCCCGCCAGCCGTATGCGCCACGAGAAGTCGATATCCTCGCCGTACATGAAATAGCTCTCGTCCAGCCCGCCGATTTTCTCGTACACCTCGCGCCGGAGCATCAGGAAGGCGCCCGGTAGTATCTCTATCTCGTTCGTCTCGTCCTCCGGAAGATGGCCCATGTAGTAGGCCGCCACACGCCGCGACCGCGGCATTAGCTTGATAAGGCCGCTGATTTTGTAGAACGATGCTTGTGGTGTGGGAAATCCGCGTTTGCTCTCCTTCAGAAAGCGTCCGCGGCCGTCCACCATCTTCACCGTCAGTCCCCCGCAGTCCGTGTGGCCCTGCAGGAAGTCGGCGCAGTGCACAAAGGTGTCGCGCTCCACCACCGTGTCGGGATTGAGCAGCAGCATGATGTAGCCCGCAGCTTGCTTCAGCGCCATGTTGTTGGCTTTGGCAAAGCCTACGTTCTCCTTGTTCTCAATCACCTGCACCTCGGGGAAGTCCCGCCGCACCATTTCCACGCTCCCGTCCACCGAGTCGTTGTCCACCACCCACACCTCCAACTGCAACTCCTCGCCGTCGGCAAGGGTGCGCTCGGAGCCGTAGACCGACGCCAGGCACTGCTTCAGGAAGTACTTGACGTTGTAGTTTACTATGACTACCGACAGTTTCACTGCCTGCTATTTCTTCTTCGCTTTCTTCTTGCTGGCGTTGTTGATGATTTCCATGGCCTTCTCCACCGTCAGTGTCAGCGGGTCGACACCCTTCGGCAGGCGGAAGTTCTCACCGCGATAGGTCAGGTACGGGCCGAAGCGACCGATGTTGCTGGTCACGGGCTCGCCGTCCTGCACGCCGATTTCGTGCGGATAGACCTTCTTCAGGGCTTCCTTCTCTTCCTCGCTTGCACGCTTAATCTTGATAATGTCTATTGCGCGTTCCAGGGTCACCTCATACGGGTCGTCGTTCTTGCCCAGCGAGTAGAACTTGCTGTTGTGGCGCACATAGGGGCCGAACTTGCCGATGCTCACCGTCACGTCCTTGTCCTCGAATGTTCCCAGTGTCCGCGGCAGGGCGAACAGTCCCAGTGCCTCCTCCAGCGTGATGGACTCGATGCTCTGGCCTTTCTTCATGCTTGCAAAGGTCGGCTTCTCGTCGCTGTTGGTCTCGCCGATCTGCACCAGCGTGCCGTAGCGGCCTATCTTTGCATACACGTTCTTGCCGCTCTTCGGGTCCACGCCCAACAGGCGGCTGCCGGTGGTGCGCTGCGAGTTCTGCTGTGTCTGGCGTATGTTCTTGTGGAACGGCACATAGAACTTGTCTATCACTTTCCGCCATTCCTTCTTGCCGTCGGCAATCTCGTCAAAATCCTTCTCCACGGTCGCCGTGAAGTTGTAGTCCAGAATGTTGTTGAAGTGCTCCATCAGGAAGTTGTTCACCACGCATCCGATGTCTGTCGGGAACAGCTTTCCCTTCTCGGCGAAGCCCTTCTCCGTGCGTTCCGTGCGTTTCACCTGACCGCCCTTCAGCGTCAGCACCACACAGGGGTGTTCGTCGCCTTCGCGGTCTTCCTTCATCACATATTCGCGTTTTAGGATGGTACTGATGGTCGGTGCGTAGGTCGATGGGCGTCCGATGCCCAGGTCTTCCAGTTTCTTCACCAGGCTGGCCTCCGTGTAGCGTGCCGGATGCTGTGTCCAGTGTTCTGTGGCCTCGCAGTTCTCCATCGTCATCTTCGTCCCTTCGGGCAGACGCGGCAGCAGGCGCTCGCCCTGCACGTCGTCCTCGTCGTCGGTGCTCTCCATATACACTTTCAGGAATCCGTCGAACTTCACCTGTTCGCCGATGCATTGGAATATGGAGTTGCCCGCGGTGATTTCCATCTCGGTCTTCTCAATCTCGGCGTCGGCCATCTGGCTTGCCACCGTGCGCTTCCAAATCAGTTCGTACAGTCTGCGCTGGGCGCTCTCGGCGTTGATGGTCTGCACCGTCATGTCGGTCGGGCGAATGGCCTCGTGGGCCTCCTGGGCGCCTTTCGTCTTGGTCTGGTAGCGGCGGGTCTTCACATATTCGTCGCCATACTGGCTGGCGATTTCCTTCTTCGCCATGCCCAGTGCCAGGTCGCTCAGGTTCACGCTGTCGGTACGCATGTAGGTAATGTATCCCGCCTCGTACAGCTGCTGTGCCACCTGCATGGTGCGTGCCACGCTGAAGCCCAGCTTGCGGCTGGCCTCCTGCTGCAGGGTGCTTGTGGTGAACGGCGGTGCCGGCGTGCGGCGTGCCGGCTTGGTCTCCACGCGGCTGATTTTGCAGTTCACGTTTGCCAGGCTCTCCAGCAGCGCGTGTGCTTCGGCCTCGGTGTCGAAGTGGCGGGTCAGTTCGGCTGTCAGCGTCTTGTTGCCGTCCACCGGACGGAACTGCGCCGTAACCTTGAAGAATGCCTTGCTCTTGAAGTTCTTGATTTCCTCCTCGCGCTCCACAATGAGTCGCACCGCCACGCTCTGCACGCGTCCTGCGCTCAGGGCCGGTTTGATTTTGCTCCACAGGATGGGACTGATTTCATAGCCCACCAGGCGGTCAAGCACGCGGCGCGCCTGCTGTGCGTCCACCAGATTCATGTCGATCTGGCGCGGATGCTCGATGGCGTTCAGTATGGCCGTCTTTGTGATTTCGTTGAACACGATGCGCTGCGTCGTCTTCGGGTCCAGCTTCAGGGTCTCCTGAAGGTGCCATGCGATGGCTTCTCCCTCGCGGTCCTCATCGGACGCCAGCCACACCTTCTCGGCGCTCGCCACCGCTTTCTTCAGTTCGCTCACCAGCAACTTCTTGTCGTCGCTGATTTGGTACTGCGGCTCGTAGTCGCTTTCGACGTCGATGCTCATGTCTTTCTTCGCAAGGTCGCGGATGTGGCCGTAGCTCGACTTCACCGTGTAGTCCTTGCCGAGGAACTTCTCAATGGTTTTCGCCTTGGCAGGCGACTCAACAATTACAAGATTCTTCATATATCACTTATTTTTGTTTTCTGTGTATTCACCCAATATTTATGTATACGCCCACTTTAACGTATATATATTTTATTTATTGTATGAAAGTGTAAAAAAATACTCATCCCACTCTCTTTCAGTGGTTCGCACCCTATCCGCCCGCCACCCTCTCCACATCTCCTCCGCAGTTCGACCGGCGGGGAGCGGAGGGGGAGCGGAGCGGGACCGGAGGGGGACCGGAGGGGAACCCTACAGGAGGCTGAAAATGAGTGATTTATATATTGTATTGAAAATGAGTGCATTGTGATTTATCTCGCGCGTGTGACAATAAAAAAGGAGAAAGGGCGTTAGAAAAAAATGTAATTGAAAATATAGTGCTATGAAGATACATATTGTTCAGAATGATGTGCGGACAATGAAGCCGCAGGAAAATCTGGAATGGATTAAGGCTGAGTTGGAGACGGAAGCCTCGCGCGAGGCGCTGCTGACTGTGTTTCCCGCTTGTACGCTGTGCGGTGCGCCCCTGTTTGCCGCCGCAGGCTATACCGACCTGCAGAAGGCTGCGCAGGCTGCCTTGCAGGAGCTGGTGGCTTGTTCGGAGCACCGCGCTTTCCTGATAGGTATGCCGCTGCAGATACAGGACCGCGGCCTCTGCAACGCCATCGTTTTTGTGCAGAACGGCGCCATCCGTGCGGTGGTGACGAAGAAGTATCTCGGTGTGGACGAGCAGCGCTGCTTCACACGCGGCGAGGGCGTTCAGGTGGTCGACTTCCACGACCAGCGCCTGGCCATCGGATTCTATGAGGATCTCAAAGAGCTCAGCAAGGGCCATACGGGCGAGGCCGACATGGTGATTTGCTGTGGCTGCAATGTGTTCGACTATCAGAAACCCTATCGCACGCGCTATCGCATGACGAAGATAGTGGAGACGCTGGGCGCGAGCCTGGTATATGTGAACCGTGTGGGCGGTGAAGGCCCCTACCTTTATGCGGGCGGCTCGCTGGCGCTGAATGCTGCCGGCAGTGTGTTGTGCCAGTTGCCTTATTTCGAGAGTGCCTGTGGCACGGTGGATATGCAGATGATTGATAGCGAGGTGGATGACGAGAAGCCCGAGGCTGTGGAACTGGTCTACAAGGCGTTGGTGACGGGTCTGCGCGACTATTTCGGCAAGAACGGCCTGCACAAGGCGGTGCTCGGTCTGAGCGGCGGCATCGACTCGGCGCTGGTGGCCACCCTGGCGGTGGACGCCCTGGGCGCGGAGAACGTGCACGGCCTGCTGATGCCGAGCCAGTATTCGACCGACCACTCGGTGACCGACGCCGAAGACTTGGCGCACAACCTGGGTATGAGCTACGACATCGTGCCCATCAAGCCTATGTTCGATGCCTTCCGCGAGGCGCTGAAGCCTGTGTTTGCCGGACGCGCCGAGGATGTGACGGAGGAGAATATGCAGGCTCGCGTGCGCGGCACGCTGGTGATGAGCTATGCCAACAAGTTCGGTGCCCTGGCGTTGAATACCACCAACCGCAGTGAGGCGGCCATGGGCTACGGCACGCTGTACGGCGACTCGTGCGGCTCGCTGGCGGTCATCGGCGACCTATACAAGACGGAAGTCTACCAGTTGAGCGAGTGGATCAACCGCGACACCGAGCGCATCCCGCGCCACACGATAGACAAGGCTCCCAGCGCCGAACTGCGTCCGGGCCAGAAGGACAGCGACTCGCTGCCCGACTACGAGGTGCTCGACGCTGTGCTGGGACTCTATCTCGACGAGGACCTCTGCGAGGATGAGATTGTGGACGAAGGCTATGACCGCGAGTTGGTGCACAGCGTCATCACCAAGGTGGCGCGCAACGAGTGGAAACGTCTCCAGTTCGCCCCGCAGCTCAAGGTGAGCCCCGTGAGCTTCGGCCTCGACCGTCGCTGGCCGATATCGTAGTCGCCTTGCCGCCAGGCGGGCAAGGGAAAGAGCATGGGATGTATGGAGAACGCAGAACTGGATTTGGCGAGGCGCTATGTCGAGCAGACGGGAGTGAGTGTGTTTCTGACCGGCAAAGCCGGTACCGGCAAGACGACATTCCTGCGCCAGGTGGCGGCTGAATGCCCCAAGCGGCATGTGGTGGTGGCCCCCACGGGGGTGGCGGCCGTCAATGCCGGAGGCGTGACGATACACTCGTTCTTCCAGTTGCCCTTCGACCCCTATCTGCCCGATGTCAAAGAGCTGGTGACGGAATACCAGTTGCCCGAGAGCCACAAGGCTTTGAGCCGAAGCAAGGTGGATATTATACGCACGTTGGAGTTGCTGATTATCGACGAGATAAGTATGGTGCGTGCCGACCTGCTGGATGCCGTGGATATGACGCTGCGGCGCTACCGGCGTAGCAGCCGCCCCTTCGGCGGCGTGCAACTACTGATGATAGGCGATGTGCACCAGTTGCCGCCCGTGGTGACGGAGCGCGAACGCCTGTACATGGAGCGCGTCTATCCTTCGCCGTTTTTCTTCCATAGCAAGGCATTGCAGCGGATGCCCTATGTGACGATTGAGCTGACCCATGTGTACCGCCAGCAGGATGCCGCCTTTGTGGCGCTGCTGAACCGGGTGCGCGACAACCAGCTCGACGCTGCCACGCTCAATATGCTGAACAGCCGTGTCGTCCCCCAGACAATCAAGCAATCAAGCGGCCAGGCCATAACCTTGACGACCCACAACCACCAGTCCGACGCCATCAACAGCCGCCACATGGCTGCCCTGAAAGGGGCGAGGCGCACGCTGGAGGCGGTGGTCAGCGGCAACTTCCCCGACAGCATGATGCCTATAGAGCGTACGCTGGAGGTGAAGGTGGGCGAGCGGGTGATGTATGTGAAAAATGATACCTCGGGTGCTCACCGCTACTACAATGGCAAGTTGGGCACAGTGACGGATTTTGTGGAAGAGGACGGCAACCTGTATGTGGAGGTGACGGACGACGACGGCGACACCGTCAGAGTGGGACGTGAGACGTGGGAGAACCTGAAATACAGTGTGGACGGTAAAGACAACAGTATTGTGCAGGAGGTGGAAGGCACCTTTGTCCAGTACCCCTTGCGGGCGGCGTGGGCGGTGACCATCCATAAAGCACAGGGGCTTACCTTCGACCATGTGGCGGTCAATGCCGCCGACGCCTTTGCCTTCGGACAGGTGTATGTGGCGTTGAGCCGCTGCCGGAGTCTGGAGGGGTTGGTGCTGACCACCCCGCTCTCCGCCTCGGCGGGAATAGGCGATGCCGACGTGCAGCGCTTCTGCGACGCACAGCCGGCGTGGGAGGAGGTGGAGGGCGCGGTGTCGCAGTACGAGCGGCAGTACTACTACGAGCAGCTGTGCGACCTGTTCGGCATGGAGGGACTGCTGGCCGACACCGAGCGGCTGTCGCAGGCCTATGGCCCCGTCGCCAAGCTCTACCCCAAGAAGGCAGCGTCAATGAAAGGATTGCGGGACACCATGGTCGATCTGACGTCGGTAGGGGAACGCTTCCGCAACCAGCTGATGCGTCTGCCGCAGGAGCAGCATGCCGAGCGGGTTGGGAAGGGGTCGGCCTACTACGCGGCGCAGCTGACGGCCTTTGCCTCGGCCCTGACGGTGTTGCTCGAAGTGGAGGTGGACAATAAGGAGGTGGCCAAGCAGATAAAGGAGGCCGGCGACACCCTCACGGAGAGCGTGGGACTGAAACTGGCCTGTATGAAGAAGGTTGAGGCGGAGGGCTTCAGCGTTGCCGCGGTGCAGCGCGTGAAGTCGGACTACCTGATTGGCGGCAAGCAGAAATCGCGTGGGCGCAAAGCCGCGTCTGTCGGGAAGGAGATGCGCGATGACAGCCCGAACGAACAGTTGATGGAACTGCTGCGGCTGTGGCGCAAGGCCAAGGCCGAAGAGATGGGCCGACCGGTTTATGTTGTGCTACAGCAGAAGGCGCTGTTGGCCATAGCCCGCGAGAAGCCGCGCACGGCGAAGGAACTGCTCAGCCTGCCGGGCATTGGGAAGCGCACGGTGGAGCAGTATGGCGCGGAGATACTCGACATTGTGGCAGACTGCGCGGAAGAGGAAAAGGACTGGTGGGGCACAATAAAAAACTGGTGGGGCACAATAAAAAAGGGAAAAACCAGTTAAAGAAAAAAAAGATAAACCACAAGGATATGAAACGCATTCTTTTATCTGCCGTGATGGCGGTCGCGCTGCTTGCGCCGATGTCGCTACGGGCGCAGATGCAGGCGCTGTTCGGCTACTCGACATTCTACCTGCCCGAGCAGGACCGGCCGTATATGGAGACCTACCTTCAGTTCGACGCATGGACGATGCAGTTCGAGAAGCAGTCGAACGGCGTGTACCGCGCGACGGTGGAGGTGACGCTGGTGGCGCGGCAGCAGGACTCGGTGTGCTATGTGAAGAAGTACGACCTGGCAAGTCCTACGGTGGCGAGCCTGGACGAGTTGGACTTCAGCTTCATCGACGTGCAGCGCTTCTCACTGACCAACGGGGTGTATGATATCGAGGTGACGCTGCGCGACAAAGGCACCGACGCCCCCGCGGCACAGGTGCTGGAGAAGGTGGTGGTGAGCTATGACCGCACGCATCCCGCGATGTCGAGTGTGCAGCCTATGGCCGAGGTGCATCCGACGCAAGGCGAGGGCAACATCCTGTCGCGCAACGGCTACGACATGGAGCCCTATGTCAACGATTTCTACCCCGAGCAGGTGGAGGAGCTGAACTACTATTATGAGGTCTACAACATCGACAAGGAAATCGGTCGCAAGCCGTTCCTGGCGATGGCCTATGTGGAGCGCCAGGAGACGGGCGCGAGATACGAGGATGTGCAGATGATGAGCCGCAAGAACAGCGCGCCGCTGGTGCCTGTCTACGGCAGTTTGGACATCAGCAAGCTGCCCTCGGGCAACTACAACCTGGTGGTGGAGCTGCGCAACCGCGACGGCGAGACGATGCTCTACAAACGTGTGCCCTTCTACCGCTCCAACCCGGGAGTGAAAGGCAAGGAACTGAGCGACTTTGCCACCACATTCGCCGGCAAATACACCGACGAGGAGCAGTTGAATATCTACATTGACGGACTCTATCCTATTGCCTCGGAGGCCGAGAAACAGGTGGCGCAGGAGCTGGTGAAGCGCCCGGGTCTGGAGGAGAAACAGGCGTTTCTCTACCGCTTCTGGACGGAGCGCAATGCCATGGCGGCCGAAGCGGAATGGTTGAAATACAAGGAGCGCATCGACTATGTACAGGAGCACTTCAGCTATCCGCGCACACCGGGTATACATACCGATTTCGGCCGCGTGTACCTGCAGTATGGTCCGCCGGATTTCATAAGGGACGAGAAAAACTATGTGTCAGCCAACCGCATCGGAAGCCACAACGAGCAGCCTTTCGAGACAATGCAGCTGGGCGAGGATCAGAATGCGACAGACCCCTTGGCGGGTACCTCGCAGGGCCATGTGCACTACCTGCCCTACCAGTTCTGGCGCTACAACAAGCTCGACACCGACGACCCGAACCGCGTGTTCCTGTTCTGGGACGAGCACCGCTCGGGTTATTATCGCTTGCTGAACAGCAACGCCCGCGGCGAGGTGCAGGAGATAGGCTGGGAACGCCGCCTGTGCCGCCAGCAGCTGCCGGAAGGAGTGTTGGGCGAGGTTGGCGAGCAGTTCAACAGAGGCTATTGATGTGCGGCTGATTGCGGACATAGTGTATTTGGTCATCTACCATCTCGTGGGATACCGCCGCGGGGTGGTGAGACGCAATCTGGCCAATGCTTTTCCGGAAAAGGAAGAGCGTGAGCGGAAGCTGATTGAGCGCCGCTACTACCACCACCTGGCCGATATAGCGGTGGAGTTTGTGCATAACCTCTTCGCCTCGCCGGTGTCCATCAAACGGCGTTACAGGATTGTCAACCGTGAGGTGGTGGACCGCTACTACGAACGCGGGCAGACGGTGATACTGCTGAGCGCGCATTACAACAACTGGGAGTATATGGTGTCGTCGCTCAACATGCAGATGCTGCACCACGGTATCGGTGTAGGCAAGCCGCTGAACGACAACTTGACAGGACCCTTCATTGCCCGGAGGCGCATACGTTATGGCACCGAGGTGGTCGACCAGCGGGATGTGCGGCAGGTGGTGGAGTACTATGACCGATACCATGTGCCGTGTGCGTTGATGATGCTGGGTGACCAGTCGCCGAGCAATGCGGCGAAGAGCTACTGGACGCGCTTCCTGAATCAGGACACGGCCTTCCTTTATGGCGCCGAGTATTTCGCCCGCAAGTATGGCTATCCGGTGCTGTACTATGTGGTGAAGAAAGTGCGCCGCGGCTACTATGAGGTGACATTCACGCCCTTCTGCGAACATCCGCGGGAGGTGGCACAGTACGAGATAGTGGAGCGCTATGCGCGCACCCTTGAGAAACAGATAGAGGAGCAGCCTGAATACTGGCTCTGGAGCCATAGGCGCTGGAAACTCACTAAACCAGAACAACACAGCAATGAATAAGACAGCAGTCGTCATACTCAACTGGAACGGGCTCGCCATGCTGGAGCGCTTCATGTCTTCGGTGGTGCAGCATACGGCGGCGGAGGTGGTGGTGGCCGACAACGGCTCCACCGACGGGTCGCTCGCCTTCCTGCAGCAGAACTACCCGCAGGTGAGACTTATCACGCTCGACAGGAACTACGGATTTGCAGAAGGCTACAACAAGGCGTTGGCTGATGTGGAGGCGGAGTACTATGTGTTGCTCAATAGCGACGTGGAATGTACGGCAGGATGGGTGGAGCCTGTGGTGGCGACGATGGATGCCCATCCCGACATTGCTGTCTGCCAGCCCAAATTGCTGATGTACGATGACAAGAGCCGCTTCGAGTATGCCGGTGGTGCGGGGGGCTTTGTGGACAAGTATGGGTACCCCTTCTGCCGCGGGCGCCTGTTCTCGACGCTGGAGAAGGACGAGGGACAGTATGACGACGCTTGCGACATCTTCTGGGCCACTGGAGCCGCCATGTTTGTCCGCGCCTCGGTGTGGAAGGAACTCGGTGGCCTCGATGGTGACTTCTTTGCCCACATTGAGGAGATTGACTTCTGCTGGCGTGTGCACAACGCGGGACATCGTGTGGCCTACTGCCCGCAGTCGGTGCTCTACCATGTCGGCGGCGGTACGCTGCCCAAGAGCAATCCCTTCAAAACGCAGCTCAACTTCCGCAACAACCTCTCCATGCTCTACAAGAACCTGCCCTCAAACCGCCGCTGGTGGGTGCTCGCCACCCGCATGTGGCTTGACCGTGTGGCGGCGCTCAAGTTCCTGATGGAAGGCCATCGGGGCGAGTACCTCGCCGTCCGCAAGGCCCACAGGGAGTACAGGGCGTGGAAGCCTGCGCTGAAGGCCAAGCGCGAGGCCATAAAACCAAAACAGGTGCCCTGTGTGTATCAGGGGCACCTGCTTGTGGATTATTATCTGCTGCGGCGCAGTCGCTTCAGCGACCTGCGCGGGCGGTTCACTGATTAGCTTTTACATTCCTGTATTCCTCGTTGAGGCCGTTGACAATCTCGTCGGTGATGTCCATGGCGGGGTTGACGTATAGGGTGGGGGAGTCGTTGAAGGTTTTGCGGAGGATGATGTCGAACTGCTGGTTGGCGGCGTTATATTCGCGGATATAGGCGAAGATGGCGTTGAGCAGCTTGGTGTTCTCCGACATCTGGCGTTCGAGGATCTTGGCGCTGAGTTCCTGCTCCAGCGTGGACATCTTCTCGGCGCGCTGCTTCAGCTCGGCCTCCTTCTTCTGCTGTTGCGTCAGCGTCATGCTGGCGCCGTTCTTTAGGTAGTCCTGGTAGTCGTTCTGGAACTGCTCCATCTGCTTGCGGCCGTAGGCTTCCTGCTGGTCCTTGTAGGCATAGAGCTCCTTCTCCATGTCGATGGCGTACTCGTATTTGGCCAGCAGCGTGTCGGTGTTGACATAGGCCACGGTGAGGCCGCCTTCTTTGATCAGGGGTTCTGTGGCGTCGGCGTTGACTTTGCTCTTGGTGCCGAAGCCGGTGAAATGGATGACATAGATGCCTATGAGGCCGAGGAGGAGGATGGCGTTGCAGGCGATGAGGATTTTGCTTGTTTTTTCCATAGTTGTATTAATTTTCAGTTTTCAATTTCTCAATGGCACGCTGTACGCGGCTTATGGTCTCGTCTTTGCCTATCATCAACATCAGCGTAATCATGTCGGGACCTACGGTGCGGCCCACCACGGCGATGCGCAGCGAGTTCATCACCTTGCCGGTGTTGAGTCCGTTGGCGGCGATATAGTCGTCCAGCAGCGCCTTGTGGATGGCGTCGTGCTCGAAGGGCACCGTCTCCAAGATTTCAATGACTTTGGCCATGTGGATGTGCATGTCGGGTGTCCAACGTTTGGCCACGTCCTTCTCGTTGTACTCGGTCGGAGCCTGGAAGAAGTAGCTGCAGGTGTCCCACAGTTCACAGGGGAATGTGATGCGCTCTTTCATCAAGCCGGCCACCTTCACCACATAGTTGTGATCGGAGCTGATGCCGCGTTCGCCGAGCTGCTTTTCAAGGTAGGAGGCCACCTGCTCGTCGCTGAGCATCTGGAAGTACTCGTGGTTGAACCATTTGGCTTTCTCAAGGTTGAATCGTGCACCGTTCTTGCTCACATGCTCTATGTTGAAGAGCTTTATCAGCTCATCCATGCTCATCAGTTCCTGCTCGGTGCCCGGGTTCCATCCCATCAGGGCCAGCATGTTGACCACCGCCTGCGGCAGGTAGCCCTGCTCGCGGTAGCCACTGCTCACCTCGCCACTCTTGGGGTCGTGCCACTCCAGCGGGAAGACAGGGAATCCCAGACGGTCACCGTCGCGCTTGCTCAGTTTGCCGTTACCTTCGGGCTTGAGCAGCAGGGGCAGGTGGGCAAACTGCGGCGCCTGCCAGCCGAACGCCTTGTAGAGCATGACGTGCAGCGGAGCGCTCGGCAGCCACTCCTCGCCGCGGATGACGTGGGTGATTTCCATCAGGTGGTCGTCCACGATATTCGCCAGGTGGTAGGTGGGCATCCCGTCGCTCTTGAACAGCACCTTGTCGTCCAGCAGGCGGCTGTTCATTGTCACGTCGCCGCGTATCAGGTCGTGCACCGTGATGTCAATGTTCTCGGGGAACTTGAACCGCACCACATAGGGCTCGCCGGCGTCGATGCGGCGCTGCGCCTCCTCCATGCCGAGGCTCAGGCTGTTCTCCATGCCCATGCGGGTGGTGCAGTCGTATTGGAAGGTCTTCTTCTGTGCCTCATATTCCTTGCGCTTGGCATCGAGGGCTTCTGGCTTGTCGAAAGCATAGTAGGCCCAGCCGTCACGCAGCAGTTGGTCGGCATACTGGCGGTAGAGGGACTTGCGGTCGCTCTGGCGGTAGGGACCGCAAGGTCCACCGATATGGACTCCTTCGTCAAACTTTATGCCCAGCCAGTCAAGGGCCTCGATGATGTATTGCTCCGCACCAGGCACAAAGCGGGTCTGGTCGGTATCTTCGATGCGGAGAATCATCTTGCCGCCCTGTTGGCGGGCGAACAGGTAGTTGTAGAGGGCGGTGCGTACGCCGCCGATGTGGAGCGGCCCCGTAGGACTGGGGGCAAATCTTACTCTTACCATGATTAAATGTTAAGTGGAATGAAGAAAGGTTAGAAACTTCCGAGATTATACCCGACGGACACCATCACTGCGTTGTTGTTGCCGTTGGGTATCTTGGTGGTCACGTTGTTGGTGCCCGAGAGGTTGTTCTCAATGACGCGCAAGATGTCCTCCTGTTTGGAGGTGGCGAGGAAGCCGTGGTCGAGGTAGAGCGAGAAGACGAAGTTGCTGTATTCGTAGCTCAAACCCACGATGGCGCTGACATCGATGCGCGAGAGGTGGTTGAACACCGCACGGTCGGCGGCGCTTCCGTGCAGGTCGTTGTCATAGTTGACCTTGTAGGACGAGACACCCGGGGTGACCATCCTGTCCCTGCAACGGCCGAAAAGACCGATGTTGAAGGCCGGTCCTGCATAGACGCCCACCACATGGCCCGCCTTGCGGATGGGCAGTTCCATGTGCACACAGGCCAAGATAGGGATCTGGGCGTAGTAGGCGTGGTAGTAGCCCTGACGCACACTCAGGTGGTTGTCCTTGTCGTGCACCGTCTCGAAGTTGTGGCCTCGGCGGTTGATGTTCAATCCGCTCTGGAGGTAGAATATCTCGGCCAGCACCGACTGGCTTTGGGCAAAGGTGTAGTTGATGTAGCCACCCACACCGGCACCCATGATGGGCGAACTCGTCGACAGGTCGTCGGCAATGGTGGCCACTCCCAGGCTCCCTTTCACGCCATAGGCGCCAAACTGCGCCTGTGCGCCCATAATGCCCATCAGACCCATTAAGCCCAATAAAAATATCTTCTTCATCGTCTTATAATTTTCTCATAATGAAATCAGTCATCAGCTGGTAGAGGTTCAGCCTCGTGTTGCCGGTGGCGTCGTAGATGCTGTGGTTCTTGTTGGGGTAGATGCGGAACTCGAACTGCTTGCCGGCGTTCTCCAGCTTCTCCACCATCTCGGCGCTGTTCTGGAAGTGCACGTTGTCGTCGCCGGTGCCGTGGATGAGCAGGTAGTTGCCCTGCAGGCGGTCGGCGAAGTTGAGCGGCGAGTTCTCGTCGTAGCCCTTGGCGTTGTCCTTGGGCAGGCCGAGGAAGCGCTCGGTGTATATGTTGTCGTAGTAGCGCCAGTTCATCACCGGGGCCACGGCTATTGCGGCCTTGAAGACGTCGTTGCCTTTGAGGAGCGAGAGCGTGGAGAGGTAGCCGCCGAAGCTCCAGCCCCAGATGCCGATGCGGTCTTTGTCGACCCAACGCTGCTGTCCCAGCCAGCGGGCAGCCTCAATGGCGTCCTCGCATTCCATGCGGCCCAGGTCGCCGTAGGTCTGCTTCTTGAACTGCGCCCCGCGGCCACCGGTGCCACGCCCGTCGAAGCAGAAGACCACGTAGCCCTTCTCGGCCAGCATGTGGTACCAGTAGTAGTCGCCGTAGCCGTAGCTGTTGCTCACCTGCTGGTTGCCGGGACCGCCGTACACATAGATAAGCACGGGGTAGCGCTTGTTGGCGTTGAAGTCGGCAGGCTTGATGGTGTAGTAGTTCAGCTCGGTGCCGGTTGAGGTGGTGAAGGTGCCGAACTGCTTGTGGCTGGTGCCGTAGTCGGACATCTTCGTCTGCAGGTCAGCATTGTCCTGCAGCACCTTGATCAGTTTGCCATTGGCGTCATGCAGCGTATATGCCGGTGCCATGTTGGCATTGCTGTAGGTGCAGATGTAGTATTTGCAGCCATCGCTGAAGGTGGCGTTATAGGTGCCGCCGCTTGTGGGGGCGTTAAAGTCTTTAGTGAAGGAGTAATCGGTGCCGATGAAGTTGGGGTATATGCTGATTATATTCGCTTGGCTATAATTCAGGCATTTCTTCTTTTTGCCGTCCAGGCCGATGACGAAGAGGCTCTTGTTGATGGCGCCGTGCTCGCGGCTGGTGTAGTAGAGGCGGCTGTTCTTCAGGTCGACGCCAGCAACCTCGCACACCTCGTAGCCGCCGCTCGTTACCTGGCGCACCAGCTTGCCGTCCATGCCGTAGAGGTAGATGTGGCGGTAGCCGTCGCGCTCACTGGTGATGAGCATCTGCTCCTTGGCTTTCTTGCCCTTGCCCACGGTGATGAACTGCCAGGTGTCAGGCACCTCCACGTACGTGTCGCACTGCTCCTCGTAAAGTTTGCTGATGGTATTGTTGTTAAGGCCGTTGTTCGAGGTGTTTACGGCCAGTATCTCCATTGTGTTCTGCAGTCGGTTCATGACCATGACAGCCAGTACATCAGAGGTGTTGGTCCATTGGAAACGAGGGATATACTCCCATTTGCACTTGCCGTCGGCCACGGTGGTGCTGCGTCCGTCAAGTACAGGAGTGAACTGGCCTTTGGTCTCGATGTTGTACACATGTAGCGACACCTTGCTGTTATCCTCGCCGGCCTTGGGGTATTTGTAGCGGTAGTCCTCAGGATAGAGGGCTCCCCACATCTGCATATTGTACTCCTTCACCTTGCTCTCATCAAAGCGCATAAAGGCTATTTTCTTCGAGTCGGGGCTCCACTGGAAGCCTTGGGTGATGCCGAACTCCTCCTCGTACACCCAGTCGGTGGTGCCGTTGATCACCTCGTTCACTTTGCCGTCGGTGGTGATGGCGTGCTCCTCAAGCGTGGCCAAGTCCATCCAGTAGAGGTTGTTGTCGCGCACAAAGGCCACCTTCGTGCCGTCGGGGCTGAGGGTGGTGAGGCGCTGCTTGCCGCCCGTGCTCAGTTTCGTGAAGCGGCGGCTGTCCATGTCGTACAGCCAGTAGTCGCTCACCCCGCTGTGGCGGTAGATGGGCTCGAAGCCGCTGCTGAGCAGTATCTTGCGTTCGTCCTTGCTGAACTCGTAGCTCTCCATGCGCGGCAGCGGCGCCACCTTGTGGCCGCGGTCCGGGCCGTTGAAAAGGCACACGTCGGCCACCTTCTCGCCCGTGGCATAGCTGTATTTGGTGATGCCCATCCGGCTCAGCGTGCAGTAGTGCTCGCCGTCGGCCATCGACCGCAGTCCTCCCACGCCGTGCACCCCGAAAATGCGCTTCGTCCAGATGTCTTCAAGGGTGATATTGTCGTTTTGCGCCACCGCCGCGCCACCGCCGGCCATCAGCGCAAACATCACATACATAATTACTTTCTTCATTGCAGTGCAATTTAAGTGCTTCTATAATAAAATGCAAATATACGATTTTTTTTTCATTCGGCAACCCTCGACCCTCTTTTTTCTTTCTCCGCGACATCGCTCCGCCTTCCTTCCCTCTGCAACAGCCATCCCCACAGTATCCTAACGGGTAGTTTAACGACCGTAGAACGAGCGGAGGGGAACCGGAGGGATGGGGGAGGAAAAAGGCTTTTTTAGAGTGCGGCATACTAAAACGGTTTCGGGGGCGTTAAAGACAAAAACACAACACGATGCACAAGAGACTCCATTCGATATTTGCCGTTGCGGCGTCGGTGGCTGCCACGATGCTGGCAGTGGCCTGCAGCACAGACGACTATGCGATAGATAAGGGATCCTCGGAGGTGACTCCGGTCGAGCCGTCGCGCCCGCTGACGCTCGATGTGGAACCCATCACGGTGCCCGGCACCGAGGTGACGTTCGACATGATTCTGGTCCGCAGGGGCAGTTTCGTGATGGGCGGTGCAGACGCGGACGCCCCCGAGCACCTCGTCACCCTGACCAAAGACTTCTACATCGGCCGTACCGAGGTGACACAGAGCCTCTATCAGGCCGTCATGGACGCCAATCCCTCGTCGTTCAACTACGACGGCAGCTACCCCGTAGAGAACGTCAGTTTCGAGGATGCCAACACCTTCTGCCAGAAGTTGAGCCGTCTGACGGGCTACCACTTCACGCTGCCCACCGAGGCGCAGTGGGAGTATGCCGCCTATGGCGGAAGCCACGGCTCACACACCCGCTACTCGGGTGGGGATAACATAAGCCAGGTGGGCTGGTACGTGGGCAATGCGCCCATCTACCAGGTCTACAATACGGAGACGATGCGCTACGACACCATACGCCACACCATGGCGGTGGCGCAGAAGCAGCACAACCTGCTGGGACTCTACGACATGATGGGCAATGTGCGCGAATGGTGCGCCGACGCCTGGGGGCCGCTCTCGGCCGACGATGCGACCGACCCGCTGTGCACCAACGGCGGCGAGCGCGTCTACCGCGGTGGCTCGTGCAACGACTCGGCACAATACTGCCGTGCGGCACACCGCGAAGCCATCACGCCGGCCAGCAAGGGCTTCAGCATCGGCTTCCGTTTGGCAATCAATATGGAATAACAGGGAGATGGAGGAACACTGGTCGTCGCGCACAGAGCGTCTGGTGGGCGCCGAGGCCATGGAGCGCATGGCTCGGGCCCGTGTGCTGCTGTTCGGCGTGGGCGGCGTGGGGTCGTGGTGTGCCGAGGCACTGGTGCGTGGCGGCATCGGACACCTCTCGCTGGTCGACCCCGACTGTGTTGAGACCACCAATATCAACCGCCAGCTGCCCGCCCTGCATTCCACGGTGGGGCGTCCCAAGGTGGAGGTGATGCGTGAGCGCCTGCTCGACATCAACCCCGAGGCCGACATCGTGGCGCGGCAGGAGCGCTTCACGCGGGAGACCTCCGACAGCTTCTGCCTGCAGGACTACGACTATGTGATTGACGCCATCGACAGTCTCAAGGACAAGCACGACTTGATTGTAGAGACGTGCCGTGTCACGGCTCTATTGTCGTCGATGGGGGCGGCGCGGAAGATGGACCCGCGGCAGGTGCGTGTCAGCGAGTTCTGGAAGGTGGACGGATGCCCCTTGGCGGCGAGCCTGCGCAAGCGCATGCGGCGCGAACAGCGCTTCCCGGCACGGAAGTTCAAGTGTGTGTGGAGTCCCGAACGGATGGACAACGCCCAACCCGGTGGCACCTCGGTGGCCGTCACTGCTAGCTTCGGACTGACGCTGGCATCCCTAGTGTTACAAGACCTTGCGAAGCAACGCTGACCGCGACAGGTCGGTGGGGTTGGTGCCCGGCACCCCCTCGGGCACGGCGGCGCCCAAGCGGCGGAAGTGCTCGACCCAGTAGGCAGGCAGGTGCCCGTCGGCGTCGCGCCAGTTCATGGGCTGCGACGGGAAGAGGTGCCTTCCGGCAGAATCAAGGAAACATTCCCATATCAATTCAGAGCAGTAGAGCCGCCCGTTGGCGGGCAGGAAGTAGTCGTCGTAGGGCTGTCCGGTGAGCGAGCGGGCGCGCGCCATGACGGCGGCGGTGTCGAAGGGCACCGTGAGTCGGTAGACGCTGACGGGCATCCGGGCTGCGAAGGTGCGGCCAATGGGGCGGCGTGCCACGCCGTGGCGCTGGGTGGCGTCGATGAGGTAGATGCTGTCGCCCGCCCGCTCCACCAGGGCTACATGGGTGTATTGCCCGGTAGACTGCTGTACGGCCAGCCCCATGCTCGAGGTGTCGCTGACAAAGAGCAGGTCGCCGCTCATCAGGGTCGCCATCAGTATCGCCAGAAGGGTGTCCATCGCCGTCACCTTTATATTAATGTGTGCTGCTGCACTCGTGCTCGTGGCAGTGGCTGCTGCGGGTTTCGAGTTCGAGGGTGCTGTGGTGGATGCCGAGGTCGTCGAGCAGGTGCTTCACGCGGTCGGTGACCTCTTCGAGCATGGCCGCCTCGGGGATGACGATGTGGCAGGTGAGGGCCGTCTCGGTGGTGGAGATGGGCCAGATGTGGAGGTGGTGCACGTTGAGGACACCTTCTTGCGACTCAATCTTCTGTGCGATGTCGTCCACGTCGAAACCTTCGGGCACGGCGTCGGTGCTCATGCGCAGGCTCTCGGAGAGCAGGTTCCAGGTGCTGACAAGGATGACGAGGGCGATGACGATGCCGATGATGGGGTCGACGATAGTCCAGCCGGTGTATTTGATGACGATGCCGCTGACCACCACGCCGATGCTGACCAGCGTGTCGGCCAGCATGTGGAGGAATGCGCCGCGGGTGTTGATGTCGTGCTGCTGCTGGCGGGAGAGGGCCCAGGCGGTGAGGCCGTTGATGACGATGCCCACCGTGGCGGTCCAGATGATGAGAGTTCCGTTGACCTCGGCGGGGTTGAAGAATTTGCCGATGCTCTCGACGATGATGGCGCCCACGGCGACCAGCAGGATGATGGCGTTGAGCAGCGAGATGAGCACCGATGCCTTGCGGTGGCCGTAGGTGTAGCGCTTGGTGGCATGGCTGGAGGCCAGCTTGAGGGCCACCATGGCCAGCAGGAGCGAGAAGACGTCGCTCAGGTTGTGCCCCGCGTCGGAGAGCAGGCCCAGGCTGTTGCCGATGAAGCCCGCTGCCGCCTCGACGATGACGAAGGTGAGGTTCAGCGCTACGGCTACCACATAGATGGTGGAGAGCCGCTCGATGGCGTGTGCGTGATGGTGATGATGGTGGTGACCGAGGTGGTCGTGATGGTCATGGTGACCGTGTGCTGTGTGTTCGTGTTGGTGTTCCATAAATTGTAGTGTTTTTCAGTTTGCAAAAGTACACACATTTGCAGAAATGGCCACCTCACCAAAGATGGTGAATCAGTCGGCCTTTTTTTTGCTCCTCCAATAGAGGTAGCCTACTATGCCAAGGGCAATCAGTCCCAGCAGCACTGAAATGAGGCACAGTACGCCTGCGCCTATGAAGAGATATATCCACTTCTTGCTCTTTTTGGGAGTTTCGGGGGTTGTGTAGTCGGGTGTCTCGGGGCTGTCGTTGTCGCTGTAGGTCGATGGTTCTGTCAACTCGGGCTCGGACACGAGGGTGGGTTCGGGCTCGACAACCGGCTCGGAGTGGGGCTCCTGAAGGGGTTCCAGTTCGGGTTGCGGCACGGGTGCGGCCTGCGGTTCTGCCATGGGCTCCGGCTTCGGCTGGGGTTTCGGCCTGGGCTTGGCTTCCGGTTTGGGGGCGGGCTTGGGCTGAGGCTTGGCCTGGGGTTGGGGAGCGGGCTTTTCAACCTTCGGAGCGGCAGGTGCTACAGGGGTTTCCGGCGCTGCATCGGCAGCCTTCATCTCGGTGGAGGCACCGCAGACGGGACATACGGTCTCGTTGTTTCGCAGCAGTTTCCCGCATTTGGGACAGAATTTCATTGCCATAGGTGTTATGTTTTTTACAAAAATAACGAGGTGGAAAGAATAAATATTGTGCTATCAGGGAATTATTGTGTATCTTTGCACCGTGAAATCAACCACTGCAATCAATGGAAACGCCAATACTTAACGAGCACAACCTTGCGAAAGTCGAGAGCAAAGCAAACGAAGTTTGTTCTGCCGAGATGCAGCAAGGTCATGAGCTTAATGCTCATAACAAACAGGAGTACCCGCCGATGCATATAGATGGAACAAACACACTCTTAAAGAATAAGGCTCTTCAAAAATGTGGGATTCTCCTGTTGGTACTTGTTGTTTCTTTGAGTCTAACCTCTTGTCTGAACAACCTTTTGGTAAAAGTCGAGCCAATCACTGTGGGCAATAGCTCTGGAGGAAAGACG
>JAFXXI010000029.1 GCA_017542345.1 Bacteroidales bacterium
GGCCACATAATAGTCGAACAGCGTCACCGTGTCGGGCAACATGTTCTCCTCTTTCTTGGTGAAGGAGTTCAGCCGGTCGATGTCGACGGTGCCCACGTTGAAATGCAGCAGGCCGATGCCGGCGTTCCAGTAGAGGTCATTAGTGATGGAACCCTGCAGGTCGGCGCTGAAGCGGAAGAGGTCGCGGTGGTACTTGTAGTAGGCGCGCGAGATGTAGGCTGCGTCGTCCTGGTTCGAGTAGGCGGCGTTGTATTCCGACTGGTAGCCGTTGAAGCCGTAGAAGTCGCACATCTGGTCGGGCAGGTAGGTGAGGTCGACGCTCAGGCGATGGTTAGGGATAAGGTGCTTAGAGTCATAGGAGAAGCGGAAGAGGCCGAAATGCTTGGTGGTGTAGGCCGCCTCGGCATAGAACGAATGCAGGTACTCGGGGTAGGTGGAGCCGTCGCCGAAATAGTAGATATTGGTCAGTGCACCGTACTGGAAGCCGAGATCGGCATCGTATGCCACACTGGGCAGCACGCCGAAGGTCCAACCTTGGCGCACATGCTTCTCTTCTTGCGCCAAGCAAGTTGAGAGTTGGAAGTTGAGAGCTGAAAATATTGCTACAACAAGTAAAGTCTTTTTCATATTCTATTTCTGTTTTTTAGTTTTCCTAAAGATGAACAAGCAGAACAGCAGCAGCACCACAACCATGATGCCCATAGTGATGAGCGTGTTCGTCAGGCTCTGCGGGGCGAAGCCCATAAGCAGCAGCACCGGGAAGCCGAAGGCCAGGGCGGGGATGGTCTGCAGCACCAGGTTGTTGGCAGCGGGCGTCTCAAAACGCGGGTCAATCTCGCGCAGTAGAATCATGCCGTTGCTGGCGGTGCCGGTGAGCATGCCGAACATCGAGAAGAAGCCCTCATACTCGTAGTCGGGATAGAGCTTCTTGCAGCAGCGAAGTACATAGAAGAAGGTAACCACGGCGCCCACGGCGCACACCAGGATGAGCGGCAGCCACAGGCCCCGCAGGTTGTTGAAATCGATGGCGGCGGTGCCGGCCATAATCATGAAATCGAAGCAGGTGCCGGCGATACGGTCGAGGGTGTAGTTGTTGATATACTCGCGCTGCATGAGGTTGCGCTTGCGCAGACGGCCTATAAACCACTTCACCAGCACGCCGAGCAAGGTGCCCCACAGGAAGTTGAAGCCCCAGACGAGCGGCTTGAGGGTGTTGGTGCCGAAGTTGCCCAAGTCGAGTTTCTGCACGCCGTACATGAGCAGGAACACCAAAGCATAGACCAGCAGCACCAAACTGAGCTGCACCGTCTGTTTGTCGATAGACTCTGAATGAGGAATCTCGCCCTCCGACTCATAGTCGGCCAACGTATAGCGTTCGACCTCGGCCTTTTCGCGAACTTTCAGCTTGCCCTTGCGGCGCAGAACATTCATGTAAATCACGCCGACAAGGCTGCCCACGATGAAACCGGTGGCAGCGATGCTCAGGCCGAAGTCGGAGCCATGGAACACCAGTCCCTGTCCTTCGGCCCACCGTGCAAAGGTTACGCCGAAATTCAGCGCCTGTCCGGGACCTTGTCCGTAACCCATGGGCAGCAGTAGGCCGGAGGCGTAGAAGAGCTCCTTGCCGAACAGGAACAGCGGAACGGTGATGAGGAGACCCACCAACCCCTGCAGGATGTAGGTGCTGGCGGTGACGGCGCCCGTCTCCACCACCTTGATTGTCGACGTAGCGCTCTTAATCTTCTTGTTCTTCAGCGCCATGGCCACGAAACCGAGGCCGAGGGCGTGATAGGTCACAATCTCCATGGCATGCTTGTCGACCAGCGCCGAAAAGAAGCCGAGCGGCTTCAAGCAGAGGATGAGGAGTCCTGCCAGCAACGCCGACGGAAGCAGGCTGCGCCTGAAGAGCGGCACATTGCACCGCACGAGGTTGGCGACCAGAAGGGCCACCACGATGATGAAGAACTGGATGAGCCATGCCCATGCCGAAAGGTCTGCAAAAGAGGTCATATCTTCAGTGTTTTGTGTTCTGTAGTTGGTGGTCAGCATTGTGGGAAATATGCCACATACTGTCCACTACCAACTTCAAACCAATTATTTAATATAACGCACAAACGTATTTTTTCGTATCTTTGCAAAGAGAAAAAAGATATCTATGTCCAAGGCCATTCAAGACAACAACCTGTTGTACAACATTCTGTGCCCGCTAGTTCAGTTCGGCACACGCTGCCACTACAATCATTTCGTCGTCCGCGGTGCCGAGAACCTGCCCACCGACGGAGCCTACATCATAGCCCCTTGCCACCAGCAGGCCCTCATGGAGCCGCTGGCCGTCCTCTACTTTGCGCCCAAGCCCCCTGTGTTCCTCGCACGAGCCGACATCTTCGCCAAACCCACCCTCCGCGCCATCCTCACTTTCCTCCGCATCCTCCCCGTCTACCGCATCCGCGACGGACAGCAGAACCTCGGCAAGAACCAGATTATCTTTGACCAAAGCCGCGACGTGCTGCTCGACGGCTACCCCCTCTGTCTCATGGCCGAGGGACGCCACAACAACCGCCACCACCTGCTCCCCTTCGGCAAAGGCATGTTCCGCATCGCCGGCGAGACGCAGCTCAAGCTCGGCGACCATCCGCTCTACATCGTGCCTACGGGCATCGACTTCGACGACTATGAGCGGCCCTACAGCAACGTGGTGGTCAATATCGGCAAGCCCATCCCCGTGCAACCCTTCATGGAGACCTACCGCACCGACGAGCCTGTGGCCCTCAACCAAATGCGCGAAACGCTGACCGAGGCGCTGCTGCCGCAGATGCACGACATACGCGACGAGGAGCACTATGACGAAATCATGGCTCTCTGCAACCTGCTCAACCGTCCTATGCGTCGACGCGAGGGATTGCGAAACACCGCATGGAACCGCTTCCGTATGCGCCAACAAATTGCTCGAAAAGTGGAAACCGGGGAATGGCCTGTCGAAAAGTTCCTGCCACTCTTTCAAGACTCCCACCTTTCTCATCTCACTCGCTTCGCCGAGCACTGGAACTTGTTCGCCACACTGCTCTCCGTGCTTGCAATTGCCGGGGTCCTCGTCGCAGCGGTCGTGGTACCCGCTGTGCGCTGGGTGCTGCTCTTCTGCCTGGTGTGCTATCCCCTGCCCTTCATCCCCACACACCTCATCGTCAAGCGCAAGGTTGCCGACCCCCAGTTCCGCAGCTCCTTCAACTTCGGCGTGCGCCTCGTCCTCTCGATACTCTACGCCTTCGTTATCGGCATCGTGATGGCCCTCTGCGGCGGCGCATGGATGAGTCAGCTGGCCGACATCGGCGCCTGGTGGGGACTGGTGGCTGTAGCGTGGGTGCATATCGGCGCCCGGCTGGCCGCTCCCACGGTCAACTTCCTCCGCGACACCCTCGCCAACTGCCGATACTGGCTGCTGCGCCTCTGTGGAAAACTCCGCAAGGCCGACGAGTCCTACCGCGCCCTGACCTCCCTCTGCGACCAGGTGTCCAAAGATTGACACCTGTCGGAGAGGTTGACTTTTTTCATGAATCTGTGTCTGTTTTAGTTTTTTTGTGTATCTTTGCACCAGCAAAGCAATAGCAATAGCATTATGGATCGACATTCGCAAATCATACGCACCAGTTGGATTGGCATCGGCGCCAACGTGTTGCTGGCGGCTTTTAAGGCCGCCGTAGGCCTCATCGCCGGCAGCATCGCCATCGTCATGGACGCCGTCAACAACCTCAGCGATGCCCTCTCGAGCGTCATTACCATCGTGGGCACCAAACTCTCACAGCGGCCACCCGACCGTGAGCACCCCTTCGGCTTCGGACGTGTGGAATATTTCAGCGCCATCATCATCGCCCTCATCGTGCTGGCCGCCGGCGTGACGTCGCTCGTCGAGTCGGTGAAGAAGATATTCGACCCCACCGTGCCCAGCTACACCACCGTCACGCTGGTGGTCATTATTGTGGCCATTGCCGTGAAGCTCATATTGGGCCAATACGTGAAGCGCCAAGGACAGAAGTTGAAGAGCGACGCCCTGGTGGCTTCGGGAAGCGATGCGCTGTTCGACGCCGTCATCACACTGGCCACCCTTGTCTCGGCGGGCATCATGCTGCTGTGGAACGTCTCCATCGACGGCTACCTCGGCGCTCTTATTTCCCTGCTTATCATCAAGGCAGGCTTCGAGATGCTGGCTTCACCCATCAACGAGCTGCTGGGCAAGAAGGTGCCGCCCGAACTGGTACGCCAGATCAAGCACGACGTATCCGAGCAAGAGGGCGTGCACGGCGTCTTCGACCTCATACTGCACAACTATGGTCCCGACGTGATGATAGGGTCGCTGCACATCGGTGTCGACGACAGCATGAGCGCCCACGACATCCACGGCCTCACACGCCGCATCTCCACCCTGATGTACGAGCGTTACGGCATCATCATGACCGTGGGCATTTATGCCAACGCCACCGGCCACGGGCCTGTCGCCGAGCTGCAGAGCACCGTCATGCAGCGCCTCGCGGAGCACAAAGAAATTGTACAAGTGCATGGCTTCTATTACTCCGAGAAAGACCGTATGCTTTCCGTCGACGTGGTGCCCAACATCAGCGTCCACGACGACACAGCCCTCGTCGGCACCCTCACCGCCGAACTGCAACCGCTGGCCCCCGACATGCAAATCACCATTGTCGTCGACCACAACTACAGCGAGTAATAAGAGATTATGAAGACAAACACCAAAGTCGTTGCAATTGCCCTATGCGCGTGCGTCATGTCAGGATGCTCCATTGTCCGCGGCCTGACGACCGATGGGAAGAACGGCCCCGACATCTTCAGCTTCGAGCAGCGCGAGGTCGATACTATAGCTAACGGCGACGAAGTATTCCGTTTCCCTGTAGCTCAGCAGCAGGCCGACTGGATTGACACCATCCATTTCGCCAACGCTCCGCATCCATGCGAATACATGACCTTCCTGGAGGCATTCACCAAGGAGAGCACCACACAGGGCCTGCTCGTCATCCATGACGACAGCATCGTCTACGAGCGCTACTGGGGCGATTTCTCGGCCGACCGCATGGCCACCATCTTCTCCGTATCCAAGTCCATCAACTCACTGATGTGCGGCATCGCCATCGACGACGGCTATATCCGCAGCATCGACGACCCCGTGACCGACTACCTGCCCGAACTCAAGAAGAAAGACCCGATGTGGCAGAAGCTGACCATCCGCCACCTGCTCGACATGCGGAGCGGGCTTGATTTCGACGACACCTATGACCTCAACTGGAAGGAGTTGAGATACCTTAATGCGATGGCACGACTGAACTACGGCCACAACATCCAGAAGCAAATCCGTGGCCTTAAATTCCGCTGTGAACCAGGCACCCAGTTCCGCTACGAGAGCATGACATCGGCCATCCTCGGCGTTGTCATCGAGCGGGCTTCAGGCAAGCGCTTCGCCGATTACCTCAGCGAACGGGTATGGAAGCCGCTCGGCATGGAGCATCCCGCAGTGGTCAACATCGACAGCCGCAAGCACGACAATGCGCACACCTTCGGCGGCATCTCGACCACCATCCATGACCTCGCCAAGATCGGCCGCCTATACCTGAACAACGGCATGTGGAATGGGAAACGTATTGTGAGCGAGGAATGGGTTCGCCAAACCGCCGACTGCGACACCACCTATCACGGCTATCATTTCAACTGGTACAACATCAACTACGAAGGCTATATCCGCCCACAGTATTCCGGCTATTACGCGCTGGGCATCTGCGAGCAGGTGCTCTACGTCAACTCCCACAAGAATCTCGTCATGGTGCGCATCGGCAGGCACAACAATGGACACACGCGCATCCCTGTCCTTTTCGAGCAGATGAGTGGAATATGGCATCCCAAAAACACAGAGCACAAACACGAAACAATTAATCAATAAAACAATTCTGTAAACCAAACCATGAACTGGATTATCCTTATCATTGCAGGCTTTTGTGAGACGGGCTTCGCCTTCTGCCTGGGGAAGGCCAAGCCGGCGGTGGGCACCGAGTGGTGGGCCTGGATTGCGGGCTTCGCCTTCTTCTATGTATTAAGTGCCGTCCTGCTGGCCAAAGCCACGCAGACCATTCCCATCGGTATCGCCTATCCCGTCTGGACCGGCATCGGCGCCGTCGGCGCCGTGCTGCTGGGCATCTTCGTCTTCCACGAACCCGCCACCTTCTGGCGCCTGCTCTTCCTCAGCACCCTTATACTCTCCATCGTAGGACTTAAAATAGTTGGATAACAATATGAAAAACATCGCTTTATTAATCGCCGCATGCAGTCTCTTCTTCGGCGCATGCGCACAGAATCCAAAAGGAAAGGAGAACAAAGAAATGAAAAAGACCCTGATTGTCTACTTCTCGGCCACGGGCACCACCAAGGCCGCCGCACAACGGTTGGCGAAAGAGCACGACGCCGACCTCTATGAGATTGTCCCCGAGCAGCCCTATAGCGACGCCGACCTCGACTGGAGGGACAAGACCTCGCGCTCCACGCTGGAGATGAAGGACAAGAGCTCACGCCCCGCCATCGCTGGCAGATGTGAGAACATCGCCGACTACGACACCGTGTGGATCGGCTTCCCCGTGTGGTGGTACACCGCCCCAACCATCGTCAACACCTTCATCGAGGCCCATGACCTCAACGGCAAAGTGCTCAACGTCTTCGCCACCAGCGGCGGCAGCACCGTCGACGGCTCCTACAACGACCTCAAGAAGGCCTACCCGCAATACCAGTGGGGCGAACGCCGCCTGATGAACTGAACGCTCCCAAAACGTATCCGACCTTCAAGGCCGCCGGACAACATCCGGCGGCCTTTTTGCGTCGGTTCCGCCATACCGATTTCTATTTAACATAACCCTAAAAATCACATTGATAATCAGTATATTAAAGAACCCCCTCTTATATTGGTCTTATATTGCTCCTATATTGGTCTTATTATACTCTTGAAAATGTAAGAGTTAAATAGGGTGAGACAAGGCGTTGTTTATGTTATTTTAACAAAAAGAGTGCTAATGAGGGGGGATTATGCCGGAAAGGAGAAGGAGGTGTGTGGCGGGAGAATAAAAGCTTTTTTTTCTGCAATTATTTGTATCACAAGAGTACTAAATTATATTAAACGACGTTATTATATTATTTATTCAGTATATGAAACGGACAGCACTATTGCGGAACTTGTTTTTGGTGGCGATGATGATATTGTCAGCCTCGTTTGTCGAAGCGCAGCCCGGCGGCGGATTCCCTGGCGGGCGTCCCCCGGGAGGCCGTCCTCCGGGAGGTCGTCCCCCGATGGGCAACCGCGACTGGAACCAGATGGAGGGCAGCCAGCAGGCTCAGCAGGTGAAGCAGAAGAAGAAAGTGAAGGAGGGCGACACCTTCAAGGTGGTGGGCGAATTGCGCGACTCGGTGAGCGGCGAGTTCCTGGCCTTCGTCAACGTGGCGGTGCTCGACTCGGCCGACAGCAGCTTTGTGAAAGGCACTGCCACCAACCTCGACGGATTGTTTGAAATCAGCGACGTGCCTGCCGGCAGCTACCTGCTGCGCATCTCGGCCATCGGCTATCGCAACCGCCTGGTGCCCTTCACGGTGAGCAACAACACCGCCCTGGGCACCCTGCGCGTACAGCCCGGCGCCACGACGCTCGACGCTGTGGAGATCAGCGCCGAGAAGCCCATCTACGCCATGGACGGCGAGAAACTTATCTACAACGTCAGCGAAGACCCCAGCATACAGACCGGCACCACTGAGGATGCTCTGCAGAACGCCCCGGGCGTGGAGGTCGACGTGGAGGGTAACATCACCCTGCGCGGTGTGTCAAGCGTGGAGATTTGGGTCAACGACAAACCGTCGAAGCTCACGGAGGAGAACCTCAAGACCTACCTCCAGACCTTGCCGGCCAACGCCTTGGCTCGCATCGAGACCATCACCAACCCCTCGGCCAAGTATGCCACCGACGCCGAGGCGGTGATCAACATAGTGACTACCGCCCACATCAAGAGCAACCAGTTTGTGAGCTTCGGCGTCAATGGCTCGAACCAGCCCTTCGTGTCGCCGTGGGTGAGCTACATGTGGGCCAAGGAAAAACTGAGCTTCAACCTCTTCGCCAGCGGCCGCTACAGCCGTCGCGACAACACCACGGAGACCCACTCCTACATGCGCAAGGGCCACAACTCCACGCCCGACGACACCTACGACACCACCATGATCGAGTCGGCCAACGACACGTCGTATACCCGTTCGCACAGCGCCAACATCTTCATGAATGTCAACTACGAGATCGACTCGATGACAGAGGTGAGCGTGGATGCCGTCGGGTTCTACAACTACAACCCGACGCTTAAAAACAGCCTGCGCCAGCAGGAATACCGCGACTACAGCGTGACGCCCTACACCACGACTTTCTACAACGACACCCTGAATTCGCGCAGCAAGGGCAACTCGCTGTTCGCCCACGCGGGCGCCGACTACACCAAGAAGTTCGACCTCGAGGGACACAACCTGCGCCTGGGCATCAACACGCGCATGAACCGCAACGCCAGCGAGCAGTGGTACAACCGCATGTATGATGTCTACACGATGAATGAACACCGCTATCTGCTCACCGACAACCACAGCTACGGCGGCAGCCTGGACGCCCGCTACAACCGCCCCTACAGCAAGGACGGCGAGATGAGCTACGGCTTGCGCGCCGACATCAGCCACACGGACAACATCTACAGCCGCTATAACGACACGGTGGGCTCACTGGTCGACAGCCTGCGCACCTACCGCTTCATCGGCGGCGAGGCCAGCGCCAACGCCGACGTGAACTGGACGCACCGCTGGAGCGGCTTCACCCTGAGCAGCGGCCTCGGCATGGGCGTGGAGCGTGTGGACTACACCTATCGCAGCGACATGGCGTTTGCCGACAGCAACACGCTGTACCGGCTCGACGTACACCCCTCGCTGCACATGAGCTACCGCACGGAGGACATGCACAACTTCAAGCTTAACTACACGATGCGCATGGCCAACCCGGGCGAGGAGCAGCTGAGCAAGTTCCGCCGCTACGGCGACGAGAGCTACAGCACCGGCAACCCCAATGGGCTGAAGCCGTCGTTCACCCACAGCGTCGAGGCCGGGTGGCAGAAGTTCTTTGAGCGCTTCGGCAACATCGGCGTCGAAGCCTACGGCCGCATGAGCACCGACGAAATCAGCTCGCTGACCGACCGCACCAACCTCGACGAGTACATCACCGGCAAAGCCATCAGCTACTCGATACCCTACAATATGGGTACCAGCTGGCGCTACGGGGCGAGCCTCAACATGACCTACCGTCCCTCGGGCTTTTTCAATGTCAGGCTCTACGCCAACGTCTACGACTACGGCTACCGCATGGAGTACGACCGCAACGGCGTGCACCTGACAGATGAGCAGCACATGGTGTCGTGGAGTACCCGCATCAACGCCTGGGCCAAGGTGTTCAATCAGTACCAGATAACCCTTGGCGCACGCTATAACTCGCCCACGTTGAGCCTCATGAGCACACGCAAGGCCCGCTACGGCCTCGACTTCGGCGTGCGCAGCGACTTCTTCAAGCGCAAACTGTCGGTGTTCATCAACGTGCAGGACATCTTCAACTGGGGTGGCCGTTTCGGTTCCGGCTCGGAGAACACCAACCCCTACTACCTGAGCGATGCCACCAACAAGATGACCAACAGCCGCTACATCTCGGCAGGCATCACCCTCCGCTTCGGCAAGATGGAGCTCGAAAAAGAGGCAAAAGAGGGCTCGAGCGAGGCTGGCGACACGCTCTGAAGTCGAAAGTTGAAAGTTGAAAGTTGAAAAATTTGTCTACGCAATTTATTGATTGACAATTTTCAACTTTCAATTTTCATTTTTCGCTTAAAAAAAAGTTTTGCCAGTTTGGAAAAAGATTGTACTTTTGCACCCGCTTTCGAGAGAAGGAAATACCGATTGTCCTATGGTGTAACGGTAGCACATCTGACTCTGGATCAGCTTGTCTTGGTTCGAATCCAGGTAGGACAACTAAAGAGAGGAGAAATCCTCTCTTTTTTTGTGCCTATATAAAATATTATTCGTATCTTTGCAGCACGAAACAAAGCATCATCAATAATGAAAAAGACATTTGCATTGCTCACACTGGCAGCATTTTTCGGCGTTTGCGCCAGTGCACAGGACAACGCGCTGCCGGGAAAATATGCCGGCATGAACACCATCACGGTGTATGACTCGACAGGGGTGTATGTCGAGGAATCGGGGTTGAGCCACATCCTCACCCACAAACTGATTCGTATGGGCACGCCGAAGGGATGCGCCCAATGGAGCACCTACAAAATCGACTACGACCCACTGTCGGCCTACTGCGAAATCACCCATGTGCTGGTGCATCGCGGCGGACAGACCGACACGCTGGTATGGCCCGACCGAGAGGGCAACGTCACCGTGTATGACTATGTGGCACCGGCCCGTATGATATACTGGGGCGCCAGCCAGAAGATGGTGGAAGTGGGCCACATGAACCCGGGCGATGAACTGGAGGTGAGGACCTACAAGAAAGGATACACCTACGCGCTGCTGGCCGATGGGGAGAATGGCGTGAGCGGACTCAACGGGACTTTCGCCTCCCTGCCGGAGAGTGAAGACCGCTATGTTCCGCCCATGAAAGGGCATTTCTACGACATAGTGCCCTTCTGGAGCGACCAGCCCGTGCAAAAGAAAGTGTATCAGGTGAACATTCTCGACTCGAAACAGCTGCAATACAAAGTGTACAACGGTGATTTGAAAGTGTCACGTGAGGCAGCTGACGAAGAGGGCCGCACACTCTACACCTTCACCAACAACGATGACATTATGCCGCTGAAGCGTGAACAGCGCGCACTGGCCAACAACGACATACAATGTAAATTACTCCTTTCCACCAGCCCTGACTGGCAGGCCAAGAGCCGCTGGTTCTACGGCGTAAATGAGGATTACGGCTCGTTCAAGACCACCCCCGAGGTGCAGAAGAAAGTGAACGAGATACTCCGTGGCGCCAAGGACGAGATGGACAGCATCAGCCGCCTGACCCACTGGGTGGCCGACAACATCCGCTACGCCGGCATCTCGATGGGCGAAGGCGAGGGTTTCACGCTGCACAACCAGGAGATGAACATGAACGACCGCTGTGGCGTATGCAAGGACAAGGCATCGACCCTAATAGGCTTCCTGCGCGCCGCCGGCTTCAAGGCCTATGCCGCTATGACGATGGCCGGTGAGCGCATTGACCGCATCCCCGCCGACCAGTTCAACCACTCGGTCTGCGCCGTTCAGTTGCGCGACGGCTCGTTCCGCATGCTCGACCCCACCTGGGTGCCCAACGTGCGTGAACTCTGGAGCAGCGCCGAGCAGCAGCAGGGATACCTCATCGGCACCGCCGAAGGATGCGACTTGATGGAGACTCCCATCTCGCCCGCCGAGAACCACTATATCCGCATCAGCGGTGAAAGCACTATCGACATCGTGGGCAACCTGACAGGTACCATAAGCATCACCGCCGAAGGACAGAGCGACGCATCTGTGCGCGGCGTATTCAGCGCCCGTCAGAGTGAATGGCGTCGCAACCTCGAGTTGGAGTTGCTGCAAATAGCCCCCAACGCTCAGATACTGGACATCCAATATACTGATCCCGACCGCTATCTTGAGCAGCCGGTGAAGATCACCTACAAGTACATCATTCCAAACTACGCCACCGTAAGCAAAGAGGTCATCGAGTTCATCCCGCTGACGGCTCGCGGCTTTTACAACCGCGTTATGACGCACCTCTATTACGACTTCAGCCAGGAGACCCGCACGCAGCCCTTCAGCGACCGCTGCTCACGTCTGGTGCAGATAAATGAGACCATCACGTTGCCCTTCTCGCCATCGAAGTTCCACTACCCGATGGTCGACGGCATCGCCAACCCTGCCGCCTCGTTCGGCTGCGGATTCCAGATGAAAGACAACAAACTCACATTCGGTGAAAGCCTGATGTTCGGCAAGCGTCTCTACGAAGCTTCCGACTGGCCCGCCTTCCGTGCCTCCGCCATGAGCCAAATCAAAGTATCCGAAACCCCTGTAATCTTAACCAAATAGCACCATGAAAAAGATACTGTTTTCCGCAATAGTCCTTCTGGCATCCAGCCTGGCATTCGCCCAGCAGCAACCCGATGCCACCTACAAACTGATGCGTCACGAGTGGACCGTCAACGCCGACGGCACCAGTGACTACCACTACCGCCATGAGGTGCAGATACTGCGCAACCGTGCCTTGGTAGCCTATGCAGACAAGGGAGAGACCTTCGTGGTCTACAATCCTGACCTGGAAGAACTGACCATCAACGAGGTCTACACCATCCAGAAAGACGGCAGCCGTGTCGACATGCCGCAAAACGCCTTCGTCTACCAGCTGCCCTCGCAGTGCGCCGACTGCGGCCGTTTCAACCATCTGCGCGAACTGGCCATGATCCACACCGGCATGGAGCTCGGGTGCACCGTCGTGGTTGACTATACCATCCACCGCCGGTACAGCCTCGTGAGCCGCACGCTCGACCTGGTACAGAGCAGCCCCGTCGAACGCCTGGAGGTCAACATCACCGTTCCTGAAGGGCAGACGCTCAATGTACATTTCAACAATCCCGACGTGCTAAACTTCCACCCCACCGTCAACCAGACCGCCACACACTACAGCCTCACCGCCCTCAACGTACCCCAGACCTTCGTCGACAACTACCTCCCGGCCAAGGAGAACCTCTACCCCACCCTGCGCTTCTACAACGGCGCACCCGATTTCTCGCCCTCGTTCAACGAGTCCGACTTTGCCGAGGCCGAGACCGCCATCGGCAAGGTGATTGGCCGCGGCACCGACCTAGAGAAAATCACCAACATACGCAACTATGTGGTTGACAACATCCACCTCAACGACATTGAACCCGCACAGGTAGGCTACATCCACTCCACCGCCACCGAGACCTGGCAGACCGGCTGCGGCACTGCTACCGACAAGGCCGTCTTGCTGGCCGCCATCCTCAACCACGAACACTTCAACGCACAGGTCACCGGTGACAACATGGACATCGTGAGCGTCATCATCGACACGCTGGAGTACCGCGCCGGAGTGCGCAATAAAGCGCCCCTTACCCTATACGGTGAGGCCAAAGACGAAGTGAGCACCTACAGCAACGACATCAAGCACACCAACCCCACCCTCGACACGCTGGAGGACGGTTTCTTCATGCTCTCGCTGCCGCCCGTCCCCGGCTCTCCCAACATCAATGCAGGGAAACTTGCCCTTACGCGCATCGCTCCTCTGCAAGGTTCGGCCTGTGACCTCAACCAGACCGACACCTACACCCTGCCCAAGGGTCTGAAGATGGTGGGCAATGCCGTCAACAAGAAGCAGGAGTTCACCGGTATCGGAAGTGTAGAGATAAGCATCAAGCAAAGCGGCAAGACCCTCAAGGTCGCTCGCCGCCTCAAACTCGAGAAGAGCCTCGTGCCTGTCGCCGACTACGCCAACTACCGCCAGTTGCTGACTCTCTGGCAGCAGTACGACCGCATCCTGCTCCGCACCAAATAACCATTGACGCATGGCACTTGCAACCCTGTTGCTGCAAAGCGGCACCTATGCCGCAACTGGTACCTCCCTGATGTGGGTCGCCTTCATCGCGCTGACGCTGATTTCCATGCTCTTCAGCAAGAACGTCGAGCGTAAGTTCAAGAAATACTCCAACATCGCCACCCGCAACGGCGAGACCGGCCGCGAGATTGCCGAGCGCATGCTGGCCGACCACGACATACACAATGTGCAGGTAAAGATGGTGCAAGGCACCTTGACTGACCACTATAACCCCACTGACCACACGCTAAACCTGAGCCCCGACGTCTACAACGGCCGGAGCGTGGCGGCAGCAGCCGTAGCGGCCCACGAATGCGGCCACGCCGTTCAACATGCCGTGGGCTATGCCCCGTTAGGACTCCGCTCGGCCCTGGTGCCGGTGGTGAGTTTCGCCGGCCGCTGGGTGTCGTGGGTCATCCTGGCAGGCCTGGTGCTCATCAAGGTGTTTCCCTCGCTGATGCTCATCGGCATTGGCCTATTCGCCCTCACCACCCTCTTCTCGCTGGTGACACTTCCCGTAGAAATCAACGCCTCAGCGCGGGCACTCCAGTGGATACAGCAGCGCGACATCACCTCGCCCGACACGCACCCCTACGCCACCGCAGCCCTGCGCGCGGCGGCCTACACATACGTTATGGCAGCGATTACGAGCTTAGCCACGCTGGCATACTACGTCATGATTTACCTAAACAGAAAGTAGTCCTAAGAGAGAGAGGGCCGTCGCTTACCGCGACGGCCCTCTCTCTTTTGTCATTTCAGCAGGTTTCCGAGGATATCTCGCGTCAGCGTCCGCGTAACGCTCGACGTGGTGTTCTTCACTATCTTCTGGCCCACCGAAGTCCTGCTCTTGGTTTTCTTGCCGCTCACAGCGTCACTCACTGCCGTACCTGCGGCGGTGGCCACAGTGGCCGTCACCGCGGTAAGGCCGGCCTTCAGAAGCTTCGAAAGGATGCCGCTGCTCTTCTTGGCAGAAGCCGTCGGGGCAGGCTGGCTGGACTGCTTGGCCGACGGTGTCTGACTGGTTTCTTCAACAAGGGCCGTCTCCGACTCTTTCAGTAGCACTTCGAAGGCGCTCTCGCGGTCGACAGGGGTATCGTACTTTGTGCGCAGCGGGCTGCCGTAGATGATGGCGCCGCGCTGCTCGGGGGTAATGGCACCTATCTGGCTCAGCGGGAAGAGTATCTTGGCGCGCTGCACCACACTCGGGGCACCCTTCTCGTCGAGAAAACTCACCAACGCCTCGCCGGTCTCCAGTTCCATGATGGCCTCGTCGGTCTTGAACTTGGGATTGGCGCGGAAGGTGTCGGCGGCGGTCTTCACGGCTTTCTGATCCTTGGGCGTATAGGCACGCAGAGCGTGCTGTACGCGGTTGCCCAGCTGGCCGAGGATATTCTCAGGGATATCGGTGGGGCTCTGGGTGACGAAGTAGATGCCAACGCCCTTCGAGCGTATCAGACGTATCACCTGTTCAATCTTGTCCACCAGCGCCTTCGAGGTGTCTTCGAAAAGCATATGAGCCTCGTCAAAGAAGAAGACAAGTTTGGGCAGCTCCTGGTCGCCCACCTCGGGCAGGGTGCTATAAAGTTCGCTGAGGAGCCACAGCAGGAAGGTGCTGTAGAGCTTGGGCTGCAGCATCAGCTTGTCGGCGGCCAGCACATTCATGATGCCCTTGCCGTCGCGCGTATCGAGCAGGTCACTGATATCAAACGAAGGCTCGCCAAAGAAGCGGTTGGCCCCTTGTGCGTCGAGCTGCAACAGCGAGCGCTGGATGGCGCCTACCGTAGCAGTCGATATGTTGCCGTACTGCGTAGTGTACTCCTTGGCGTGCTTGGCCACATAGTCTAGCATGGCACGCAAATCCTTCATGTCCAGAATCAGCAGCCCTCGCTCGTCGGCAATGCGGAACACGATATTTAGCACTCCATCCTGCGTCTCGTTCAAGCCCAACAGGCGGCTCAGCAGCTGCGGACCCATCTGGCTCACCGTGGCGCGCATGGGGTGTCCCTGCTCGCCAAAGACATCGAAGAACCTCACCGGGCAGGCCTGGAACTCGGGATTGGGCACGCCAAAGGCGTCCTTGCGCTTCTCGATGAAGCCGCTCATCTTACCAGCCTGGCTGATGCCGCTCAGGTCGCCCTTCATGTCGGCCATGAAACAGGGTACTCCGGCCTGGCAGAAGGTCTCGGCCAACACCTGCAGTGTCACCGTCTTGCCGGTGCCAGTGGCACCCGCTATCAATCCGTGGCGGTTAGCCATGCGTCCCACTATGGACAGCGCACCCTCGTCGCAATGTGCGACGTACAATCCTTGCTCCTTGGTGTACATATCGTTAGAAAGTATAGTTGAATCCCAGTCGCAGCATCGGGCTCTCCCAGCGCAGGGTCTCCATCATCGTGTTCAGACCGCCGTAGAAGCGCGTCGTGGTCTCCACATCCTGCACCTGCACGCCGTCCACCATGTGGAAATCGGACGGCTTTGAGCCCTCGTGTGTCACCTTCTCGCTGACATAACCCACACTCAAGAAGTCGAGACTCAACTCGGCACTCAAATGCTTGGAAAACTCGTAGGTCAGCGTCGGACGCATACTGACGCTCCACGAGAAGCTACTGATGCTGTCGGCCATTGGGTCGTTCTCTATGAACTCCTTGTTATTGCTCCAGTTGTTGTAGCTATGCGTGCCGGTGGTGTAACCCATATTGCGGATGCTGCCCTGCAACATCATGTTAAAGTGCATGTTGCCATACTTAAAAAGCTCATAGCGCAGTATCGGCTGCACCGTCCAACCCTCTTGCTCCGTCGCGTCGGCGATGTTGGTGATAGTGCGGTTCATACCATCGATGAGGGTATCTTTCGAGGTCAGCAGACGACTGGTGGTGCTGCTCAAGTAGCCGCCCATGACTCCGAAATAGAGTTTCGGGGTAATCTGATAGCCCACCTGCAAACCTCCGAGCCATGTCGTCCTGCTGCTCATGTCGACATTCCACGAATTGACGTTCTTCTCGGTGTAGTAGCCGCCCTGAAGGCCCACGACGAGCTGTGCGTCGACCGCCCAAGCCATCATGACCGCGGCAGCAAAAAGTGCTATTTTTTTCATCATTCCCATATTTGATTCAAAATGCAAAAATACGAATAAAAACGCAATCGCGCACCCGAAAATCAAAAAAAGAGTGAAGTTTTTTAGCAATCTACAGAAATACAGCCGTTTGAAAAACCCTCACACAACCTTTCCCGACTCTCGAAAAACCCTATTTTTTCCTCATCTCGCAAAACACACATTACCGACGTTTTGTCCCTATCATCTTCTTACCATTTTCCTACAATCCCCTTATCATTCATTTCCATGGAAGAAGATGGTAGGTAAAAAAAATTTTGGTGGTACGGAAAAAGGTTGTATCTTTGCAGCATCAACCCATTGTCTAATCCAAAAGCCTAACACCTGATGGAGAAGCGAATAGGAACAATAACTGTACTCATACGCGACCGCGAAGCGGCGCAATCCGTCAATCAATTGTTGTCAGAACATGCCGACATCATCCTCTGTCGGCAGGGTTTGCCTTTTCACGACCGTCCAGTGGCCGTCATTTCACTCATTGTCGATGGGACTGTGAACAAAATCAACGCCTTGACGGGCCAGCTAGGCCGTTTGGACGGTGTGGAATGTAAGGCCGTCGTAACCAGAAATAATTAATCTTAAAACAATAATATTATGAAACATCAGAATTTCATAGACCGTGACAAACTCTACGGCATGCTGGAGAACAACGCGCCCAGCGAGAGCCAGTTGAACGACATCCTCAACAAGGCACGCAAACTCAAGGGCTTGAACCTCGAGGACGTGGCCAAACTGCTGAGCGTTGAGGACGAGGCTGGCATCCAGAAGATACTCGACACCGCCGAATACTGCAAGGACGAGATTTATGGCCGCCGCCTGGTGCTGTTCGCTCCCATCTACACCGGCAACGCCTGCGTGAACAACTGCGTCTACTGCGGTTTCCGTCGCGACAATAAAGCACTGAAACGCAAGGTACTGACCCTCGACGAGATTGAAGCCGAGACCCTCCAGCTGCTGCGCATGGGCCATAAACGCGCCCTGCTCATCTGCGGCGAAAGCCCCCGCAACGACGCCAACTACATGGTCGAAGCCATCCGCCGCACCTATGCCGCCAAGGACGAGAAGGGCAGCACCATCCGCCGCATCAACGTCGAGCTGGCCCCCATGAGCGTCGAGGACTACGCCAAGCTGAAAGCCGAGAAGATAGGCACCTATGTCTGCTTCCAGGAGACCTACGACCCCATCGAATACGCCAAGTTCCACCCAGCCGGCACCCCCAAGGCCGACTATCTGTGGCGCCTCACCTGCATGGATCGCGCCCAGGAAGGCGGCATCAACGACGTGGGCATCGGCGTGCTGTTCGGCCTGGTCGACTACCGCTTCGAGATTTTGGCCATGATGGAGCACGCACGCCATCTGGAAGAAGACTACGGCTGCGGCCCCCACACCGTGAGCTTCCCCCGCATCGAGCCCGCCGAAGGCACCCCCTTCAGCCTGCCGGAGAACATTCCTCACCCCGTCTCCGACAAGGACTTCATGAAGATTATCGCCATCATCCGCATCGCCATGCCCTATACCGGAATTATCATCAGCACCCGTGAGCGTCCCGAGATGCGCGACAAGCTGGTAAAATACGGTGTCAGCCAGATATCGGCAGCCTCCGAGACCAACCCTGGCGGCTACGACGAAGGCAGCGATAACACCGAGGCAAAACCCTACGAGAAGACCGGCAACACCGGTGCACAGTTCACTCTGGGCGACCACCGCTCGCTGGACGAAGTCATCAGCATGATGATTGACGGCGGCTACATTCCCAGTTTCTGCACCGGCTGCTACCGCAAAGGCCGCGTGGGTGCCGATTTTATGGACCTCGCCAAGCCCGGCCTCATCAAGGAGTACTGCAAGCCCAACGCCATGTTCACCTTCCGCGAGTACCTCGAGGACTACGCCAGCCCCGCCACCAAGGAGAAAGGCCTGCGCCTGCTCAAGGAACTAACCCAAACCTTCAGCAAAGAAGAACTCAAGAAGCGCGTCGAAGGCAACCTCTGCAAAATCGGCGACGGCGAGCGCGACCTGTACTTCTAACCCACTGAAAGATGCAAAAAAAATGGAGCCTGCAATTGCAGGTTCCATTTTTTTTGTATCTTTGTAGTTCATGCTAACCTGCTCCCATGCAACACAACCCACTGTGAATGTGCATTCAGGAGTAATATTGGTATAACCGATAATGGATAGATTTTAGGAATAGAACAATAAAAAAAATAAACAAAATGTCAAACAAGATGAAGAAACCTCTATTGACTGTATTGGCGGTGGCACTTGCCGTGTTGCTGCCGATGGAGAGCATGAATGCGCAGGAGAAGCGCATCCAGCTCGGCATTAAGACACTTGACCACGCGCAGGTGTTGAACGCAAGAATCTACGCGGGTGTGCTTGGCACATGCTACTATGTCGACGCATCCTGCTTCGACGCAAACTATCACCAGCCCGTAATGCAGGTCAGCAACATTGCCACCTCGAGCGAACTGACGGTGGCGAGCGACGGCTACACAGTGCTTGGCGCTGTCGACAGCACGATTTATGCGATGTCATTCATCGTCATCGGCGATGTCAACGGCCACTACTATGTGCTTGGCAACACCGAAGATGCCGACTCGGGCGTAGTGAAAGTCGACAGTCTGTTTGACGGTATCGCATCGGGCGACACCCTGAACAACGGGCATGTGGCAATGAATCCGCTGACCAACATGCTGATGTTCTACGGTGCCCCCATCACGGACAACGACGGATGGCTGTATGCGTCGCTGACGGCTGCGGTCGCCACCCCCTCGGCCTTCGCCCTCACGTTCACCGACACCGTCCGCGTCGACACCACCGTAACCATCAGCGGTGCCACCCGCACGTTGAACATCAACCATAACGGCAACCCTATTGTAAACACCTCGGCCACCGGCCTGTTCGTCATCTCTAACGATGCCCAAGTCACCATCAGCGGCGGCAGCGGCGCCATCAGGAGCAACATCCTGTCGGGCAACGCCACCCAAGCGGGTCCCGTCTACAAGATTGTCGACGCCAGCGTGGTTATGAGCCACCTCAACGTCACCTCGAACGAGAGCGTCATCGAAATGGAAGGCTCGTCGGCCATCTACGCCGACCAGTGCAACTTCCAGACCACCGGCACAAACGATACCGTGATGCTGATGGATGGCGCCAGCCTGGCGACCATTGGCGCCGATGTTGAATTTGAGGGCGGTGCCTACGGTGTGTCGATGGCGAGCAGCGCCACCGGCCGTCTGGATATCAATACTACGACGGTGCTGAACAACATGACCGACTACGACGTGCCCGTCGACGCCTATGGCTATGCCAACACTATGTCCAATCAGCGCAGCTATTGGCGCAGTCTGAAACAGGCCGCCTTCTATTCCGACACGATCTACCTGGGCCGCAAGATGAGCAGCCCCGTTTCCGACTCGATACATAACTCGGTGGTGCTGATGCTTGGCAGCGACAGCATCATGAGCGAGCTGAAGGTGCGCCACACCATGGGCACCGTGGAAATCAACGGCGGTGTCATCAACTCGCTCCTGTGCGACAACACCACAGCCTCTGTGGTACTGCAGGACATCGACTCGCTGGGCTCGTTGGAGGCCGGTAACCACGAAGTCAACATCGTCAGCGGACGCTACGGCGTCATCACCCCGCTGACGGGTGCCGACATCACCATTAACGGCGGCAAATACACCCAGGAATACCCCAACTACCTGGCTCCCCGCCACACCTTCATGCCCAACACCGACCCGACCGACAGCCTGACCTTCAAGAAGGTCGTGGTGCCGGGATACAAGGTAAACTATGTAAACTACGACTACAAGGGCCACGACACACTCATCGTCTACAACAACGCCAACAACAAGATTAGCCCTGCGCTGTCGAGTCCTCGCTACCCCGACCACGACACCGTCTTCATGGCTTGGTGCAAAGACTCCGCCCTCACCACAGAATGGATCTTCGAGGACGACCTGCTGACGCAGGACACCACCCTCTACGCCCATTGGCACCGCATGGTTCCCACCGAGAGAACCTGCAAGATAATCTATAAGCACATCGGCCTGACCAACGACACCACAGCGGTGGACAGCATCAACGCGGTGTGCACCATCGGCGAGCGCGCCGTCTTCTACAGCCGCTTCTATGTGGGCCGCAGCGCCACCGAGGACAGCATTGTCTTCGCCGCGATGCCCGACCATGACACCACCATTTACTTCCTCTACACCCTGAATACCTACTACCTCACCTGGGATGCCGACGGCGGACACTTCAGCGACAACGCCTCGACCAAGGTCGACACACTGAAATACACCCAGACCATCACCCTGCCTGAAGAGCCCGCGAAAGAAGGTTTCTCGTTCAGCAGCTGGACTCAGCTGCCCGCCGGCATGACTATGATTGCCCGCAACCACACCTGCACCGCCCAGTACGAGCCTCGCACCTATGCGCTCACCTGGATTGGCGCCGACACCAGCGTAGTCTATACCACCGAAGCTGTGACATGCGTCAGCGCCAGTTATGTGGATGACAACAGCAATACCGTGCAGGCCCAACTCTCCTACTACAAGATTGACGGCACCCCCGTCAGCCAGGCAGTCGCTGCCGGCCGCTACCGCGTGGTGGCAGCCCCGCAGAATCCTGTCTACACACTGGAGGCCGACACCGTCAAGTACTTCACCGTCACCAAGGCCGAGGTCAGCGTTGATGCTGCCACCGTCGAGTTTGACTCGGTGAAGTTCAACGATGGAACCTCCGACGTCAATGTCACCAATATCGGCACCCTCACCGGTGTGCTTGGCAACGACATGGTGATGCACAACACCACCGCTCGCTACAGCGACGCCACCTCGGCGACCGGCAAGTCCATCATTGCTTACTTCAGCTTGGTTGACGGTGATACCGCCAACTACACCCTCGACACCAATGCCGCCCTGCTGACCACCAACGGCGTCATCATGGACTCCATCACGCTCAACAGCGACTACGCCGAACAAGGCATTGCGGTGAACGTGAAAGGCTACTGCACCGGTGGTGACACCATCCGCTACGACATCCAGAACGGCGCCCCCGATGAGTACAACCTCATCTTCTCGTCTGCCGATGTAACCAACCAGCACTTCACCAACGCCGGATGGACAGCCATCGATCCCAGCAACCCGGGCATCATCCTTGTCGACATCCCCGCCGAGGCTGCCATGGGCGACTACACCGTGGCCTTGCTGTTCCGCAACAGCGCCTATCCCGACCTGACCAGCGACACCGCCCGCTTCCAGATCCACATCAACCTGCCGCGCACCTATACGATGCCGCTCTTTGACGACGTCATCGCACTGGTCGACACCTGCCACTGCTTCACCGACATCCACTGGTACCACAGCACCGACGGCGGCGCCACCTGGAACGAGGTAACCGAGGCCCAGGGCAAATACTACTACCAGGAGGAAGGTGGCCTGACCGGCGAATACTATGTCGTCGCCAACATGAACGGCGTGGCCACCCGCACCTGCGTCCAAAGCGACATGGAGACGCAGATCTCCGACGAGGCTCCCGCCACTCCCGCTGTGACGGCCTATCCCAACCCGACCGTTGACCGTGTGACCGTCAGCATCGCCAACAGCGACGCCCGGAGCCACACCGTCCGCGTGATGAATGTCATGGGTGTGACGACCGATGAGGTCACCTTCGACGGCGACAACACCACCCTCGACTTCAGCCGCTACGCCAACGGAAGCTACACCATCAGCGTCGACGGCATCGCTGTCCGCGTCATCAAGAAGTAAACAAAAGTATAAGAATATCAAAGCATAGAACAATGAAACGCATATCCATACTGTTAAGCGCACTGATCCTTGCGTTCAGCATGCAAGCCCAGAACAATATGCCCAGCAACTACATCGGGCTCAACGTAGGTGGCGGCATGAACACCCTCACCTACAAGCCCGTCAATGGCAGCTGGAGCCCCAGTTGGGGCCTCCTCGGCGAACTGAAGTATGCCCACTTCTTCGGCACCCACTTCGGCGTCGGCTTTGGCGTGCAGTACAACATGACCCACGCCGGGACACTCTACGACTTCACCGAGACCAGCACCGGCCTTACCCACGTCGACAACACCAATGCCCACTACGACCTGAACACCGTCTTTGACAACTGGCACGAACGCCAGACGGTGTCGTTCCTGAGCATCCCCATTGAACTCTACTGGCGCGCTGCCCTCTCCAACCGCTGGGCCTTCCTGCTCGGCCTCGGTGCCCAGATTGACCTGCCCATGAGCGGCAAATACACCGCCACCGAAGGTGCCTACCGCACCGAGGGCTACTTCCCCGCCCTGGGCTATGCCGTCAGCAACCTGCCTAACCACGGCTTCCGCAACTACGACGCCGACTTCAAGAGCGACGTCACCCTGAACAAGACCGGCGTCAGCGTCATCGCCGACCTCGGATTCAACTATACCATGTGCCACAACTGGGGTCTCTACCTCGGCATCTATGGCGGCTACGGCATCACCAACCTGCTCGACAGCACCAGCACCAAGCCGGTGCTCAGCATCAACGAGACCGACGCCTCCAAGCTTGACTACAATGGCACCCTCGCATCTAATCAGATTGACGCCCTGCACCTGCTCAACGCCGGCGTAAAGATTGGCATCAACATCGGCTGGAACTGCAAGAAACGCGTCTCCGGCGACAGCGAGAAAGCCGCTGACGACATGTACTACTATGAAGAGCCCGCCGAGGAGGCTGCTGTCGAAGAAGCTGCTGTCGAAGAGACTGCCGAGGAGGTCACTGAAGAGGCCACCGAGAAACCCGCCAAGGTCGCTGAAGAAGCCACCGAAGAGGCCACTGAAGAAGAGGCTACCGAGGAGGCCACTGAAGAAGCTACCAACGAGGCCACCAACGAACCCGCCAAGACTACCGAGGCCAACACTAATAAACCTTCCAAGACCAACGTCACTACGACCGACGAGGACACCGATGACGACACCGAGGAAGTGACTCCCGTCCGCAAGCGCGTCCGCGCCGACGACGCCGACCTGGTTCAGGCCATGTCGAGCATCGATGCCGACCTCGACGAAGCCGAGCAAGCGGCCAAGGATGCCAACGATGCCGAGGCTGCCAGCAAGGTCGCCGACGCCCGCGCCAAAGCCGCCGATGCCAAGAAGGCCTACCAGAACGGCCAGTATGCCAAGGCCAAAGCACTCTTCACCGAGGCCTACAGTGACATCGCCGACAGTTATGCCTCCGATGCCGACACCTACGCACAGCAGGGCAACAACGAAGAGGCTTCCAACGCCGCCGACGCCGCTGACCTCTATGCCGATGCCGCCCACAAAGACGGTCTCGACTGCGCCATGGCCGCCTCGCGCAACGCACGCCTGAACAACGACATTGCCCGCGGCGCCAGCAACGGTGAGAGAACTTCCTCCGACGCCAACTACAACGATCCCAACTACGCCGACCGCCTCGCCCAAGAGGCCATGAATATGGCTGACGACGCCACCTGCAAGCCGGCCAAGACCGACGCCCGCGACGCCTCCGGTAAAGCCTACCGCGGCAAACTGGCCGACAGCTATGCCGCCAGCGCCAGCTCCTTCGCCAAGTCGGCCAATGTCTTTGCCTCCAAGAGCAACAACGCCGAAGCACAAGCCGCTGCCGCCGAAGCCCAGCGCTTCGCCAACGAGGCCGCCGAAGCCGCCCGCATGGGCGACACCGCCGGTGCCTACCGTGCTGCCCGCGCCGCACAGCAGGCTGCCGAACGTGCACGCCGCCTGGCCAACGGAGACGATGGCAACAAAGGTGCTGCCGACAATGGCGCCGCCAACGGCCAACCCGCCGACCGCGCCCAGCTGCAGAACTACCTCGACCAGATCAACGCCACCGTGCGCTTCGACTTCAACAGCACCGAGCCCAAGTTCGACCGCAAGACCGACATCGCCATCCGTGCCCTCTGTGCTGCCATGAAGGCAAACAGCAACGTCAAAGTGCTCATCACCGGCCACACCGACAACGTCGGTTCCGCCGAGAGCAACAAGGAGTGCGGCATGAAGCGTGCCGAAGCCCTCAAGCAACTCATGGTGAACCAAGGCGCCCCCGCCGCCAGCATCAAGACTGCCACCAAGGGTCAGGATGAGCCCGTCGTCGCCAACGACACCGACGAGCACCGCTATCAGAATCGTCGCGCAGTTATCACCCTGCGATAAAACGACATAGCACAACGAAGAGGGCCGCCCGATCGGGCGGCCCTCTTTTTTTGCTCTATCGTGCCGACGTCAGCAACGTCTGCAGCTCTTTTATCTCGTCTCTGTATCGGGCAGCATCCAGGAAGTTGAGCTCCTTGGCAGCAATCTGCATCTTGCGCTGCCGTTCGCGTATCTCTTTCCGCAGCTGCTCCTTGGTCATAGCCATAAATGGGCTGTCCTGTTTTCCCTCCTGCGGCTCTTCGGCAGCCATCAGCGGCTGCTCCTGATGCTCCTTGTATGGATGCGCCGCCGGTCTCTCGCCACCGGTCCGCTCCTCGGCGGCACGCTCGATGACGCTGGTGGTGCCGATAATGGCCTCGGTGCTCTTCACTATCTGGCGCGGCACAATGCCGTGCTCCATATTATATTTGATTTGCTTGTCGCGATGGCGGTTGGTGAGGTCTATGGCCCGCTGCATCGAACCCGTGATGCTGTCGCCATAGAGGATGGCCTTGCTGTGCACATTGCGCGCCGCACGCCCGATGGTCTGTATCAAGGCGCGGTCCGAGCGCAGGAAGCCCTCCTTGTCGGCATCGAGGATGGCCACCAGGCTCACCTCCGGCAGGTCCAGTCCTTCGCGCAGCAGGTTCACACCCACCAGCACGTCGAAGACCCCCATGCGCAAGTCGCGCATTATCTCCACACGCTCCAGCGTGTCCACATCGCTGTGTATGTATTTGCTGCGGATGCCCAGGTTGGTGAGGTACGACGTCAGCTCCTCGGCCATGCGCTTGGTGAGGGTGGTCACCAGCACCCGCTCGCCTTTGTCTACGGTGTTCTCTATCTCGTCCAGCAGGTCGTCGACCTGGCTCACCGCCGGACGCACCTCCACCACGGGGTCGAGCAGACCCGTGGGACGGATGACCTGCTCCACCACCACCCCCTCGGCTTCGGCCAGCTCATACTCGGCCGGCGTGGCGCTGATATAGATGGTCTGACCCGTCAGATTGTAGAACTCCTCGTAGGTCAGCGGCCGGTTGTCCAACGCCGACGGCAGGCGGAAGCCATACTCCACCAGCGAGGTCTTGCGGCTCCGGTCGCCGCCGTACATGGCGCCTATCTGCGGCACGGTGACGTGGCTCTCGTCCACCACCAGCAGGAAATCGTCGGGGAAATAGTCAATCAGGCAGAAGGGGCGGCTCCCGGGCGCACGGCCGTCGAAGTAGCGGCTGTAGTTCTCGATGCCCGAGCAGTAGCCCAGCTCCTGAATCATCTCCACATCATAGTTCACGCGCTCCTCCAGGCGCTTGGCCTCCAGGTTCTTCCCTATCGAGTAGAGGTAGTCCCTCCGCTCATACATGTCATGCTGTATCTGCAGCAGGGCGTCGCCCATGTGCTCCTTCGAGGTCAGGAAGTTCGAGGCGGGATAGATGACCGCCTCGTCAAGGCGCTCCAGCTTCTGCCCGCTCACGGGTTCGAAGGTCTCGATGCTCTCCACCTCGTCGTCCCAGAACGAGACGCGGTAGCAGAAGTCGGCAAACGAAGGGAAGATGTCCACCGTGTCGCCCTTCACGCGAAAGCGGCCGTTGATGAACTCTATCTCGTTCCTCACATACTGTCCCTCGAGCAACTGCATCAGCAGCCGGTCGCGGTCCATCCGGTCGCCCACCTTCAGGGTCACCGTGCCGCGCTTGAATTCCTCGGGGTTGCCGATGCCGTAGATGCAGCTCACACTGCTCACCACAATCACATCCCTGCGGCCGCTGAGCAGCGCACTCGAGGCACGCAGGCGCAGCTTGTCGAGCTCGTCGTTGATGGCCAGGTCCTTCTCGATATAGGTGTTGGTGGCGGCGATATAGGCCTCGGGCTGGTAGTAGTCGTAGTAACTCACGAAATACTCCACCGCGTTGTTGGGGAAGAACTGCTTGAACTCGCCGTAGAGCTGGGCCGCCAGGGTCTTGTTGTGGCTCAGCACCAACGTGGGACGCTGCAGCTCCTGGATGACGTTGGCCACGGTGAAGGTCTTGCCGCTGCCGGTCACGCCCTGCAGCACCTGTGCCCGCTGGCCCGCACGCACGCCCTCCACCAGCTGCCGTATGGCCTCCGGCTGGTCGCCCATGGGCGCAAAGTCCGACTTGAGTTCAAAGTTCATCAACGCTCTAAACGGAAAACGGTGCCACATTATTGTGCCGCACGACAAAATAAAAGCCGCCCCCTTTCGTTTATAGAAGACGATGGCAACCATAAACATAGACCTCACGCCGGAAGAATACCATGTGCCGGAGCAGCGCCGCAAGGCGCTGATGCGCAAAGCCGGCCTCTCCGCCGACGCCGCCGGCACAGCCCGCATCGTCCACCGCACCCTCGACTGCCGCAAGCGGAACATCGTCTACCACTGTGTGGTAGAAGTGGGCCCGGCGGACAGTAGTGCCACACCGTCCGGCGGCAACAGCCCACTCCCCATCACCCCCACTAAACAAGTCATCATCGTCGGCGCCGGCCCCGCCGGCCTCTTCGCCGCCCTGCGGGCCCTCGAGCTGGGCATCAAGCCCGTCATCGTCGAACGCGGCAAGCCCGTCGAACAGCGCAAATACGACATTGCAGCCCTCACCCGCGAGAAGCGCGTCAACCCCGACAGCAACTGGTGCTTCGGCGAAGGCGGCGCCGGCACCTACAGCGACGGCAAGCTCTACACCCGCTCCACCAAGCGCGGCGACGTGCAGGCCGTGCTGCGCACCTTCGTGGCCCATGGCGCCGACCCCGACATACTGCTCGACACCCACGCCCATATCGGCACCGACCGCCTCAGCGGCATCATCGCCGACATACGCCGCACCATCGTCGCCCACGGCGGCGAATACCACTTCAACAGCCGCGTGACCGACCTGCTGGTGGAGGCCGGCCGGGTACAAGGGGTGATCGTGGAATCCGGCACATCCGCCCCCTCCACCCTCACCGCCGACGCCGTCATCCTCGCCACCGGCCACTCGGCCCGCGACATCTACCACCTCTTCCGCCGCCACGGCTGGCTGCTCGAAGCCAAACCCTTCGCCCTTGGCGTGCGCGTCGAACACCCCCAGGAACTCATCAACGAGATACAATATCACGGCCGCGGCTATTCCCAATACCTGCCGCCGGCGGCCTACAGCCTCACCACACAGGCCGGCGGCCACGGCGTCTTCTCCTTCTGCATGTGCCCGGGCGGCGTCATCGTGCCGGCCGCCACCGCCGACCGCCAGCAGGTGGTCAACGGCATGAGCAACTCGCGCCGCAACTCGCCCTACGCCAACAGCGGCATCGCCGTCACCGTGGGCCTCGACGACCTCCCGCCTGCCGCCCGCCCCGATGCAGACCCCTTCGCCCTGCTCGACTTCCAGATGCAGGTCGAACAGCAGATGTTCCACGCCGGCGGCGACGCCGTCAACGCCCCCGCCCAGCGCCTGGTCGACTTCCTGCAGCGCAGGCCCTCCTCGCGCCTCAACAAGAGCGGATATATGGGCGACGTGGTCAGCGCCCCGCTCCACGAACTGCTGCCCCCCTTCGTGGTCGACAGCCTGACACAGGGCTTCCGCGACTTCGACCGCAAGATGCACGGCTTCATCACCGCCGACGCCACCCTCCTGGCCGTCGAAAGCCGCACCTCGTCGCCCGTACGCATCCCGCGCGACAAAACCACCCTCCAGCATCCCCAGCTCTCCGGCCTCTACCCCTGCGGCGAAGGCGCCGGCTACGCCGGTGGCATCGTCTCCTCCGCCCTCGACGGCATCCGCTGCCTCGACGCCTTCCACGACAGCCTCCTGTAACATCAAAAAACTGTCCGAAAGCCCTTCCCCCCGCTTTTGGCACCCCTCCGAACACCCTTTCTACCAGCTCTTTGCAGCATCTACTCTTATATTACTCTTTATATTGTCCTTATCCTCTCCTATAAAAAATTTACTTCGGTAGGCAATAATAAGGAGAAAACAACGTTATTATAAATGTAAATGTATTTAGAATAACAACCTAAACACTTAATAATATGGCAACTATAGAGAATGGATACATGGGCGGATTCAGCGGGAAGCTGGGGCCGGCGGTGGGATACCAGTGGCGCGGGAAATGGGTGGTGCGGAGCTTTTCGCGGACGCCGCACAACCCACGCACCGAACGGCAGCAGGAGCACCGCATGCTGTTCAAGCAGGAGGTGCAGCTGGCCGGCAGGATGAACTGGGTGCTGCGCGAGACGATGGACGAGGTGTCGGCCCTGCAGGGTATGACGCCGTGCAACTACTTCATCAAGAGAAACCAAGGCGCTTTCTCAGTGGGAAGCGGGCCGTGTGAGTTGTCGGTCGACTGGAGCGCGCTGGTGCTCAGCGAGGGGCCCGTGGCGCCGGTGGCCTTCGGCGCCCCCGAGGTGACGGAGGGCACGACGCTCAGCATCGGCTTCGAACGCAACCCGCTGCATACGCGCGCCGACAACTACGACCGCGTGTTTGTCTACGTCTACTGCCCCGCACTGGAGCGCGGATTCCTGGCGGCGCCTGTCTACCGCCGCGAGGGGCGCATGTCGGTGGCGCTGCCGGAGCTGTTCGGCGGCCACGAGGTGCAGCTGTGGGGCATGGTGCAGGACAATGCCGGCCGCTGGTCGGAGACGATATACATAGGCTTCGGGCCGCTGGAAGACACTGCGACCGAGGCATCTCCGCAGGAGGCCGGCAACGAAGAAAGCCCCGTCGCCGTCGGGCAGCAGCCCGACCGGCAGCGAGGCTCGGTTGACGCTCCGTCGGCCGACCGTTCCGTCAAGCCGCCCGACGACAGCAAAGGTTAGTTCTGAGTTGCCCGCACAGCACGGACGGAAAGACCATAGTAGCGAAAGGCTCTGGAATATACCCGATTGTCCGAACTGAATTCGAAGCACCATGCCTGCGGTGGATAGTAATAGCCATAGTCGTTCCAGGAGAGCGAAGACGACCAATAGTATCCAGTATTGTCATCAACTGACACTGTATCTATTCTTCGTCCAGCAGCGGGCAGGAAGATACTGTTACCGTTAGCAGCGATGAACTTGCGTCCGTAAACGCCATTTTGTGCCACCCAATCCTCGGTAGTATTGCTTACCAGTTCAGCCCAGTCTTCTATCGTTGGAGTACGGGCACCATTACCCAGGACTGCCGTGGCGGCATCGTCATCGGGTTGTAACGTGGTCAAACCATCTTGATAGCCGTCGCGGCCCCATCCGCTCATGGGACAGTACTTGGTCATGCTGCCTTCAGCACTTCCATAGCGGTATGTACTCCAATTAAAGGTATTCTTGCCTATTACCTCGCCCCAAGCGTAGTAGTTGCCGTACTCTTCGGGGGTAATGGCACCGAGGTTGCACGTGGCCCATAGTAGACCGCTCGGCAGGCCGAGATCCACCCATCCTTCGGGTACGGGCCGAGGATCGGGGCCAGGAGATGGAATGAATGTGTCATCTCCGTTGGTGTCGTTGGTATCATCCTTGAAGCAGCCAACAAAGGCCACCATCGTCACGACCGCAAAGGCCGCAAGCAGAGTCCTAAAGGAGTTTCTCATTTCGTCTGGGTTTTAGTGTTTTATATGATATAGTAGTTTTCGTTTCACACTGCAAAGATACATTTATTTGGCGAAATGGCAAATAGTTTGTATCTTTGCAAGCCGAAAAACGGTCGAAAAACAATGGAGCGCGAGAAAGAGATATTCAAGGTGACGCTGGTGGGGAGCGCGGTGAACGTGCTGCTGACGGCGTTCAAGTTCGTAGCGGGCATTGTGGGCCATAGCGCCGCCATGACGGCCGACGCGGTGCACTCGCTCTCCGACCTGCTGACGGATGCCGTGGTGCTGGTGTTCGTGCGCATCAGCGGCAAGCCCGAGGACTGCGGCCACGACTATGGCCACGGCAAGTATGAGACCCTGGCCACGACGGTTATCGGCATTGCCCTGACGGTGGTGGCCCTGGGCATCGGCTACCGAGCCGCCACGGCGATGCTCTTCTGGTACCACGGCGGCGAGCTGCCGGCGCCGGGCATGCTGGCGCTGTGGGCGGCGGCGGTGTCCATCGTGCTGAAAGAGTTGGTGTATCAGTATACCGTGCGGCGTGGCCGCAGGCTCAACTCGCCCGCCGTAGAGGCCAACGCATGGCACCACCGCAGCGACGCCCTCTCGTCGCTGGGCACCCTGCTGGGCATCGGTGGCGCCATCGTGCTGGGACACCGCTGGACGGTGCTCGACCCGATGGCGGGATTCATTGTGTCGCTCTTCATACTCCGTGTGGCGTGGAAGCTGCTCAAACAGGGCATCGACGAGCTGATGGAGGCCTCGCTGCCCGACGAGGTGGAGCGCGAGATACTGGAGGTCGTTGGCACCTTCCCCGATGTGCGCGACCCGCACCACCTGCGCACCCGCCGCATCGGCAGCCGCTACGCCATAGAGCTGCACATACGCATGGACGGCCAGATGCCGCTGGCCGAAGCCCATGCCCGCACCTGCGAGATAGAGCAGGCGCTGAAGGCCCGCTTCGGTGAACGGACACATATCACGCTCCATGTGGAACCCGTAAAATAAACCAACTATGAAGAAGACACTTTTGATGCTGGCAGCCGCACTGCTTCTGACCGCCTGCGGCGAGAGTGAGCAGCAGCTGAAGGAACGCGCCGAGGAGCTGTGCAAGTATATCCCCGACCACGAGCTGATGGAGCAGTCGCGCGACTATATGACGGAGGACTTCTACAACGTGCTCGACACAATGTTCAACCGCCTGCCCAACCACGAGGCGATGGACCACGAGTGGCTCTACTACTTCGTCACCGGCAACGGCGGCACGATGGCCGACTATACCGTCGAGGGCGTGGAGATGATTGACAAGAGCCATGCTGTGGCCACCATCAGCGTGCGCCAGGTGTGGGAGGACGGAAGCTTCGACCCCGAGAGCGACATTGAGGAGCACAAGCTCTATATGGAGAAGGTGGACGGCCGCTGGCTGATGTCCGACTTTGATGGGCATAAGGCCGACTGCATCCGCCATATCGCCATCAACCGCGAGGAGCAGGCCGTCCGGCAGGCCATCAGCGACTACCTGGTGAGCGAGATTGGCGAACAGTACCAGAAGGGCGAGCGCTGCATCCCGGTGCTGATGATGGTGCATGAGGACTCGCTCCGCGTCTGGGGCGACTTCTGGGTGCTGTGGTACAATCGCGCGGGCGACACGCTGAAGTGCGTCTCCGGCGGCAACCACTCGGGCTTGATGACCCTCGAGAAGAAGGACGGCGTCTACAAGGTGCTCTCCTTCGAGCAGACCGTCGACGGGGCCGGCAACGACGCCAGCGCCCGCCGTATCTTCGGCGAGCACTACGACATCTACCAGAACATGCACTCCAACGAACAGGTGCGCGAAGCCGTCCGCCGCGAGCAGCTCGCCGAATATGTGAAGCAGAACAGCCTCCCCTACCGCTACTATCAGGACTACGGCTGGCCGGCGGTGGAACTGTAAAGAATGAAGATGAAAGACATCAAAGGATATAACGCGCTGGTTACCGGCGGCACATCGGGCATGGGCTGGGAATACTGCCGCCAGCTGGCTGCGAAGGGCTGCAACGTGCTGATGGTGTCCATCCAGCGGGAACTGCTGGAGAAGCTCCCCGTGGAACTCTCCAAGGAGTATGGCGTGCAGGCGTGGGGGCTCTATATGGACCTGGCACGGGACGGGGCGGCCGACGCGGTGTGGAACTACTGCCGCCAGCAGCAGCTCGACATCGACATCCTGGTCAACAACGCAGGCATGTTCTTCTTCCACGAGATTGACAGCGCCACGCAGGACAAGGCCCTCACCATGCTGCAGCTGCATGTGGCCACGCCCACGCGGCTGACGATGCTCTTCGGCGAGGCCATGAAGGAGCGCCGGAGGGGCTTCATCGTCAATATGTCGTCGATGACGGCGCAGATTCCCGCGCCGGGCATCACGATGTATGCGGCCACGAAAGCCTACCTGAAGAGTTACTCCAAGTCGCTCTACCACGAGATGCGGCCATACGGCGTGTGGGTGACTACGGTGCTGCCCGCCGCGGTGGCCACGCCACTCTACCAGATGAAGCCGAGGCTGATGAAGCTGGGCATCGCCGTAGGCCTTATCCGCACACCGCAGCGGCTGGTGCGACGCGCGCTGCGCGGCATGCTGCGCCATCGCCATGCGGTGAAACCCGGCGCGATGAACTACCTGGTTCCCGCACTCATCAAACTGTTGCCCAACTGGCTGGAGGCGAAGATTTGGAATAAAGTCAATGTGAAATAAGAAACACTCAAAGATATGTTACAGATTGGCACCAAAGCCCCTCACTTCGAGGGCACAACCGAGACGGGCGAGCGTGTGAGCCTCGCCGATTATAAAGGCAAGAAGCTTGTTCTCTACTTCTATCCGAAAGACAGTACCCCCGGATGCACCGCCGAAGCCTGCGACCTGCGCGACAACCACGAGCGTTTCCTCGCCCTCGGCTACCAGGTGCTGGGCGTGAGCAAGGACAGCGCCGCCTCGCACCAGCGCTTCATCGAGAAGTACCAGCTGCCGTTCCACCTTATCGCCGACACCGACATGACCATCCTGAAAGCCTACGAGGCGTGGGGCGAGAAGAAGAACCCCAGAATGGGGAACCGAACACCGAAGAATCAATCAAATGAAGTGAGGAACTACGGCAAAGTGACAATGGGCACCCTGCGCACCACCTACGTCATCGACGAGAAGGGCGTCATCGTCGACGCCATCGGCAAAGTCGACACCAAGAACCACACGGCGCAGATACTGTGACGATTACAGCAACACTGGCACGGATATAGTCAAAATTTCTAAAAAAAATTGCACCCCGATGTCACATTTCGGGGTGCTTAGTCGTTTAATAGGCGAACCGGTTCGGAAAACAAACAATAAAGTTTAACGCAAAAAACAAAAAAAACATGAATACCTTGACAGTTTTATTGAGTGCAACTCCTTGGTGGTTGTCGAGCGTCTTCGAAGATATAGTGATATGCGCGATCATATTCTCCATCCCGATCTTGATTGCCATACTCAGTTACCGCCGCAAAGTGAACGAGACCAACAAGCGAGCCGAGGTGGTCCTTGCCGCCCTGGAGAAAGGTTCGGGCGAAATGCCGGAGGAATTGATGAAGAGCCTCAACAAGCCTCAGAAGAGTATCAAAGAGCGGTTGCTCGGCAAATTGCTATGGGGCCTTTCCTTCACCATCTTCGGAGCCGTCTTACTTGTAGCTAAAATAGTAAGATACAATGCGGGGAATACCGACGAAATGATATCGCTAGGAGGCATCGCCTTACTTGCCCTCGGCATCGGATACTTGGTCTATTACTTCGTCGGACGCCGTATGCTCAGCAAGGAGATTGAGGCCGAGGAGCGTGAGAATCTGAAAGAAAAATGATTATTGGTGATTAATAAAGGGCAATGACGCGCGAGCGATTCATAGAGCTGGCAACAGCCGAGCAGGAACCTCTACGCAGGTTTCTGCTAGCCCTGTGCTGCGGCGACCGCGACGAAGCCGAGGACATAGCGCAGGAGGCACTAGTCAAAGCCTACATGTCGGCCGACAGTTTTGTGGAACGGTACACATTCCGTACCTGGCTCTATAAGATTGCCTACCGCACCCTGCTCGACCACGCCAAGCGGCCGCGCTTGGAACGGCTGCCGGACAACGCTGCCTGCACAGCCCGGTCGGGCATGGATGCCGATGCGGCGTTCCGCTACGAGGCACTCTATGCGGCCATCCGTGAACTGCCGGAGCAGTCACGCGCCGCTGTGCTGCTCTTCCATATCGAAGGCTACAGCATTGCCGAGATCGCGGCTATCACCCACAGCAACACCGTAGCGGTAAGGCAAAGACTTTCGCGCGGACTTAAACTTTTACGCAAATCACTGACACCATGAAACAGAACGAGACACTTAAGGCGATGCTCGCCGACTATCGTCCCGACCTGGGCGACGGCGATGAATATATGCAGCGGCTGGCGGCCAAACTGGATGCCGCCGACGCGGTGCGACAGCTGTTCGAGAAGGAGCGTCGCCGCTACCGCAGCCGTTTGGTGGTGGCGTTCGCCGCAGGCGGCGTGGCGGGCGTGCTATCCGCCTTCTACCTGATGCTGCACCCCATCGTGGTGCAAAGTCCGGCCATTGAAATGCCTCTGTTTACACAACCCATGTCACTGGAACACGTCGGGTTGATTGTAAACATCCTCACGGTCGCAGTCATAGGCGTCTGTGCTGCGGTGTTCTCCACCCAGTTCTACCGCCTCGTTAAGCGCGACTATTCCATTTGACGCAACGCACAGGCCAC
>JAFXXI010000030.1 GCA_017542345.1 Bacteroidales bacterium
CCGGCTGAACTCCTTCACCAAGAAAGAGGAGAACATGTTGCCCGACACGGTGACGCTGTTCGACTATTATGTGGCCGACGGCTATATAAGCCCCGCCGAGGCCAACGGTGGCTCTCACCCCTACCTGCACGGCGGCGTCACGTACGACACCCGCGACCGCTTGCAGAACCCCACCCGCGGCATCCACACCGACGCCTTCCTCACCTACTACGCCGGCCTGGGCGACATGAGCGACTACAACAACCTGAAGTTCAACTTCAACTTCCGCCAGTATCTCTCGCTTTATACCGACCGTATCATCTTCGCCTACCGCGTGGGCACCCAGCTCAACCTGGCCGGCGACAGCCCCTTCTACCTCAACACCTACCTCAACCAGCTCTACATGCAGCGCGTCATCTACGAGGGTCTGGGCGGCGCCAACTCGGTGCGCGGTATCATGCGCAACCGCATCCTCGCCCCCGGCGTGGCCTTCGCCAACGTCGAGCTGCGCACACGCGTGGCAAGCCTGAAAGTGGGAAAGAATATGTTCTACCTGGGTCTTGTCCCTTTCCTCGACGCAGGTATGGTGGTGCAGCCTTACCGCATGGTGTCGCACAACCCGCACATAGGAGCACCCGTGACCGACGACATGACCAATATCGATAATGTCAATAGACTTTATCGTCCCCACCTGGGCGGTGGATTGGGCCTCAAGGTGGCCATGAACGACAACTTCGTCCTCTCGGTCGACTGGGCCACGGCCTTCGACAAGCAGGACAACGGCAAGTTCAGCAACCTCTACATCAAGATGGGTTACATGTTCTAAGCCTAAATCACAACGCCATATACATAAGACAAAAACGGCTGCCGCAAGGAAATGCGGCAGCCGTTTTTTTATTCTTAATAAAACTTACATGCTTTCCCGCAGTATCTCCACCACCTCGTCGCGGGTCAGCGTACGGTAGCCCACGGGGAGAATCAGGACGGCGTCGGCCACCTGCTCCAGGTTCTCTTCGCAGACGCCCAACTCCTTGGAGTGCATCACCACACCGATTTCCGTCATCCACGCCTCCAGGCAGGCCAGGCCTTCCTTGGCCACCTGCTCGTCGCTCTTGCCTTCGGGACGGACGCCCCAGACATTGACTGCGAAGCGCTTGAACTGGTGCAGCCCGTCGTGCATCACGTGGCGGTAGTAAGGCAACGAGACGCTGGCCAGCGTCATGCCGTGCGTGGCATCGGTGACGAGACCTATGGCATGGCCTATCTGGTGAACCTCCCAGTCGCCACCCTTGCCGCATTTCAGCAACGTGTTGAGCGCCCAGGTGGCCGTCCACATGATGTTGGCGCGGGCCTCATAGTCCTGCGGGTTCTTGGCGGCGATGAGCGAAGCATGTATCAGCGACCGCATGAGGCCCTCGTTGATATAGTCGGTGGTGCAGTCGGCCATGCCGGCAAAGTACTGCTCCATCAGGTGACTCATGATGTCGAAAAAACCCGCCACCATCTGGTACTGCGGTACTGTCATGGTGAAGCGCGGGTTGAGGATGGCGAACTTCGGGAACAGCGCGGTGCCAAACACCTTGCCCCTCTTGAATCCCTCTTTTCTGTTGGTAATTACGCTACCGCCGTTCATTTCCGAACCGGTACCCACCATCGTCAGCACAGCACCCACGGGAACCGTCTTGCTGTCGGGACTCTTCTGGTTTACCCAGTATTTCTGCCAAGCATCTTCTTCGCAGTAAGCACTGGCACTGACGGCCTTGGCATAGTCGATGGTGCTACCGCCACCCACCGCCAGGATGAGGTCGACCTTGTGGTCGCGCACCTTTTGGCAGCCCTCCATCACCTTCTCGTAGGTGGGGTTGGGCATCACGCCCGGGTCCTCGACCACCGTTTTGTCAGCCTCCTTCAAGGCAGCCGTGACGGCGTCGTAGATGCCGTTGCGCTTGATGCTTCCGCCGCCGTAGCTGAGCATGACGACGGGACCGTATTTCTTCAGTTCTTCGGCCAGATGGCCCATGGCGTCCTCACCAAAGTAGAGCTTGGTGGGGTTGTGGTAGGTGAAATTGCCTTGCATGATGTATGTCTTTTGTGTAATTGTCGCTCTGTGCCGCGCTTATCTCAGCAGCAGCACCGTGCCGGTACGGCTCTGTGTCTCCGTGGGATGCAACTCGGTGCGGTAGGTCAGGGTCCACACATAGGCTCCCTGGGTGCAGGGGCGTCCGTTGTGGGTGCCGTCCCAGCCCTTGGCGGGGTCGTCGGTGCGGAACATCAGCAGTCCCTCGCGGTTGTAGATGCTCATCTCGGCCCCCTCGATTTCCTGCATGACGATGCGGAAGTAGCTCGCTTCGTCACCGGTGGGGGTGAAGGCTGTGGGAATCCACACCGTGGCGTGGCTCACCGGCAACACCCGTACCGTGCTGTCGGTACAAGTGCCGTTGTACACCGTCAGCCCTATCACCACGCTGTCGACCGACGGATCCACCGCGCCGTGCAGGTGCACCAGTTCGCCGGCGTATTCGCCGTCCACCGTCCATACGCGGCTGATGTTGTTATGGGTGATATCGTAGGCGTCGAAGGAGGAGTGGTCGTAGGTCAGCACATCGGGGTTCACCTCCATCTTCGCTTCGGGCCATTCGGGCGGCTCCAGCAGCATCTTGGTGTCGAATTCGCACCCGTGGTAGCGGTAGCGCAGTGTGTAGAGGGTGGCAACCTCGGGACTCACCTCGGGCGACGGCGCTGTGGGATGGCCTTCGAGCACAGTGTCGGGCGGCACGGACAGCCAGCGGAAGGCGTCGCTCGACGCCAGCAGCGTGCTGTCGACATGAAGGGTGTAGCGTTTATGGAGGCAGTCTGACTCATAGCGCATCGCCCCGCGCAGCGGCATCACCTCAGTCAGGGTCAGTATCACCGTTGAGTCGCACCCCGCCGATGAGGTGAAGGTCGCCTCGTATTCGCCTGGGCTGTTGAGTATGCGGTCGTGCCAGATGTAGTCGCGTCCATGGCACATACTGTCGGCTATCCGCTCGGGGTCCGATGTCTGTACATGCAGGTTCAGCACCGCCGTGCTGTCGCAGCCGTTGGCGGCGCGGAACACCTCGGGATAGAACCCTTCTGTGTCATAGTTCTTGCCGTTCCAAGTGTATGTTTCGTTGATGCAGATGCTGGCTTTTACTGTGTCGCGTGGCGAGTCAAGCACATATACCGTCGCTGACAGCGTGTCGCACCAGGAGAGCACCACGGCCAACACGTCGTGGCGCCCTGCGCTGTCGAACACCTGCGTGATGCGTTTCTGGTTGTTGGTCAGCCACACCCCGTTGTCCCACCATTCTGCACGGGCTGTCGTGTCGTGCGACACCACTTCGAACACCACCGTGTCGCCCACGCACGCCGTCAGCGAGTCGCTGATGGTACGCTCGTCCACGCCGTTCACCAGCAGCTGGTTGTTCAGATTGCGCAGCGCCATGCCGGCGATGTAGGCGTAGCTCTCATACTCACCTAGGCCGTAGAACCAGGCCACGAAAGAGCCTACGCTGTTGCGCAGCGTGTGGTTGCCGGGCGACACCGACAGCTGGGCATAACTATAGCCGTTGTTCAGGGCTGTGAAGGCATTGTCTATGGGATTGTTGTCGATGGACATGCCCCTTACTTGGTGGGTGCGGGTCACGATATTTACATAGTGGGCTGTGGTACGGTCGGTGTTGAGGGCCTGGAAGGTTACCTTTTTCAGTCCCTGCTCCACTGGCGGCACCGTCACCGCCGCTGGGTCGCCCGGTTGGCCGCCGCAGCCGGCACCCTTCAGCATCAGCTGCACCATCGAGGGCTTACTGGTGTTCAGTTGGTGGGCCGCGCCGCTGGGCATATTCAGTTCGTGGGTCTGTCCGGCCTGCAGCGTCGCCACCACCGTGCCGTCGTAATTTATTGTGTTGTTGTTTTCCGACGAAGTCACTATCACTACGTCACCTCCTGTGCGCACGGCCGTGGGTATCAGCACAAAGGTACGGCCCCAGTTGTTGCGGGGCAGCATCTGCTCGTAGACGTGGTCGCAAGCTGAGCAGCTAGTCGTCGGCACATTGGCGCAGTTGTGCCCGACAAACATGGCGAAGGGGCGACTGTTTGACGTCACCACCATGCCAGAGAAACTTTGGCCCGCCTGTGCCGACATCTGGAAGGTCTGCCCCCGCATCAGCATCTGCGTGATGGTAGTGCCGGCACTATGGCTTGGTGCGCTAGTCGCGCAGGGCAGCGTCATGGTCAGCTCCGTGCTGTCGTCGGTAGCCACAAATCCCACCTCGGCGCCGCCCGCTGCACCGTTCGGCCAGGTCTGCACCATGTACTCAATGCCCAGTGTCGACGTGGGCAATATGGTGGCTATGTCGAAAGTGGCACTGCCAAAATTCGAGGCGTAGAGCGATATGTCGCGTGTCGAGGTCACCAGGAGGCCGAAGTCCTGCACCTGGCCATTGGCCTGGGAGTAGCCGTAGGTGGCGCTGATGTCGAAGCTCACCACGCCGCTGCTGCCAATTATTTTCATCTGGTTCAGTCCCAACCGCTGGTTGCGCACACGCACCTGCGCGCCGACAGGCCCCGTGGCTACCAACGAAAGGCCGTCGTTGATGGAGTAGTTCTGGAGGAACATCACCCAGAAGTCGCGTCCCGAGGTCGACCAGTTGGGACATTGCGCCTCTGCCGGCTGCCACAGCAGCGAAGCCAGCAGGCACAGCAGTGCCGCACACCGTGCGGTCTGTCGCCTCCATCTGTATCCAATCCGACCGTCCATATTGCAATTATTTTCCAGAATACCAGTCTGCTAGGTGTTTCGTTGGAATATGTTTCTGTGTGCAAATATAGGGATAATTTCCGACTTTTGCAAATTTTTTTTCCGGCCACCTTCCTAATGGCCACTCCCACAGCATCCTGAAGGGTATTTCTACGCTCCTTCTACGCTCCTTCTACGGTCGTTTAACGGTAAAAAACCGTAGAACGAGCGTTAAACGACCGTAGAACGACCGTAGAACGAGCGGAGGGGAAGCGGAGGGGAAGCGGAGGTGAAAGGTGAGTGGAGAGAGGTGAAAGGAGGAAGTCCGGGAGTGCGTGGAGTGGGGATGTATGTGTATTATAATCAGGAGATTAGTCTGTAAATAGTAAATTATATTATAGATGTGTAAAAAAAGTTGTATCTTTGCACCTTATTAGGTGCCATGATTGAGTATGTGAAACACATATTATCCAATGGGTTGACGGTGCTGACGCACGAGGCGTGGGACACGCCGATGGCGACGGTCAACATGCTCTATGCGGTGGGTTCGCGCAACGAGGACCCGCAGCGTACAGGGTTTGCCCATCTGTTTGAGCACCTGATGTTTGGCGGTACACGGCAGGTGCCCGACTTCGACCGTGTGGTGAGCAGCCTGGGGGGCGAGAGCAACGCCTTCACCAACTGCGACTACACGAACTATTATGTCACCCTACCCGTCGACGGATTGAAGACGGCGCTATGGCTTGAGGCCGACCGTATGGGCGGTTTAGAGTTGACGCAGAAGGCATTGGAGGTGCAGCAGCATGTGGTGACCGAGGAGTACAACCAGCGCTATATGAACCAGCCCTATGGCGACAAGTGGCTGCTGCTGCGGCCGTTGTGCTATAAGGTGCACCCCTACCGCTGGCCGACCATTGGCGCCGACATACGGCATGTGGCGGAGGCCAGCCTGGACGACGTAGTGGACTTTCATCGCCGCTGGTACCGTCCCGATAACGCCATCCTTGCCGTAGCGGCCCCGATGAAGCATGAGGACCAGCTGGCGCTGGTCAATGATGAATTCGGAATGATGAATGATGAATCACGAACCCCGGACTCCCATTCATCATTCACCATTCATCACTCATCATTACCTGTGGAGCCTGTGCAGCAAGAGGCACGGCATCTGACGGTGCGGCGCAATGTACCGCTGCCGATGGTGACGTTGGCCTGGCCGATGTGCGGCAGTGGCGATGCGATGTTCAGGGCCTGCGACCTGGTGAGCGACGTGCTGGGCAACGGCGAGTCAAGCCGACTAGTGCGCCGGCTGGTGCACGAACGGGGCTTGTTCAGTGAGGTCGACGCCTGTGTCACGGGCGAACGCGACCCGGGCTTGATGGTGTTGAGTGGCAAGTTGCGCGAGGGTGTCACTACCGACGAGGGCGCCGAGGCGCTGCGCACCGAAGCCCGCCGCCTGGCCGAAGAAGGTGTGGGAGAGTACGAACTGCAGAAAGTAATCAACAAATACGAGAACACGTTTGTCTACAGCCAGTACAAGGCTGCCGACCGCGCCCTGGGGCTGTGCTACTACACATGGCTGTGCGACACGGAGCTGGTGAACCGCGAGCCGGAGGAATACCGCCGCGTCACCGCTGTCGACGTGCAGCGTGCTGCGCAGGCAATCTTTGTTCCCGAACATGAAAACAGATTGGACTATGAGTGCCAAGGATAAAATAAAGAGCCTATTTGGGCGTGTGTATCGGTGGATTGTCGAGGCCGACTGGCGTGGCATGGGCCGCAAGGTCATCAACTTCATCGGCGCCGTGATGCACAAGATCCTGTTCGGCTTGCTGCTGCCCAAACGCTACCGCAACATCAAGAAGCAGCGGATTTATGAGATTATCTTCAAGAGCGACACGCCTGCCGGCAAGCGCTTCGACGTGTGGTTGCTGGTGCTGATATTGCTTAATATCGTGCTGCTGGTGGTGGACAGCCTGATGGGTACCACGACCACCATGACGGGGAGGGCGCACCTGTCGGTGTCGTACCTCGTCTTCAAGGTGTTGGAGTGGGGCTTCACCCTGATATTCACCTTCGAGTACTATCTGCGCGTCTACTGCCTCAAAAAGCCATGGAAGTATGTCTTCTCGTTCTGGGGCATTATCGACTTCCTGAGCATCTTCCCTGCTTACCTGAGCATCTTTGTGCCTGCCACGCAAGCGCTGACAGTGCTGCGATTGCTGCGAGTGATGCGTATTTTCCGAATCTTCAAGATGAAGCATTTCCAGGAGGAGTCCATACATCTGCTGGTGGCGATGCGCAACAGTGCCATCAAGATACTGATATTTATGCTCTTTGTGTTGGTGGCATCGGTGATACTGGGCACTCTGATGTTCAGTTTCGAGAGCGACCAGAACGAGGCCTTCGACAGCATTCTGACGGGCATCTACTGGGCGGTGGTGACTATCACCACGGTGGGTTACGGCGATGTGGCCCCTGTTACAGGAGGAGGCCGCTTCCTCGCAGTGCTGGTGATGCTGCTGGGTTACTCTATCATAGCTGTGCCCACAGGTATTGTGGCAGGCGAGACGCTGCGCGAATACAAGCGCCCCAAGATTCTCCGGAACCATGATCCCGAGCCGGACGACGACGAGGATGAGGCGGTGAGAAACTAAGGAGTGCAAGGAGTATAAGGAGTTCAGGGAGTTCAGGGAGTTCAAGGAGTTCAAGGAGATTAAGAATGATGAGATATAGATTGGGGTTGCTATTGGTGCTGTGCACCGTTTGGCTGTGGCCGCTGTCCCTCTGGGGGCAGACGGTGAGCGGGACGGTGACCGACGCCCAGACGGGCGAGACGCTAATCGGCGCCACGGTGGTCGACATGGCCAGCGGCAAGGGTACCGTCACCAACGCCTATGGACGCTACACGCTGACCTTGAAGGCGGCTTCGGCCGACCTGCGGGTGACCTACATCGGCTACCAGCCCCATCGGCAGACGGTGAGCCTGGAGGGCAACAGCAAGGTCAATGTGGCGCTGGAACCTGCGCTGGAACTTGAGGAGGTGACCATCACGGCCGAGCGAATGAACAGCCCCAAGGTGAGCCAGATGAGCGCCATCGAGGTGCCGGTGGAGCAGATCAAGCTGGTGCCTGTGATGTTCGGCGAGGCCGATGTGCTGAAGGCCGTGCAGCTGCTGCCGGGCGTGCAGAGCGGCACCGAAGGCACCAGCGGCATCTATGTGCGTGGCGGCGGGCCCGACGAGAACCTGTTTCTGCTGGACGGCATACCGCTCTACAACGTGAACCACCTCGGGGGCTTCTTCAGCGCCTTCAACAGCGATGCGCTGAAGAACGTGACCCTCTACAAGGGCAGCTTCCCGGCCCATTTCACGGGACGCATATCCAGCGTGCTCGATATCACCACCAACAACGGCAACGACAAGGAATGGCACGGCGGCGCCACGCTGGGCCTGCTGGCCGCCAAGGTGAGCGTGGAGGGTCCGGTGATAAAGGAGAAGACCACGCTGAGCCTCTCGGCACGCCGCACCTACGGCGACCTGCTGATACAGCCGATTCTGATGCTTGCGGCGTCGCAGTCGGAGGGGCTGAAGAACCTCAGCGCGGGCTACTACTTCTATGACTTGAATGCCAAGGTGACGCATCGCTTCAGCGACCGCAGCCGCCTCTACGGCACTTTCTATATGGGCGACGACAAGCTGTTTCTGCGTGCCAAGATGGGCGAGAGCGGCGACGACAGCTACAACGCATGGCTCAAGCTGGGCTACAACTGGGGCAACCTGGCTACGGCCGTGAGGTGGAACTATGAGCTTAGCCCCAGGCTGTTCATGAACCTCTCGGGCTCGTACACACGCTACCGCAACGACCTTTCGCTGGGAACCGAGGACGAGATGCACTATGGCTACCACATGAGCCAGCTTCAGACGAGCAAGATAGAGATGGACTATAACAGCGGTATCCACGACCTCACGGCGCGAGCCGACTTCGACTATACCCCCGCGCCGGAGCACAGCATCCACTTCGGCACGTGGATGACACACCATATCTTCACCCCCGAGGTGCTGGGAGCCAAGTTGGCCTTCAGCGACACGGACACCACGGTGAGCCAGGACACCACCTTCGGCCAGAGCCGCGTCAGGGCGCAGGAGATGGTGCTCTATGCCGAGGACGACTGGGCGCTGACCGACGCCTTGAAAATCAACGCGGGGGTGGCGCTGAGCGGCTTCGCGGTGCAGGGCGTCTTCTACCCCTCGGTGCAGCCGAGACTGAGCGGCCGCTTTATGGTGACCGACGACATCTCGGTGAAGGCCGGCTACAGCTACATGACACAGTATCTGCACCTGCTCTCGAGCAGCAATATCAGTCTGCCCACCGATCTGTGGGTGCCGGTGACGGCACGCATAGCGCCGATGAATAGCCGCCAGGTGGCGCTCGGCGTGTTCTACGACTGGCGCAGCTTGGTGAATTTCAGTATCGAAGGCTACTACAAGAATATGGACAACCTGATGGAGTACAAGCCCGGAAGCTCGTTCTTCGGCACCAGCTCCAACTGGGAGGACAAGGTGTGCCTGGGCCGCGGGTGGGCCTACGGCGTGGAGTTTTTGGCGCAGAAGAGTGTGGGCAACCTCACGGGCTGGTTGGGCTACACCTGGAGCCGCACCTGGCGCCAGTTTGATGAGCTCAACGACGGAGCCGCCTTCCCGGCCAAGTACGACCGCATCCACGACCTCTCGCTGACGCTACAGTATCGGCCTAACGACCGCTTCGACTGCGGCTTGACATGGGTCTATAGCACCGGCAATACCGCCACGCTGGCCTACCACCGCTTTGAGACCGAGGCGCCGGAGGACGTCTACTACTATCCCAGCTCGGCCTATTTCGTTGAACAGCGCAACAACTACCGCCTGCCGGCCTACCATCGGATGGATTTGAGTTTCAACTTCCACCGTAAGTTTACCCGTGGCAGCCGCACAATCAATGTGAGTGTGTATAACGCCTACAACCGGCAGAACCCGTTTATCATATACCCCAGCACGAAGTACTACTCCAGCGACGGCAGCGAGTACAAGACGGTGCTCATGCAGCGTTCGCTGTTCCCGATACTGCCGTCGGTATCGTATACCTACAAATTCTGAATGCCGATGAAAAAGAAGATATATGTGCTGATTGCCGCCGCCCTGCTGTGGACGGGATGCGAGAAGGAGATACCGCTCGACACCGACGGCATTGTGCCCAAGCCGGTGGCTATGGGCATGGTGGAGGAGGGCGACACCCTCAGCGTGAGGCTCACCTACAGCCACTTGATATACGGATGGCATGACGCATCCGACAGTTACTTCACCCCTATTGATAACGCCGCCGTGGGGCTGACGGTCAACGGTGCGGTGCAGGGGGTGGTGACGGTGAACGACAGCGGGACCTATGTGACGGGCTATGTGCCGCAGGTGGGCGACAAGATTGACCTGAAGGTGACCGTGCCGGGGCATGAGGTGCTGACGGCCAGCACAGTGGTGCCGAAGAAGCCGGCACTGTCGGGAGTGCGAGTGATAGAAGGTGCCACGGTGAACGGGAACACCACCTATGACATACGCTTCACCTTGGCCGACCCAGCGGGCGAGGCCAACTACTATGCGGTGAGGCTGTATCAGTATGACACGGCGATGTTTACCTATACCGACGGCAACGGGAACGAGGTGATTGACACCATGGGCACCGGTCCTGAGCTTATGCTGTTTGGCTGCAACGACGCCGCCATCAGTTCGTTTTCGGTGACCGATGTGGACATCGAGGGCGGTGTGGACGCCAACATGGTGGAGCTCTATTTCACTGACGAGAACCTGGACGGTGAGCACCACGAGATACGCCTCACGGGAAGTAGCAGCACCTACGACGACGAGACGGGCCTCACTATTCATAAGTATGTCGAGGTGGAGGTGGTGGCGCTGTCGCGCGACAGGTTCCTCTACGAGCAGAGTGTCGAGATGGCGCGTGACGACGGAGACGACTTCTTCCAAGAGCCCACCCAGGTGCACTGCAATGTGAAGAACGGGATAGGAGTCTTCGCCGCGCTGTCGAGGGTACGGTTCAAGACAAAAGTGAACGGAAACTGACGGAGAGATGATGAAAATCCTCATAGCGGACCGCACGCACGACGTGCTTGAGAAAAGGCTGCAAGAGGCAGGCTTCGAGGTCAGTGTGGAACCCGACCACGACTACCAATCGCTGGCGCAGGCAGCGCAGGGCTGCGTCGGGCTGGTGGTGAGGAGCAAAGTGAATATCGACAAGGCTTTCATCGACGCTGTGCCGTCGCTGCGCTGCATCGGCAGGGTGGGGGCCGGGATGGAGACTATCGATGTCGACTATGCTGAGGCGCACGGGGTGCGTTGTCTGAATTCGCCCGAGGGCAACCGCGATGCGGTTGGAGAACACACGGTGGGTCTGCTGCTGGCGCTGCTTGACAACATCGCCCGCGCTGATGCCGAGGTGCGGAAGGGCATGTGGCAGCGTGAGGCCAACCGCGGCCGCGAACTGGGTGGCTTGACAGTGGGCATCATCGGTATGGGCAACATGGGACAGGCCTTCGCACGGCGACTGACGGGCTTCGGCTGCCGGGTGATGTATTATGACAAGTATCGTGAGGATGAGGTAAAGGGAATAGAGCAGGTGACGTTAGAGAGATTGCAGCAGGAGGCTGATGTGGTGAGTTTCCATGTGCCGCTGACCGACGAGACACATCACTACCTGGACGCCACCTTTATCGAGGCTATGGCTAAGCCGTTCTACCTACTCAATACCTCTCGCGGGGCGGTGGTTGACACCGAAGCCCTTGTGGCGGGATTGGAGAGTGGCAAGGTGCTCGGCGCAGGCCTGGACGTGCTAGAATATGAGAACATGCAGGCTGACGGATTGGGAGAGGTGCCGGAATCGGTGCAGTATCTGATGGAATGCCCACACACCGTGCTTACCCCGCATGTGGCGGGCTGGACGGTGGAGTCGAAGTATAAACTGGCTGCGGTGCTGGCCGATAAAATGATAGAGGTACTGAAATGATTGTCGTTGGGAATAGCATAGTGAGCGATGACATAGCCGACTGCCGGTTTGCATGTGACCTGTGTGTGTGCAAGGGCGCCTGCTGTGTGGAGGGCGATAGTGGCGCACCGTTGCTGGAAGAGGAAGTGGCGAAACTGGAGCGGGTGTTGCCCGAGGTGCTGCCGCAGCTCACTCCGGAGGGACGTGCGGCAGTGGAGGCACAGGGCGTGGCGGTGCGTGACAAGGACGGCGACTTGGGGACGCCGCTGGTTGACGGCGGAGCCTGCGCCTATATCACCTATGGCGACAACGGCTGTGCGCTCTGCGCCTTGCAGGGATTGTACAAGCCGATGAGTTGTCATCTCTATCCCATACGCGTGGAGAACTACGGCGAATTCACGGCCGTCAACTACCACCAATGGGATATCTGTCTTGCCGCCAAGGGCAAGGGTGAACCTCTGTATGTGTATCTGAAAGAGCCGCTCGTCCGTCGATTCGGTCAGGAGTGGTACGACGAACTGATAGAACAAATTAATCAAAGAGAGAAAAGATGAACAAAAAGAAACAGGCGTGGCTGCTGTCGGTGATGGTGGCAACACTTTTGGTGGTGGACCAGGTGGTGAAGATACTGGTGAAGACGAATATGTACATCGGCCAGGAGTACAATGTGCTGGGGAGCTGGTTCCGCATACACTTCGTGGAGAACGAGGGCTTCGCGTTCGGTATGTCGGTGGGCGGTGAAGTCGGAAAGTTGATACTGACGCTGCTGCGGTTGGTGGCGTCGATACTGGTGGCATGGTATGTGGTAAAGCTTGTGAAGCGTGAAACACGCTTGTCGCTGACGATTAGCTTGTCGCTGATCTTTACCGGAGCAGTAGGCAACCTGATTGACAGCTGCTTCTATGGGTTGATATTCAGCGAGAGCGAGTATTCTGTTGCCATGCTCTTCCCGCCTGAAGGGGGCTATGCACCACTATTCTTTGGCAAGGTGGTGGATATGTTCTATTTTCCTCTGTTTGAGTTTGATTGGCCGACTGCTATGCCGTTGGTTGGAGGACAGCACTTCGAATTCTTCAGCGGCATCTTCAATGTGGCCGATGCAGCTATCACAATTGGTGTTTTCTGGCTCTTGATTGACCAAATTTTTATCTCTACAAAACACAAGAAATCAGAAGAGAAGGTTGTGGATGGAGCTGAGGGGTGAAAAAAAATTTGGCCAGTTTCCGAAAAGTTAGTAATTTTGCACCCGATTTTGAGAGTTGAATCGTCATTTGGCGTCGTAGCTCAGTTGGTAGAGCGAAGGACTGAAAATCCTTGCGTCACTGGTTCAAATCCAGTCGATGCCACCACAAAAAAAGAGACTCAAACGAGTCTCTTTTTTTTGTTTGTTATTGTTTCACGACCTTAATTGTCGCGCCTCCGCATCGCAGTATGTAGATTCCTTTAGCGTGACCGGAGAGGTCTATGGTGTTGTCGCTGTTGGACAGTTGTTTGCGCAGTAGTAGGTGTCCTGTAATATCGTATATTTCGGATGTGCCATCGTTGCAGTTGATGGTGATGCGGTCGGTGGCGGGGTTGGGGTAGACTGTAGGGCTTGTGACGTCGACTGTGGTAATGCTGACGGGTGGATTAGGTGGACTCGGTGGGTCAGACGGACTGGTTGAGTCAGGCAGGCTTACGGGGTAGATGCTGTCGGTCCAGACATAAGTGTAGTTCCAGCAGATGCTGTCGTCATTCCAGATACTGTCGGCTAATACGGCTGCGCTAAGGTCGCCCCATTTGATGAGGTCTCCGTAGCCGAGGCGTGTGGACATGCCGTTGGCAGTATGACCGTTGAGCAGGCATTGCCATTGATAGCCAGGGGTGATGTGCAACGTGTCGGTGGAGTCGGCATAGAGGATGTCAATGGCCGAGGAATCAAAGCTGAAACGCCAGTCGTGGGTGGCAATGGTGTCCAGGGCCTGTCGTGCAGTGATAGAGTCTTGCGCGAAGCGGATGCCCCACGCCAGAGCGCTGTCGGCCCAATTGATGGCTACGATAGCACTGTTATCGCCGCTGCCAGCCCAGTATAGGATGTCTCCGTAGGTAATGGTGGCGTCTTCGATGGTGTTGTGGGGGAACAGGGTGTGAATCTCTTCAATGTAGTTGACCAGTGAGTGTTGGAGGAAATTCCAGTAGGTGGGCAGTTGGGTGCTACTCAGCTTCTTGGTGGTGGATATCTCCATAGTGAGCTCGAGGCAGTTATAGTAGTAGTTGAAGTAGTCCTGGCGGCCGCCGGTGATGACGTACCAGTCGCCACCAGCGGTATATCCGCAACTGTAGGTGTCATTGAAATGGTTGGAATTATAGGTGCGGCTAGTGTCGACAAAGCGACGGCATACATCAACCCACCAGGCCGACATTGGGTGGGGAAGTTGGGCCGAAGTATAGGTGTCCCAGGGATAGTTCATCACTTCGGCGCCGCCATGGAGGTTGGCGCTGAGGCGGAAGTTGTGACGGTCGAAGTAGGATATCATGGCCGCATTCTCCTGTTGCAGTGTCTCTTTTGCACTGCTAAAGGGATTGGGGTAGTTGCGGTTGAGATCGACGTTGTTGGCGTTATAGCGGCGTGAGTTCTGTACAGTGTTGTCGCCCCCGTAATAGGTGCCGTCGGGATTGGCCAGGGGGTTGATGCAGATGCGGGTGCGGTTGATGAGGCTGGTGTATTGTGGATTGCTGCCGTAGCCGTGCAGGAGCGTGTCTATCAGGCGCAGCATCATGACGTAGCCCGTGATTTCGTCGCCGTGGATGGTGGAGGAGTAGAAGAACTCTGGTAGGGTCGGGTTGGTGGGGTGAGCAGTGATTTCGAGGCTCAGTATCAGACGGCCGTTGATGCTGGTGCCAATGGTGTCGAGGCGGCAAAGGTTGGGATATGCTGTTGCCCATTCCTGCATCATTGAGAGATAGACGGAATAGGTTGGGTAACGATTCCAGGATGCCATCTGCTCGACAGAGGTGGCCATATTCAACACTTTGCTTCCGAGTGGCTCTTCTTCCGGCGGGAAGGCGTCGGGGCGTGGCTTGAGCTGTGCAGTGGCAGTGGCTGCGACAAGCAGGACGGAGAGCATAACGAGGATCTTCTTCATGGTGGTTTACTTGCTGTTTACGGGCTGCAAAATTATTAAAAATATCGCATATAGCAATATTTTTTATCTTCCAGCGTTGTTAAAGTATGACACGGATATTGGTTGTAGACGACGAGGAAGACCTGCGTGAGATACTGCGCTTCAATCTGGAGGCCGAGGGCTTCGAGGTGGAGACGGCGGCCAGTGCGGAGGCGGCACTGGGCATGCTGGGTATGCGCTTCGACCTTATTCTGCTGGACGTGATGATGGACCGCATGTCGGGCTTTGAGATGTTGGAGGAGATGAGGCGATGTGGCGACAATACACCGGTCATCTTCCTTACTGCCCGCGACGCACATGATGACCAGTTGCAGGGTTTCGGCATCGGGGCCGACGACTATATTACCAAACCCTTTTCCTTTGACACTGTGTTGGCGCGAGTGAAGGCGGTGCTGCGTAGGAGTGCTGGTTCAAGTGATACAGGATTATCTAGATATCCTAGCCTTACCAGGAGGGAACATCTTATCTTTGACCTCTTTCGACAGCATCCGGGACGCTTCTTCTCAAGGGAAGAGATATTGGAGGCTGTGTGGCCCGACGACACGCTTGTGGGAGAGCGTTCGGTGGATGTGCATATCGCGCGTTTACGCAAGAAATTAGGCGCCGAGGGTCAGCGTATTGTAAACAAAACAGGTTTCGGTTATGGACTGGTCTGACATCATTCTGCTTATCCTTGTAGTCCTTATTTTGGTGCTCTATATCCGCCTGATGTTGAAAAACAAGCGGCTGCGGCAGATGGCCGATGAAGCCAATCGGCTGCGTCATGAAGCCGAGGCGGCCTGGCAGCGCAACCGGCAACTCAAGCAGGAGATGACATCCAACATCGCCCATGAACTGAAGACACCCGTGAGCTCTATCCGTGGCTATCTTGAGATTCTGCTTTCAGACAAGCCAGTTGATGATGAGCGCCGCCGCTACTTTCTCGACCGTTGCTTCCGTCAGACATTACGCTTGAGCGACCTGATTCAAGATGTCTCCATCATTAACAAGCTGGAGGAGAGCGCCGACCTCTTCCCGCGTGCGGAAGTGGATGCTTCCAATGTGGCTGTCGAGGCCATTGGCGACCTTGCTGATAAGGCTGCTGCAGCCAGTATCACAGTGAGAAATAGCCTTCCTCCCATGCCGCTCAATGGCAACCACGAACTGCTTTATTGTATCTTCCGCAATCTGGTGGAGAACACTATAGCCTACGCCGGCACAAATATTAATATAGTATTAGAGACCTACAAGGAAAGCACCGACCATTATTTTATTCATTATTACGATACGGGCAAGGGGGTGGCTGACGAGTATTTGTCGCGCCTCTTCGACCGCTTTGTGCGCATCGATGAGGGTCGCTCGCGCCAGAACGGGGGCACTGGCCTCGGCCTTAGTATCGTCAAGCACGCAGTGCTTTTCCATGGCGGCGAGATTTATGCCAAAAACAGAGCCGAGGGAGGCCTCGAGTTCTTCTTCTCACTGAAAAAACAATAATCCATGCACAAGACACCGATACAAATTCGCTTCAACGACGTTGACCAGATGGGACATGTCAACAATGCTGTTATCATGGAGTATCTCGACCTGGGCAAAGACGCTTTCTTTTCGGGACGTGGCCTGTCACCCACCAAGAGTGACTTCACAGTCATGGTGGTGCACTACGATGTTGACTTTCGCAAACAGATACACTATCATGACCAGATAGAGGTCACCACCGAGGTGGAGAAGATAGGCAACAAGAGCATCACCGTCCTTCAGCGTGTTGTCAATACCGAGACCGGCGACATCTGTGTCGAGTGTCGCACCGTCATGGCTGGTTACCGCCGCAGCACCTCCAGTTCCGAGGTCATCCCCCCCGAAGTCCGTGCATGGCTCACGCGCTAAAAAGGTACACGATGAACGACAATAGCATCAAGATATTAGGCGCGCGGGAGCACAACCTTCAGAACGTGGACTTGGAGATTCCGCGGGGAAAGCTGGTGGTGTTCACCGGACTGAGCGGCAGCGGCAAGTCGTCCCTGGCTTTCGACACCATCCACGCCGAGGGCCAACGTCGCTACATGGAGACCTTCTCGGCCTACGCCCGTCATTTCATCGGCAATATGGAGCGGCCCGATGTGGACCTCATCGAGGGCCTCTCGCCCGTCATCTCCATCGAGCAGAAGAGCACTAACAACAACCCGCGCTCGACGGTGGGCACGCTGACCGACACCTATGACCTGCTGCGTCTGCTCTACGCCCGCATCGGCAAGGCCTACAGCACCGTCAGTGGCAAGCCGATGGTGAAGTACAGCGAGGAGAAGATTCTGGAGATCATCACCTCGGAGTACGGCAGCCGCGACATCTTGATTCTCGCCCCGCTGGTGAAGGGCCGCAAGGGCCACTACCGCGAGCTATTCGAGCAGGTGGCCAAGAAGGGCTTCCTTAAGGTGCGCGTCGACGGCGAGGTGAAGGAGATTACCTACAAGATGCAGGTGGACCGCTACAAGGTGCACGACATCGAACTTGTGGTCGACCGTCTGCGTGCCAACCGCAGCGCCACCCGTCTCCGTGAAGCTGTCCAGACCGCCTTCCGTCAGGGTAAGGGCATACTGATGATACTGAACAACGAAGACGGCAGCATCCGCTATTTCAGCCGCATGCTGATGGACCCCGACAGCGGCCTCTCTTACCCCGAGCCGGAACCCAACACCTTCTCGTTCAACTCGCCCTACGGCGCCTGCCCCCATTGCAACGGCCTCGGTGAGGTGGCGCAAATCGACATGCAGAAGCTCATCCCCGACCCGAAACGCAGCATCCGCGATGGTGCCATCGAGGTTCTGGGCAAATACTCGCCTACCAACTACGTCTACCGCAAGCTGGAGCTCATGGGCAAGCACTATGACTTCACGCTCGACGACCCCGTGGAGGCCATCAGCGAGGAGGCTATGAACGCCATACTTTATGGCAGCAACCACTTCGCTGGCATCGAGGACCCCGAGGACCCAGGCTACCTCAGCGAGTTCCAGGGCATCGTGAACTACATCACCGAGATGGCCGGCGACGAAAGCCCCGCCAGCCTGCAGAAGTGGGCGGCCTCGTTTATGAATACCGTGCCGTGCCCCGAATGCCACGGGCATCGTCTGAAGGCCGAGAGCCTCGCCTTCCGTATCCTCGACAAGAACATTGGACAGCTGGCCGACATGGACCTGCTGGAGTTGGAGGAGTGGCTGCGAGCACTGGAGCCGCAGCTCGACGAGCGTGACCGCAAGGTGGCACATGAGGTGCTCAACGAGATATTGAAGCGCCTATCGTTCCTCAACAATGTGGGCGTGGGCTACCTCTCGATGAACCGTAGCGCCAAGTCGCTCTCTGGCGGCGAAGCACAGCGCATCCGTCTGGCTACGCAGATTGGCTCGCAGCTCACCAACGTCCTCTATATCCTTGACGAACCCAGCATCGGCCTCCACCAGCGCGACAACCAGCGCCTCATCGAGAGCCTCAAGCAGTTGCGTGACCTGGGCAACAGCATCATCGTCGTCGAGCACGACCGCGACATGATGCTCGCCGCCGACTACCTCGTCGACATCGGTCCCGGCGCCGGCATCCACGGCGGCAAGATACTCTTCGCCGGCAACCTTAAAGACCTTAAGGGTCCTAAGGGATTTAAAGACCTTAAGGATCCTTCGCTGACGCTGCAGTACCTCTCGCGGAAGCGCGATATCGCCCTGCCGGAGCGGCGGCCCAATGTCGGTCGCGAGCATATCCTCCTTCGCGGCGCCACTGGAAACAATCTTAAGTCAGTCGACCTCGACCTGCCGCTGGGCCTCTTCGTCTGCGTGACGGGTGTCTCGGGCTCAGGCAAGTCGACCCTCATCAACGACACCCTCCAGCCCATCCTCAGTCAGCATTTCTACCACTCACTCCGCGCCCCCCTGCCTTATGAATCGATAGAGGGGATAGAGTCGATAGATAAAGTCATCCAGATCGACCAGAGCCCCATTGGCCGTACGCCGCGCTCCAACCCTGCCACCTACGCGGGCTTCTTCGACGACATCCGGCGCCTCTTCGCCGAACTGCCGTCGGCACGCATCCGTGGCTACAAGCCCGGACGCTTCAGCTTCAACGTCAGCGGCGGCCGCTGCGAGCACTGCAAGGGTGCCGGACTCCGCACCATCGAGATGAACTTCCTGCCCGACGTCTATGTGCAGTGTGAGGTCTGCGGCGGCAAACGCTACAATCGCGAGACGCTGGAGATACGCTACAAGGGCAAGTCCATCGCCGACGTGCTCGACATGACCGTCAACGAGGCCGTCGACTTCTTCGACGCCCACCCCAAGCTGCGGCGCAAGCTGCTGGCCCTCCAGGATGTGGGCCTCGGCTATATCACCCTCGGCCAGCAGAGTACCACCCTCAGTGGCGGCGAGGCTCAGCGCGTCAAACTCGCCACCGAACTCAGCCGCACCGATACCGGCCGCACCCTCTATATCCTCGACGAGCCCACCACAGGCCTCCATTTCGAAGATATCCGCATCCTCCTCGGCGTGCTGCAGAAGCTCGTCGACCGCGGCAACAGCGTCCTCGTCATCGAGCACAACATGGATGTCATCAAGGTGGCCGACTGGGTCATCGACCTCGGCCCCGACGGTGGCCGTGCCGGCGGCCAAATCACCTTTGCCGGCACCCCCGAAGACCTAGCCCAGCAAAAAGACAACTTCACCGGCCAATATCTAGCCGCTGAACTTGTTGCCATGAAAAAAAGAAATCATTAGATGCTCTCAATCACCGTGGGGTCGTGTTTTCCGCGGGTGATGGTGTTGTATTCGGTGCCTTTCTTGGTGGGGATGTGCACCTTGTAGGTCTTATCAGCTTTGTTCTTCAGTTTGTCGGTGGTAATCCACGGATTGTAGGTGCGCAGCATCTTATAGGTGGTGCCGTTGTCGACGGCGAACTGCACGAGGTCGACATCCTTGCCGCTGAGTTCTACTTCGGTGTAGGGCAGCTCGGGGTAGGTGTCGCAGCGCCGCACGGTGTAGCCGTAGTCCTGTGGATGCTGCATGATGAGCTTCAGTGCCAATATTCTGTAGACATAGCGCTGTGTCTCCTTGTTGAGGTATAGCTCGTAGTAGCTCTTCTGGCGCTGGTTGCCGAGGCGTTTCTCCAATCCGTTCTCGCCGCAGTTGTAGGCTGCGGCAGCCTCAGTCCATCCACCGAACTGCGCCTTCAGCGCTTTCAGGTAGCGGCAGGCGGCACGCGTTGAGGCTTCGAGGTTATTGCGCATGTCTATCTCATCGGTTATCTCTAGCCCATATTTCTGCCCTGTGGACTTCATGAACTGCCAGTAACCTTGGGCGCCGGCGGGCGAGGTGACGCATTGCAGGCCACTCTCGATGACGCAGAGGTATTTCATGTCCTCTGGCACCTTCTCCTCCTTGAGGATACGTTCGATGGTGGGGAAATAGCGGGCGGCACGCTTGATGTTGAAGAGGGTGCTGCTTTGGTAGTACATGTTACTCACCAACTCGCGGTCGAGTCCCTCGCGGACATACCACAGGTTCATCGGCACCCGTTCGCCGCAGAAATAGAGCGTGTCGGGGATGGTGGGGGCATAGACGTGGTAGTCGGCCTTAATGACGCGGGCGTGCAACTCCTCGCTGTCCTCTTTGCGGGTGGCGAAAATAAAGGCCTCGCCGGCAAGAGCCACGGAGGCCAGTATGATAGCGATGATGCTTAACTTTTTCATGGGAGACAAGGAGATAAGGAGTTAAGGAGATAAGTAGTTAAGACGTTACCTCCTGTACAATCAATTTGGCGATGTCCTGCTTCGACATCAGCGGGCTTTCCGTGCGGCTTCCGTCGCGGCCGAGGATGGTTACCTTGTTGGTGTCCACCCCGAAGCCGGCGCCTTTGTCGCGCAGCGAGTTGAGGACGATATAGTCGAGGTTTTTCTTCTCCAGCTTGTGCTGGGCGTTAGCTTCCTCGTTGTCGGTCTCCAGGGCGAAGCCCACGAGGGTCTGCCCATCGGTCTTCATGCCACCGAGGGTGGCCAGTATATCGGGGTTCTGCACCAGCTCCAGCGTCATGCCCTCCGTGCCGTTCTTCTTCAACTTGTGGTCGGCCGTCTCTGCTGGACGGTAGTCGGCCACGGCGGCCGAGAGGATAGCCCCTTGGCACTGCGGGAACAGCTCGGTGGCGGCGGCATACATTTCACGGGCGCTTTCGACGCGGTGTATTTTGATATGTTGATACGATGATACGTCGAGCGCAGTGGGACCTGTCACCAGCTCCACTTCGGCTCCGACGTCGGCCAGCGCCTGTGCCAGTGCGAAGCCCATCTTGCCACTGCTGTAGTTTCCTATGAAGCGGACACTATCGATGCGTTCGTAAGTCGGCCCTGCTGTCACCAGCCACCGCTGACCGCTGACTGCTGGCTGCTGGCTGCTGCAAATCGCAGCTGCGATTTGATCAGGTTCCGCCATGCGGCCCACGCCGCTTACGCCGCAGGCCAGCTCGCCCTCTTCGGGGCCTACCATGCGGATGCCCCAGCCCTTGAGGGTCTCGATGTTGCGCTGCACGGCGGGGTGCGCCCACATCTCGCAATTCATGGCGGGCGCCATCACCACGGGCTTGCCTGAGAAGGCCAGCAGCAGGGTGCTCAAGGCGTCGTCGGCGATGCCCGACGCCACCTTGCCGATGATGTTGGCCGTGGCGGGCGCCACCACCAGCATCTCGCCCCAGTCCTTGAGCGAAATATGCTCGGTGCGGCCGGAGGCGAATAGGTCGCAGTACAGCGGGTTCTGGCTCACTGTCTCCAGCGTGGTGCGGGTGACGAACTCCAGCGCGTGCTCCGTGGCGGCACAGCGCACCTCGTGCCCCTGCTTCTTCAGCAGACGCACCAGCTCGGGCGCCTTATAGGCCGCGATGCCTCCTGTGATGCCGACAACGATGCGCATTTACATCTCCTTGATGACCTCGTTCTCCAGGGCTTCCAGTTTGCGTTTCTGCTGGTCCTCCTTGGCGGGGTTGCGGTAGTAGATGTCGCCTTCCAGATACTCTTCCGTAGCCTCGAGGGTGGGTTTGGGCATCTGCTCGTAGCGGCGCACAATCTCAATCTGCTCGCGGTTCTCGAACATCTCGTCCAGGGCGTCGCTGTTGCTCTTGAAGTCGTCAATCTTGTTGTGCAGCTCCTTCTTCTCCTCGGCGGCAATCTGGTTGGCTCGTTTGGTGAGCACGGCCACGGTCTCGTAGATGTTGTCGGTCATCTGGCTGAAGTCAGCCGTGTTGCGTGTGATGGTGGTGTTCGACACCTTCTTCTTCTTTTCTTCCATGGATTATTATTGCTTTGTTTTGTTTCTTCGGGTTGTGGGGTTTACTTGCCCTGCTCGTCCATGCGGGCCAGGGCGGCGCGGGTCTTGGTGTAGATGTTCTGCGCCTCGCTGATGTATTTGTCCTTCTTGAGGCTGCTGCTGTAGCGCTCGAAGTCGGCCAGCACCTGCTGCAGGCGCTCGCGCTGCTTCTCCTCGCGGCTGCCGAGGGCGTAGAGGTAGCCCGACCGCAACTGGTAGAACATGGCGTCCTCGCGCATCGGCGCCTCGGGGTAGAGGTTGATGAAGTTCTTCAGGCTCTCATAGGCGGCGTGGTATTCCTCGATGTAGTAGTATCCGTAGGCGTTCTCGTAGTCTTTCTTCATCAGTTTCTCGCGCATCTCGTCGATATAGTGGTTCACCTCGGGCATGTGCGTGCTCCGCGGCCATCGCTCCGAGAAGGTCTCGAACTCCTCAATGGCTTCGCGGGTCAGGCTCTGGTCGAGCGAGTAGGTGGGTGAGTCGATGTATTTGCAGTAGGCCGACAGGAAAGCCGCCTCCTCGACGCGCTCGCTGTAAGGGAACTGCCGTGCGAAGCGCTTGAACTGGTAGCCGGCGGTGTAGTAGTCCTTCTCCTTGTAGAGCGCCTGGGCATAGTACCAGGCAATCTCCTCGGCATTCTCCTTGCCGCGGTAGTGCAGCGTCAGATTTTCGAACAACTGGATAGCCTTCGAATAGCTGTTTTCGTTGTAGTATCGCATCGCCGCAGCGTACTTGGCTTCATAATCGTTGCTCTTGAGTAGCTTGTCGTAGCCGTTGCAACTTGTTAGCAATAAGCACACTGCGAAGATACTTAGGGTGATTTTCGCACATTTCATAGCGTGCAAAAATACGCATTTTTTTGAAATTGGAAGAAAATATTTTAATTTACGCTCCCTTTCGCCCCTTTTTTCGTCCACTTTCCAACCGCCAATCCCTTAGCATCCTAACAGGTTGTTCTACGGTCGTTTAACGCTCCTTCTACGCTCGTTTAACGGTAAAAAACCGTAGAAATACCGTAGAACGAGCGTAGAACGACCGTAGAACGAGCGGAGGGGAACCGGAGGGGAAGGGGAGGAAAAAGTGTGAAGTTGAAGGTCGGAAATTGGGGGTCGGAGGTCGGGGGTTGGAAATTGGTGGTCGGAGAGGGAGCGTCGGGGAGGGGGTGGAGGGGATTTGGAGGGGTCGCGTCGGAGGGGCGAAAAATGCAGAAAAGGGCCTGTCAGAGAGCGATTTTGGAGGTGTGAAACGGCTTTGGGTGTAAAAATTATAGCACTGATAACGAGGTGGTTGTAAATTATTTTTAAGAAAAAAGACGTTATTTGAAAAAATATTCGTAATATTGCCATTTGATTATAGGCCTGTAATATGATAAAAAGACAGTTGAAAGGGAAGCTGAAAGGCGTGCTGCTGGGTGCGATGCTGACGGTGTCGGGCATGGCGGCTGCGCAGGACATCGGTTTCTCCCAATTCTATGCCAATCCGCTCTACCTGAACCCCGCATTTGCAGGTTCGGCGGTGGCCCCCCGCTTCTCCATGGTCTATCGCGGACAGTGGCCCGGACTTGTGAGCGCATATACTACAGTTTCGGCATCATACGACCAGTATATCAACGATATGCACGGCGGCATCGGCGTGCTGGTGATGACCGACCGCGTCGGTGACCACGGCGCCCTGTCGACCAACCATCTGGGTCTGATGTATGCCTTCAACTTCCGCGCCGGCCGCACGGTCAATGTCAGCCTCGGCCTTCAGGCGTCGGTGGTGAACACCAACCTGCGGTGGGACGACTACTTGCGTTTCCCCGACCAGATTGACCCCACGTTGGGTTTCACCTACCAGACCAACGCCCAGGCACCTGACAAGCTGAGCCAGTGGGCCATCGACTTCAACGCCGGTGCCCTGGTCTACAGCGACAAGTGGTATGCCGGCTTGGCGGCGTCGCACCTGACGCAGCCCAATGTGGCCTTCTATTCGGAGGACCGCGTGCCGATGAAACTCACCGTCCATGGCGGCGGACTTATCAATGTGGCCGAGGAGCAGCGCCGTCAGTCGTCGCTCGGTCTCGGCTCACCCATCATCTCGCCCAACGTGGTGTACCAGTATCAGGGCGGTCTGCACTACTTCAACTATGGTGTCTATCTGGATTGGATGCCTTTCCTGGTGGGCGTGTGGCTCCGCAACGGAGTGGAGAATGTGGATGCTTTCATCTTCCAGGTGGGTGTGAAACAGGAATATTTCAGAGTGGGCTACAGTTACGACGTGACAGTGTCGAAGCTGGCCAACAGCACCGCCGGTGCCCACGAAATCACGGTGGGTGTGGTGCTGCCCGCGCCGGACTTGAGGAAGAAGGTTCGCGCCATCAGCTGCCCGTCGTTCTGATAAGTTAAATGTTCCTAAAGGCGAAACAAAAACAACGAACCCACGTTAATAGGTTAGAATAATACAAAAAAAGTATATATGAAGATTCTGAAATTTTCATGTTTGGCCGCGGCAGCACTGATGATGCTTGCCTCTTGCGGTAATTCCGGTCGTTCGACGGCCACTGGTTGGAACTACAATGACCCCAAGTGGGGTGGCTACGAGGTGTCTGGCGATGGCGAGCAGGGAACGGCTCCCGGCTTGGTGTTCATCGAGGGCGGCTCGTTTGTCATGGGCCGCGTGGGTGAGGATCCGCGCTATAAATGGGACAATCCGGCCCATACCGTCACCGTGTCGTCGTTCTATATCGACGAGACCGAGGTGAGTAACCGCATGTATCGCGAGTTTGTCTACTGGATGCAGCGTGCCTATGGCGAGGAGTATCCCGAGAAAGTGCGTGCCATCTATCCCGACACCGCCGCCTGGCGCGACCGCTTGGCCTGGCGCGAGAGCTTCGTGGAGCACTATTTCCAGAGCCCGTCGTATGACGAATATCCCGTGGTGGGTGTGACCTGGGAGCAGGCTCAGGCCTACTGCGTGTGGCGTACCGACCGCGTGAACGAGAAGATTCTCGTCGACCGCGGCATCATCGCACTTGACCAGGAGAACCTCGGTACCACGGCCTTCCAGACCGATGTGTACCTGGCTGGTAAGTTCGAAGGCGAGACCCGTGGCGGTCTGAAGAACTACGACCCCGCCGCCGGCGGTGAGGAGCGTCAGGTGAAAGCCACCGACGGTATCCTGTATCCCTACTACCGTCTGCCGACAGAGGCCGAGTGGGAGTTTGCCGCTCTCGGTCTGATCGGCAACACCTACGACGAGCGCGTCGTGGAGCACAAAGTGTATCCTTGGGCCGGCCAGAGCCTGCGTTCGGCCAACAAGAAATACTATGGCCAGTTCCTTGCCAACTTCAAGCGTAGCCGCGGCGACGCCATGGGCGTGGCCGGCAACCTGAACGACGGCTGGGACTACACCTGCCCCGTGAAGTGGTACTTCCCGAACGACTACGGCCTCTACAACATGGCCGGCAACGTGAGCGAGTGGTGCATGGACGTGTATCGTAAGGTGGTCAACCCCGTGGGTGCCGACGACATCGATCCTTTCCGTGGTAACATCTACCGCACCTACGAGGTCGACGAGGACGGCGAGGTGATGGTGGGCGAAGACGGCCAGATTGTCCGCAAGGAGGTCGACCCCGACTTCAACCGTCGCAACTACCGCCAGGCCAACAACGTCAACTACCTCGATGGTGACCGCGCTTCGAACCTCAGTCAGGACAACTGGCTTGAGAAGAAGGCTAACGCCGAGGAAGGCGAAGAGGAAGAGTACAGCGAGGAAGGTGAAGAAGGCGAAGAGGGCGAGGAGACCAGCGACAACGGTCCGGTGCTCACCGGCGAGGACCTGAACACCAACCTGATGTACACCCGCGAGGCCGCCGACAAGTCCACGATCTCGTCGCTGGTGAACAACAAGGTGCGTGTGGTCAAGGGTGGCAGCTGGAACGACCGCGCCTACTATCTGCAGGCCTCGACCCGTCGCTACTACGATCAGGATAGGTCCACCTCCTGGATAGGATTCCGCTGCGCCATGGACCGTCTCGGTTCACGCGTTGCCAAGTAAGCCTTGAGAAGAGGTTTCATACTGCTTGCGCTGATGATGCTTGCCGCCACGGCGGGCGAAGCGCAGAAGCTGATAGAATATACGTCAGGCATGGGGTCGCGCGACCCCATGTCTCCGTCAATATGGATACTCTACCAGCACGTGGAGGCCACACATGAGGGTATGACCCTCACGGCCGACTCGGCCCACTACAACACGGAAGCCAACAGCTTCACCGCATTCAGGCATATCAATATTCAGCTGTCGGACTCGACGTTCATCTACGGCGACCGGCTCTACTATGACGGCAACACGAGGGTGCTTGACATCTGGGCCGACACGGTGGTGTTTATCGACGGCGGCACGACGTTGCACGCCAACCACCTGACCTACGAGCGCAACCGCTCGACGGCCTACTACACCCTGTGGGGCCACGCCACCAGCGAGGACCGCACGCTCGACAGCCGTCAGGGGCAGTATAACTCCACCCGCAAGGAATTCTATATCTATAATGACGTGCACCTGCGCGACTCGACGATGCTGCTGGTCACCGACACGCTGATATACAATACCGGCACCAAAGTGGCGCATTTCGTCAGCCCGACGCGCATCTACAGCGACTCGTCGACCATCTACAGCGAGAACGGCAACTACAACACCGACACGCGGTTTGCCATCTCGTTCCGTCGGTCGCATGTCGACAACCAGGGGCGCATGATTGACAGCGACACGCTCTACTATGACGAGGTGGCCGAATACGGCCGCGCCTTCGGACATGTGAAGATAGTGGACTCGGTGAACAACATCACCTGCACGGGCCGCTACGGCGAGACGCACCAGCAGCGCCGCTTCTCGTTCGTCACCGACAGCGCGCATGTGCTCTTTGTGGATGCCGGCGACTCGCTTTTTATGCATGGCGACACCATTTATGTGACCACCGACAGCACACACAACCTGTCGACGGTGAGAGCGAACTACAAGGTCAAGGTGTTCCGCCGCGACGCGCAGGCCATGTGCGACTCGGCCTACTATTCAGCCAGCGACTCGGTGCTGACGCTCTACCGCACCCCCGTGGTGTGGTATGACCACTACCAGTGCACGGCCGATACCATCGAACTGCACCACGACACCAGCGGCATCAACCGAGCCTATCTGCGTACCGACTGCTTCGCCGTGCAGCAGGTGGACCGGGAAAAATTTAACCAGCTGAAAGGCAAGCAGGGCATCGTCTACTTCAAGCATGGCGAACCCGACTATGCGGATGTACTGGGCAACGCCCAGATGGTCTATTACATCACCGAGGAAGGCCCCGACGGGCAGCCCCAACTGGTGGGCGCCAATCTGGGCATAGGTACCGACATGCGCATCTATTTCGACAGTACGCGTGCCGCCGCACGGGTGGTGACATTCGACAAACCTGACATGAAAACCTACCCTGTCATGCAGGTGCCAGAAGAGCTCAAGCAACTGGCAGGCTTCCAGTGGCTGTCGCCGCAACGTCCCCGCAAGCCGGAGGATGTCTTCGTGTGGTGACAAAATGGCAGTTTGGCAGTCTGAACTGCCACTGGCAACATTTTTGATACAAGCAGGGTACCATTATATATATTAGACATGAGTAAGAAAGGACACAATACCGCCGAGGCGGAAGAAGAGAACATCGACCTGCAGCCCGAGACCGAGGAGACGGAAGCCGTGCAGCCCGAAGAGGCAACGACAGAGGCCACCGAGGCACCGGAAGAGGACAAGGTGCAGGAATTGGGCGAGAAACTGGCCACGCTGAACGACAAATACCTGCGCCTCTATTCGGAATACGAGAACTACCGCAAACGCACCAACCTGGAGAAGGCTGATCTGCTGCTCAATGGGAGCCGCGAGATGATGAAGGCCATCCTGCCTGTCATCGACGACTTCGAGCGCGCACTGGCCGCCACGGGCGACGACGAGGGCGTGAAGCTGATATACAACAAGCTGATGAAGATTCTCGAGCAAAAAGGGCTCAAGGCCATGGAGGTCAAGGGCGAGAAATTCGACGAGAATCTGCATGAGGCTATCACACAGATACCCGCGCCGAGTCCCGAGCAGAAGGGCTTGGTGATGGATGTGGTGGAGAAAGGCTACTACCTGAACGACAAGGTGCTGCGCTACGCCAAAGTGGTGGTGGCATGTTGAGTGTTAAGTGATTAGATAGGAGGATTAACGATGGCAAAGAGAGACTACTATGAAGTGCTGGGCGTTGGGAAGAACGCCACTCCGGAAGAACTGAAGAAGGCCTACCGCAAGTTGGCCTTGCAATATCATCCCGACCGCAACCCGGGCGACAAGGAAGCCGAGGAGAAGTTCAAAGAGGCTGCCGAGGCATACGATGTGTTGAGCAATCCCGACAAGAAGGCCCGCTATGACCAGTATGGCATGGCCGGCATGGATGGCGCCTACAGCCAGGGTGGCATGAATATGGATGATATCTTTTCACAGTTTGGAAGCATATTCGGCGATCTCTTCGGAGGCGGATTCCGAACGGGCTTCAGCGGTTTCAGCGGTGGCGGTGGCGCACGGCGTGTGCTGCGCGGCACCAACCTGCGCATCAAGGTGAAACTCACGCTGGAGGAGATAGACCGCGGCTGCGATAAGAAAATCAAGGTGAGCAAGTATGTGCCCTGCAAGACCTGCGGCGGCAGCGGCGCCAAAGACGGGAAGTACGAGACCTGCAGCCACTGCCACGGTTCGGGCATCGTCACCGAAATCAAGCGCACCATCCTCGGCCAGATGCAGACGCAGAGCGCCTGCCCCCACTGCGGTGGCGAGGGACGCATCATCAAGGACAAATGCCACGACTGCCACGGCGACGGCATTGTGAAGAGCGACGAGATTATCACCATCAACATACCCGCGGGTGTGCAGGACGGGATGCAGTTGGCCATGCAGGGGCAGGGCAACGCAGCACCCCACGGCGGCATCGCGGGCGACCTCATCGTGCTTGTCGAGGAGTTGGAACACGACACCTTCGAGCGTCAGGACGCCAACCTCTACTATAACGCCTTCATCACCTTCAGCCAGGCGGCACTGGGTGCCTCGATAGAGATACCGACGCTGAGCGGCAGGGTGAAGATTAAGATAGACCCTGGTACGCCGTCGGGGCGCGTGGTCAGGCTGCGCGGCAAAGGACTGCCGGTGGTGAACGGCTACGGCCGTGGCGATCTGCTGGTGAGCCTCAACGTGTGGGTGCCAAAGAACCTCAACAAAGAGGAGAAGAAACTGCTTGAGGAGCTGGATAAGCACGAGAACTTCCAGCCTAATCCCACCAAACAGGAGCGCGGATTCTTTGACAAGATGAAAGAAATGTTCAACTGACCCTGCGACAAACGATGACAGAGTCATTCCTGCACTATGTATGGCAACATCAGTTGCTGAGCGGCGGGCTGACCACTACGGATGGCCAGCCTGTCGTCGTGTTGCGTGCAGGTGACCTGAACCACGACGCAGGCCCCGATTTCTTCAACGCGCGTCTGCGGATAGGGGAGATGGAGTGGGCCGGAAATATCGAGGTGCATGTCCGCACTTCGGACTGGAAATTGCACCGACACACACAGGATGCGGCATATAACAACATCATACTGCATGTGGTCTATGAGCACGACTGCGACATAGTGTTGCAGAACGGCGAGGCGCCGCTCACGCTGGAACTCAAGCCGTGGTTGCATCCGTCGCTAATAGCCAATTACGACAGCCTGATGGCGCCGACGACGGGGAGCGACATCCCCTGCAGGCACAGGCTTGGCGACGTGCCTTCGTTTGTGGTGAACTCTAATCTGGAGCGGCTCGTCGTTGAACGGATAGAGGCCAAGTCGGAGACGGTGCGGCGCATGCTTGGCGAAAGCCATGGGGGATGGGAAGATACCTGCTATTGGCTTATGGCTCGCTATTTCGGCGGCAAGGTCAATGCGCTCGCCTTCGAGTTGCTCGCCAAAGCCACCGACCAGCGGCTGCTGGCGCGGTGGAAGGACAATCCGCAGCGGACGGAGGCCCTCTTGATGGGACAGGCGGGGTTGTTGGACGGATTCTTCGCGGATGACTATCCCCGTCAGCTGCAGGCCGACTACGTGGCGCTCAAGACGGGTGCGGGACTCAAGCCGATGGACGGCTACCTGTGGAAGTTCCACCGCCTGCGGCCGTCGAACTTCCCCACGATACGCATCAGTCAGTTCGCCCGCCTGGTGTCGGAATCATCGAACCTCTTCTCCACGCTGCTGGAATTGACCGACGTCAAGCAGATAGAGCGCCTCTTCAACCAGCAGGCGGCCGACTACTGGAAGAACCACTACCAGTTTGACCGGGTGGCGGCCAAGTCGATGGTGAAGCGTGTTGGCAGGATGCAGGCCGACCTGCTGATTATCAACGCCTGGGTGCCGCTGCTGTTTGTCTATGGCTGTGAGCATGGAAGTCAGGCTCACAAAGACCAAGCCGTCGGCCTCCTCTCCCAGTTGCCGCCGGAGGACAACGCCATTATCCGTGTCTGGCGTCAGGCGGGCATCGAGCCAACCAATGCCGCCGAGAGCCAAGCCTTGCTGCATCTGTATAACAACTATTGCCAGAATCGCCGTTGCCTTGATTGTCGCATCGGTTTCCATATATTGAAACGTGTATGAAAGCATCGTCATTGTCTGAAATCATCCGTCCCGTCGATTGCCGCACGGCGACACCCGAGGCCGATATAAAGTATCTGCTTACCGACAGCCGTCGCCTGTCGGAGCCGCAGGGGACTCTCTTCTTCGCCATTCCCACCGGACGCAATTCGGGAGAGCGCTATATAGACGCACTATACCAAGAGGGTGTGCGCTCTTTTGTGGTGCCTGCCGGCTGCGAGGTGGATTATGAAGATGTCAATCTGTGGCGAGTGGAGCATGTAGTGGATGCTTTGCAGCGACTGGCGGCATACCACAGAAAAGCGTACGATATACCGGTGGTGGGTATCACCGGCAGCAACGGCAAGACCATCGTCAAAGACTGGCTGGTGCAGTTGCTTTCGCCCGACCGCAGGGTGGTGGCCAGCCCCAAGAGCTACAACTCACAGATTGGCGTGCCGCTGTCGGTATGGCAGATGTCCGAGGGTGACCAGCTGGCACTCATCGAGGCCGGTATCTCGGAGGCTGGCGAGATGACGCACCTGCAACGCATCATACAGCCTACCATAGGCATCTTTACCAATATAGGGCAGGCGCATGACGAGAACTTCCTTACCCGCGGGCAGAAGATTGCCGAGAAGCTGCAACTCTTCACCCACTGTGAGACGTTGATTTACTGCACCGACCACAAAGACATACACTCGGCTGTCAGTGGCATAGAGAGCTTCCGTGATGTGCGGTGCTTCACCTGGGGTACGTCGGACGAGAACGACGTGCAGCTGGTGGAGGTCGCTACCGGCGAGGAGAGCACACGGTTGACTTATCGCGTCAAAGCGACGGCTGCGGTAGAGGAGGCGAACATCCCCTTTGTGGATCGCGCGTCGATAGAGAACGCCATGCACTGCCTGACATTCATGGTTTACCTCGGCTACGATGCAAAGACTATCGCCCAGCGGCTGAAAGAACTTACGCCAGTCGAGATGCGCTTGGAGATGAACGAGGCCATCGGCAACAGCCTGCTTATCAACGACAGCTACTCCCTTGACCTGAATTCCCTTACCATTGCCCTCGACTACCTCGGAAGCGTCCGCCAGCACTACAACAAGACGCTTATCATGAGCGACATGATGCAGACGGGCGTGCCCGACCGCGAGCTATATTCTCAGGTAGCGGCCCTCATTGCTTCGCGTGGAATCACCCGCTTTGTGGGTATCGGTCCTGCTCTGGAGCGGTGCCGCCAATGCTTCGGTGACCTTGAGGCCACATTCCATCCTTCGACGCAGGACTTCATCGACACCTTCAATCCTGCGCTGTTCACTGACCAGACCATCCTCCTCAAAGGTGCCCGTGTATTTGCCTTCGAGCAGATTGCCAAGTTGCTGCAGCGCAAGAACCATGAGACGGTGATGGAGGTGAACTTGGATGCATTGGTGGATAACCTCAACTTCTACCGCTCGCATCTGCGTCCGGGTACCAAACTCATGGCGATGGTCAAAGCGTCGTCCTATGGCGCCGGGCGTGTGGAGGTGGCGTCGGTGCTGCAGTTCAATCATGTGGATTACCTCACGGTGGCCTATGCCGACGAAGGCGTGGAGCTACGCCGCGGCGGCATCACCTTGCCTATCATGGTCATGAACCCCGAGGAGGCTTCGTTTGACGACATCATCCGCTACAATCTTGAGCCTGATATCTATAGTTTTCGCATCCTTGACCTTTTCGCCGACCGTGTCAGAGTTTATGCCGGACAGACGTCGGAGGGAAGGCTGTCGCCATTCCCCATCCATATTGAGTTCGATACGGGCATGCATCGGTTGGGCTTCAATGGCGACGACGTGGCGCGGTTGCAGGAGCGTCTGACGGCACTCTCCGGCCTGCTGGAGGTGCGCAGTGTCTTCTCCCACCTCGCCTGTGCCGACGACCCCGAGATGGATGACTTCACGCGTCGGCAGATTGCACGGTTGCGTGAGTGGGGACAGCCGTTCCCCGGCCTCAAGCATATACTCAACTCGAGCGGCATCACACGTTTCCCCCAGGCACAGATGGATATGGTGCGACTCGGTATCGGCCTTTACGGCGTCAGCCCCGAGCCCGACGTGCAGTCGCATCTGCGGCAGGTGAGCCGTCTGGTGACCCGCATATCACAAATCAAGGATATCCCAGAAGGGGATACTGTGGGTTACAACTGTCGTTGGCGGGCCACACGTCCGTCACGCATCGCCATCCTTACTATCGGTTATGCCGACGGCTTGCACCGCGGTCTCGGCTACGGCCGCGGCCGAGTGGAAATTGCGGGAGTGGAATGTCCCGTGGTGGGCAGTGTCTGCATGGACATGTGCTTCATCGACGTCACGGGCGTCGACTGCGCCGAGGGCGACCGTGCGGTGGTCTTTGGCGATTCCGACCTGCTGCAGCGCAATGCCGCCGCCGCCAACACTATCCCCTACGAACTGCTCACTTCCGTATCTCCCCGTGTCAAGAGGATATACTACCACCAATCGTGAACCGAAAACCACACACCCATACGCAAGTATTTTTATATTAGACGAAACTTTTTGCGGCCTTTTGCGTTTATAGGAATGTACTATGAAGAAGAATGTGAAACTGGATGAACTGGGCGAGATGTTCGCCCGGGGAATGAACATACGTGCCGATATTGTCCCTGTGATTGACGAGAGCGACGAGGATCTACTGCTGCGCGACGATGGCATAGAAAGCGAGATGCCCGTGTTGCCGGTGATGGATCAGGTGCTCCTGCCGGGTGTGCTGCTGCCTATTGCGGCACGCCGAGAGAAGAGCCGTCGCCTGCTGGACGACGTGAAAGGCACAGGAAAGCATATACTGGTGTTTACCCAGCGCAACGATGCCGAAGACCCCATTGACCTTGACCTCTATCCCGTGGGCGTTGTGGCAAAGGTGCTGAAGGTGTTTGAGGTGAAGAACAACATCTCTGTGGCGGTGCTGCAGGGTGTCACCCGCTGCCATTCGCTCCTGCTGAGCCGCATGGAACCCTATATGGTGGGCCGTGTGACGCTGGCGCCGGAGAGTGACGAGGGAATGCAGTCGGTGCATTTCAAGCGCAAAATCAAGAAACTCCGCACGCAGTATGCTGAGTTGGTGAAAGTACGCACTCAGGACGACGAACTCGGCTCGATGCTGAGCGCAATCGGCAGCGACAAGATATTCGTCAACTTTGCCGCTTCGCACATGGAGATAGATGTGGAGGTGAAATATGAGATGCTGGCATGCGACAACTACCTCACCCGCGTGGAGAAGATGCTCGAGCAGATGAGCACACTGAAAGGGCTGGAGGAATTGCGCCGCGAGATAGACAGCAAGACGCAGGATGTGATTGGCAAGCAACAGCGTGAGTATTACCTTCGCCACCAGCTGGATGTGATACAGGAGGAACTGGCCGACAATGGCAGCGACGAGACGACGTGGGGCAAAAACCCCGATGTCGAGGAGCTGCGCCAGCGTTCGCAGAACGCCACCTGGGATGAACCGGTGAAGGCGCTCTTCGAGAAGGAACTGCGCAAACTGGCCCGCCTGTCGCCCATCTCGCCCGACTACTCGATGCAATACACCTATCTTGAGACGCTGGTCGACATGCCGTGGCATGTGATGGCGGACGAGAAGATGGACATCGCCAATGCGCGCCGCGTGATGGATGCCGACCACTATGGCATCGTGAAGGTGAAAGAACGCATCATAGAATATATGGCGGTGATGAAACGCCGCCGTGAGCGCAATATACCCAGCACCAGCGCCAACGTGCTCTGCCTGGTGGGCCCTCCGGGCACCGGTAAGACGAGCATCTGCCGCAGCATCGCCACCGCTATGGGACGCCCCTATCGCCGTGTGGCATTGGGCGGCATGCACGACGAAGCCGAAATCCGTGGCCACCGCCGCACCTATGTGGGCGCTATGCCGGGACGCATCGTGCAGGAGATTATGAAGGCGGGTTGCAGCAACCCGGTCTTTGTGCTCGACGAAATCGACAAGGTGCAGCATGCCTCTTTCAGCGGCGACCCCACGTCGGCCTTGCTCGAGGTACTCGACCCCGAACAGAACAGCCATTTCCACGACAACTACCTGGGCGTGGATGTGGACCTTTCGAATGTCTTTTTCATCGCTACGGCCAACAACCTCGGCGAGGTGCACCCGGCACTGCTCGACCGCATGGAGATAATCGAGTTCAGCGGCTATGTGCTGGAGGAGAAACTCGAAATTGCCAAGCGCCACCTGCTTCCGCACATCATGAACGATAACATGGTGGACCGTCGCAGCATGCGCATCACCCCCGAAGTCATCACCAAAGTCATCAACGAATACACCCGCGAGGGTGGCGTGCGCCAGCTGGAGAAACAGTTGGGTAAATTGGTGCGCCACCGTGTGGTGCTGGCAGAAACGGGCAAGAAGGCTCCGGCTGCGGTGAGCAGCAGCGAAGTCAAGGAAGTCCTCGGCTTGCCAATACACGATAGCTCGCGGCGGCAGAAAGAAGCCCGAGAGGGCGTGGTGACGGGCTTGGCTTGGACGCCTGTGGGAGGCGAAATCCTCTTCATCGAAGCTTCGCTGAGCAAGGGCAAGGGCATCCTGACCTTGACGGGCAATTTGGGCGATGTGATGAAGGAATCGGCCACCTTGGCATTCGAATACCTCAAGTCCAACTGCACCCGCTTCGGCATCGAGCGCAAGCTGATGGAGACAAGCAATGTGCATATCCATGTGCCCGAAGGCGCCACTCCCAAAGACGGTCCCTCGGCGGGCATCACGATGTTCGTGGCGCTGGTGTCGGTCTTCACCCACCGCAAGGTGAACCCCCTCGTGGCTATGACGGGCGAGATAACGCTTCGCGGCGACGTTACGCCGATTGGCGGTGTGAAGGAGAAGATACTGGCCGCCAAGCGGGCCGGCATCACCGACCTGATCCTTTGCCGCGACAACCGCCGCGATGTTGAGGACATCGAGCAGGACTACCTGACAGGACTCACGTTCCATTACATCGACAGCATGAGTGAGGCCTTGCCCATAGCGCTTGAGAAAGTCAAAGAGGGCCGGAAAAAGAAACAGGAATAATCGAAATGAAAGAGAAGACTATGATACAACGGAACACTACGAAGACGGCAGCCCTGATGCTTGCCCTCCTCCTTTGTCCGCTCACCTTGATGGCACAACAGTCGGCCTTCAACGCCAACCACCAGAAGATGGCGCTGCTGCCGGGCGAGGTATACAATGTGTCGGTGGTCGACGGCAAGCTCTATTGCTATGCCTCCGACGTACTGCTGGTGGCTCAACGCAGCGGCGAACAGCTTCTCGGCTTCTGGGCCGACACCACCTATGTGCGCATCGCCGAAGGCGTCAACTATGTGGTGCGCCATCCCTCCACAGGCGACCTCTATTTCACGAAGACCGACAAGCGCGGGAACTCCGTTCTCTATTGCTATAAGGAAGCCGACGGCAAGAAGGGCAAGATGAAGAAGGTGCGCATGGGCGGCATGGATGTGGAGCATCCCACATTCTCTACCGACGGACGCATCATGATTTTCTCCTCGAACGAACGTCGCCACAGCTATGGCGGCGACGACCTCTGGTATTCGCTCTACGAGAACGGGAAATGGAGCCGCCCCTTGAATCTCGGCAACCGCATCAACACCTCCTACGACGAGGTCACGCCTTCCATCTACCGCGACTGCCTGCTCTTCTCCTCCAACGGCCACAGCGACGACCACGCCTATCTCGATGTCTGCTCCTCGCGTCTGGTATCGACCAGAGTCATCGGCGACACCGTGGGCATGCTCCAGATTGGCCGCTGCCGTGTGCAGCGTCTGCCCGAGCCGCTCAACAGTTCCGACGCCGACGATTTCGATATGGCTATCGACACGCTCCACAACTGCGGCTATTGGGTCTCCAAGCGCGTCGAGAGCGACAGCGACTCGCAGCTCTATTCCTTCAACGGCTCCCTCGACGGCGTGCTGCTCTGGGGTCGTGTGATGGATGAATATGAAAACGCCCTCGGTGGCGTGCGTGTGACTGCCCGTCAAATCGGTGTGCCGGTATGCAACACCGTGACCGACGACGAGGGCTTCTACCGCCTCTATCTCCAGTGCGACCAATACTATGAGCTCCTCTACCAGACAGACGACTACTTCGTCGCCTCGGAGTCAATCAATACCGCCAAGCCCGATGAGGAATACCTCATCGCAGAGACACGCCTCGATGTGACGCTCGACAAGCTTCTGCTCGACGAGCGCATCTATTACTCCGACCTGTTCGGACACAATGTGGATATCGAGTTGAGCGACTACGGGCGCGAACAGCTTTCCCCGCTGGTGCGCTTCCTCAACGACAATCCCAATATGAATGTGTGGCTCTCCCTGACCAACGACCTGACCGCCGACGAAAACTTCAACCGCCTGCTGACGGAACACCGCATCCAGACGCTTCAGAGCTACCTCTACTCTGCGGTTCCCTCGTCGGTTCAGATGTTGTTTGAGAATGCTTGCCAAGGTAGCGAAAACTGCTCCACCGGCAGCGGCCTCTCCCGCCTTTCGGTCATCATCAGCAAGCCCGAGCGCTGATTTATGGTGCTGTGGGATAGTGAGATGAGAGAAAAAGTAAAAAAATATTTGGCCATATCGGAAAATGTGTGTACTTTTGCACCCGTTTTGAAAGGAAAATTTTAGGGTTGAGAAGTAGATTCTCGGAAGTCAAAGTTCAGAATTCAAAACAAAATTGTTCGGGGTGTGGCGCAGTTGGCTAGCGCACTTGCATGGGGTGCAAGGGGTCGAAAGTTCGAGTCTTTTCACCCCGACAATCTTTAAAAAGGGGAGGGTTCCAATCGGAATCCTCCCTTTTTTTGTCTATCGTCTCTCGCTGCGAGTCGCTACAGCAGCTCTTCCAACGTCCACAGCCGATTGGTGTTCGAGCCTTTGACCAGGATGGTGGCATCGCTCACGGGGTGCTCCTGCAGCCAGGCGCGCACCGCCTCGGTGTCGGGGAACCGCAGCATGTTCTCCGGCAGGCTCATCCCGTCGAACTCGGGACCTACCAGCAGGCACCGCTCAAGCCGGCAGTCATCCAGTTGCGCCACCAGCCGCTCATGCTCCTGCCGCTCGTCGGCACCCAACTCATGCATGCCTCCGATAACGGCCATCGTGCCTTTCATTGAATTGAATGAGGCGATGGCGGCTGCCATCGACGAGGGGTTGGCGTTGTAGCAGTCGAGGTAGAGGCGGTTGCCGCGTGCGGTCTCCTTGAATTCGGAGCGCTGGTTCGACGGCACATAGGCCTCGATGGCCTCCTTGATGTCCCACGGCTCCACGCCGAAATGCAAACCCACGGCCACAGCGGCCATGCAGTTGTCGAAGTTATAGCCGCCCAGCAGGTGCGTCTGCACGGTGTAGACGTTGTCCTGCACCTCAAAATAGAATTTCATAAACGGGGTGTCGGCCACATGGCTGCCGCGCACCTTGGCCCCTTCGCTGCGGCCGTAGGTGACGCTCTTCTCCATCCCTGCGGCCTCATGCATCAGGCGCTCGTTGTCGGCATTGACAAACACCAAGCCGTGCTTGCCAGCCAGGTGGCGATAGAGCTCCGTCTTGGTCTTCACCACCCCCTCGAAGCTTCCGAATCCCTCCAGATGGGCCCGCCCCACGTTGGTAATCAGGCCGCAGTCGGGGTCGGCGATGCCGCACAGGAACTCTATCTCGCCCGGGTGGTTGGCGCCCATCTCCACGATGGCAATCTCCGTCTCTTCGGGGATGGACAGCAGCGTGAGCGGCACACCCAGGTGGTTGTTGAAGTTGCCCTTGGTGGCCGAAGCCTTGTAGCGTTTGGCCAACACCGCATGAACCAGCTCTTTGGTGGTGGTCTTGCCGTTGGTGCCGGTGATGCCGATGACGGGGACGGTCAGGTGGCGGCGGTGCTCCCGTGCCAGCTCCTGGAGCGTGGCGAGCACATCGTCGACCACCACACAGCGCTCGTCCACAGCGTATTGTGCGTCGCTGATGACACACATGGCGGCTCCCTGCTCCAGCGCCGTCGGCGCGAATGCGTTGCCGTCGAAATGCTCGCCCTTGAAAGCGAAGAAGATGCAGCCGGGGGTGATGGCCCGCGAGTCGGTGGTCACCTTCCGTGAGCGCAGATAAGTTTCGTAGAGGTTCATCGTCTTGGGTTTGTTGTTCTGATATGTTAATTAACGTGAAAAGCCCTCCGAAAGTATGCCGCTTCCCCTCTTTTCTTACCACACGCATCCCCAGCCCCTTGTCTCCATACTCTTCTTATCCTCTTCTCACCCCCTCCCCATCCGCTGGCATTTTGATAGGAGGGGGAGCGGAGGGGGACCGGACCGGGACCGGAGGGGAACCGGAGCGGAACACCCCTCGGAAGGTATGAAATTATTTTTTCGCGTGTCGGGAAAAATTCGTAATTTCGCATCTCCAAAAGACTATTATAATAATGATGAAAGGAATATATAGCACGCTGATTTGCATGGCATTCGCCGTGCTGATGACGGTTCCCTGCGGGGTGAAAGCCCAGGACGAACCCCAGGAATTGACCAATCTGGTCATCTTTCTCCGCTTTGCCGACGACGAGGAGATCACCCATCCCTTCGCCGAGATCGACTCGATGTTCAACGGCCGCAGGCCGGGCACCCTGAGCGTCTACAATTTCTACGACGCCCTCACCTACGGCCGGCTGCACTACAACACCGTCTATACCAACAACATCCAAAACGGCGTGATTGTCTCCTACCGCGACCCGATGCCGCGCTGCCACTTCCAGCCCTACGACAGCCTCTCGAACCCCGACGGCTACCACCCCTGGGAGCAGCCCTTCATGGGCGTCTCGACCCGCGAGGCGCAGCTGCTGGGTCGCGCCGTCCGCTACATCGACTCGATGCATCTGGTCGACCCCGGCGTGGTGCTCGACGGCAACGGTGACGGCGTGATAGACAACCTCAGCTTCATCGTCAAAGGCGGCACCGGCGCATGGGCCTCCATCCTCTGGCCCCACATGGAGTATTTCCCCCACGACTCGCTCGATTACACCGTTACCCTCAACGGGGTGCGCCCCAACACCTTCAACTTCGAGTTCGAAGGCGCCGGCCAGAGCTACTTCTCGGCCCATGTCTTCCGCCACGAGATGGGCCATTCGCTGAACCTGCCCGACCTCTACCACTATCTCAACTACAGCAATGTGATGCCCGCCGGCATGTGGGACATGATGCACTACAACTACGCCCCCAACCATACGGCCGCCATCTACAAGAACAAAATCCTCCACGTTTCGGACGACCCGATAGAGATCACCGCCGACGGCGACTACACGCTGCGCAGCGTGGGCTCCAGCCCCTCGCGCAACTGCTACTACATCCGCTCATCCATCGACCCCACGCAGTGGTTCCTCTTTGAATACCGCCGTCAGGCCGACCCCTTCGAGGACGGCATTCCCGGCACGGGCCTCATCGTGGCACGCTGGAACGACACCGTGTCGCTCGATTACAACGGCATGTTCGCCAACGCCTTCTTCGACTTCTACACCCAGGCGCACCAGTACTGGATTTTCCGTCCGGGGAGCGCCATCGACACGGTGCCCGGCAACATCTACCAGGCGTTCTTCAGCCAGGCTTCAGGCCGCACCACGTTCGGCCCCGACACCGACCCGCACCCCTACCTCACCGACGGCACCCCCGACACGAGTTTCGTGATTACCGACATCCGTGAGAACGGCAACCAGCTCACCTTCCATGTGCACTTCCTCGTTCCGCGTGAGGGCATCGACGAGGTCGGCGGTCAGCAGCCGCAGGTCACCGTCTTTGCCGACAACGACCGCGTGGTGGTGCGTGGCGCCGAGGGCGAGACGGTGAATGTCTACGACATGATGGGCCGCAGGGTACAGAACAGCGCACTTCCCGCCGGCGTGTATGTCGTCAGAGTCGGCGACAACATAGTCCGCCGCATCGTGGTAGTCAGATAATCGTTCTTTCCGACTGCCATTTTGTCAGCATCCGTGTCAGTCTGCGCGACTGGCACGGATGTTGTTATATGAGGGGTGTCGGTCGCAATGGACCGGCGGAACAATCAAAGTAGTAATCAAAAATAAGAAAGGAAACATATTATGGCAAAAATCATCGGAATCGACCTCGGCACAACCAACAGCTGTGTCAGCGTCATGGAAGGTAACGAACCCGTAGTTATCGCTAACAGCGAGGGCAACCGCACCACCCCCA
>JAFXXI010000031.1 GCA_017542345.1 Bacteroidales bacterium
AAAGAGGTTGTACGACGTCATGCCCTCTTCGCGCGCGAGGGTGGTCATCGACTTGACGACGGCCGACCGCATGCTCGCCGCCAGCTGCACCTCCTGCTTGAACAGCTCGCGGTGCTCCACCTGCGCCTCCGTGCGCGGATTACGCACCATCGGATTGTGCGCCCTGACGCACCACTTCCCGTTCCACATATATCCCACGGCAGGTCCCAGCTTCCCGCTGAAGCCGCCAAGATAACTACCTGATTGCTTTGCCATAACGTGATGTTTTATTTTATTCTTCTACCTACCATAACGTTATCTTCGCCTACTTATTGCCTACTCAAGTAAATTTTTATAAGGCGAGGATAAAAAGAGGAGTAGGAGTTGAGTAAGAGGTGGTGGCTCGGAGACGCTGATTTACAGCCGCCTTGGCATGTGGCGCCAGGCGGCCAGAGTCAACTTTCGGTCGGTCAAAAGATTTGGCGAAAAGTTATCCACAGGGGGCGGGCAATAAAAAAATATTCGTACTTTTGCAGCCCGAAAGATGAACCGATTTTTGCGAAATATTGCGTCTTTTGTATTGCTGGCCAGCTATCTGCCAATGGTGGTGCTGTCGTCGTTGCATGTACATCACGAGACAATTGATGTCCATGACGACTGCCAGCAATGTGCTGGACATATAGAAGAGGTTCATCATCACGAACACGACTGCCTGTTTTGCAACCTCCTCGCTCAAAGCTATCTTGTGCTGGACGAGGGTCAGACAGCAGTTCTATTTCCCACCGCGGAGTGTGTATCGAGGCCGACACCAACTATGGTGCCGCAATTCCACCACGGGGTGGCCCAGTTGAGAGCACCGCCGACGGCGTAGTTCCCCTCTTACTCCTATATAATATAGTTTTCCCGGTATTTCCAGTTTCCTGGAATCACCTGAGTATTTATCATTTAGCAACATGAAGAATGAAGAAAATCATCATCACAATTATATCATTATTGCCGTTGATGGCCGCAGCGCAAAGTCATCATGACACGGTACGTCTGCGCCAGGTGGTGGTGACAGCCACGCAGCATGCCACACCCCGCAACGAGGCCCCTACCGCCGTGGGCGTCATCGACGGCGGACAGATGGAGGCCGTCAACGCCGTAAATCTCGGGCAGGCCTTGAACTTCAGCACCGGCCTGCGGGTGGAGAATACCTGCCAGAATTGTGGCGCCAACGAGGTTCGCATCAACGGCCTCGGACAGGCCTATTCGCAGATTCTCATCGACAGCCGTCCGGTGAACAGCGCGCTGGCGGGCGTCTACCTCCTCGACCAGCTTCCTACGGCCTTAATTGACCGTATCGAGGTGCTGCGCGGCGGCGGTTCTGCTCTCTACGGCAGCAATGCCATCGCCGGTGTCATCAACGTCATCACCCGCGAGCCACGCTCTAACGGCGCCAGCGTAGGCAACACCACAAGCCTCATTGGCGGCAAGAACTGGGATTTCAGCAACTCGTTCAACGCCTCAGTGGTGAGCGACGACCACCGTGCGGGCATCGCCGTCTTCGGCCACAACCGCTACCGCGAGCCTTACGACCACAACGGTGACGGCTACTCAGAGGTGGGCAAACTCAAGGCCCGCATGGTGGGCTTCCGCGGCTACCTGCGCACCTCCGACTTCACCAAGCTCAACCTCGAATACCATAACATCCACGACTTCCGCCGCGGTGGCGACCGTTTCGACCTGCCGTCGCCCATGTCTCACATCAGCGAGGGTGGCGAGCACGACATCCACAGCGTAAATCTTAAATGGGACTGGCTGCCCGCCAGCGGCCTACGCCACGCCTCGCTCTTCGCCTCGATGCAGCACGTCGACCGCCAGAGTTACTATGGCGAGCGCGACGACAGCGAGCCGTTCGGCACCGCCTACGGCAACACACGAGACCTCACGTTCAACTACGGCGCCCTCTACAGCCGACACTTCGACACCCTGTGGTTCATGCCTGCCGAGCTAACTTTCGGCACCGAGTACACTCTCGACCGCCTGCAGGACCATACCTTCGGCAGCCCCGACACCCTACGCCAGAAAATCGGCACGCTGAGTGCCTACCTGCAGAACGAGTGGAAAAACTATAATTGGAACATTCTGATAGGAGCTCGTATAGACAAACACACCATGATTAAAGCGCCCGTGGTGAGTCCGCGCCTCAACCTGCGCTACGCCCCCACCGACCACCTCACCCTCCGCGCCGGCTACGCCTCGGGGTTCCGCGCCCCGCAGGTCTACGATGAAGACCTCCATGTCGGTGCCGTCAACGGCGAGCTCTACAAGATCACCAACGCTCCCGACCTCCGCATGGAACAGTCGCACTCGCTCACCGGCTCGGCCGACCTCTGCTTCCATCTTGGCAGCCTCGAGGCCGACCTGCTCGTCGAAGGGTTCTATACCCGCATCAACGACGCCTTCGTCAACGAGCTGCTCTTCGACGACACCGTCAGCGGCTACATGCACTACGAGCGCCGCAACGCCGACGGCGCCGAGGTGATGGGCGTCAATGTGGAGATGACCCTCTCGCCTGTCGAGACCATGCGCCTGCAGCTGGGCGGCACCTGGCAACGCAGCATGTATGTCGGACTGGGCAAGGAATGGTGCGAGGGGCAGTACGAACGCCGCATGGAGCGCACCCCCGACCTCTACGCCTACCTCACCGGCATCTACACTCCCACGAAGCGTCTGAGCTTCACCGCCACCGGCACCTTCACCGGCCCCATGCTGGTTTACCATCATGAAGCCGCCGAAGAGGCATCGACCGGAGCCAAACACGGTGGCGAAGGGCACATACACAAAGAAACCACGCCCTCGTTCCTCGACCTATCGCTCAAGGCCGCCTACAGCATCCCCTTCGGGGAACGCACCGAGCTGGAGCTCAGCCTCGGCGTGCAGAACCTCTTCGATAGCTACCAGCGCGACCTCGACAGCGGTCCCGAACGCGACGCCGCCTACATCTACGG
>JAFXXI010000032.1 GCA_017542345.1 Bacteroidales bacterium
CCGGGACGCCCGCGGGCGAGGGGACGGTGGTGGACTGTCCTATCGCCCAAAGTGTGCTGTCAGGCATGGCGGCGGGGCACCCATACGACATCTATGTGCGGGCACGGTGCCGCTTTGCGCGCGACGAGTGGACGGGCTGGAACGGACCGCTGGAGGTGGGCTTCGGAAGCCCGGGCGAGGGCATCGACGAGGCGGCGGGTCTCCATGCGGAGCTTACGCCGAACCCGGCGACGGGGCGGGTGAAAGTAGCGTGCGGCGAGGCGCTGCGGATGGTGGAGGTGTACGATATGCAGGGCCGTCGCTGCCTGGCGCAGGAGGTGCAGGGAAGCGAGACGGTGCTCGACATCTCGGCGCTCGCGGCGGGCCGTTACACGGTGCTGCTGCACACTGCCACGACGACCGCCGCCAAGGCGCTGGTGGTGCAGTAGGAAAGAGTCACTCGGGAGTAACATTTTTTAGCGGAGCTGTGCAGTTTTTTGCCAGGGAGAGATACTAAAACTATAGATTCGGAGTTAATGTATCAAACAATGGCAACAATGAAAACGATGCGCAACACGATGCTGCTGTTGGTCGCCATGGCGGCGGCGGTGGCACAGGGCCAGGGCAACATACCGCCGGGGGCTCCGCTGGTGAAGCCGGTGAAGCAGCCGCAGCATTTGGCCTCGACGGGGTTACGGGTACCGGCCTCCACAAAGGAGCACTACACCTTCGGGACGATACTGGACGGCGACACGGTGCCATTCTACCAGCTGCGCGAAGTGACAGTGTACGCCAGCGGCCTGCTGCTGACGCCGCAGGAAATCAGCGGCAACAAGAAACTGATCCGCAACGTGCGCCTGATGCTGCCGTATGCACGGGAAGGCCGTCGGCGACTGGATGCCCTGGAGCTGGAAATTGCGGGGCTGCCCAGGAAAGAGCGCAAGGCAGCCATCAAGCAGGCCGAGCAGCAACTGCTGGCCGACTACAAGGAGGAGATTTCGAACTACACCTTCTCGCAGGGGTTGGTGCTCATCAAACTGATAGACAGGGAGACGAACCGGTCGGCCTACAAGATTGTGGGCGAGTTGCGCGGGTCGCTGCGTGCCGGCCTCTACCAGACGCTTGCCAAGCTGTTTGGCTACAACCTGAAGGACACCTTCGACCCCAAGCACAACAAGAAGGACGACCTGATAGACCGCATCTGCATCTCTATCGAACGAGGGCAGATATAAGGAGTTCAAGGAGTGCAGGGAGTTCAAGGAGTATAAGGAGTTTAAGAAGATAAGATGAAGGGATTTGTATTTTTGAGTGCGGTGCCGATGAGGGCCGAGGCGAGCGACCGCAGCGAGATGGTGAACCAGCTGGTGATGGGCGACACGGTGGAAGTGGTTGAACGGCAGGAGAAGTGGAGCCGCGTGAAGGCCGACTACGACGGCTACGAGGGCTGGGTGGACAACAAGCAGTATACACTTTTTGAGAGTGCCGCCGATCTGGCGGAGCGCCTGTTTCTTGGCACCCCCTACCTGTGGGGAGGGCGCACACGGGGCGGCATCGACTGCTCGGGTCTGACCCAGGTGTGCTTCAAGGCCAAAGGAGTGTGGCTTCCGCGCGACGCCTCGCAGCAGGCCACCTGCGGCGTCGAGGTATGTCTGTGCGACGTGCAGCGCGACGACCTGGCTTTCTTCCGGAATGCTGACGGGCGCATCGTGCATGTAGGTATCTGCATGGGCGACGGGCGCATCGTGCACGCCTCGGGGGAGGTGCGCATCGACCGGCTCGACAGCCAGGGCATCTTCGTGGAGCGGACCCAGCAATACAGCCACCGGCTCCACTCCATACGCAGAATAGAATAGCGGCAATTGAACGACCGCAGAGAGTAAAAAAGTGCCCCGAGGGGCATTTTTTTGTTTGTATATTGCAAAAAGTGCGTATCTTTGCAATTTATTATTGAGACAATAAATAGCACAAACATACTATGGCAGAACTTACTGAGCAAGAACAGATACGCCGCAATTCGCTGGCAGAGTTGAAGAATCTGGGCATCAACCCCTACCCCGCCGCCCTGTATAAGGTGGACGCCGAAGCCGCCGACATCTTGGAGCGCTACCCGAAGGACAACAGCCTGTTTCAGGACATCAGCATTGCTGGCCGCATCATGAGCCGCCGCATCATGGGCGCCGCCTCGTTCGTGGAGCTGCAGGACCACACAGGCCGCATACAGCTCTATGTGAAGCGCGACGAGATATGCCCCGGCGAGGACAAGACCCTCTACAACACCGTGTTCAAGCGCCTGCTTGACATCGGTGACATCATCGGCGTCACCGGCTATGTGTTCGTGACCCAGATGGGTGAGACCAGCATCCATGTGAAGAGTCTGACGGTGCTGAGCAAGAGCCTGCGCCCCCTGCCCATCGTGAAGGAGAAGGACGGCGTGGTCTACGACGCCTTCAGCGACCCCGAGCTGCGCTACCGCCAGCGCTATGTGGACCTCATCGTGAACCCGCAGGTGCGCGACACCTTTGTGCAGCGGGCCAAGATAGTCAATGTGATGCGCGAGTACTTCAACAGCGAGGGCTACCTGGAGGTAGACACCCCAGTGCTGCAAAGCATCCCAGGCGGCGCCGCGGCACGTCCCTTTGTGACGCACCACAACGCGTTGGACATCGACCTCTACCTGCGTATCGCCAACGAGCTGTACCTGAAGCGCCTCATCGTGGGCGGCTTCAAGGGAGTGTATGAGTTCAGCCGCAACTTCCGCAACGAGGGAATGGACCGCACCCACAACCCCGAGTTCACGGCCATGGAAATCTATGTGGCCTATAAGGACTACAACTGGATGATGACCTTCACGGAGAACATGCTGGAGCGCATCGCCAAAGCCCTCCACGGCGACACTAAGGTCAACGTCTGGGGCAACGAGATAGACTTCAAGCCTCCGTTCCGCCGCGCCCCCATGTGCCAGCTCATCAAAGAAGAGACCGGCATCGACGTGGCACCCATGACTGAGGAAGAGCTGCGCGAGGCTTGCAAGCAGCTGGGCGTTGAGACCGACCAGACCATGGGCAAGGGCAAGCTCATCGACGCCATCTTCGGCGAGAAGTGCGAGGGCAAGCTCATCCAGCCCACCTTCGTCACCGACTATCCCATCGAGATGTCGCCCCTCTGCAAGCGCCACCGCGATAACCCCGAGTTGACCGAGCGCTTCGAGCTCTTTGTGTGCGGCAAGGAGTTGGCCAACGCCTATAGTGAGCTCAACGACCCCATCGACCAGCTGGGCCGCTTCCAGGAGCAGCTGCGCCTGAGCGAGAAAGGCGACGACGAGGCCATGTTCATCGACATGGACTTTGTGCGCGCCCTCGAATACGGCATGCCGCCGACCAGCGGCATGGGCATCGGCATCGACCGACTGGTGATGATGATGACCGGCGCCCAGAGCATCCAGGACGTGCTGCTCTTCCCGCAGATGAAGCCCGAGGTGCACGAGAAGAACGTCGAGGACGAAGGTGCCGACCTCGTGGCCCATGGCGTCGACGAGGCTTGGGTGCCCGTGCTGCAGAAAGCCGGCATCAAGACCTACGAGCAGCTGAAGGCCGCCAACCCCAACAAGCTCTTCAACGACCTCGGCGGCCTCCGCAAGAAGATGAAGCTCGACATCCCCGCCCTCAAGAGAGAGCAGTTCGACGCCTGGCTCAATGACTAAAACCCAACGCAATGCGTCATCGGTTGATAGCAATGCTTGCCCTTATGCTGACCTGGCTGCCGACATGGGGGCAAGTTGATATTTGCTACGACTTTGAAGACGCAACGCCCAATTCGCGTCCAATGGGCTGGGGTGCCCTGCCGAACCTCGATTTCCATTATGTCGGCATCGACGCCTACAACAATATCGCCCACAGTGGCAGCAAAGCCATTCATAACCATGGTACCACATGCTTCACCATTATGCCCGACGAGGGCATCAACTACAGTAGCGACAGTGTCTGGCTTACTTTCTGGTACTACCTCCATCTCAACACCGACTATTTCGAGGTCGGTTACTTGACGGACGCTACCGACAGTTCGACCTTCCATGTGCTGGACACCCTGCACGGATGGCAGCAAGAGTGGCACTTTGCGGCCGTCAATCTCTCGTCGGTACCCACAGGAGCCCGCATTGCCTTCTTCGGACACGACATTTTCAGTTCTGATGGTACCTTCTGGCTCGACAACATACACCTCACCTCGACGCCATGCGCGGCTTGGGGACTGAGGATAGCCGAGAACAGTGAGGACTCGGTGCGCCTGGAGTGGGAGTCAGCAGGCGATCCGACGGTAACGCTCACAATCAACTGGAACACGGACTACAGCGTCACCGGCAACAGTTTCACCTTTGCCCGCGACTATTATAACAGCTTCATGTCCGAACTCATTGCCCAATGTCCTTATTCTGGTTGCATGGCGATACAGCCACATAGCCAAATGTATATCCCCCGCTACCGCGAGGGGCCATGCCTCGACGTCACCGATTACAACTCGTATTCATACTCGTCGTACTCGTCAATGGCCGTTCCCTTCTATGGGACTCCTGTCGAGCCGTATCTCCACACGGGCACCTATACCACCACAGCCTCTGGAGTATCAGGCATCTTCGCTGGCTCGCACACCGTCAACACCAACCCCGGTAGCGACGGCGGCGGCATGATGGTGTTCCCACGCACCATACCGCCGGGCGACAACGTCACCCTGCGTCTCGGCAACCGATTGGGCGACTGGGAGTCAGCTTCGGTGCTCTACACCCTCACCGTCGACACAAACGTGAGCGACTTGCTGGTGATGAAGTACACCGTGGCGATGGCCTTCGGCAGCTTTCAAGGCCCAGAGGAGGCCCACCGCAGCGACACGTTGCACCCCGCCTGGTTCCGCATCGAGCTGCTGGAAGATACTTTGTCACCCTGCCACCAGTTCTACATCGATGCTTGGGACACCACGGGCTGGGACGAGATGAACAGCATGTACAAACGGCGCGACTTCACCGGCATGGCCTTCGACCTTGCGCCCTACCACGGGCAGCGGCTACACCTGCGCGTCACCACCTGCGACGGCGCCGTCAACAACCGTTGGTGCTACGCCTACTACAACTTCGAGTGTCTCAAGCACGACGACTACACTGACGAATGTACAGCCGGCGACAGCGTCACATTCACCATGCCCTACGGATTCAGCTACCGCTGGTGGCGCGACGGCGAGACGTCCACCCACAGCACCGAGCAGAGCATCACCGTGGCCACCGACTCGGCGCACTACTTGTGCGAGTTGACCGACCGCCTCAACCCAGCATGCAGTTTCACCGTCTCACGCTGGGTGCTGCCGCGTCCGCAACGCTGGGAAACCGACACAATTGTGGAGAACCAACTGCCCTACACCTGGCACGGCATCACCTTCGCCTCCAGCGGAGACACATCGCTCATCCTGCCCTCTTCCACCGGCTGCGACACCACGCTGCACTTCCACCTGCACGTCTGGCCCAACCAACACATACGTCTGGAACATCGCGTGTGTACCGGCGACTGGCCTGTCGACTGGCAGGGCCATACCTTCACCCAACCCGACAGCGTAACCTTCACCCTCACCGACAGCCACGGAGCCGACAGTACGGTGACCCTAGTAGCCATCGAGGTTCCGACCTACGAGGTGAACGACACCGTGGTGATATGTCCGGATGCGCCATTCGTCTACAACGGCACCGACTACGGCGGTCCCGTGACGTTCGACACCCTGCTGACCACCGTCGACGGCTGCGACTCGCTGGTGCATCTGTCATTGGTTGAGCGCGACAGCAACTACAGCCTACATGTCCTACACAGTATCGACCAGCAGCACTGGGCCGACACCCTCCCCATTGTCATCTGTAGCAATCAGACGCTATATGTAGTCGACTCGACAGCAGGAAGCACCACTTGGCAGTGGACCCTGTTTGGTGAAGAAAAGACTATGCGAAATGAGGATTTTTCATTCAACGACACCTCGTTCCTTGTCCACAATGACACCTTGACGCTCATCGCCACCAGCCACGAAGGCTGCACCGACACAATACAATGGCCCGTAGTGGTGTTCCCCGCCCCTGCCACCGAGTTTCTCTGGACCCCGAGCCAGCTCGCTGACATATCGCCCGAAGTGCAACTGATCAACCGCTCGCGGCCAGACAATTGTCGCTGGCTGTGGCTTGTGCAGAACACAACCGAGGGCTCAGAGTATGACAGCCTCGAAACCTTTGAACCCATCTACCATTGGCCAGGTTACACATCCCCCGGCAACATTGACGTGCGACTTACGGCCACACTCACCTCGCAATACGACTCGCTCACCCACATCTGCACTGACACCATACAGCACACCATCGAGATAGTCACCGCCTGGCTCGATTTTCCCAACCTGGTCACCCCCAACGGCGACGGCATCAACGACCGCTGGGAAGTTGTGAACCTCGTCGAACTTGGCTTATATACAATGAACGAACTATGGATATACGACCGATGGGGTGTGCGTGTCTTCCACGCCCGCAACATCAGTCGCCACGAGCAGTTCTGGGACCCGAACGACCTGCCGTGCCCCGACGGCACCTACTACTACCGCTTCATGGCATCTAACGACTACGGCATCGTCCGCCGCAACGGCACCATTGAGGTGCTCCGATAACTGACAAACATCCATTATAGATGATAAAGCAATTCACATTCAATCACTTCGAGGTCAACTGCTACCTCATCGTAGACCCCGGCAGCAAACAGTGCGCCATTGTGGACCCTGCCTGCGAGGCCTCGTTTGAGGACGCGCAGCTGACGCAGTACATCGAGCAGGAGGGGCTGCAGGTGACACACATATTGCTCACCCACGCCCATGTGGACCACATCGCCGGCCTCAGGCAGGTGTGCGATCACTGGAAGCTGCCCGTCACCATGCACGCCGAAGGGCGCAAACTGCTGAAACAGGCCGAGGCCTACGGCTCGCTGATGGGCTTTGCGGTAGACAATATGGGCGACCTGGAGGTGCAGGAAATCAACGACGACGATGTGCTGAAAGTGGGCGACATCGCGGTGGAATGCCGCTATGTGCCCGGCCACTGCCCGGGAAGCATGTGCTTCGTTATTGCCAGCGAACAGGCCGTCATCACGGGCGATGCCCTCTTCCACTTCAGCATCGGCCGCACCGACCTGCCCGGCGGCGACTACCCCACCCTCATCGACTACCTCAAACGACGCATACTCACCCTTCCCGACGACTACCGCGTCCTTCCCGGCCACGGCATCGCCAGCCAGATAGACAAAGAGCGCAAATACAACAGTTTCCTGGCATGAGCATTAAGATCGACCCCTCCTGGCTAGCAGTCCTGCAGCCGCAGTTTGAGGCGCCCTACTTCGCGCAGCTCAAGGAATTCCTCGTGGCCGAACGCAGCCAGTACACCTGCTACCCCCCGGGCAGCAAGATATTCAATGCCTTCGACAGCACGCCGTTCGACCGTGTCAAGGTGGTCATCCTCGGCCAAGACCCCTACCATGAGCCCGGCCAGGCCATGGGGCTCTGCTTCTCGGTGCCGCAGGGCGTGCAGGTGCCCCCGTCGCTGGTCAACATTATCACCGAAATCAACGCCGACCTCGGCACCAATATCCCCAAGACCTGCGGCGACCTCAGCGGCTGGGCTGAACAGGGGGTGCTACTGCTCAACGCTACCCTCACCGTGCGCGCCCACCAGGCCGGCAGCCACCAGCGTCACGGCTGGGAGACCTTCACCGACGCCGCCATCAGCGCCCTCTCGCAACAGCGCAGCGGCCTCGTCTTCCTGCTCTGGGGTAGCTATGCCATCGCCAAGAAGTCGCTGATTGACACCACGAAACACCATATACTGACCGCGCCGCACCCCTCGCCGCTCTCGGCCTACCGCGGCTTCTTTGGCTGCCGCCATTTCAGCCAGACCAACAGCCTGCTGGCGAGCCACGGCCTGCCGCCCATCGACTGGACGCGCATCCGCTAATCACGTTTCCCTTTGAATATCAGCTGCGGAAGCAGCAACACCGCCACCACCAACGCCCCGACACCCACCAGTGCCGGGGTGCTTGCGTCTATGCCCTTCACGACCGCGCCGGGGAGGTCCTGCACCCATCCGGTCAGTACCTCCGTGGCATGCAGCAGCAAATCCAACGGCCATGCCGTCAGGCCGCACGGCAGCGCCATATAGAGCAGCGACAATCCCAACAGAACCCCTGCCAGCGGCACTATCAGCACGTTGGCAATCAGGAAGTAGAGCGGAAGGCGATGGAAGGTAGCCATCACCACCGGCAGCGTGGCCACTGTGGCGGCGGTGCTCACCGCCGCAGCCTGCAACCACCTGTAGCGCACTGCCTCGATGGCAGGCATGGCCAGCAATATGCCACCCACCGCACTGAACGACAGCTGCCAGCCCACGTCGAACAGCAGCATAGGCTTGGCGACCAGCATGGCCACCGCCGTCGCCGCCAGCAGGTTGAGCTTGTCGGTGCGCCGCGCCAGCACGTCGGACACGATGAAGAGACTGAACATCAGCGCAGCACGCAGTGTCGAGGGTGCCATACCGGTGAGCAGCGCAAAGCTCCACACCGCCACCAGTTGCGCTCCGCCTCGCACCATCCGTCCGCGCCGCTCGCGGCCGGTCCAGAACAGCGCCACGCCAACGATGCCGGCCAGCAGGCCCACATGCAGCCCCGAGACGGCGAGCAGATGCGCGATGCCCGCGTCGCGGAAACGCGCCTGTGTGTCGTCGCTCAGGTCGCCGCGCCAGCCGAGCGTCATCGCCTCGGCCACGCCGCCGCGCTGCAAAGGGCCCTGCTGCATGCGGCGCAACAGTCTCATCCTGAGCGCTTCGCTCCGCGCCCGTAGCGAGGTGCTGTCGCGTCCCGTCAGCAGGTAGTGGTCAGCGGTGGCATAGACGCTGCGGCGCTCCACGTTGGGCCGCCCGTGCAGCAGCAGCCGGTCGCCATAGCGCAGGCCGGCGGCCACCGAATCCCTCCTTAAATACAATGTAATGTCGCCCCTGCGGGGCTGTCCGTCCACGGCAGCCACCGCAGCCTCGACGCGGTAGCTACGCTCACGCGGCTGAGGAGTGGCTTGCAGACGCAACTCCATCCATACCTGCGCGTTGCATCCGAGTGTCCAGTGGCGGATGTCGTGGCGCGGATCGCTCGCGAGGTCCAGCAACGCTCCTGCCGCAACCAGCAGCGTCAGTATCGCCGCCAACGCCGCACGGCGGCTCCAGTCCCTGCGCAGCAGGATGAAGATGCCCGCAGCCGTCGCCGACACCGCCAGCACACAGAGCCACAACCACTTGAGGTCTGCCTCAAGCCAATGCTGCACCAGCACGCCGCCCATCAGGGCCAGCGCTACCGGCAGCAACGGACGCCGAGCCACAGGTGCCACCGCAAGGAATGCTATTGCTTATTGATAATCAACTCGTCGGTCCTGACCTTGGGCACATAGTGCACCCCGCCTTCGCGCCAGTAGGCCCGCGGCGCGTCGGCAGCGGTGGGCACCAACTCGATGCGCTCGTCGCCCTTGCCGATGGCCAAGACCATCAGCGGCTCGTAAGGCAGCGAGAACGCCTCGCGCAACTTCTCGCGATTGAACGCGCCGATAATCAGTCCGTTGAGCCCCATCTCCACCGCCTTGAGCAACATGCTCTGCAAGGCGATGCCGAGGTCGACGTCGGCCAGTTTGTCTTCGCCCACCGTCGAGCAGCAGATGATGAACGCCTCGGGTTCGGTGCCCTCCAGCGGCAAGTGCCACTCGGGCAGCGCCGCCCCCATCTTGACGAGAGGCAGCACGCGGTCGGCGCCGGTCTCCCTGGTCACCAGCCAGAAGCGCAGCACCTGACGGTTGCAGCCCGAAGGTATGCGGCTGCACACGCCCACGATGCGCTCCAACTCATTGCGGCTCACCACATAAGCCTTCTTATAACCACGGTAGCTGCGGTTGCGCGCCAGCAGCTGGTCCACCGTGTGGCCGATGCGTTTCACCTTGGGTTTGGACGAGCCCAGGGTCTCTTCGTAGCGTTTTTCGAGATAATTGTCTGCCATAATTTTCGTTTTTCGGAGCTCCTCGCCCCTTGTTTTGCAGTTTTCCGCGCCGACGGGCCCGCAAAAAACATCCTCCACCCAACGCCCTCACACAGCCACTGATTAACAGCGCACTACGGAGCGCTTCCGCCGCACGGCGCATTGCAAAGATACGACTTTTTTCAATATTTTTTTGCCAGTTTCAAAAAAGTATGTACTTTTGCACCCGATTTCGCGAGAAGAAATCCGAGCAAAAGAACACGAGCATAGCGAGTGAACTTTTGTTAAGATTTCGGAGAAATCTTTCGATCTGCTAGCTCAGTTGGTTTAGAGCGCTTGCTTGACAGGCAAGAGGTCACAAGTTCAAATCTTGTGCAGATCACCAAGGCGGCAACCACTTCAGGTTGCCGCCTTTTTTTTTCATCGTTTTCGCCCCACCTCCCCCAAAAACCACAACCATCTCATTTTCAACTCACTACACAATACGCTGAAAATAAGCCTTTTTTAAGCTTCCGCTCCGGTCCCCCTCCGGTCCCCCTCCGGTCCCGCTCCGGTCCCGCTCCGCCCCACCTCGGTCGAAGTGCGAAGAAGGTGCGGAGAGGGTGGTGAGAGGGTGCCGAGTGGGTACCCACCCGACGGCATTCGACCGAAAATATGAAATCCTAATTAATTATTTCTTTAAAATATATAAAAAAGTTGTATCTTTGCAGTTTGAACTTTATTGAAAACAACAATTATATACTCATACCATGAGAGTGAATATCAAACAATTAGGTTTGGTTGAAGTGGCTTCCCCATGCTCTATCATTGACTTGATTTTGCAGAAAAAGCCCGAGGATTTGAACAACTACTGCGCCGCCAAAATTGACGGTCAGGTTGTTGACCTGAGAGACGTCGTGGAGAACGACTGCGAGATTGAACTGCTCGACAAGACTGCTCCCGAGTCGTTGGCCATCCTCCGCCACACCACCGCACATATCATGGCGGAGGCCGTGAAGCACCTCTTCCCCGAGGCCAAGATCACCATCGGCCCCGCTACCGACAAAGGTTTCTTCTACGACTTCGACTTCCGCCCGTTCAACCGCGAGGACCTCGACGCCATCGAGAAGGAGATGAAGTCCATCATCAAGAAAGCCACCCGACTGGAGCGCAAGATTGTGAGCCGCGACGAGGCCCGCGCCATCTTCACCGAGAAGCAGGAGCCCTACAAGCTGGAGTTGCTCGATGCCATCGCTCCCGATGCCCGCATCACCATCTACAGCCAGGACGACTTCGTCGACCTCTGCTCCGGTCCGCACTTGCTCAACACCCGTCTCATCAAGGGCTTCAAGCTGATATCCAACTCGAACACCTACTGGCGCGGCGACCGCAACGGCAAGTCGCTGACCCGTATCTTCGGCGTGGCCTTCTTCAGCAAGGAAGACCTGGAGGCCCACATGGAATACCTGGAGAACATCAAGAACCGCGACCACAACAAGCTGGGCCGCGAGCTGGAGCTCTTCACCGTGGTCGACGTCATCGGGCAGGGCCTGCCCCTGCTGCTGCCCAAGGGCGCCAAGATAGTGCAGACGCTGCAGCGCTGGATTGAGGACCTCGAAGATAACGAGTGGGGCTACATCCGCACCAAGACCCCCTTCATGGCCAAGAAAGACCTGTACGAGATTTCGGGCCACTGGCAGCACTACCGCGACGGCATGTTCGTCCTCGGCGACCCCGAAGACCCCGAGGTGATGGCTCTGCGCCCCATGACCTGCCCGTTCCAGTACTACGTCTACAAGGCCAGCCCCAAGTCGTACCGCGACCTGCCGAAGCGCTACAGCGAGACCTCGACCCTGTTCCGCAACGAGGACAGCGGCGAGATGCACGGCCTGACGCGTGTGCGCCAGTTCACCATCTCGGAAGGCCACCTCATCGTGCGCCCCGACCAGATGGTCGAGGAGTTCAAGAAGTGCCTCGCCCTGGCCAAGCACTGCTTGACGACCCTCGGCCTGCAAGACGACGTAACTTATCACCTATCCAAGTGGGATCCCAACAACAAGAAGAAATACCTCGGCACCCCCGAAGAGTGGGAAGACAGCCAGGGACATATCCGCAACATTCTCAACGAACTTGGCATACCCTTCGTGGAGGACGACGACGAGGCTGCCTTCTACGGCCCCAAGGTGGACATCAACGCCCAGAACGTCTATGGCAAGGAAGACACCATGATTACCATCCAGTGGGACGCCCTGCTGGCGCCGCGCTACGACATGTTCTACATCGACCAGAACGGCAACAAGGTGCGCCCCAACGTCATCCACCGCACCAGCATCGGCTGCTACGAGCGCACGCTGGCCTGGATGATCGAGAAGTACGAGGGTGCCTTCCCCACGTGGCTCTGCCCCGAGCAGGTGAGGGTGCTGCCCATCTCGGAGAAGTTCATGGACTACGCCAACGCCGTCAACGCCGAGTTGGTGAAGGCCGGAGTGCGTTCGTCGGTCGACGAGCGCGCCGAGAAGATAGGCTACAAGCTGCGCGACCTGCGCCTGCAGCGCATACCTTACGCCCTCATCGTGGGCCAGAAGGAGCAGGACGAGCAGTTGGTGTCGGTGTGGAACCGCAAGGCTGGCGACAAGGGTGCCGCCAAGCTGGAAGACTTCATCGCCGAGATCCGCAAGGACATCGATACCAAAGCACTTTGCCCGGAAGGATGAAATAAAGGAGTCTACGGAGTTTAAGAAGTCTAAGAAGTTAAGGCAAAACCACATATCACCGCAAAAAATATTTGTATTTATAAAAAAAATTGTATTTTTGCAGTCCGTTTGACCCAAAACAGAAGATACATAAAAGCAACGAAATCAAAGAATTGGTAACTAAAAATAGGAGAACCAAGTTATAGCAGCGCCATTCAAACCCAGTGGTCCCCGCATCATTCAGAAGGGACATGGCCCGGTGAAAAAAGAGCCGGAGCATCAGATTAACGAGCGTATCGACGTGCCCATGGTGCGCGTGGTGGGTGAGGGTATGGAACCCACCATCATGAACACCAAGGAAGCCTTGCGCAAAGCCTACGACGAGGGTCTGGACCTGGTCATGATTTCGCCCACGGCCAATCCGCCGGTGTGCAAAATCATCGAGTACCAGAAGTTCCTCTACGAGCAGAAGAAGCGTGAGAAAGAGCGCAAGGCCAACTCTCAGAAGATTGTCATCAAGGAAATACGCCTGAGCCCGCAGACCGACGACCACGACTTCGAGTTCAAGTTGAACCACGCCATCCGCTTCCTGAAGGAGGGCAACAAGGTGAAGGTGGACGTGTTCTTCCGCGGCCGCTCGATTGTGTACAAGGAGCAGGGTGAGCAGCAGCTGCTGAAGTTTGCCGAGGCGCTGCTCGAGTATGGCAAGCCGGAGCAAATGCCGCGCCTGGAGGGCAAGCGGATGCTGATGGTGATAGCGCCCAAGAAACAATAAGGAATATCCAAACCGTATCAATAAAGTCTAACTTAAAAAACAGTAAAGTAATGCCTACAATGAAAACCAAGTCCGCTGCCAAGAAGCGTTTCACTTTCACCGGCACCGGCAAGATCAAGAGAAAGCATGCTTACCACAGTCACATCCTGACCAAAAAGGAGACGACCCAGAAGCGCAACCTCGACCACACGGCCCTGGTGAGCCGCGACGACGAAGCGCGCGTGAAACGTATGCTTTTAGCGTAAAACAACAGGAGTTATTAACCATTGTTCAGTGCCGACAAGAGCGGCAGGTAAGAACCCACAAAGGCACCGCGCCGCCGCCTGAACGAAAAAACAATTAAATTATGCCAAGATCAGTCAATGCAGTGGCTTCCAGAGCCCGCAGAAAGAAAATCCTCAACCGCACCAAAGGTTATTGGGGCAGAGGTAAAAACGTATGGACCGTTGCCAAGAACAAATGGGAAAAAGGTCAGACCTACGCTTACCGCGACAGAAAGAACAAGAAGCGCGAGTTCCGCTCGCTGTGGATTAACCGTATCAATGCCGGTTGCCGCATCAACGGTATCTCGTACTCCGTCTTTATGGGCGAACTTCACAAGAACAACATCGAACTCAACCGCAAGGTGCTTGCCGACCTCGCTATGAACAATCCCGAGGCCTTCACC
>JAFXXI010000033.1 GCA_017542345.1 Bacteroidales bacterium
ACATTGTAAGCCTCGACGACGACACGCTCGTCTTCGTCTCGAGCAGTATCTTTCATCTACAAAACAGAGGCGAAGGCCACACTCGTGAAACCTACACCTACCGCCGTAAGAAATAACCTAAACCTCACATAATCATGAAGCATATAGCAGTCATGCTGCTGCTCCTCGGAGCGGCGGCGGGCATGGGCTACGCCCAAACCAATGACACCATCGCAGTCGACAGCCTCTACATCCCCGAGTCTGTACGACAACTGGAGGAGATGGTGATTACCGCCGAGCGGCCGCTCTACAGCGTCGACGGCGAGAAACAACTCTACAACGTCGGCGACGACCCCAGCGTGCAGACCGGCACCGCCAGCGACGCCCTTCAGAACGCCCCAGGCGTGGAGGTCGACGCCGAGGGCAACATCACCCTACGCGGCGCCCAGAGCGTCGAGGTGTGGATCGACGACCGCCCCTCGCACCTCAGCGGCGAGTCCCTACGACAGTATATCAAGACATTGCCAGCAGGCGCCATCGAGCGCATCGAGGTCATCACCAACCCCTCGGCGCGCTACGGGGGCGGCGGTCCGGTGGTGAACCTCGTGATGCGCCGCAAGGTGAAGCACAACGAGTTCCTCTCGCTCGGCGCCAGTGGCAACCTGCGCCCGCAGGTGTCGCCTTGGGTAAGCTACGTCTATGGCGGCAAGAAATTCTCCTTCAACGTCTACGCCGAGTACGACTATTCCCACACCTGGACCGACCAGAGCGGCAGCAACATGATGCTCACCCCGGAGGGCGACACCAGTAGCATCCGCAGCTATACCAGCCGTCAGGACTACTACCGCCACGGCAGTTATTTCTGGCTCAGCGGCCACTACGACATCGACACCCAGCGCACCGTCAGTTTCTGGGGCGGCGCCTACCCCTCGCTAACCTCCGGCGAGGGTGTCACGAATATGAGATGGTCGGAACTCATTTACTCGCCCGGTGACTACAGCTACCGATCCACCTTCTCTTCCCCCGACATGAACTGGGGCGCCTTCGGAGGGTTGGACTACACCCACCGCATCAACGACGATGGAGAGAAACTATGGCTACAACTGGGCGGCAGCGCCGGAGCATACCATAGCACCAACACGCAGACGCGTATATATAATGTGCTGACTAACCGTAGCTTCACGCTGCACGAACTTTACAACCGCAGCGGAGGGACAGACCTGAACGGGGAGTGCGGCTACACGTTGCCCATCGGCCAACTGTGGGAACTTGAGGTGGGTGCCGCCGGCGACTATGGGATGCCAAGCCAATGCCTTTCCACCACCGACAGTCTGATTGGCGGCGTAGAGGTGCGTGACCGCCTGCGTAGCTACGAGAGCCGCGAAGGCAGCTGGAGTTACAGTGCCTATGCCACTCTCATGCGCCGCTTCGGCAACCTTACCGTCAAGCTGGGTCTCCGGGCCGGACATGGCCACATCGAGGGTCTCTGGAACGGCTACACCACCGCCACCGTCGACCGCACCTACATCGAACCGCTGCCCTCGGTCCATCTCACCTACCGCACCAAGAATATGCACAACTTCAGCCTCAGCTGGACGCGCCGTGTCAGCGCCCCCGATGCCGGCGACCTCACCCCCTTCGTCACCTACGGCACCGAGAGCTACTCCGTCGGCAACCCCGACCTGAAACTCACCGTATCTCATAATCTGGAGGGGCGCTGGGACAAATACTTCGACGGCTTCGGTAACGTCGGTGCGGAGTTATTCTGGCGAGCCGAGCAAGACGCCATCAGTTCTTTGGGCGACGTGACCTACAGCGAGGTCTTCGGGCGCGAGGTATCGTTTACCATGCCCCACAATATCGGCGATGCCGACCTTGCCGGCGGCACGCTGAACGTCACCTACCGCCCCACGGCATTCTTCAACCTGCGCCTGTCGGCATCGGCCTACAACTATCACTATCGCCTACAGTTCCGTCCTGACGAGTGGACCGAAGATGCCGCCTGGTCAGGCAGGGTGCGCCTCAACGCTTGGGCCAAACTATGGAATGTGCTGCAGGTGTTCGGCACCGTCAACTACACCACGCGGCAGATTGCCCCGATGAACATCCACAAGCCGGAATTCAGAACCGACCTTGGCGTCAGTGCCGACCTGCTTGACCGCAAATTGTCGCTCTACCTCAACGTGAAGGATGTCTTCGGCAGCGTCGGCGAACAGTGGCAGACCACCAACCCCTACTACCAAGGCGGCGGCCAGCGTACCTATGGCTCGCGGTATATCTCGCTCGGCCTCACCCTGCGCTTCGGCAAGATGGAACTTGAACAACAAGCCCGCACAGGCAATTCCAACAACTGATAAAACAAGAAGGCCGCCCGTCGGGCGGCCTTCAGTTGCAGTTTTAAACTTATAGTTAAAACTTAGATGATACCCTGAGCAACCATGGCATTGGCGACGCGCATGAAGCCGGCGATGTTGGCACCCTTCACATAGTTGATGGTACCGTCTTTCTCCTTGCCGTGTGCAACGCACATATCATAGATGTTGTTCATGATGGTATGGAGGTTCTTGTCGACCTCTTCGGCAGTCCAGTTGCGGTGCTCAGCGTTCTGGCAGATCTCGAGGCCAGAGGTGGCAACACCACCGGCGTTGACAGCCTTACCAGGACCGAAGGGCACTTTGGCCTTCTGGATGGCGGCGATAGCGGCGGGCTGGCAACCCATGTTCGAAACCTCGGCAACATACTTCACACCGTTCTTGAGAAGCATCTTGGCATCCTTCTCGTCGAGCTCGTTCTGGAAGGCGCAGGGCATAGCGATGTCGCACTTCACGCTCCAGCTCTTCTTGCCAGCGGTGAATTTGCAGAGTTTCGGGAACTTCTTGGCCATATCCTCAACTTTGTTGCGGTTGCTGGCGCGCATGTCGAGCATATAGTCAATCATCTTCTTGTTGATACCGTCGGGAATCTCGCAGACACCGTCGGGACCGCTGATGGCGACAACCTTGGCACCCAGCTCGGTGGCCTTGGTGGCAGCACCCCAAGCAACGTTACCGAAGCCCGAGAGAGCAATCTTCTTGCCCTTCATGGTATCCTTCTGCTGTTTGACCATGCGCTCCACATAGTAGATGGCACCGAAACCAGTGGCCTCGGGACGGATGAGGGAACCACCCCAGCCGTAGCTCTTGCCGGTCAGAGCACCAGTCGAGTGCTCACGGGCAAGTTTCTTGTACATGCCGTACATGTAGCCAATTTCGCGGCCGCCGACACCCACGTCACCGGCAGGGCTGTCCTGATCGGGACCGATGTTGCGCCACAGCTCATACATGAAGGCCTGGCAGAAACGCATGATTTCGGCATCGCTCTTTCCAACGGGGTCGAAATCGGAACCACCCTTACCACCGCCGAGAGGCAGCATGGTGAGGCTGTTCTTGAAGATCTGCTCGAAGCCCAAGAATTTCAGCATGGAGACGTTCACAGCTTTGTGGAAGCGGAGACCGCCCTTGTAGGCGCCGAGAGCGGCGTTGAACTGCACACGGTAGCCGAGGTTGGTGCAAACCTCGCCCTTGTCGTTCACCCAGGTCACACGGAAAGTGAAGACGCGATCGGGCTCAACAATGCGCTCGACGATCTTGGCCTTCTCAAACTCGGGGTGTTTGTTGTATTCTTCCTCGATAGTCTCAAGAACCTCGCGGACAGCCTGCAAGTACTCGTTTTCGCCCGGATGTTTGGCCTCCAGGTTAGCCATAATTTCTTTTACTTTCATGTTATACAGTGTTTTGTGTGAATAATTTGTTTTAAATGAATACCGCAAATGTACACTTTTTTTCTCAATGAAAAAAATTTTTTTAAAAAAATTCAAAAATATTACCTGCCAGCCTCCACACGAGCCGCACCCCCTCCCCTCCCCACCCTCGCCGCATCCTCTTCGCATCCCGACCGAAGATGAGCGGAGGGGGACCGGAGCGGGACCGGAGGGGGACCGGAGGGGAACCGGACAGGACCCTAAAAAACAGCATTTTGTGAATCAATGCACAAAATGCTGATTCCTAGTCAAATACATTTTTGGCCGTTTTACAGGGGATGCGCAGGCCATGTCGGGCGGCTACCGACGACATGGAACCGGCACCCGACATGCCGGCGCTTCCTACGGGGTGAATCAATAGTAGCAGGTTTCGACGAAGTTGCTGATGCGGGGCTTGACGTAGTCGCGCTCTTCCATGAAGGCCATGTGGGCCACGCCGTCGAGGAGCAGCATCTCGGCATGGCGAGCCACCATGGCGCCGCTGACGGCCAGCTCAAGGGGTATGCGCGGGTCGTTCTTTCCGTAGATGAAGAGCGTGGGCACCTCGAGGGCGGCGAGGGTCTGGATGCGCGAGTGGCGCGCCGCCATGCCGCGCTGGGCGGCGACGATGGAGGCGGTGGTGGTGAGGAGGCACTGCTCCTGCAGGTCCTTGATGTCGTGCGAGAGGGCGGCCCGTTTGGAGTCGTCGAAGAGCGAGGGGACAAAGCCGACGATGTAGGAGGCTCGGTTGTCCTGTACCTGACGGCAGACTTCGTCGCGGTAGCGGCGGTGCTCGTCGGTGTCGGCGAGGGCGTGCGAGTTGATGAGGCCGAGACCGCGGAGGGTGTAGGGATAGCGGTCGGCGAAGGCGAGGGTCACATAGCCGCCCATGGAGTGGCCGACCATGACACACTGGTCGACACCGGCCTCGGTGAGCACATCCTTGACCACTTTGGCCATGAAGTCCATGGTGTGCACGTCGCAGAAGGTGTCGGTGAGACCGTGGCCGGGCAGGTCGATGGTGATGACCCGCATGTGGTTCATATAGGAGAGCACATAGGAGCTCCAGACATCGAGGTTCTGGAGGAATCCGTGCAGCAGCACCAGGGTGTGGGAATTGTCGCGTCCTTCGTCGCGATAGTGTACGGTGCGGCCGTCAACGGTGAGGGTGCGGTGTTGTTCCATATCGTCGAATTGGATGTTAGAAATCTGCGGCAAAATTACTACTTTTCGCACGAAAAAAAGCGGCGGACTACAAAAAGTAATCCGCCGCCGATTGTTGATAACTACAGAAAGCGTGTGCAGGCCTATTCCTCGCGGAACTGCACTTCCACGCCTGAATGGCCTTTTTTCTTGGTGTTGACGTTGCCGTAGGCCGAAATGCTGACCGCAGAAGCGTCGACACCCGACATGGTGAGGAAGTCGCGGACAGTACGGCCACGCTCGAGCGAGAGGTTGTAGCAGTAGGTGTCGTCTGTGCCGGCCACGTTGACCACAATCTCGACTTTGGCGTTGGGGGTGCGGGCGATGAACTGGGCCAGCTGTTCGAGTTGCAAGGCCGCCACAGGCCGCAGGGTGGCCGAGGCCTCCTCGAACTCGACGGCGGGCAGCGGGAGGGGCTTGTCCATGCTGACCAGCACGGGGAAGGTGTAGCCGCGGAGACGGCTGTGCACCTTGTCGCGCGGGTCGACGATGACGGCCGGCACGAAGTAGAGACCGGCATCGGCAAGGACCGCATAGCGCTTGTCTTTGTGGACGTTGAGGTTGACTGAGTGGCCCTCGCCCATGTAGTCGATAATCTGGTTCACAGTCTGCAGCGTGAGGTCGGCCACGCGGACACGGTAGAGGTATTCCTCCATGCCCACGATGTCGAGCGAATAGGACTCGTAGGAGTTGGAGGCGTCGTGGCGTGCCGCGAAGGAATAGCAGGAATAGCGGCCGAGGCTGTAATTGGAGGAGACCAGGACGGTCTTCTCGTTGGGGCCGAAGCTGAGGCACGTCTCGTTGAAGCCGGTGTTGATTTCCTTGCCCACGTTGCGGGGTTTCGACCAGTGGGTCCAGTCTTCGACATTGCTGCGGGTGACGCAGTAGACGTCGCCGTAGCCAAGGCCACCGCGGCCGTCGGTGATGAAGTAAAGGGTCTTGAGATTGCGGCTGAGGATGGGACTACGCTCGCTGTAGGGGGTGTTGACCGCCGGGCCAAGGTTGACCGCAGCACCCCAGCCGTTCTGGGTATAGGGAATGAAATAAAGGTCGGATGCCAGTGCGGTGTCGCCATGGAAGATGGACCCGGAAGGCTGCATATTCTGTCCGTTGGGACGGTCGGAGGCAATCAGCATGCCACTGCCGTCGGGCAACATATAGGCATCGGTCTCGATGTAGTCGGAGTTGACCGGATAGGGCGGGATGTCGGTGACACGCCATTGGTCGCCATCTTTCTCGGCAATCCAGATGTCGCCCGCACTGCCGAGCAACATGCGGGAACCGTCAGCATAGAAGCCATAGATGGTGAGGTTCTCGTTGTCGGTGTTCGAGAAGGAGGCATCGCCCGCGGGGCGCCATGTATTGCCTTGCTTGACGGCATAGCAGATGCGGCGGTTGGGGCCGTTGACACGGGTGTAGTAGAGGCGTCCCTCGGCACTGTTGAGCGAGGCATTCTGAATGTTGTAGGTGGCGGTGAGAACGGGCGTCAGGCTGGCGCCGGTGGCAGGGGCGGCCAGGACGGACTTCAACTCCTCATACTCGTCGTGGGAGACATTCTCGAAGCAGATTTCGAACTGGCGGACACGGTCGAGGGCGGCCTTGTAGTTGTGCATGGTGATCTGCGACTGGATCATGCGCTGGAGAGGGACCATGGCGATGCGCTTGCCCATCATCTTGCGGACATGGTTGGCATATTTGTTGTAGTCGACCTCAAGGAAGTCCTCCATAAAGTTGACGGCATCGATTTTGGCAGCACGTTCAAGATCCATCTCGACGGCCCGCTGGAAGGGGAAGTCGGGGTTTTCGGCGACGAAGCACTTGATGGGGGCCGCATTTCCCTCTTCGGCATGCCACTGGTAGTAGCGGTTGTAGACTTCGTTGTAGTAGGCGTCCTGCTTGAAGCGGCTCAGATAGAGGCGGGCCGCCTCGTTGTCGTGGTTGTCATATATGAGTTTGCGCATCTGGGCCAAGGCCTTGTCGGCGAGGTCGTTGTCGGCATTGGAGTCGACAAAGTCGGCATACTGGCGGGCGGTGTGGAGGGAGGCGTACTGCACCTCGAGCAGTGAGGCAAGCTTCTCACGAGCCTGCAGATGCTCGTCACAGGAAGGATAGCGACGGAGAAAACTGTTATAGGCCGGAATAGTATTGGCACGGCTGGCGATGGCATAGGCAAGACGGCTTTTCTGCTTCTCGGAAGCACGCTGCACGGAGGGGCTCAACTGATAGGCGGAGGCGATGGTGTCGCACTGGTCCTCGGTGGTCACACCCTCGAACAGGCCAGGGGCCAACTTGGACAGCCTGACCTCCATCTGCTCAGCCTCACGGGTGCCGGGATAGATGTCGATGAAATGATAGTAGGACTCGGCGGTGCCCTTGCGGAGATCCTCGTCGTAGACCTGGTTGATGCGGCGTTGACGCAGCAGGCGCACGAGTTCGATATCGATGCCGAACGCATCAAGGTAGGTGTCGAGTTCCACGCGGCTCATGTCGGTACGCACCTCCAACGTGTTGTAGGCGGCATCACAGATGGCCTGCTTGGTCTGTCGGATGGTGGTGAGGGTGATGTTCTTGCGGGCCAGGCGCGTAAGTTCTCCGAGGCGGTCCTCCTCGAGGAGCACAATATGCCGCTGCTCGGCACGCTGGATGTATTTCATGGCCATCGGCAGATTGCGCATCGGGTGCGAATTGTCGAAATAGAACTGGGCCATATTGTAGAGCACCTCGACATTGCCAGGCTCCTTGGCATAGGCCTTGTTCAGCCTCGTGAAACGATCTTCATAGTCGCCTATGGCATCGTCAGGAGAGACCTGTGCCGACACGGAAGCGACAGCACAACACAGCAGCAAAACGGTCAGTAACTTCTTCATACTGTTTTTCTATTTTAGCGTACCTAATATATCGTTGAATTCGAACTCCATCTCCTCGAAAGTGTCCTTTGTGGTTTCGAGACGGAATTCCACAATGGTGTTCTTGTCCTTGAAGTAGGTCATCAGGAACTGGTAGTCTTTCTGGTCGGCGGGGTTGGTGTAGGCACCCATGTAGCCGATGCCTCCCTTCCGCGGAAGCCCCGGCCCCTTGGTGTATTCGTCGACCGACTGGAAAGGCTGCTTCATATAGCGCTCATAGGCCAATTCGTAGACATCACCGTCATAGTCGTCATTGACATAGATGCGGAGGAAGGGCAGCACGGTGTCGCCCTCATTGTCAACCAGCTCGCGAGCCACATAGCAATAGAGGTAGATATCGGCGCCGTCCTCGAGCTTGAATGTCCGCAGGTAGCGCCAGTCCTCACTGTTGAGACGGAAGGTCACATCGGTTCCCGGGATGCCCACCTGGGCCGAGGCATGGGTTGAGACAGCCATCAGCACCGCAAGGGCAATCATATAGGTAATTCGTTTCATCGCTTAAGTATTTGGTTATAGAACGTCATCAGGCGTTCCGTAAGTTTCTGTACATCGTAATGCTCATGGATGAGTTTGGCGGCGGCTTCGCCCACCTGGCGGCAGAAGTCGGCATCCTCAACGCAACGTTTGATCTGGGTGGCAAACTCCGCCGGGGTGTTGGCAATCAACAGGTTCTCCCCGTCGGTATAATCAATGCCCTGTGCACCGACAGTGGTGGTGACCACCACCTTGCCCATAGACATCGCCTCAATGATTTTCACCCTAATGCCGCTACCACTCAGCAACGGAACCACGTTTATCTGCTTGCTGGCGATAAAATACATGGCATCCGGCACCTCACCTACCACAGTAACCCCCTCAACATCTGTCTTCATCCACTGCATCGGCATCTTGCGCCCCGCAAGGTAGAGGTGTGCTTGAGGCACCTCCCTGTGCACAACAGGCCATACCTCCTCAAGCAGCCACGCAATGCTCTCCTTGTTGGGCATCCAATCCATGGCACCGATATGGAACAACGAGCAGGGCTCCACATCCACATGGCCCACGTCTTCCGGCTCTATGCCAAAGGGGATATGGGTAATCGGACGACGGCATCCCGCCTTGCGGAAATAGTCGGCATCATTGGCGGTGATACACACCACGCCATCATAGTCGTTCACATGCTCCAACTCATAACTGCGCAACGCCAAGGATAAATGTTTCAGATACCACCGCTTCAGCCCGTACCGCGTGCTCTGTGCCACCTGCTTCCAGATGAGATGTTCCACGTTATGGGCACGCAATATCACCTTCGCGGAAGGCGCATACTTACGTATCAATGACACATACGGCGTCAGGAACAGGCTCTCGACATGGACAATATCGAAGCTATCCTGCTTCAAAATCTCTTTCAGCTTTTCCGCAAAGGCAACGCTCTCGAAACGCTTCACGTGGTACGATTCTCCGCACAACATAGCCACCATGGCTGGCAGCGCCTTGATTCTCAAATCCACATATACCGATTCGAAACCGGTCCGCCGACGGTATTCATCCGACACCTTCTCCTCTAAAACGGGATGTTTGTCGGTCTCCACCGTCAGCACCTTCAACTCACACTCCATCGCCAACAGCCCTTGCGTAATGCTGTTCATGGCCATCGTCCCTCCGTCTACCGACGGGTATGGCGGCTTGTTGCAGAGTTGGAGAATCTTCATGCTGTTTTAACGCCGAAAAGGCTGTTTTATTGTTTCTTGGAAGCTATTCTTTCGGCAGCGCCTTGAAGCCATAGCCAAGGATTTCGCTACTCTCCATGATGTTGACGAAGGCTTTGGGGTCGAGGCGATGCAGATTGCTCTTAAGCTTCACCATGTCAGCTCGGTCAAGGGTGACATAGATCATCTTGCGCTCGGTGCCCTGGTAAAGACCGGTGCCCACCAATAGGGTGCCACCTCGCTCCAAGTCATTGAGGATATAATCGCGCACGGCATCCAACTCGTCGGTGACGATAAACATCGTCTTATAGCTCTTCATCCCGTCCACCACAAGGTCGATAATCTTGCTCTCGATGAAGATGAGAATGATGGAATAAATGGGCAGACGGATGTCGCCGATGATAAGGGTGGTGAGGGAAATGCAGCTGTCAACAATGAGCACCAAAGTACCCAGGCTGATTTTGGTGTATTTGTGGATGATCATGGAGATAATGTCCGAGCCGCCACTGGTGGCGCCGGCACGGAAGATGACACCAATAGCCACACCGTAGATAAGGCCAGCCACCACCGTGTTGAGGAACATATCGGGCAGGAACCAGACCTCGGCGCCGTCACGCATGAACGACAGGGCTGTATGGACAGGTTCATTCAACCAATCGCCATCATGGATAAGTGGAGCATAACCCCAGGTAGTCTCCAGGATGAATGTAAACACAGGTATCAGTATGACCGAGATAATGGTCTTCAGGCCGAACTTGGGGCCCAAAACAATGGTACCGATGATAAGCAGCGGGATGTCCATACATATTCCCGCCACCGAAATTTTCCACCCCCACAGGGCATTGAACACATTGGCCAGACCATACACTCCGCCAGGAGCCAGATGGTAAGGGTTGACAAACATAACGTCGCCCACAGCGAACAAAGCACTGCCGATAATCAACAGGCAGTAGGACCACATTTCCTTTTTCCAGTCTTTTTCAGTTTTCTCTTTAGTCATAAATTACTATATATTAATTCTAAACACCACCCTACACAATGGGTGTTGAATTGCAAAGATACAAATAATTTACGAAATGGAGTTTTGAGGAAAACAAAAAGAGCGATAGACGGGGGTCGAACCCGCGACCTGCGGCTTGGGAAGCCGCCGCTCTGCCAACTGAGCTACTATCGCTTTTTGCAAAAAATTGCACCCTATTAACGGGGCATATTGGCCATTATTGTGTGGCGGAAATATTTTTTATCCAAAATACTCGAAGGTGCCGTTCTCGCCCGTCACAGTCACCTGCGCCTTCTCGGCCGACTCCACACGCCCAATCACCTGGGCGTCCACGTTGAAGGACTTCGAAATATCCATGATACCCTGGGCGGTCTCCTCGTCAGTATATATCTCCATCCGATGTCCCATATTGAACACCTTGTACATCTCCTGCCAGTCGGTGTGGCTCTCCTCATGTATCATCCTGAACAGCGGCGGCACAGGGAAGAGGTTGTCCTTGACCACATGCAGGCCGCGACCACCGATAAAATGCAGCACCTTGGTCTGCGCTCCACCACTGCAATGTATCATACCGTCAATCTTGGGACGGTACTCATCCAACACCTTGCGGATGACAGGAGCGTAGGTCCTGGTGGGCGAGAGCACCATATGGCCAGCATCCACGCCGGGCACCTCCGTGGGGTCGGTCAGCAGCTTCGAGCCGCAGAACACCACCTCATCGGGCAAATTCTTGTCAAAACACATGGGGTACTTCTCGGCATACACATGCGAAAAGACATCGTGGCGAGCCGAAGTAAGGCCATTCGAACCCATACCTCCGTTATAAGCGGTCTCATAGGTCGACTGGCCATAGGAAGCCAGTCCGACAATCACATTGCCGGCCTTAATGTTGGCGTTGTCAATGACATCGGCACGGCGCATCCGTGCGGTGACAGTGCTGTCCACAATAACCGTCCGCACAAGGTCGCCCACGTCGGCCGTCTCACCACCGGTAAGGACGATATCGATGCCCATGTCGCGCATCGTCTGACAGAACTCTTCGGTACCGTTGATGATAGCCGAAATCACCTCGCCGGGCACCAACTGCTTGTTGCGTCCGATAGTCGAGCTGAGCAGAATATGGTCAAGGGCACCGACACACAGCAGGTCGTCGGTATTCATCACAATAGCATCAATTGCTATACCTTTCCACACACTCAAGTCACCCGTCTCACGCCAGTACATATATGCCAAACTGCTCTTGGTGCCGGCACCGTCGGCATGCATGATGTTGCAATACTGCGCGTCACCGCCCAGCAAGTCGGGGATAATCTTGCAGAATGCCTTGGGATAAAGGCCTTTGTCAATATTCTTGATGGCGTTGTGAACGTCCTCCTTCGATGCGGAGACACCCCGCTGGTTGTACTTGTCCATAGTCAAAATTTGGCTGCAAAGATACAAACATTATTTCATCCGACAAAACAAAAACACCTTCCATCCTCAATTCCAGATGCTGAGCTTGTTGAGAAACGAGATGTTCTCCTGTACCGCCGAGGTGATGTATTGGTCGAAATCCACGTCTTGCTCTTTGTGGAACGCTACCTCTATCGGCTGAACATACACGGGCAATCCCTTCACCATGTCCTGCAGCCGCACGGCGTCTTTCTCGGTGGTGAGGATAATCTTTCGCTTTCCAGGCATACTCTCATACGCTTCTTTTATGCGTTCCACATCACGCACTGTGTAGGCATGATGGTCGGCAAACGCCATGTGCAGCACCTTGCAACTGCGCTTGATTTCCTCCAGCATCGGCTCCGGATGGGCAATGCCTGTCACGGCAAGCACACAGTCCGTCTTCCGCAGGTCCACATGCGCGGAGGCGCCTTGCAATGTCTTTATCTCGCCGTATTTGAGATACGAGAAAAACACTTTCTGGTATTTCAGCAATCCGAGGTTGTGCACTATATTGTGCTTCTCGACAGGATTGAGCACCGCCGGCGACTTGGTGACAATCACCACCCCCGCCCTGTAGCGCGCGCTCCTGAACTCGCGCAGGTCGCCGTAGGGCAGTATATGGTCGTTGAAGTACGAACGCCGGTATTCCGTCAACAGGATATTGATATTCGGCTTGATGGCGCGGTGCTGGAAGACATCGTCAAGGACGATGAGCTTGGGCGCCCTGTTTCTGTCGCTCTCATCAGTCTCGTGAGACTCCTCGGTCTCGTCTCCCTGGTCCGGAAGCACAGGCTCTGCCATCAGCCGTTTCACACCCTCTACCCTCTTCTCGCACACAGCCACCTGCACCTGCGGAAACTTGCGGGCTATCATGGCAGGCTCGTCGCCAAGGATAACGGCATCATGACTGCCGTCGTCGACTTGGTAACCCTTGCTCTTGCGCTTGTAGCCACGGCTAAGCATGGCAGTGGGATACCTGTCGGCCAGCAGCCGTAGCAGATACTCCACCATCGGCGTTTTGCCAGTACCGCCGGTAGAAAGGTTCCCCACACCAATGGTAGTGATGTGGGGAGCCTCTTGTTTTTTGATGCCTACCGCATAGAGCAGGTTCCTAAACCACACCCCCACCGCGTACCATATGGTCAGCGGGAAGAGCACATAGGAGATGTTCTTTCGCAGGCTCATCCTAAAGTGGTTAAGCAGATAAGCAGTTAAAAAGTGAAGGCAATACCGATGCGTCTGCGTGATGCGCCAGCCCTCCTTAACTACTTAACTACTGTCTCCTGTCTATTTATTTGAAATATCTGTTCAGCAGACCCTCGAGGGCTTTGCCGTGGCGGGCCTCGTCGCGAGCCATCTCGTGGACTGTGTCGTGGATGGCGTCGAGGTTGAGGGCCTTGGCGCGCTTGGCCAGGTCGGTCTTGCCGGCGGTGGCACCGTACTCGGCATCGACGCGCATCTTCAGATTCTCCTTGGTGCTGTCGGTCAGCACTTCTCCCAGCAGCTCGGCGAACTTGGCGGCGTGCTCGGCCTCCTCAAAAGCGGCTTTCTCCCAGTAGAGACCCACCTCGGGATAGCCCTCGCGGTGTGCCACACGGGCCATGGCCAGGTACATGCCCACCTCTTTGCACTCGCCTTCGAAGTTGGCACGGAGGTCCATTTTGATATCTTCGGGGGCATCCTTGGCCACGCCGACGATGTGCTCGGCGGCCCAGGTCTTGATGTCTTCCTTCACTTCCTGCATGGGTTTGCCGCAGATGGGGCACTTCTCGGGCATCTCGTCGCCTTCATAGACATAGCCGCACACGGGGCAGATGAATTTTTTGCTCATAATTGTTTTTGATTTTTAGGATTAATATTCAATGTTAAATTCAGGTGCAAAGATACACACTTTTTGCGACATGGAGAAAATATTTTTTGCCACATGCAAAAAAGTGCGTATCTTTGCAGTCGATTTCACA
>JAFXXI010000034.1 GCA_017542345.1 Bacteroidales bacterium
CCCTCGGCAATGGCGAAATCAAGGTCAACGGCCGCGACTACAAGGAGTATTTCCCCACCGGTCCGCTGCAGTACATCGTGAACCAGGCTTTCGCCGTGGCTAATGCCGAAGGCAAATGGGATGTCAAAGCCAACCTCGACGGTGGCGGCATCACCGGCCAGGCTCAGGCCCTGCGTATGGCTATCGCCCGTGCCCTCTGCGAGAACAACATCGAGGATCGTCCTGCCCTGAAGAAGGAAGGTTTCCTGATGCGTGACCCGCGTATGGTCGAGCGTAAGAAAGCCGGTCAGCCCAAGGCCCGTAAGCGCTTCCAGTTCAGCAAGCGTTAATATCAATATTATAAAAGCTGGACAAAGTTTAGTATCCAAACTGCCCGAATGCTCCGCTGCATTGACACAGCGAGCCGCATAGCAAGGCCACTAAATGCAGCCTGATGGACTCACGGACAGTTGGTAAAGTTTAACAACAAAAGGAAAGTAAACAAACATGAACGAACTCAAATTCGAAGAACTGCTTGAGGCTGGTTGCCACTTTGGCCACCTCAAACGTAAATGGAATCCCAAGATGGCTCCTTATATTTTCAAGGAGCACAATGGCGTGCACGTCATCGACCTGCAGAAGACCATCGCCAAAGCCGACGAGGCTGCTGCTGCCCTGAAGCAGATGGCCAAGAGCGGCAAGAAGGTCCTCTTCGTGGCCACCAAGAAACAGGCCAAGGAAGTTGTCGCCGAGATGGCCAAGAGCGTTGACATGCCCTTCGTGACCGAGCGTTGGCCGGGCGGTATGCTCACCAACTTCAGCACCATCCGCAAGGCTGTCAAGAAGATGAACTCTCTCGATGCCCTGATGCACGACAAGGATTTCAACAATATCAGCAAGCGTGAGCGCCTCCAGGTGCAGCGCGAGCGCGCCAAGCTCGACAAGAACCTTGGCTCCATCGCCGACCTCACCCGTCTGCCCAGCGCCCTGTTTGTCATCGACATCAACAAGGAGCACATCGCCGTCGCCGAGGCACGCCGCCTGAACATCCCCACCTTCGCCCTTGTGGACACCAATACCAACCCCGAGCTTATCGACTTCCCGATTCCCGCTAACGATGATGCATCGAAGTCGATTGCCGCCATCCTCAAGCACATGTGCGAGGCTATCCAGGAAGGTCTGAACGAGCGCGCCCTCGACAAGGACGCCCAGGCCGAGGAAGAGGCTCCCGTGGTTGAGGCGGAAGAGAAGCCCGTCGAGAAGAAGACCCGTCCGCGTCGTCCCCGCAAGACCGAAGAGGCTCCCAAGGCCGAGAAGGTTGCCGATGCCAAGCCCGAGGAAGCACCCAAGGCTGAATAATAATTATTAAAGAAAAGAAAGGAAAACGATATGGCAATTACCGCTTCACAGGTTAACGAGCTCCGCAAACTCACGGGTGTCGGCATGATGGACTGCAAGAAGGCCCTTGTCGAGACCGACGGCGACATGCAGAAAGCTATCGAGCTGCTGCGTCAGAAAGGCCAGAAAATGGCCGCCAAGCGCGCCGACCGCGACGCCAACGAGGGTTGCGTCCTGGCCAAGACCATGGGCAACTACGGCGCCATCATCATGGTCAGCTGCGAGACCGACTTCGTGGCCACCAACGCCGGCTTCGTCGACTTCACCACCAGCATCCTCGACACCGCCATGGCCCAGCACCTCACCACCAAGGACGAGGTTCTGAACATGGACCTCAATGGTGCCAAGGTCAGCGACGCCATCACCGACCAGATCGCCAAGATCGGCGAGAAGATCGAGCTGGCCCACTTCGAGACCATCGAGGCCGAGAAGGTCTACGCCTACATCCACCCGGGCAACCGCATGGCCTCCATCGTCGGACTGAACAAGGCCGGTTACGACCAGGTCGGTCACGACATCGCCATGCAGGTCGTCGCCATGCGTCCTGTCGCCCTCGACGCCGAGAGCGTGCCCCAAGAAATCAAGGACCAGGAGCTCCGCGTGGCCGTCGAGAAGACCAAGGAAGAGCTCGTCGGCAAGGCCGTCGACGCCGCCCTCAAGAAGGCCGGCATCAACCCCGCCCACGTCGACAGCGAGGAGCACATGGCCTCCAACATGGGCAAAGGCTGGATCACCGAGGAGCAGGTCAACCAGGCCCGCGAAATCAAGGAGAAAGTCGCCGCCGAAAAGATGGCCCAGCTCAGCGAGCAGCAGATCAACCAGATTGCCAACGGCCGCCTCAACAAGTTCTTCCAGGAGAACACCCTCATGGAGCAGGAGTACATCATGGAGAGCAAGGTGAAGGTCAAAGACTTCATCGCCAAGGCCGACAAGGACCTCAAGTGCACCGGCTTCAAGCGCCTCGAACTCGGCGCCTAAGCCCATCGCAACAACAAACAGACAAGGGCAGTCCGCAAGGATTGCCCTTTCTTTTTTGCCATTCGGAAAAAAGTTGTATCTTTGCATTTCTAAAATGGCGAATAAGAAACGGAAATACTACGTGGTGTGGCAGGGCAAGAAGCCGGGCATATACAGCGACTGGGACGAGTGCAAGGAGCAGGTCGTGGGCGTGCAGGGAGCGCAGTACAAGGGCTTCGACAGCATGGCCGAGGCCGAGGCGGCGATAAGGATGCCGTACAGCAGCGTGGTGCAGTCGAGTGGGGCGAATGGGGTTAATGGGTCTAATGGGTCGAATGGGCATCAGAGTGGGTGTCTCGTCATCGACGAGAACGGCATGACCGCCGTGAAGCCCGGCACCGAGAATCCGCCCGTGCTCGACGCGCTGGCCGTCGATGCCGCCTGCAGCGGCAACCCCGGCGTGATGGAGTATCAGGGCATCTACATTCCCACCCGCACCCGTGTCTTCCACTACCGCGCCGAAAAGGGCACCAACAACATCGGCGAGTTCCTTGCCATCGTGCACGGCCTCAGCTACCTCAAGAAACACCGCCTCAACCAGATTATCTACAGCGACTCCGTCAACGCCATCAGCTGGGTGCGGCAGAAGGTGTGCAAGAGCAAGCTGGTGGAGGACGCCTCGACCGCCGAGCTGTGGGACTATATCCACCGCGCCGAGAACTGGCTCCGCACCAACAGCTACACCACCGAGATACGCAAGTGGGACACCGACAACTGGGGCGAGATACCAGCGGATTTTGGCAGAAAATAGGGCTAATGGGTTTAATGGGCAGAATAGGCATGAATACTCGCAACCTCCGTTTCCGCAGTAACCGCGTGCGCGACATCTTGAGCCTCTTCCATGAGGAGTTGGACGGCATGTACGGCAGCGGCGAGGTGGGCGTGTTCCTCGACATGCTCTTCGAGGCCTTCCTCGGGTGGGACAAGGTGCGGCTGCTTACCTCCAAGGAGCAGACCATCGACCAAAGCGACCTGCTGCGATTCCACTGGGCGCTGGAAGACCTCAAACAATACCGCCCCATACAGCATATCATAGGTTATACTGACTTCTGTGGATGCAGGATAAAGGTGAGCTCCGACGTGCTGATACCGCGTCCCGAAACCGAAGAAATCGTCAATTGGATAATCGCTCACCACTCATCGCTCACCACTCATCACTGCCTCGATCTTTGTACCGGCAGCGGCTGTATCGCCATTGCGCTGAAAAAAGCCTTTCCTGGGGCTGAAGTGGCCGGGGTCGATGTCTCTGCCGCGGCGCTAGAGATGGCACGGGAGAATGCCAAAAACAACGGTGTGGAGGTGCGGTTTGTGCAGGGGGATGTGCTGAATGGGACTAATGGGTTGAATGGGCCTTATGGGCTTATCGTGAGCAATCCGCCATACGTTAGAGAAAACGAGCGGGCGCAGATGCAGCGCAATGTATTGGATTATGACCCTGCGCTGGCCCTCTTCGTGCCCGACGACGACCCGCTGCGGTTCTACAAAGCCATCGCTGCCATCGCTAAAGAGCATCTGGCGAAGGACGGCCTGCTGGTGGTGGAGATAAACGAAGCCCTTGCTGACGAGACCTGCGCTGTATTCAAGGCACAAGGCTTCAACCCCAAGGTGCATGAAGACTTCCGCGGCAAGCCGCGCTGGATATGCGCCACGCGCTAAAACCGCTCGCGCAGCTGCGAGTCCATAATGATGGTCACGGGGCCGTCATTTACCAGCGCCACCTGCATGTCGGCGCCGAAGGTGCCAGTCTGTATCTCATGGCCGAAGAGCGACTGCAGCTTGGCCACAAACTTCTCGTACATCGGCACAGCGAACTCCGGCCGCGAGGCATGTATATAGCTGGGGCGGTTGCCCTTCTTGGTCGAAGCCATGAGGGTGAACTGGCTCACTACCAGGATGCCACTTTCAGCGACATCGGTTATCGGCAGGTTCATCACCCCCTCGCTGTCGTCGAAGATGCGCAGCTTCACCACCTTCTGGCACAGATACTCTATATCCTCGTCGGTGTCCTCGTCGCAAACGCCTACGAGTATCATCAGTCCTTGTCCTATCTCGCTCTTGCGGATGCCGGCAATATCGACTGATGCCGAAAGCACACGCTGTATAACTATTCTCATGACTCTATGATTGTCAGTTTGGCGAATTTGAGCATCAGCTGCTTCTGGCCGACACCCTCGAAGAAGACGGTAGCTTTGCGCGAGTCAGCACTACCCTCCACGGCCAACACCTTGCCGATGCCGAATTTGTCGTGCTGCACCTTCATGCCGGGCATGATGGCGCCTATCTGTGCCGGGTTGTTGGGCACCGGGGCGCTGTGTTTGGTATTGAGGGGTTCGCGTTTCTTGGGGGTGGGCTGTGTGGGTTGAGGCTTCCCGATAGACCATAGCCCGCGCGGCATAGTGGGCTGGCGTTTAGGCATCTCGAGATAGTCCTTGTCGATCTCCTCCACGAAGCGGCTCACCTCGCCCCCCGTCACCTGCCCGTTGTGATAGCGCGTCTGTGCATAGCTCAGCGTCACCTGCTTCTCGGCCCTTGTCACGGCCACATAGAACAGCCTCCGCTCCTCTTCCATCTCCGCCCTCGACGACGCCAGGAACGACGGGAACAGCTGCTCCTCCATGCCCACCACATAGACATAGGGGAACTCCAGTCCTTTGGCGGCGTGGATGGTCATCAGGCTCACCTTGTCGGCGTCCTTGTCCTTATCTTTGTCCTCGCTGGTGTAGAGCAGCACCTGCTGCAAAAACTCGTCCAATGTTTTTAGTGATGAGTCGGCTGCCGCATCCGTTTGTTCATCATCCATCATTCCTAATTCATCATTGTTCTCACAGAACTCCTGCACGCCGTTCAGTAGCTCGTCGATATTGTCGATACGTTCGGCGCTCTCTGGATCGTCTTCTTCTTGCAGCGCCTTGATGATACCGCTGGCGTAGACAATCTGCTTGGCCAGCGTGAAGGCATCCACCGTCGCCACCTGCGCCCCGAAGCGCTTAATCATATAGACAAAGTCCAGTATCTTCTGCTGCAGCCCGCTATTCATGCCCAGCCCGAAATCCTGTATGTTCTCCAGCACCGTCCAGATGCTCACGTCGTTGTCCGCCGCCGCCACGCGTATCTTATCCATTGTCGTCTGGCCGATGCCGCGGGCGGGGTAGTTGATGACGCGCACCAGGCTCTCGTCGTCGTGCGGGTTCACCGCCAGCCGCATATAGGCCAGCACATCTTTCACCTCCCTGCGGCCGTAGAAAGAAATGCCCTGATAGATGCGGTAGGGTATGTTCATCCGCCGCAGCGAGTCCTCCACCGACCTCGACAGCGAGTTCTGCCTATAGAGTATGGCGAAGTCGCGGTAGTTGGCATCCTCGTCGAGACGTGTCGCCTGTATCGAATCGGCCACGCGGTTGCCCTCGTCGCGTTCGTCGCTGGCCCGCACCAGGCGTATCGGGCGCCCGTCGGCGTTGTCGCTCCACAGTTCCTTCTGTATCTGGTCGCGGTTGTGCTCTATGATGCTGTTGGCAGCCCCCACAATAGCCTTCGTCGAACGGTAGTTCTGCTCCAGCTTGAAGAGCTGCATCTGCGGGTAGTCGCGCTTGAAGTTGAAGATATTCTGTATATTGGCCCCGCGGAAGGCGTAGATGCTCTGTGCGTCGTCGCCCACCACGCAGATGTTCTGGTGCCGCGCCGCCAGCTTCTTCACAATCAAGTACTGCGCGTAGTTGGTGTCCTGATACTCGTCCACCATGATATAGTTGAACCGCTGCTGGTACTTCAGCAGCACCTCCGGGAAGTCCCGCAGCAGCACGTTCATATTGAACAGCAGGTCGTCGAAGTCCATGGCGTTCGAGTTGTGCAGCCGCTGGTCATACATCTGGTATATCTGCCCCACGGCGGGCCGTTTGGCGTCCTGGTCGGTCTGGTAAATCTCGGGGTTCTCCATGTAGTCCTTCGGCCCCAGCAGGTTGCTCTTGGCCATCGAGATGCGCCCCAGCACATAGCTGGGCTTGTAGGCCTTGGGGTCCAGGTTCAGCTGCTTCACAATCTGTTTGATGGCGGCCTTCTGGTCGTCGGTGTCATAGATGGTGAAGCTGCTGGTGTAGCCCAGCAGGTGTCCGTCGGCCCGCAGCACGCGTGCGAACACCGAGTGGAAGGTGCCCATCCAGATATTGCGGGCGTCATCCCCCACCAGTTTGATGATTCTCTCCTTCATCTCGCCCGCCGCCTTGTTGGTGAAGGTCAGTGCCAGGATGCGGAACGGGTCCACCCCCTTCTCTATCAGGTGCGCTATGCGGTAGGTCAACGTGCGGGTCTTGCCGCTGCCGGCCCCGGCGATAATCATCACAGGCCCCTCCGTGCACTCCGCCGCCTCGCGCTGCGGTTCGTTCAGTTCTGCCAGTAGTTCGCTCACTGTCTGTGTCTCCTTTTCTTTATTCAAAAGGGGAACCCTTCCGGCTCCCCTTCTGGACGATATGTGCTTGCTGAAAAATTCTCTTTCTGTCTTTTAGTCAATCAACTGCACTTGCTCCAGCCACACTGGGGGCAGCTCTTGCAGCCGCCGGTGTACACGAGCTTGCTCCCGCAGTCGGGGCATACCTCGCCGGTCTCCGTGCCGTCCTTGATATAGCGTTTCAGTGCCCGTGCCACACCGTTGCTCCAGGTGGTGATGCTGTCGGTGTCGAAGGTCAGCTTGCCGATGAGCTCCACCACGTTCGGTATCGGCATACCGTGGCGCAGGATGCCGGAGATAAGCTTGGCATAGTTCCAGTACTCCTTGCGGAACATGCGCGAGAGGCCCTCGATGGTGATGTGGTAGCCGTCCTGGTCGAGGAACTGGAAGTCATAGCGCGCGTGCTCCTGCCCCTTCTCCTTGACCCGTATCACCCAACCTTTCTCCACCGTCTTGGGCAGCAGGAAATTCTCGGCGCGGCCGGTGAAAATCTCATAGGGGCGCCCCTCATACATGCCCACCACGGCAATCCAGTCTTCCTTCTCGTTCTTGAAGCGCACCACCTCGGCCTCCAGTTTCTTGGGACGCTTGGGGGCTTTGCTCTCGCCGAAGCAGGGGTTGTCCTTCTTCTCGCCGCCGGTGCTCACCAGCACGCCGGTGCGCGACCCGTCGCGGTAGATGGTGCAGCCCTTGCAGCCGCTCTCCCAGGCCGTCTCGTAAATCTTGCTCACCACCTCCTTGGTCGTCTCCTTCGGTATGTTCACCGTCACCGAGATGCTGTGGTCCACCCACTTCTGTATGGCGCCCTGCATCTGCACCTTCGCCACCCAGTCGATGTCGGCGCTCGTGGCGTGGTAGTAGGGGCTCTGCTCGATGAGCTTCTGCAGCGTCACATCGTCCATCCGCTTCACCTCCTCGATGTCGTGTCCGTTCACCTGCGCCCATGTCAGGAACTTCGGGTGGAACACGTTGTACTCCTCGAAGTAGTCGCCGTTCTCGTCCTTGATGATATTGTGGTTGCCCGACGCCTGGTTGGCCTGTTCGCCCGAGTCGGGTCGGTTGATCTTCTTGCGGCGCTTATAGTTCACCAGGAACACCGGCTCGATGCCGCTGGTGGTCTGCGTGCAGATGCTCACGGTGCCCGTGGGGGCGATGGTCAGCAGGGCGATATTGCGGCGCCCGTGCTTCGTCATCTCCTTGTACAGCGCCGGGTCTGCCGCGGCGATGCGTTTGATGAGGGGGTTGTTCTCCTCGCGCTTGGCGTTGTAGATGGGGAACGAGCCGCGCTCCTTGGCCATCTCCACGCTCGACCCGTAGGCCGCGCAGCACAGCGTCTGCTGCACCTTCACGGCGAAGGCCGTGGCCTCCTCCGTGCCGTACTGCAGCCCCATGGCGGCCAGCATGTCGCCCTCGGCGGTGATGCCGAAGCCGCTGCGGCGGCCCTCCAGGCACTTCATCTTGATGTTCAGCCACAGGTTGTGCTCCACCATCTTGATCTCCTCGCTCTCGGGGTCGGCCTCTATCTTCTTCAGTATCTGCTCCACCTTCTCCAGCTCCAGGTCTATCAGGTCGTCCATCAGACGCTGTCCCTTGCGCACATGCTCCTTGAACAGGTCGAAGTTGAACTTCGCCTTCTTGGTGAAGGGGTGCTCCACATAGCTGTAGAGGTTGATGGCCTGCAGACGGCAGCTGTCGTAGGGGCACAGCGGTATCTCGCCGCAGGGGTTCGTGCTCACCGTGCGGTAGCCGAAGTCGGCATAGCAGTCGGGCACGCTCTCGCGGATGATGGTGTCCCAGAACAGCACCCCCGGCTCGGCGCTCTGCCACGCGTTGGCGATAATCTTCTGCCACAGCGCCCGTGCGTCGATCTCCTTGGTGTAGGTGGGCTTCGGCGAGTCTATGGGATACTGCTGCACGAAGGGCTTGCCCGCCATGGCGCAGCGCATAAACTCGTCCGTAATCTTCACGCTCACATTGGCACCCGTAATCTTGCCCTGCTCCAGCTTGGCGTCGATAAACTTCTCCGAGTCGGGGTGCTTGATGCTGATGGAGAGCATCAGGGCCCCGCGGCGGCCGCCCTGCGCCACCTCGCGCGTGGTGTTCGAGTAGCGCTCCATGAACGGCACGATGCCCGTCGAGGTCAGGGCCGCGTTCTTCACCGGGCTGCCGCCCGGGCGTATATGGCTCAGGTCGTGCCCCACGCCGCCGCGCCGCTTCATCAGCTGCACCTGCTCCTGGTCGATCTTCATGATGCCGCCATACGAGTCGCTGTTGCCCGCGTTGCCAATCACAAAGCAGTTGCTCAGGCTCACCACCTGGAAGTTGTTGCCTATGCCGCTCATCGGGCTGCCCTGCGGCACGATATACTTGAAGTCCTTCAGCAGCTGGTATATCTCCTCCTCGCTCATGGGGTTCGGATACTTCGCCTCGATGCGGGCATACTCCCGTGCCAGGCGGCGGTGCATCATGTCGGGGTTCAGCTCATAGATGTGGTTGTCGTCTCGCAGGGCATATTTGTTCATCCACACATTGGCGGCCAACTCATCGCCATGGAAATACTCCACCGACGAGCGCATAATCTCCTCGGGGGTATACTCTTTTTTCACTTTCTTTTTTGCGCGCTCCTCCACAGGGGCAATTTCTGAAAACAGGTCGCCTTGCATGACTCTCCCTTTCTTTATATGTTATTCTGATACAGTTGTTTGTCGGAAGCGGTGGCATCGCTTTTCCGACTACTAAAGTAGGCAGAAAAACCCGACCGGCGGCAATAAGTTTTCAACATCTGCCGCCGGTCGGGCGATAACCGTTTGAAACTAAAACGGCTACTCTGTTCATAAACGGCCCCTACCGGGCCACGACGAGGCGTTTCGTGGTCTTGCCCTGGCGGGTCTCGATGGACATCATATACTGTCCGGCGGGCCAGCCGCGGAGGTCTATGGTGGCCTGGCTGTAGCCCACGGGCTCGCTGTAGACCAGTATTCCGCGGGCGTTGTATACCTCTATGCGGTGCAGTCCGAGCTCCGACATCACCGTCACCCTGTCGGAGGCGGGGTTGGGCAGCAGGTGGGTGAAGCGGTCGAGCACGGAGGGTTCGGCGATGCCCTGGGGTGGCTCGGGCGGCGAGGGCGGGTCGGTGTGGGGGAACGAGAAGGGGACCCAGTTGCTCC
>JAFXXI010000035.1 GCA_017542345.1 Bacteroidales bacterium
GTGCCGGAGCCTTTGTAGTTGGTCTTCCACTCCCAGGAGTAATCTGTCGTGTTGCTCTTTGTGGCAGCCAGCGCGTTGAGTTCGGCTGCGGTCGGCATTCGCCATTTGCCGCCCCAGCAGTAAGTGGCGGCGTCATCATTTGGTACAAGGGTCATGAGCGCGTCCGTAAACCCACCATTGCCGTATGAACTGTCATAACAGTACTTCGTCAACTTATTTTCGAGGCCGTTGCCAAACCTGTAGTTCGTCCAGTTGTAGGAGTAGCCGTCGGCGGCAGTCGAACCCGAACTCTTGGAACCGTCGCGGCCCGTCACGTCACCCCACGCGAAGTAAAGTCCGCGATCGGTCTCCGTTGTTGCGCCTACGTTCATCTTAGCCCAGAGGAGCGGCTTGCCGCTCGATGCGCCGCCGACGAACAGGCCGATGTCCATGCCCCCGCCGGCCATCGCCACCGTGCCCGTATAGAATTGTCCTTTAGCCAGGTTCTTGCTGCCCTCGTAGAAGTATATGGTGCCGTCGGTGGCAGTGGCCTTGAAGTGGTAGTTGTTGGCGGCGCCGTTATCATCGCGCAGGGCAATGAACATCCTGCTGAGGGCCGGGGCGGTTCCGCGGTCGATTACCAGCGGGTCGGCCTCCGTGACGTAGGTCGTCGTACCGCCGCTGATTGTATTCACCACCTTGTTGCCCTCGGCCCAGATCTCGAGCTTCTTGATGGCGATGGGGCTTCCGCCGTCATCGGTGAAGGTCAGGTCGAGATAGGACTGCTCGTGGGCGAACGTGGCGTCGCTCAGGGTGAGGTATTTCGTGCTGCCGTCCTTGATTTCTCCGCTGGCCAAGCCGATTTCCTGCACAGTCACATCGGCAGCCATAAAACTGCATGAACTTGATACCTTGGCTAAAGTGCCATCCTGACTTGAATAAGAAAAGTCTTTGCCGATGTAGTATAACTTCAGCGGGTCGCCCGCAGCGAAGGTGCCCGTCAGCGTACCCGTCAGTTTTGCGAAGGCCGAGTTGTTGCCGTTGCTCAGGTCTGGAGTCAGTGTGCCGACGTAAGTGCCGTCGTCTTTATACACCTTCACTTCGTCATTGCTGTCCCAGTTGGTGAAGAGCGAATTGCCCGTGTCGCCGCCCACGCTGAGTGCGCGTGTCTGTGCGCCGTCGGCGCTGGCGTTGACGATCACCTGCCAGGTGCCGGTCTGGCTGCTGTTGTCACTGATGGTGCCTGCGATGTTTTCATCGTTCTCGCTGCTGCAGGCGGTCATCGTCATCGCTGCCACGAGCAGCGATAGCGGATAAAGTAATGTCTTGATTTTCATTGCTGATTGATTTTTTAAGTTGTTAATTCTCTGTTTTCATTGTCTCTTTTCGTGCGCGGCATTAGAATGGCACTCCCGGAACCTCGCCTGGCATGCCGCCGCCGTTGCCCTCGCCACTGCCGGCCAGTATCTGCGGCTGTTGTTGCAACTCGAAGACCTGCATCGCAGGCTTCTCATAAAATCGTTTCTGTTTCATAAGCTGATAATTTAGAGTTAATTAATAAAAAGAACTATCTGCCCGCAAAGATACAAAATAATCCGCCAATTTTTCAAAAAAAAAAAATAAGAAATGTTAACGTCGTAACATTTCTTATTTTCTGCCGCTTTCCTTCGCTTTCCGGCGGCCCGCTGTCCTTTTTTCCCCGCGCCCGGCGGTCAGAAGGTGGGAGTGATGACGAATCGGATGCCGTGCCGGGTGGCGGTGGGCAGGTCGAGGTAGTTCAGGCGGTGGACGTATTCAATCTGTATCAGGCTGAGGATGTTCTGCACGCCGATGGCCCATTCCATGTAGGGCTTGCGGCCGTCCATCACGTGGCAGTCGGCGGGGAAGGCCATGAGCGTGCGGCTGTCGCGGTTGGCGGCCAGCAGGGGATTGTTCTTGTCGGAGAGCGAGCCCCAGAGGGTCTTGAACTCGATGATCTCGCGCATCTTCATCCGCCGGAGCAGGGGTATGCGGTTGAGTATCTTGCCGCCCATCTCCCAGGTGAACTGGAGCGAGGCGTAGCGGTCGTTGAGGAATTCCATGTTGTTGATCAGATTGAACATCTGCGGGGCGACGACGTAGGAGAGGTTGGCCTGCGGCATGGGGAGCAGTGGCCAGGGCACTTGGTTCCACTGCTGTCCGATGCGCAGTCGGGTGTCGATGCGTCCCCAGCTCATGGGGAGCCAGGTGCGGCGGAACCATTCGAGCTCGGTGTAATTATAGTTGTACTGTCCGCCGAGCAGCCGGTCGTAGCCTATGGTGTGCTGCAGCTGGATGTACCAGGCATCCTTGTTCATGGTGCGGCGGTGCTGCTTGGTGTTGACGAACTTCTCGTCGGGGGCGTAGCGGATGCCGAAGGTCGACTCGGTGTAGCGGATGGCGGCGAGGGCATCGGTCGCGGTGGCATCGGGCTTGGGCAGCGCGGCGGTGGCATCGGGCTTGGGCAGCGCGGCGGTGGCGAGGGGCTGGAAGGCGAGGCTGCCGATGGGGCGGATCTTCTCGGTCTTCAGGTCGGCGGTGAATCGCCAGTGGGTGGAGGTCTCAAACTCGTAGGCCAGGCGCTGGGTGTCGTAGAGGAGCATCATGTCGATGTCGTGCACCTTGAAGGATGAGAAGACGTTGTCCTTGTCGAAGGCGCTGTATTTGTCGCTGGGCAGAGCCACGTCGCGCTTCGACTGGAAGATGATGTTGTTCACGGGGAACTCCTGTGGCAGGTATTGCTTGGGGGTGAGCGAGTAGGTGAGCTCGGCGTTGTAGTAGTGCTCGTGGGTCTTGGTGCCGTAGGCGTAGTAGCCCTTGGCGAAGAGGTGGGGGTTGAGGTTGGCGGTGGTCTGCCCGCCCACGCGGAGGCGCAGGCCGTCGTGGAAGTTCTGCGAGATGAAGGTGTTGATGGGGCCTACGTCGAACTTGCTGGGGTGGTCGCGCGAGCCGGTCTCGAGGTAGTTCTCGAAGAAGGCCTTCAAGACGAAGATGGCGTACTTGAATCCCTTGAGCTTCTCCAGATGGTCGAGGAATCCGCCCATGCCGGCCTCGCTCTTGGTGAACTCCACCTGGCGGTGCTGGGCCCAGAAGTCGTCGCTGCGGTTGTCTGATCCGGCCTCGAACTGCATGGGATTTTTCTTCTTGAAGCGCTCGTCGGGCAGGGGGTCGAACGAGAAGCCGGTCTTTCGCGTGGTGCGGGTGACCACGCCCTTCTGTATCCAGTCGGTGAGCATCAGCTCCACGATCATGTCGTCGATGGTGAGGAGCCACTCGCCGTTGGGCTGGCGCTCAAACTCCTGCATGCA
>JAFXXI010000002.1 GCA_017542345.1 Bacteroidales bacterium
ACCTTTCCCGGGTGACTCCTCATTGTAAATCACCACGTCCCGCTCCTGCCAGACGCGGACGATGGAGTTTTCCGTGGCCACAATGGCCTCATAGATGCCCTGTGCCGCGGCCGGTGCAGCCGCCAGCGCCAGCAGGGCGCAAACAATCAGTGCTTTCCGTCTCAAGGTGAATCCGTTTTGTTTCTGACTGCAAAGATACGATTTTTCTTTCATGTAATTATATAATATGCCAATTTTTTTCGGAGGGGGGGGCGGCGCCGTCCCCAAGGACTCCCCCTATATAATATAGTAACCACCTTAGGTCCCGTTTTTTTCACTACCCCCTAAGATTTAACTTTTTTTAACCATCGACCCCCAGAGTGCTGCGGGCGGAATGCGGATTTATGATTATTTAACACCCCCCGATTCGGTCTGCCGGTGGGTCTTCCGGTCCGGTTCCCCTCCGGTCCCCCTCCGGTCCCGCTCCGGTCCCGCTCCGCTCATCTTGGGTCGAGTTGCGAAGAGGGAGCGGAGGGGGGCCGGAGGGGAGGAGGGGAGAAGGGTTTTAGGGGAGGAGGGTGAGCAGTCAGCGGTCGGCAGTCAGCAGTCAGCGGTCGGCAGCCAGTGTAGAGTAGCGGAAGGGATTAGAAATCACTGGGATAGGACTATTTAGCGGGGGCGGTAACGGGTTGTGGAGACGATAATTAAAGTTAATTGCAAGAAAAATTTGTTTGCATGTACTAAAAATTTAGTAATTTTGCAGCCCGATTGAAGAAGTAAAACTTAAAACAACCGATATCATGAAAAAGTTTGCATTGATTTGCCTTTTTGCCGCAATGTCGTTCGGCATGGCACAGGCACAGGACACTGAAAAGAAGGACGTTCCGGCCAACGGCGCCAAGATTCGCTTCGAGAGCATGGAGCACCAGTACGGCACCATCGCCAAGGGCAGCAACGGCGACTGCCAGTTCACTTTCTGGAACGACGGCAACGAGCCCCTTATCCTCCAGAACGTGAAGGCCAGCTGCGGCTGCACCACACCCAAGTACACCCAGAAGCCCGTCATGCCGGGTGAGAAGGGCGTCATCGATGTGCACTACAACACCAACAACGTGGGCGGCTTCTCGAAGACCGTCACCGTGACCAGCAACGCCGTGGACAACCCGCGCGTGGTGCTGCGCATCAAGGGCAATGTGAAGCAGGATAACGTCGCTCCCCAGCAGCCTGCCACCGAGCCCATGCCCGTGAAGAAGGACCTGAAGCCCGCCAAGACGCCGAAGCCCGACGAGGCCACTCCCATCAAGGTGGCCGACGACAAGGTGATGGCTATGCCCAACAAGAGATAAAAAGAACCAAAACAGATAGAGAGATGCCTCAAATATCGAAAAAAGGACTTGAGCTGCCGCAGAGCGCCATCCGCAAGCTTGTCCCCTTTGCCGACGCCGCCAAGGAGCGTGGTGTGCATGTGTACCACCTGAACATCGGCCAGCCCGACATCGAGACCCCCGCCGGAGCCATGAAGGCCATGGCTAAAGTGGTCAATGATATGGCCGACAACCACGGTGTGCTGGAGTACAGCCACTCGGCCGGTATCATGAGCTACCGCCGTGCCCTGTGCAACTACTACCACCGTCACGGCATCGATGTGACGCCCAACCAGATTATCGTCACCACCGGCGGCAGCGAGGCCCTGCAGATGGCCTTCACCGTGTGCCTGAACCCGGGCGACGAAATCATCATTCCCGAGCCCTATTACACCAACTATAACACCTTCGCCAAGCTGTGCGATGCCAAGATTGTCACCATCCCGAGCGACATCAAGACCGGCTTTGCCCTGCCTCCCATCGAGGACTTCGAGAAGGCCATCACGCCGCGCACCCGCGCCATCATGATTTGCAACCCCAACAACCCGACGGGTTACCTCTACACCCAGGAGGAGTTGCTGAAGGTGGCCGGCCTGGTGAAGAAGTACGACCTGTACCTCTTCGCCGACGAGGTGTACCGCGAGTTCTGCTACGACGGCCACAAGCACTTCAGCGTCATGCAGCTCGAAGGACTGGAGCGCAATGTCATCCTGTTCGACTCGGTGTCGAAGCGCTACAGCGCCTGCGGTGCCCGCGTGGGTTGCATGGTGACGCGCAACAGCGAGGTCTATGCCATCGCCATGCGCCTGGCACAGGCCCGTCTGTCGCCCCCCAGTTTCGGTCAGATCTTCGGCGAGGCCGCCGTCGACACCCCGCAGGAGTATTTCGACGGTGTCTACAACGAGTACATCGCCCGCCGCAACGTCATTGTCGAGGGCGTGAACAAGATTCCCGGATGCTTCTGCCCGATGCCCAAGGGTGCTTTCTATACTGTGATTGACCTGCCGGTGGACGACAGCGACAAGTTCTGCCAGTGGCTGCTGACGGACTTCAGCTACGAGGGTGCCACCGTGATGCTGGCTCCCGCCACGGGCTTCTATGTGGATCCCGAACGCGGACGCCATCAGGCCCGTATCACCTACTGCATCTGCATCGAAGACCTCAAGAAGGCCATCAAGTGCCTCGAAGTGGCTTTGAAGGAATACCCCGGCCGCACCAGATAACTAGTCGGACTAGTATAACTGGCATGACTAGAGAAGAGAAACGCCAACAAGTGATATGCTCCTGCATCGAACAGCAGGAGCATATTGCTAATGTGGCCAAGCAGGAGATGGACTCGGCGCAGCAGCAGAGCAACGACTACGGTGCCAATGTGGACCGCTATGACTCGTACCGCACCAAGATGCTGCGTTCGAGGGATATGTACGCGCGGCAGTACAGCAACGCCCTGGCGGGCATACGCGCCTTGCAGGACCTGCTGAAGTTGCAGCCTTTCGACACCGTGGCGCACGGCGCCTGCGTGGTGACCGACCGCCAGAAGTTCTTCCTGAGCATTGGCGCAGGTAAGTTCCAGGTGGGGAATGAGGTGTGGTTTGCCATCTCGGCGCAGACCCCCATCTATCTGGCTGTGAAAGGCCGCCAGGCGGGCGACACGTTCATCATCAACGGCCAGAGCCAGACCATCAAGGAGATATTCTAGAGGCGTTTCAAAGTGATGTCACCTATCGAGGCTTCCACGGCAGTGGGGGCCTCGAATTGTGTCGGGACGGTGGGGAGGATATGTCTCTCGTCGCCCCAGCCGAGGAGGGGTATCTGCTGGTATTCGCGCTGGAGGTCGGCGGCCGGAAGACGGAGTCCGGCGGGGTAGGCGGGGCGGCGGTCGAACTTGGAGGTGCTGTGGCGCGGGGCGCCGACCTCGAAGTGGGTGCAACGGTCGTTGCTCACCAGGCGGAAGCGGCCGGTGCTGTCGGTATAGGTGTTCATGCCTACGCTCCAGTCCGCGTTCCAGCCGCGGACGACGGCGCCCTCGACGGGCTTGCCGCGGTCGTCGACCACGCGACCCGTGACGGCGAGGTTCTGGTAGGCTAGCATGTTGCGATAGTTGGCCGGTGGCAGACAGTCCTCTTCAGAGGTCACGCCCAAGCAGGCGACGCGCAAGGTCTGGGGGAAGGTGGCGGCGGGCTTGCGGCGGCCCTGGCTGTCGCGCAGGCCGGTGTACTGCGCCTCGAAGTTGACGCCCTCGGGGTAGTCTTGGAACTCCCACCAACCGTAGCCGATGGCGCCGTTGAGCTTGGCATAGCGGTAGGTCTCCCACATGAAGTCCACCTGCGCCTTGTAGGGCACCGCGTCGCCATCGGCGGGCAGGCCGGTCTCGCCCACCATCCAGGGTTTGCCGCAGTAGTGGCTGTACCACCACATCTCGCCCTGCACGCGCAGGGGGTGATAGGTGTGCATCTCGATGAAGTCGACCGGCAGCATGGCGGGGTCCCACTCGAAGACCTCGATGGGTTCGGCGGTGGCCACGGTGAAGAGCTGGTGGGGCGCGTAGGTGCGCACCAGGCGGCGCCATTCGCTCACGGTGGCGACAGCGTCGCGTTTGTCGCGGTCGGCCTTGGGATCGAAGTAGAGGGGTTCGTTCAGGAGGTCGTAGGCCCAGAGAGCGGGCATGTCGGCGAGGTGACGCATGAGACCGACGGCGTAGTCGCGCCAGTAGCCCTCGAAGGGGGGCTTGATGAGCAGCATGACGTGGAGTCCGGCGCTGTCGGCCTGCTGCACCATGCGGCGGGTGGCATGGTACATGGCGGCAGAGTCGCCGTCTTCGTCGAGCACGTCGAGGCAGACGCGCACGGCGTTGAAGCCCCAGGCGGCAATTGTGTCGAAGTGGGCGCGGACGTCGCCGTCGGTATACCACGGCGCGGGCACCACACGGTCGCAGTCGATGAAGGCTTTGTAATTGAGCATCAGCGGGAACCACGGTTCGCCGTCGAGGACGAAGGAGTGGCGGTCGATGCCGACGAAGCCGTGGTTGCCGAAGAAGTCCTCGAGGGTCTCGTTGACGACGGTGTCCGCCATGCGGCAGAGTGAGAGTCGGCCGTTGCCGGCGATGCGCTGCAGGCGTCCGAGGATGTGTTTCTGCCAGGGGAAGTTGTCGCGGAAGGCGTCGTCCTCGATGACGGCATAGTCGGCGGGGACGTGTATTGCAGCGTCGATGATGGGCTCGTCGTACCACATGAGGCTGTAGCCTTTGCGGCCCATCTGGATGAAGGGAGTGTTCTGCGGGTAGGAGAAAACGGAGAGGATTTTGGCATCGCGGCTCACGCCGAGGCTATCGAGCCACCGGTCGGCGCCGGCATAGTTGAGGTTGCATTGGTATGCTTTGTCGTCGGGGATTTGCCGACTGCGGTTATTGTGCCGTGCGCCAGAGAACATCAGGCCGCCGAGCAGGATTACAGCAGCAATGCTGCCGAGCTTTGTGGCGGTGCCCTTGGGATTAGGGAGGGCTTTGAGTGCCAAGACGAAAAGAAGGATGCAGGGCAGGAAGAAGCTGTCGAGGAAGTAGTAGTCGTGGTCTTCGAACTGAACCATCATGGCTGCGAAGAAGAGCACCTCGCCGAGCCAGTAGATGGCTGCTAACCAAAGCAGCGACAGACGGCCTTCTTGTGGGCGGGATTGCCCGTTCCGTTTACGGTTCAGGAAGAAGAACACGGTGGCGGCCGCGAGGGTGACGGCTATCGTCCAGTGCTGCAGGCGCGAGAAATACTGCCACCGCCAGCTTTCTTTTATGGTGTCAAAGAGGCGGTCGGCATCCGCCAAGCTGGTCGGGCTCCGCAGTTCGCTGAGGAAAAGGGTGCCGTGCTGTGCAGCCAGGTGGCTGTTCCAGAAATGGTAGGCCAGGATGGCGGCGAAGGCCGATGCCACCGATAGCCATTTCAGTCTTATCTTCTCTTCTCCTCGCAGGATGCGTATCAGCTCGAAGCCGCAGACGGCCACCAATGTCACCGCCTGCGATGAGCGGACAAGCGTTGCCATTCCGAGCAAGGCGATGGCCCAGTGCCAGAATCGCACGCCGTCGCCCTGCCAGTGGCGTATGTAGGCCCAAAGCCCCATGACGGCAAGAGCCAGCGCCGGAGCGCAGGGAAGGAAGTTGGCGAAGTAGTAGGCATAGACGGGCGCCGTCATGTACAGCACTATGGCCGCCGCCGATTTTAGTATCGACCGCGTGAGCCTCCACGTCAGCATGTACAGGAACCAGGCTCCCACAAGGCTGCAGAGCAGTGTCCAGAGGTGAAATACCCAGGGTGCCGTGGTGCCGAAAAGCGACATCAGCAGCGCCACAATATACTCATGAATCGGGAAGTCGACCGAAGTGATGGTGTCGCCATAGTCTACCGCCCACCAGCCTGGATATTGCTTATTGTAGATGAGTGTCTCGGGGTGGAAGAGGTCGAAACCATTGTTGGTAAACCCGATGGCAATGGAGTACCAGTCGGACTGCGACCAAGCGTGGATATATGCCGGGAGGGCATCGATGAAGGGCCACGCCAGGGGCAGTGCGATAGAAACAATTGCAATGGCGGCAAAGATGCCGCCATTGCAATTGTCGGAGGAGGCTGTCTTAGTAGCCGAAAATCTCATCGAGCGTCAGCTTCTTCACTTTGCCGAACTTCGAGAGGGCGTCGAAGTCCATCTCGCTCTCCTTGCCGAGAATGAGGTAGGTCTTCTTCTGACCCTTGACGTGCTTCTGCTGGAAGTTGACAAGGTCGCCCATCGTCATCTTCTGGTAGGCCTGGAAGTTCTGCTTGCGCAGGGGTTCCTTCCAGCCCATCTGCTCGCAGTTGAGGTAGGCGTTGATGATGCCCATCTTGGTGGTGCGGGCGGTGCGGCTGCCGGCAAGCAGGGCGTCCTTGGCCAGCTTGAAGTTGGCTTCGGCCTGCGGCATGTCATCGAAGAGTTCCTCGTAGGCGTTGAGGGCGTCCATCAGCTTGTCGTTCTGCGTGATGACGTTGGCAGTGTTGAAGAAGTAGCCGTCCTTGTCGCTGCCGTAGGTGTAGCGGCTGCTGGCGCTGTAGGCGAGGGAGCGTTTCTCGCGCATCTCCTGGAAGACGATGGCGTTCATCGAGCCACCGAAGTATTCGTTGAAGAGGTTCATGCCCGGCACCTGGGCGGTGTTGAAGTGCTCGCCGCGGAAGTACTCGGTGACGTAGGTGTTCTTGGCGTTGTAGTCCACGAAGAGGACGGTGTTCTCGTTGGTGGCCTGGGGCTGGTACACCTTGTTGGCGGGGATGTCCTTGGTGGGCTTCACGGTGTGGATGCGGTTGACGGCGGCGGTGGCCTCCTTGAGCGACAGCGGGCCGTAGTAGAGCACGCGGTGCTTGTACTGGAAGAGGCCGTGCAGGGCATCGGTCAGCTGCCTGGCGGTGTAGGCGCGCAGCTCGGCGTCGCTCTCGGTACCCTCTTTGACGTACTGCTCGCCGTAGATGCCATAGCTATTGAGGGCGCTGAAGGCGGCACGCTGGTTGGTCTTGCGGTCGTTGCGGTTCTTGATGGCGCGTTCTACGAGCATCTTCAATGCCTCGTCGTCGGGCTGGCAGCTGGCCATCACTTCCTCCACCAGGGCCATAGCCTTCTCCATATTCTCGGCCAGACCGTTGATGCTGACGGTGACGGTGCGTGCGCCGACGCTGATGCCCCACGAGCAGGCCAGCTTGTAGAACTCCTCCTGCAGCTGCTCGGCGGTGTGGTTCGGAGTGTTGAGGTAGTCCACATAATTGGATGCCAGGTCGATGGTCTTGTCGGCAGTGGAGCCGAACTCGAAGCGGTACTGCAGGTTGAAGGTGCCGTTCTCCACGTTCTTCACATAGAGCACCTCGCTACCATTGGCGGTTTTGCCCTTCTGAAGGTCTTTCTTGAAGTTGACGAAGACGGGCTGGATGGGTTTGGCTTTGGCGGCATCGGCTTTCACCTGGGTCAGGAAGGCGCTCTCGTTGTCGCGGCTCACGCTGATGGGGGTGATGGCGGGTTTGACGACCTTGGCCACGGGGTCGGGGGTGTCCTGGTGCTTGAAGACGATGACGTAGTTGTTGTCCTTGCAGATGCGGTTGGCGAAGTCGACGATGTCCTGTTTGGTAATCTTGTCAAGCTCGTTGATTTCGTTGCACACCTGGTCCCAGGTCTGGTGCTGCACGAAGGCGTAGGCCATCTGACGTGCGCGGCTGTCGTTGCCCTCGGCATCCTCCATGATTTCGAGCTTCAACTGGTTGATGCTGGCCTCGATAAGGCTCTCGTCGAATTGACCCGCTTTCACGAGTTCAATCTGTTCGAGCAGCAGGTTGCGCAGCTCGCCGAGACTCTGTCCCTGGGTGGGACGGCCGGCAAGCACGAAGGCGGCATAGTCGTTGAGGGTGTAGGGGTAGGCATAGGCGCCGAGGCAGAGCTGCTTCTGGTTGAGGTTGAGGTCGATGAGGCCGCAGCTGCCGTTGTAGAGCACAATCTTCATAGCCCTGGCCAGCAGGGCGTCGCGGCTACCGTTGCCCTCTTCGATGCGGAAGGCGATGGTGAGGCTGGCGGGGTCCTGGCCGTTCACCAAGCGGATGATGGGGCTGGTGATGGGTGCTTCCTTCACCTTGTGGAATGTGGGTACGGGACCGGGTACCCAGCTGCCAAAGTACTTGTCAATAATCTTGATGGCCTCGTCGGGGTTGAAGTCGCCGGCCATCGCGATGCACATGTTGTTGGGCACATAGTAGGTGTGATGGAAGCGGTAGATGTTGGTCATCGAGGGGTTCTTCAGATGCTCGATGGTGCCGAGGGTGGTTTGGGTGCCGTAGGGGTGGTGCGGGAAAAGGCCGCGGAAAAGTTCCTCGTTCACGCGACGGCTGTCCTGCGCCAAACTGATGTTCTTTTCTTCGTATACGGCTTCCAACTCTGTGTGGAAGAGACGCAGCACCAAGTTGGGGAAGCGGTCGCCCTCCACCTTGGCCCAGGTCTCCAGCATGTTGGCGGGGATGTTCTCCACGTACATCGTGTAGTCGTTGGAGGTGAAGGCGTTGGTGCCCTCGCTGCCGATAGCGGTCATCGACTTGCCATACTCGTTGGCGATGGCGATGGTCGACGCCACATAGCTGATGGAGTCGATCTGGTAGTAGATCTCGGCGCGACGTTTGTCGTCGGTGGTCTTGCGGTAGACCTCATAGAGGGCCTCAATCTTGTCGAGCTCCACCTTTTCGCGGGTCCAGTCGCTGGTACCCAGCTTCTGGCTGCCTTTGAACATCATGTGCTCCAGGTAGTGGGCCAGACCGGTGGTCTCGCTGGGGTCGTTTTTTGAACCGGCACGCACGGCTATGTAGGTCTGGATGCGCGGAGCGTCCTTGTAGACGCTCATGAACACCTTCAGACCGTTCTTCAGCGTGTACTCACGTACACCCAACGGATCGTTGTCATAGGTCTTGTACTCATACTTTTGCGCGCTGGCACCCATGCTGAAGAGCAGCAAGACTGCGGCTACGCAGGTCATCAGAAATCTCTTTTTCATTTCTTGTTTGTTATTTGTTTGTATTTGTTATCGCTTAATCAGTTTGCCTACTGCCGAGTGCTGCGGACTCACGAGCCGCAGGAAGTAGTGCCCGCGCGTGAGCGCGCTGATGTCTATCTGTGTCACCTCGGCGTTGATGTCCACACTCATCAGCCGACGTCCGTTGATGTCTATGATGTCCAGTGTGGCGGGGTAGTCGTTGGACACCACGGTCACACTCGTCGTCGCCGGGTTGGGGTAGAGGGTGATGCCCCTGACGGTTCGGCCCGCTTCAGTGATGCCCACTTCGCCTGTGGTGGTGAAGGTGACTGGCCGGCTCCACACACTGCTGCTGGTTGCATCGCACACCGAGGCGATATAGGCTTGGTATGTCGTGCCGGGCTCAAGTCCGTGGATGGTATAGGGATTCTCGATAATGGTGTAGGCGCCTATGGCCTCGCCACGGCTGAAGCCCTCGTAGCCGTATTCCAGACGCCACCGTTCGCTCCCGTTCCGCTCGTCCCATTGCAGGATGACCGTGTTGTCGTCCACCACCTGGAAGGTCAAGTTCTCAATCGGCTGGCAGGTATTGGTGGTGAAACTTATCGTGTCTGACCATTCACTGGGCACATTTCTGTGGCTTCCACGGAACTCTCGCACGGCGGCATAATAGGTCACGCCGCTCGTCAGCTGGTCGAAGGTCACCTCCCGTGTCGTCGTGGTCACCGTCTCGTCGATGAGTGTGTTGAACAGGTGCACTTCCCAGAGTCCGGTATCGATGTCCGAACTGGAAGACCAGTGCAGCGTGGCGCTGGTGCGGCTGGTCTCCACGATGTCGAGCGCTATCGTGAACAGCGAGCTGATGGAGTCGGTGGTGATGCGCCGTAGCGACCACATTGACACGCTTCCGTTGTCGCAGTGGCTGCGCAAGCCCACGGTGTAGAGTGTGCCGGGCTGTATATTGTCGTCGAACCTGAAGTGTCCGCTGCTGTCCAGTGTGCCGCTGACGCCGCGGTTCCACCAGCCCCGCATGATATGCACTTCGTAGACCCTGTTGGCAGGATAATACACATCGATGCTCATATCGTCGGCCGTCACGCTGTCTATCATCGGCGGGTTGCAGAAGTCGGTCTCGTCAGGGCAGAAGTCCACCCGCATCAGGTTGCGCAGGTTCGAGGGGATATGGATAACGTTTTCCAGTGTATCCAGTCCAGTCACGATGCTCACACCGTCCCACAGTCGGTTGCAATCAAATGCAGGTGTAGGATATGTCGAGATTCCTGAACTGGTGACCGTGACCAGCAGGTTGTCGTGACCGTTGTAGTGGAACGGCTCCTGCAGGTTGAAGGTGTTCCACCCCACAGTTGCAAGCAGTGGTCCGTTGTAGTACATTGTCATTGTGTCATACGGTATGACTTCGCTCAAGCTATCGGCTGTGGTGTGTGCTAAATAGATTTGGCAATTCCGGTGGATAGCTCCTTGACGTCTTGATTTGAACAGCAATGCAGTGATATTGCCTGCCGCATTGTCGAAGTCTTCAGAGGTGAATATCTGCTGCGTGGTCGAGGGGTATGCTGCCAAGGCTGCGGGCAGCAGCGTCGACCCCATCACTGTGTTCGTCGAATCGTAGTTCGACAGGTTCAGCCGGTCTGAGATTTCGCAGGTGGTCATAAAGGACAATGTGTCGGTGCGTGCCACAACCGTATCTGCTTCGTCGCAAAGCAGGTCAACATAGACGCGGTACTGCGTGAATGAGTTGAGCCCGTACATCGAGTATTCCGTCCCGCGGCAGACAAAGGTATCCAGCTCCTCCCCTGCCGAGTCGAGCAGGTGCACCACATAACTGGCGCTTTCTGCATTTCCCAATCCGATGCTCCACGAGAAATCCGCGCGTGCATCCCACACCCCCTCTATCGCAAACCACGAAATCTCCGTCGGACAGGGCGGGGTGATGCCCACCGTCACATCGTCGATGAACACTGCCTGCACGCCTCCTGTGTTGTAGTATACCCTCAACGCTATATAGCGGCCGGTGCCGTGATATTCGTTCAACCGAGTCGTGAAAGGAGTGAGCCCGCTATTTGATACTGAAAGCGTGTGACGCTGCAAGGCGACGAATGTGCTTGTGTCATTGGGGTCGTCCATCACACCCACTTCAATAAAACTACTGAGCGAAGCGAAGCCGTAGAAGCTTATGAACAGGTCGTTCACATAGTCCATCTCGGGCAACACAGCTATCTGTGGCGCTCCGCGACGGCCGACGACGAACTCCAGGCTATTGCCGCTGACGCCGGTGTGCATATTGCTATCGGGACTGGGGTATCCCTCACCCATGGCGTTGTTGTAATTGTGCAATGTCCAGCAGGGGCTTATCGGCTGGTTGATGCCGGGCGTGTAGTCGTCGAAGTTCTCCATGTAGGGGAGGTCGGCATGCGTCAGTGTAACACACTCGGTATTGAACAGCGTCCACACCGAGTCGGTTAGGCTGCCATCGTAGCAAATGCTTCGTACCCAGGCGCGGTAGCGTGTCGAGTGGCGCAGCCCGGTCAGGGTCGCTTCATAGCCGTAGATGTCTACTGAATCAATCGGGCCGCCGAATATGGGCGTGTAATAGATGCGGTAGTTGCTGTTCTCCGTATGGTCATAGACGTGCAGCACCGCCGTCGAAGTGTCGGCTGTCACCAGTACCAAGCTGTCGGCGTGGCGGCAGGATCCGACATGCCGCACCTGAACGTCGTCAATATAGGCATAGTGCTGCATGTACTGATAGTTCGATGTGAGCGGACCGGGTGCCCAACGGAAGGCTACGCGCACCGAGTCGGTGGTCCACAACTGGCTGGTGTAGAATTCATGGAAGACGGAATTCATGCCATTGCTTGCCGTGGCGGTGTAATAGGGGATGAATATTGAGTCGGTCAGTGTCATCACGCCCGCTTCGAATTCTCCGTCCGTTTGTGCCACCCAGAAGGAGACATGCAGCTCGTTGGCGTTGGCGTTGTGCATGCGCGGCATCAATGCTGTAATGGTGTCGTAGCGTTTTGCCATCAACTGTAGAGACTTCGCTCCGTGGCCATAGCCATCCAATACCATTGGCTCCTGGTGGCTGGTGGTGTCTTGGTGGCGATATTCCCAGCAGGGAGGTGCCGCGCGGTCTTCATAGCTCTCAAAGGTCTCCATGTAGGGCACCTGCGCCTCGCCGCAGGTGGTGCGTATCATGGGGAACGCCACCCACACCGAGTCCTCGTCGCACAGCGACCGCACCCAGAACCAGTAGTTGGTGTTGTTGTGCAGGTTCACAAAACTCATGGTCGTGTCCATGGTGAAGACCCCGTTGCTGTCGGCGTCGGGGGGAATTGTATCGACGGTGTTGTAGCGCACCTCGTAGCCTGTCGCCTCACGGCTGTGGTCCACCCAGTGCAGCTCCGCGCCCGTGGCCGTCACATCGGTAATGGTGGGTAGTATGGGAGGATGGCATCCGCCCGCCGCCTCGATGCGCACATTGTCAACCCAGGCAGATCCATATTGGCCTCTCCAGCGGAACGCTACCCTCACCTGCACCGTGTCGGGCAGCGTCAGCCCGTCGGTGTAATAATCATAATCCCCTATCGGGTTTGCCTCGTCGCCCGTTATGGTCAGTATCGGGATGAAGCTCATCGTGTCTGTGATGTCGGTAATCACGCCCGCATCCAACACGCCGTACATGTTGCTGTATTTTTGGAAACTGATGTGCAGGTCGTCGGGCGCCAGGTTGACAGGTGCGGTGCACACTATCACGCCTTCGCCGTTGTAGTTGACAAACTCTAATTTATATTGCCACACGGCAGGATACCAACCCTGGGCGGTCTGAAAAGCGCCCGACACTATCTCCCAGCAGAGGGGTAAAGTGAAATCGCTGTAAGTATTGAAACCTTCATAAAAGGGCGTGTCAATGGCAGAGCAAGCAGTGCGGAAATTGAGCCATGCCTTTGCTGTTGTGTCGCCCATGGGACAGATGGCCTGTAGCGATATGTTATATATGGCATTGGCTTGCAGGCTGTCAAGCAGCAGAGTGGTGTCTGTGGTGGAGTATTCCAGACTGTCGAGGGTCAGCAGAAAGCCGTTCTCGCCCCCATCGTGGCTCCATGTCAGCAGCGCCCAGTTGCTGTCGGCTTGTGCCAGCCTGAAGTTGTAGGGCATGGGGCATCCACCTCCGCGCTCGATGGTCAGGTCGTCGATGAAATATGAGTTAATCCAATCACCACCCGTTCGGAAGGCAAGCCGCATCGTATCACTCAAACTAAAGGTATCGGTCTGGAATTCATAGTACCTCCATAGTCCATTGGCAGCGCCCGAATCCGTCAGCAGCGGATGAAAGGAGGTGAGGTCGGAGGTGTCGGACATCAACCCTATTTGGAAGATGCTCGAAGGAGCGACATTGTATATGCATAGCCAGAAGGAGATGTGCATGCGGTTGGCCGGCAGCGGCACCACCGGCGTCACCGCCATGATATACTCATTGTCAAACGAAGTGAGGTTGAGGAATTTGCTGCCTGAATGAGCCTCATAGAAGTATGCCTCCACCGCCGGATAGACGTCCTCGTAACTGGTGTCGGTCAGCGGCCGCAGCCAGCAGTCGGGCATCAGCCCGGCAGCGGTCGAATCGAAATCACAGAAATAGGGTAGCGTCAGCGTGTCGCAACTGCCTTGGGCCCTCAAGGTCCATGCCGGCAGCAACAGCATCGCAGCCATCAACCAGAGTGTTTTTTTCTTCATTGTAGGTCTCCTTTCCTCCATTCGGCATCCCTTGCGGGGTGACGGGGTTGTCTTGTTTTCTTGTATTGTGTTGTCCGCCAAGCGCGTATGCGCATCCTGCGTGCGTTTGCGCACGCCCGTTTGACATTGCAAATATATAAAAAATTTCTTAACCGCCAAAAATAATTTCAAACCATGCTTCCGGTCCGGTTCCCCTCCGGTCCCGGTCCGGTCCCCCTCCGCTCCCGCTCCTATCATTTTGGGTCGAATTGCAGAGGGGATGCAGAGGGGGAGGAGATGGGGTCTAGGCAGATGGGTAAGCGGCTGTCTATTATTATCTTGCATCGGCTCGGGCAACTTATCAACGCGATGGTTTGATAACTTTTTCATTTTCTCGTCGGGCGGTCAGGAAAATAGTGGTAATTTTACCGTTGGAAAAACGCCCCCGAAGGTGCGTATAAATGTCATATTGTCAATAAAATAAACAGCATATAGAACTATGAAAAACTGTGTCAAAGACCTCACCGAGGGCATGCAGCGGCTATGCGACATCGCCAACCGCATCGTGGCCGCCGACGGCAAGGTGGGACTCATCGAGCGCGACCTGCTGATGGACGACCTGCGGCGCCTCTACGACGTGGCTCTGCAGCTCTGTCCCGACGCCGTCACCGTACAAAGCCCTGCCAGTGTGGCGAAAGAGCCGGAGACCCCTGCCGAGGAGCCGATGCCCGACGAGGAAATCCTCTCGTCGACCATGATGGCCACCATGGCCGCCATGGCCGCGGCACCCGCCGAGCCGGAGCCTGAACCCGAACCTGAGCCGGAACCTGTGGTTGAGCCAGAGCCCGAACCTGAACCAGAGCCTGAGACTCTGCCCGAACCGGAGCCGGAACCCGAAGAGAATACGATGGCGGCATTCGAGACCGAGAGCGGCCTGCTGTTCGACGAGGTAGTGGTGGAGCCCGAGCCGGAACCCGAGCCCGTGGCCGTTCCCGAGCCGGAAATGGTGTTTGAACCTGAACCCGAACCGGAGCCTGAACCCGTGCCGGAGAAGCCGCAGACCTCGCTGCTCGACTACCTGAAGCACCCCGTGGTCGACCATCCCACTGTGACCACCCTCGGCGACCGCCTGGGCAGCGACGCGGCGCAGCATGCGGCAGGCGTGGACCATCTGGTGAAGAAAGTCGACGACCTGCGCACCGTCATCAACATCAACGACAAATTCAGCTTCATGTCCGAGCTGTTCAAGAACAACATGAGAGCCTACAACGACTTCATCATGTACCTCAACGGGCTGACATCGCGCGACGAGGCAGAGGCCTATGTGCGTGAGACGGCGGCGCAGTACAGCTGGGACAGCAACTCGCCGACGGTGCAAACGTTCTACAAGATATTCGACAAGAAGTTCTGAATCGGCATGGGCAAGGCAATCCTCTTCTCGGCGCCGTCGGGCTGCGGCAAGACGACAATCATCAACGAGCTGATGCAGTGGTTCGGCAATTTCGGCTTCAGCATCAGCGCCACTTCGCGTGCGCCGCGCGGAAGCGAGTGCGACGGCAAGGACTACTACTTCCTGAGCCATGACGAGTTCATGCGGCGTGTCGAGGCGGGCGACTTCCTGGAATGGGAGGAGGTTTACCAAGGTACCTGCTATGGCACTCTCAAGTCGGAAATCAGCCGCATCTGGGACGAGGGACGCGTCATCGTGTTCGACGTCGACGTCAACGGTGGCCGCAACATCAAGCGCTACCTCGGCGCCGACGCGCTGTCGATATTCGTTATGCCGCCGAGCCTGGAAGTGCTTGAGCAGCGCCTACGCAGCCGCGGTACAGACAGCGAGGAAGCCATCGTCAAGCGGCTGGCGCGCAGTGCCGAGGAGCTGAAACAGGCACCGCAGTTTGACGTGACCATCGTCAACGACGACCTGCAGCGCGCTGTGGCTGAGACACGTGGAGTGATAGAAAAGTTCCTGCATGGATAAACTGCTCAACATACTGCGGAAATACGACTACCTGGTGGTCTTCGTGCTGCTGACGGCACTGTCGCTGGTGCTCATGTCGCGTACCACCGACTACCAGCGTTCGCGCCTGGTGGCTTGGAGCAACAGCATCGTGGGCAGTTGGTATCAGGGTATCAGCAGTGTGGGCGGCTACTTCGGTCTGAAGGCCGAGAACGACCGACTGGCGGCCGAGAACTCAGCCCTGCGGGCACAACTGGCCGAGTCGTACATCAGCTACACCGACAGCGTGTTCACGGTCAACGACACCGTCTACCGCCAACGCTACGCCTACACCGAGGCGCGGGTCATCAAGAACTCGTGGACACAGCAGGACAACTACATCATGATTAACAAGGGCGCCGACCGCGGCATCAAGGTCGACCAGGCAGTCATCTCGCCCGACGGCATCGTGGGCATCGTGGTCTCCACGTCGCGCAACTTCGCCACCATCATGCCGGTGCTGCACTCGGACAGCCGCAATAGCGTCAAGGTGCGCCGCACGGGCGTCAGCGGCTCGCTGGTGTGGGACGGCATAGACTACCGCTATGCGCAGGTGGTCGACATCACCACGGCCTACCAAATCAACCCGGGCGACACCATCGTCACCTCGGGCCAGGCCAACGACTTCCCCGAGGGCATCCCGGTGGGCTATGTGGAGAGCGCCGAGACCAACCAAGGTACGGGCTTCTACAAGGTGCATGTGCGCTTGGCCACCGACTTCAACAAACTCGACCATGTCTATGTCATCGACAACCGTTTCCGCGAGGAGCAACAGGCGCTGATGGCAGAAATAACAAACAAATAAGAACAGCGACGACTATGAAAAAGGCATTTCTCGTTCTGACCTTAGGCCTGCTGGCGACGGCGGGTGTGCAGGCGCAGTTGCTCTACCGCATCTCCGGCAAGGACCTTAAGGCCCCAAGCTATATTGTCGGCACCTACCACCTGGCGCCGGCCACCTTCGTCGACAGCATCCCCGGCCTCCGCGCCGCCTTCGCCGCCACGGAACAGGTGTATGGCGAGGTGGACATGCTGGAGACCCTCAAGCCCGAAAATTCGTCCAAGATGCAGGAAACCATGATGCTGCCGGAAGGACAGACCCTCTCGACGCTGCTGGACAAGAACCAGATGGAGCGCCTCAATGCGCTGTTGCGCGAACTTATGGGTGTGGACATGAACAACGAGGCCGTGGCTCAACAGCTAGGACAGCTGAAACCCATGGTGCTCGAGGCCCAGCTTACGCTGTTGCTGTACATGAAGAATATCCAAGGGCTCAATCCATACGACCTGATAGATACCTACTTCCAACGCGAAGCCTCCAAAACAGGCAAGGCTGTCAAAGGGTTTGAAACATCGGATTTCCAGATGGAGATACTCTATGGTTCCCCGCTGAAGGAGCAAGTGGATGGGCTGATGTGTTTTGTGGACCACTACCAGGAGGCCGCCGAGATGGCCGAATTCATCACCGCAGCCTACTTCTCCCAAGACCTGGAGATGCTCGGGGACCTGAATGAAGAGGAGCAGGAAAGCGCTTGCGGAAGCAGTGATCCGGAGAACAGCGAAAAGTTAATCTATGAGCGGAATACCCGCTGGGTGAAGGCAATGCCCTCCATCATGGCCGAGAAGCCCACCTTCTTCGCCGTCGGCGCATTCCACCTCTGCGGCGAGCGGGGTGTGCTACACATGCTTGAAGAGGAAGGATACACAATAGAAGGAGTGAGAAAATGAACAAACTGGTGTGGCGAAATATAGGGAGGTTTGCGCTGCTGATGCTCATTCAGCTGCTGGTGCTCAATCATGTCTACCTGGGGGGCTATGTGATGCCGATGCTCTATGTGCTCTTCATCCTGATGCTGCCCACCAACCTCAAGCCCATCCCGATGATGCTGATAGCCTTCGGCACGGGACTACTGATGGACATGATGAACAACATGCTGGGATTCCACGCCCTGGCCTGCACGGTGGTGGCACTGCTGCGCGGCCTCTATGCCGACCGCATCCTCACGCGTGGCGAGCCGGTGGTGATTGAGAAACCCTGCGTCTATACCGTCACCCCGCAGTATTTCATCAGCTACCTGATGCTGATGCTGGCGGTCTACTATCTGGTGTTCTACACCATCGAGGTCTTCAGCTTCCGGGGCTTCGGCGGCGTGCTGCTGGCTACGGTGTGCAGCACCATAGTGACCACTCTGTTGGCGGTGCTCTATCAATTGATATTCATCAAACGGGAAAAACAATGAAGAGAACGCTCGCCATCCTGCTGATGCTGCTGCCGCTCGCCGTGAGCGGGCAGACGGCTATCGGGCGGTGGCGCGACTGCCTTGACTATAACGCCATCTTTCATGTCGAGCCCGCCGATGGCTGCATCTATGCCGCCGGACGGACGGGCCTGATGTACTGTCGTCTGCCGGAACGCGAGGTGGGTACCCTAAGTAAAGCGTCGGGCCTTAGCGACGCAGGCATCTCCACCATCGCCTTCGACTCGGCTTCGGGTTGTCTGGTAGTGGCCTACACTAATTCCAATGTCGACTTGGTCTTCGGCAGCGAGGTATACAATATCTCCGACATCAAGCGCAGCGACATGCTGGGCGACAAGGCGGTCTACAGCATCCGCTTCCGCGGAGGCACAGCCTATCTCGCTACGGGCTTCGGCATCGTGGCGGTCGATTTGGCGCGCCGCGAAATCAGCGAGACATACTATATTGGCACAGGTGGTGTCCATACCGCCGTCTACGATATCGCCTTCACCGCTGACAGCCTCTATGCTGCCACGGACGAAGGACTCAAGCGCATCGCGGTCAATGAGTCGCACCTCGGCATCAGCGACCGCTGGCAAACCGATACGCGGCTGGCCGGTGTAGCGCTGAAGCAGCTGGCTTACCTCGGCGGCAACCTTGTCGCCACAGGCTATACCGTCGACCCCTCATGGCTCACCCTCTACTGTCACACCGATACGGGCTATCGCGCTGTCGTCAGCGGCAAGATACAATCTATCCATGCCGGTGGCGGCATGCTGGCCGTCAGCACCCTTGAGGGTGTGCTGCAATACGATGGGGCGCTGCGGTTTGTCGATAGCGTCACCGTCTTCACCGACTGGGCCGATGTCTCGGCCTACGACGCCGTGGTTGCCTCCGACGGGGCGCTCTGGGTGGCACATAGTTGGGTCGGACTGCTCTGCATCGCTCCGGGAGTAGCCGAGTTCTACCTCCCCGAAGGGCCGCAGTCGAACGACAAAGTCTACCGTCTGGTACCCACCCCCGGCCGCATGATGCTCTGCCCGGGAGGCCATACCAATATCTATGCCAATTCCTACCTCGACCCGGTGCTGTCGGTCACCAACGGACACCGCTGGACGACGGTAGATCGCTCCGGCGGACAGCTGGATGGGACCTATGACATTGTCGATGCCGCCGTCAATCCGCGCGACACGACAGAGGCCTTCCTGGCCGTCTGGGGCTATGGCATCGCACAAGTGAAAAACGATACGGTGCAACAACTCTTCACCGAAGCCAATACGGGAGGTGCGCTGCGTACCTACCAAAACGTGCTGCTTACCGGCGCCCTCGCTTTCGACCGCCAGGGCAACCTTTGGGCGCTCAACTCGCACAGCCCCGACGCCCTCGTGGTGCGCCGCCGCGACGGTAGCTGGGAACACTTCTCCACCGAGGCACTCTCGTCGTTGCTCCAGGTGGATAAGCTCGTCTGGGACAGCGTCAACAACTACCTCTGGTTTGCAGGCCGTAACAACGAAATCTATGTGCATGACGGCACCAGCCGCATGGCGCGAATCAACCCCAATAACGGCAGCAAGCTGCAAACCGAGAGCGTCAACGCGCTGGTGCAGGACCTCCTCGGCAACATCTGGATAGGCACCAACAAAGGCATCAAGGTCATCTACGACGGTTCGAAGGCCTTTGCTTCGGGTGGCCACGGCGAGACCGCAGCCGTCAGCTGCAGCAATATCACCATCACCAACGGCGACTTCTACGAGTATCTGATGGCCTATGAGAACGTCACCGCCATCGCGGTCGACGGCGCCAACCGCAAGTGGGTGGGCACTGCTTCGGGCGGCCTCTACCTGCTTTCGGACAACGGATTGGAACAGTTGGCGCACTACACCGCTGCCGATAGCCCCCTGATGTCGGACAAGATAATCGCCATCGGCATCCAGCCCGCCAGCGGCGAGGTCTATGTCGGCACCGCGGCAGGCCTGCAGGTGTTCCGCTCCACCGCCACCTATGCCGAGAGCGCCCCGCTGGAGCACATCTATGCTTTTCCCAACCCGGTGCGACCTGGCTATGAAGGTCCTGTGGCCATCAAGGGCTTCACGCGTGACGCCATCGTGCACATCACCGATGCCGCCGGACATGTCGTCTTTGCCACCCAGGCCCTCGGCGGACAGGCCATCTGGAACGCCCGCACAGCCAATGGTGAGCGCGTGGCTTCGGGTGTCTACTATGTCTTTGCTTCCGACGCCGAAGGCGGCAATCGCTCGGTGGCGAAAATCCTTGTGGTGCGATGACACTCTCCACTCCCGGCCAAGTGCTGCACGTCACCCCCTACGGCGATTCTTCGGTCATCGTCAAGGTCTTCACCCGCCAACTGGGCCTTCGCTCCTATATCATCAAGGGCGTGCGGAGCCGCAACGCACGCGTCAAGCAAAACCTGCTCCAGCCCCTCACCAGCCTCGATATGGTTGTCTATGACAATCCGCACACCGACCTCAACCACGTCAAAGAACTCTCGCCCCGCCATCCGGCGCAGCCTTCCGACCCTGTGAACAACGCCCTCCGTTTCTTCATGACCGAGGTGCTCTACAAGACCCTCCACGAAGCCGAGCCCATGCCCGAACTCTTCGACTATGTCGATGAAACAACAACCAACTCCCCACTGCCCACTGCCCATTTACCGATAACCTTCCTCCTCACTGTGGCGCGCCACATGGGCATCGAGCCGCTGGACAACCACAGCCCCCACGAACCTTACTTCGACCTTCAGGAGGGCCGCTTCGTCTCCGCCCCTTGTGAGACCACCCTCTCGCCTGCGCTCTCCTCAATGCTCCACACATACCTTGACTCCTCATTCACCGCTCATCATTCATCACTCGACGAGCGCCGTTCGCTCATCGACGCCCTCATCGCCTACTTCCAGCTGCACCTCAGCAGCTTCCGCGATTTCACCAGCCACGAAATATTACACACAATCCTAAAATAGCAGTATATGAAAAAGATATTGACGTTAGCGGCCTTTGTGCTGATGCTCTGCGGGATGCAGGCACAGCAAGCCTACTGGGTCTTCCTTTCCGACAAGCAGGGAACGACTTTTGACCCCTACGCCTATTTCGACGCCAAAGCCATCGAGCGCTACCAGCAGTGCGGCGCCGACCTCTACGACATCACCAACTACCCGCTGCGGCAGCAGTATGTCGACGGGGTGAATGCCCTTGCTTCCGAGGAAATCGGTTGTAGCCGCTGGATGAATGCCGTAGGTGTGATGGCCACCCCCGACCAGGCGGCACAGATCGAAGCACTCCCTTATGTGCTTCGGGTGCAGCTGATTGAGGCCGACGGTATGGTCCTGGCGGAATATTCGGGATACTCCGATGATTCTGAAATTCCCGACCTTCCCGGACTCCTCAGCAAGGCCACCGTCGACGGCCCGCTGGAGGCGCAGCTCGTCCGCATGGGCGGCAAGGCCTTCCGCGACCAGGGCATCGACGGCAAAGGCATCCGTATCGCCGTGTTCGACGGCGGCTTCCCGCGGGTCAACACCCACATCGCCTTCAAGCACCTGCGCGACAACAACCAAATCCTCAAAACCTGGAATTTCCCTAACAAAAAGGAGGATGTCTACGGCTGGAACTCCCACGGCACCATGACGCTCAGCTGCATCGCCGGCCACATCGACGGCAAGGACCTTGGCTTGGCCACAGGTGCCGAGTTCCTGCTGGCGCGCACCGAGGTCAACACCGAGCCCTTCAAGGAGGAGGTCTGGTGGCAGATGGCTGTGGAATGGGCCGATAAAAACGGCGCCAACGTCATCAGCTCCAGCCTCGGCTACGGCAAGGAACGCCACTATACCAAAGACATGGACGGCACCTCCTATGTGGCCAAGGCCGGCAACCTCGCCGCCCGCAAGGGTATGCTGGTTTGCAACTCGGCCGGCAACGAGGCCGATTCCAAGCAGTGGAAGACCATCATCACCCCCTCCGACGCCGACAGCGTGCTCTGTGTCGGCGGCATCGAGAACAGCCTCACCGAATACCACCACATCGAGTTCAGCAGCTACGGCCCCAGCGCCGACGGCCGCCTGAAACCCAACGTCTGCGCCTTCGGCTATGCCCGCACCGCCAATGTCAAGAACGACCACTCCGAGCATTATGTTCACGGCACCAGCTTCTCCTGCCCGTTGGTGGCAGGTTTCGCCGCCTGTGCCTGGCAGGCTTCGCCCGGCAAGACCGCCATGGAGATGTTCCGCCTCATCGAGCAGAGCGGCGACCTCTACCCCTACTATGACTATGCCTTCGGCTATGGCGTTCCGCAAGCCGACTTCTTCGTCCGTAAGTCAGACGCCGAACATTCGACGCCCACCTTCCGCTTCGTTTCCACGGAGGACACCGTGCGTATCATGCCCCTCAAACCCTTGACCCACACCACGCTCTTCTACCACCTGCGTCGTCCCGCCGACGGCGAGTTGCATTACTATGGCAGCTTCGATATCACCTATATGGGCCCCGACGAGAGCTTCGCCCTCTCCAAAGCCGCCGTCTACAACCGCATGCTGGTTGTCAACCTCGCGGGTTATACCGACAGCTTCGCCCTCGCCCCCGACGAGTGGAAGCGCTACGACAATATGAGCGGCTTCAGCTATGTGCTGACCGAAAGCCCGCAGGCGGTGGTAGACAAGCAGTTGGGCCGTAGAAACCGCCCCGAACCCTCCAAGTGGGGCAGCTGCGCTACCTGGCGCACCGACTGGTACTTCCAGCTTGGCTTGCCCGTCAAACTCGCCGACGACGAGACCCCCATGCTTGCCTGGTCGCCCGCCATGCGCATGGGACTCCGTGTGATGCGTGCCTTCGGCAAGAGCTACTGCGTCGGCCTTGGTTTCGAGTACGGAAGCCTCTGGTATAACTATCGCGGCATGCAGCCCAACGCCCTTGAGCAGCAACTGGGCGCCGACCTCGAAGCCGCCGCTATGGACAAGGTTGACCGTCGTTGCCTCCAGTTCGACCTCTTCGGCATCGAACTCTTCCAGCGCATCCGCCTCGTGCCCCTCGGCCTTGCCGGCAAAGGCCTCCACTGGGACCTCGGCCTCTACGGCAACGTGGCCGGAAACGAATACACCCTCTCGGGCAACATCAAGAGCAGCGGCTTGGCAGAGGAGGTCACGACCAACTACAAGACCCTCTCCGCCCTCGCCGACTACCGCTTCAACTACGGTGTCACCACGCGCATAAGTTACGATGTCATAGGCATCTATGCACGCTACCGTCTCAACGGCATCGGCCAATCGCCCGCCGCCGGACGCATCCTCCTTCCCCGTCTCGAAGTGGGCATCCAACTCCAGTTCTGAACCGTACCCACTTTTGCACAGAAAGTGCGGTAAAGAAACCACCAGCAGCGTCCGCAAGGCGCTGCTGGTGTGGTAGTTATTTATGCTACACAATAAAAACGCTGCGGTGGCGTTAATCAAGATTAGAAATAAATAAAAAACAACCGATATGACACTCGAAGAATTCCAGAATGAATTGCGCCTCGGTATCCCCGACCCGCTGCCCGAACCCCAACCCTATGATCCTACGGTGAACCACGCCCCCAAGCGTAAGGACATCCTCACGCCCGCCGAGAAGAAGCTGGCCATCCGCAATGCGCTGCGCTATTTCCCCGCCAAGTATCACAAGATGCTGGCGCCCGAGTTTGCCGAGGAGCTGAAGCGCTACGGCCGCATCTATATGTACCGTCTGCGCCCCACCTACAAGATGTACGCCCGCCCCATCGACGAGTACCCCGCAAAGTGCCGTCAGGCGGCTGCCATCATGCTGATGATTCAGAACAACCTCGACCCCGCGGTGGCACAGCATCCCCACGAACTCATCACCTACGGCGGCAACGGCGCTGTGTTCCAGAACTGGGCACAGTACCGCCTGGTTATGAAATATTTGAGTGAAATGACCGACGAGCAGACGCTCGTGATGTATAGCGGTCACCCCATGGGACTCTACCCCAGCCACAAGGACGCCCCCCGCGTGGTCGTCACCAACGGCATGATGATTCCTAACTACAGCAAACCCGACGACTGGGAGCGCTACAACGCCCTCGGCGTCACGCAGTACGGCCAGATGACCGCCGGCTCCTATATGTATATCGGCCCGCAGGGCATCGTGCACGGCACCACCATCACGGTGTTGAATGCTGCCCGCAAACTGGGAGGTGGCACCGCCGGCAAGCTCTTCATCACCGCCGGCCTCGGCGGCATGAGCGGCGCCCAACCCAAGGCTGGCGACATCGCCGGCGTGGTCAGCATCACCGCCGAAATCAACCCCGCCGCCACACAGAAGCGCTACACGCAGGGGTGGGTCGACGAGGTGCACGACAACCTCGACGAGCTCTTCGTGGCCGTCAACAAGGCCCGCGCCGAGAAGATCGCCCGCAGCTTCGCCTATCAGGGCAACGTGGTCGACCTCTGGGAATACTGCGCTGAGAAAGGCATCCAGGTGGACCTCGGCAGCGACCAGACCTCGCTGCACAACCCCTGGGCAGGTGGCTACTACCCCGTGGGAGTCAGCTTCGAGGACGCCAAGGTGATGATGGCCGAGCAACCCGAACTCTTCAAGGAAAAGGTGCAGGAATCTCTGCGCCGCCACGTGGCTGCGGTCAACAAGCTCACCGCCCGCGGCATGTACTTCTTCGACTACGGCAACGCCTTCCTGCTCGAGAGCAGCCGCGCCGGCGCCGACATCTGGAACGCCGACCATACCGCCTTCCGCTATCCTTCCTATGTGCAGGACATCATGGGCCCGATGTGCTTCGACTACGGCTTCGGCCCCTTCCGCTGGGTATGCACCAGCGGCAAGCCCGAGGACCTCGACAAGAGCGACCATATCGCTATGGAGGTGCTGGGCGAGATTGCCGCCACAGCGCCCGCCGAGATACAGCAGCAGATGCACGACAACATCCAGTGGATTCGCGGTGCCAAGGAGAACCACCTCGTCGTCGGTTCTCAAGCACGTATCCTCTATGCCGACTGCGAAGGCCGCACCAAGATTGCCGCCCGCTTCAACGAAGCCATCAAGAAGGGTGAAATAAGCGCCCCCATCGTGCTGGGTCGCGACCACCACGACGTCTCCGGCACCGACAGCCCCTTCCGTGAGACCTCCAACATCTACGACGGCTCGAACCGCTGCGCCGATATGGCCGTTCAGAACGTCATCGGCGATAGCTTCCGCGGCGCCACATGGGTCTCTATCCACAACGGCGGCGGCGTTGGCTGGGGCGAGGTGATGAACGGCGGCTTCGGCATGGTGCTCGATGGCTCGCCCGAGTGCGACCGCCGTCTGCGCATGATGCTCCACTGGGACGTCAACAACGGCATCAGCCGCCGCAGTTGGGCCCGCAACGAAGGCGCCATGTTCGCTATCAAGCGCGCTATGGACATCTGCCCCGAGCTCAAGGTCACCATGCCCAACCTCGTCGACGACAGCGTCCTCGACTCTCTGACCTTCTAACCGTTGCGCAAAGCGAGAGCAGAGCAAGCCCGCTTGCTATGCCGAGCCAAAGCAACGTGAATGAACGAAGTGAATTAACCCATAGACTCTCAAACCTTAAGACCCTTAAACCCTTAAACCCTCAAACCCTCAAACCTTTAAACCTTTAAACCCTTAACCGTTGCGCAAAGCGAGAGCAGAACAAGCTTGCTTGCTATGCCGAGCCAAAGCAACGTGAATGAACGAAGTGAATTAACCTTTAAACCCTCGAACCCATGACTGAAAATCAAACCCCGTCCAAGAAAAACACGATTCTGGGCGTCGCCATCGTGCTGGCGGCCGCCGTGCTCGGACTCTTTATGGTCTTCACCGTGAAGACCCTCAAGTCCTATGACGACACCGTGAAGGTGCGCGGCCTCTGCGAGAAAGAGGTCCCCGCCGACCGCGTGGTGCTGCGCATCAACTTCAGCGGCCAGGACAACGAGCTCACCGCCCTGCGCGCCACCATGGAGCGCAACGAGAAGGCCGTCATCGCCCTGCTGAAGAAAGCCGGTTTCGGCGACGAGGAAATCAAGTACACCTCGGCCCACTTCAACGACCGCTACGACAGCTACTACACCTCCAACATCCGCTTCCGCTACAGCGCCAACCAAACCATCAACCTCTTCACCGACAAGATGGACGCCGTGCGTGACCTCGAGCGCACCATCGACGGCGAATTGCTGAAGCAGGACATCATCAGCAACAGCTACGCCAGCTACGAGTATCACGGCCTCAACGACATCAAGCCCGCCATGATTGCCGAAAGTCTCGAGAACGCCCGCACGGCCGCCGACGAGTTCGCCAAGAACAGCCACAGCAAGATTGGCAAGATGCGCACCGCCTCGCAGGGCTACTTCGAGGTGGAAGACCTCGACGAGAACACCCCGCAGGTGAAGAAAATCCGCGTGGTGACCACTGTTGAGTACTACCTGAAATAATGAAGGACTCGGTCATCATCTATTCCGGCGGCCTCGACTCGACCACACTCCTCTATGAGGAGCGCGAGCGGGTGGCGCTGGCCGTCACCTTCGACTACGGCAGCAACCATGCTGCGCGCGAGATTGCCTGTGCGCGCCATCATTGCGCCCTCCTGGGCGTCGAGCATCTGGTGATCGATCTCACCTTCATGAAGCGCTGCTTCACCTCGTCGCTCCTCAGCGGCGCAGACGCCATCCCCAGCGGCAGCTATGACGACGAGAACATGAAAAGCACCGTCGTGCCGTTCCGCAACGGCATCATGCTCAGTATCGCCTGCGGCCTCGCCGAAGACCGCGGCCTCAAGCGCGTGCTGATTGCCAATCACGGCGGCGACCACGCCATCTACCCCGACTGCCGTCCGCAGTTCGTCCGCGCTATGTCCAGCGCCATGCAAGCCGGCACCTACGAAGGGGTACGGCTCGACGCGCCCTATACCGACATCAGCAAGGCCGACATCGTGCGGCGCGGAGCGCAGCTGGGCATCGACTACGGCGCGACCTATTCCTGCTACCGCGGCGGCGAGCGTCACTGCGGCACCTGCGGCACCTGCACCGAACGGCGCGAGGCATTCCGCGAAGCAGGCGTGGCCGACCCTACCAACTACGAAAGATAAAGCGAAACCGGAAGGGGGCATTTCCCCCTTCAAAGAGAGACGAACGATGAAGGTAAACGAGATATTCTACTCGCTGCAGGGCGAGGGCTACCACAGCGGCACACCCTCCATCTTTGTGCGCCTGAGCGGCTGCAACCTGCGCTGCCCCTTCTGCGACACACAGCATGACGAGGGTACGGAGATGACTGACGAAGAGATCGTGCGCGAGGTGAGCCAGTATCCCGCGCGGCGGGTGGTCATCACCGGCGGCGAGCCGTCGCTGCAGCTCACGCGTCAGCTGGTCAGCGCCCTGCACGGGGCCGACAAGATAGTGTCGGTGGAGACCAATGGCACCCACTCCCTCCCCGCCAACGTCGATTGGATCACCCTCTCGCCCAAAGACATCTGGCTTGGCAAGAAAGCGGTGCCGGTCCTCGGGGTGGTCGACGAGCTGAAGGTGGTCTTCGACGGAGAGCACGAGCCCGCCAAATACGAAGGCGTGCTGTGCACCCACGGCCGCTTCCTGCAACCCTGCGACACCGGCGACCCGCAACGCAATGCCGCCATCGTACAGAAAGCTGTGGAATACTGCAAGGCGCACCCGCAGTGGCAGCTTTCGCTTCAATTGCATAAAATATTAAACATTCGATGACTATGGACCGCAAAAGAGACAACCTGCAGGCCTTGGGCAGCAAGAGCCAGATACCCGACAACTACGCCCCCGAAGTGCTCGAAGCCTTCGAAAACCAGCATCCCGAACGCGACTACTGGGTGCAGTTCAACTGCCCCGAATTCACGGCCATGTGTCCCATCACCGGACAGCCCGACTTCGCCGAGATCAAGATCCTCTATATCCCCGACAAGCGCATGGTGGAGAGCAAGAGCCTGAAGCTGTATCTCTTCTCGTTCCGCAACCACGGCGACTTCCACGAAGACTGTGTCAACATCATCATGGACGACCTCATCCGTCTGATGGACCCCCGTTATATCGAGGTGATAGGCATCTTCGTCCCGCGTGGCGGCATCAGCATCCACCCCTACGCCAACTACGGCCGTCCCGGCACCCAGTACGAAGCCCTGGCCGAGCACCGCCTGCGCAACTACAAGCTCTGAAGCATAAACCCACAGCTCCCTGTAGTTTCTTCGTGCACTGCCGAGACATTCTCGCTGCCATAGTGTTTCCCGCCGCCTCACCGCCGCAAACGCATTCACACATTAACACAATACCTTATGGACCTCAACAATCGCAGACAAAGCACCAACTATGAAGACCGTCGTGGCAAAGGCAGCGTCGGCAAGATCGCCGGCCTCGGCGGCGGCGGAGCCATCATCATAGCCCTCCTCATGCTCTTCTTGGGCAAAGACCCCAGCCAGGTCATCCAGCAGATGTCCTCCTCCCAGCTGCAAACCACCGAAGAGTATACCCCCACGGCACAGGAAGAGGAGTTCAAGGTCTTCGCCTTGCAGATCCTCGCCAGCACCGAGGATGTCTGGACCTCCGAATTCAAGAAGCAGGGCCTCACCTACCGTGCCCCCAAGCTCATCCTCTTCCATGGTAGCGTACAGAGCGCCTGCGGCGGCGCCACCTCGTCGGCAGGTCCCTTCTACTGCTCGGCCGACGAGCAGGTATACCTCGACCTCGACTTCTTCAACGAGATGAGCCGCTCTATAGGAGCCGGCGGCGACTTCGCCTGCGCCTATGTCATCGCCCACGAGGTGGGCCATCATGTGCAACACCTCCTCGGCACCCTCGACCAAGCCCATAGCCAGATGGCCCGCCAGAACGAGAACGACAAGAACCGCACCTCCGTCCGCATCGAGCTGCAGGCCGACTACTATGCCGGCGTCTGGGGTTACCACGAGAACCGCATGTTCGGCTCGCTCGAAGACGGCGACATCGAAGAAGCCATCAACGCCGCCCAGAAGATAGGCGACGACTACCTGCAGAAGAAGGCCCGCGGCTACACCACCCCCGAGAGTTTCACCCACGGCACCTCGGCCCAGCGCATGCGCTGGCTCAAGAAAGGCCTTACCACCGGCAGCCTCCAGGGCGGCGACACCTTCTCGCCCGCCTACAGCAGCCTGTAGGGCGAACCGGCTTCCAATCATTAGTAATAGCAGAAAGGGCGCCCCAACCGGGCGCCCTTTCTGCGTTCAATGAAGCAATCGGGAAGTGGAGGAGTGAGGGAAGTGTGGGGAGTGAGTGGGTGGGTGCTGCTGCGCCTTAGCCGATGTTGCCCGTGCCTACGAAGCTGCTGTCGGAGGGCTCGTTGGGCACCGTGTTGTTCGGCGCGCCGATGCAGAAGCCCCAGACGTGGGCCCGCATGCCGCGTCCAGATCAGCGCCGCCCACGAGCACGAACACCTCGACAAGTGCATCGAGGCCTTCAAGAAAGTCCGCAAAGAGATTGAGGGATAGGAAGACCCTCCCGACTCATCCGAGGGCGCCCCAGACGGGCGCCCTTTTCTTTTCCATTGTGCCCCCCGCCAGCAGGTGTGCAGCGCCGCAATCCCACCCGGGACGGCGCGCGTCGCCACAGCATCATCTCTACCTCATCTCTACCTTATCTCTACCTTTTCTCTACCCTTTCGCTACCCTAAAGGTAGAGTTGAGGTGGGGAAGAGGTAAGGAAAAGCTATCGGGGCGGGAGGGCGCGTCGATGGAGGCAGGGGACAGGCGGCCGAGCCGAAATTTTTTTGTCCGTTCCAAATATTATTTGTACTTTTGTGGGTGTCATTGCGGGGCGCTGTGCCGCGCAAAGGCGTGATACATTGCAAGATATAACGAATAAACAAACAACGGATAACGATGAAAAAGATTCTTATCGTCGGTGCCGGCGGCCAGATTGGCAGTGAGCTGACACGTAATTTGAGAGACATCTATGGCGACAACAACGTGGTGTGCAGCGACCTGCGTCCGCTGAAGGGCGACCCCTACGAGCGTGGCCCCGTGGAACGCATCGACTCGACCCAGATCATGCAGATTGCCACTGCCGTGAAGCAGTACAACATCGACACTATCTACAACCTGGCGGCTATCCTGAGCGCCACGGCCGAGCTGAACCCCATGCTGGGTTGGAACGTGGGCATCGGGAGCCTGGTGAACTGCCTCGAAGTGGCCCGCCTGTTCGGCTGCGCCGTCTTCACACCTTCGTCGATCGGCGCCTTCGGCCCCTCGACGCCGCACGTCAACACGCCGCAGGACACCATCCAGCGCCCCAACACCATCTACGGTGTCACCAAGGTGACCGGCGAGCTGCTGAGCGACTACTACTTCACCCGCTTCGGCGTGGACACCCGCTCGGTGCGCTTCCCGGGCCTGATCAGCTACCAGACGCTGCCCGGCGGCGGCACGACCGACTACGCTGTGGAGATCTACTACGCCGCCGTGAAAGGCGAGAAGTTCGTCTGCCCGCTGAAGAAAGGCACCCTGATGGATATGATGTATATGCCCGACGCACAGAAGGCCATGATCGACATCATGGAGGCCGACCCCAGCAAGCTGGTGCACCGCAATTCGTTCAACGTGACCGCTATGAGCTTCGGTCCCGAGACCATCTACGAGGTCATCAAGAAGCGCTACCCCAACTTTGAAATGGTGTACGAGCCGGAGCCCATCAAGCAGGCCATCGCCGACAGCTGGCCCGACAATATGGACGACAGCTGCGCCCGCAAGGAGTGGGGCTGGAACCCGCAGTACGACCTGGAGAAGATGACGGACGACATGATCCTGAACCTGAAGAAGAAGCTGCTTTAAGGAGATAAGAAGGTAAGGAGATAAGGAGTTTGCTCCACGAGGTCGCAGGCCTGCGGAGCAGGCAGAAGGAGATAAGAAGGTAAGGAGATAAGGAGTTTAAGGAGATAAGAAGATAAGGAGTCTGGAGATAAATAATAAGTAAAACGATATGAAATTCAACCGTATTTTAGCAGCGGGCATGCTGGGCTTGGCCCTGTTTGCGGCCAGCACCGCCGACGCCTGCACCAATTTCCTGTTCACGAAGGGTGCCACCAAGGACGGCAGCACCATGATTACCTATGCCGCCGACAGCCACACGCTCTACGGCGAGCTGTACTACCGCAAGGCGGCCACCTACCCCGCCGGGACGATGTTCCAAGTGGTCGACTGGGACAGCGGCACGCCGCTGATCATGATTCCGCAGGTGGCGCAGACCTACAGCGTGGTGGGCAACATGAACGAGTGGCAGCTGGCCATCGGCGAGACGACCTACGGCGGCCGCGAGGAATTGGCCAAAGAGATTGAGGGCGGCATCGACTACGGCTCGTATATCTACCTCACCCTGCAGCGCGCCAAGAACGCCCGCGAGGCCATCCAGGTGCTCGCCGGCTTCATGAAGGACTACCCCTACCACAGCGAGGGCGAGAGTTTCAGCATCGCCGACCCCAACGAGGTGTGGATTCTCGAGCTCATCGGCAAGCGCCAGGGTACCGTCAAGGCCGACCTCGCCAAGAAGCTGAAATACAAATACACCGACGGCGCCGTGTGGGTGGCCCGCCGCATCCCCGACGGCTATGTGTGCGGTCACGCCAACCAGGCCCGCATCACCCAGTTCCCCCAGGAGCCCAAGAAGTTCAGCAAGGCCAAAGGCAAAGGGCTGCACACTGTGATCAGCAGCAAGCACCTCGACTACCTCTTCGAGCCCGAGGTGGAGTGCGTCTACAGCGACGAGGTGATCACCTATGCCCGCGCCTGCGGCTGGTACAACGGCAAGGACGAGGACTTCTCGTTCTGCGATGTCTATGCTCCGCTGACTTTCAGCGGCATGCGCGGCTGCGACGCCCGCGTCTACGCTATGTTCAACCGCGTGGCCAGCGGCATGCAGCGCTATGAGAAATACGCCATGGGCGATGCCACCGCCGAGCGCATGCCCCTCTGGATTAAGCCCGACCACAAGATTGACGTGCTGGAGGCCATGAACCTGATGCGCGACCACTACGAGGGCACCTCGATGGATATGAGCAAAGACCTCGGCGGCGGTCCCTTCAACTGCCCCTACCGCTGGCGTCCCATGGGCTTCGAGCTCGACGGCCACAGCTATGTGCACGAGCGCGCCACCTCGACCCAGCAGACAGGCTTCTCGTTTGTGGCTCAGTGCCGCAGCTGGCTGCCCGCCAAAGTGGGCGGCATCCTGTGGTTCGGCGTCGACGACACCTACTCGACCGTCTACTGCCCGATGTACTGCGGCATCACCGAGATACCGCTCTGCTTCCGTCAGGGCAACGGCGACATGCTGACCTACAGCGAGACGTCGGCCTTCTGGCTCTTCAACCGCGTGACCAACTTCGTCTACAGCCGCTACAGCGACATGATCAAGGACGTGCAAAAAGTGCAGAGCCGTCTGGAGAAGAGCTATGTGAAGGATGTGGAGCGCTTCGACCAGCGTGCCGCCCAGAGCGAGGGCGAAGCCTTGGCCAAGCAGCTCAACGACTTCAGCGGCCGCGCCGCCGCCCGCATGATGAAAGAGTGGGACACCCTCGACAAATACCTGCTGGTCAAATACATGGATGGCAACATCAAGAAGGAGAGGGATGGCCAGTTCGAGCGTACCGCCACCGGCAACGCCGTCTTCCCCCAGCAGCCGCACTACCGTCAGGAGTGGCAGCGCATGATTGTCAAGGATCACGGCGACGTCATCCGCGAGAAATAAAGCCTATAAATCAGCATCATCACCGTGCCATCGCCGACTGCGGTCGGAGGTGGCGCGGTGTTGTTTTGTAGGTGCGACGGGAGGGCGGTTGAGTATTTTTAACATTGATTATTATAAAAAAGTTTGTATCTTTGCAGTTTAAAACGATACGGATGGGACTGTTCAATTGGATTGTATCGGTTTGTAAACAAAAAGATTGCAAAGACGCTGAGGTTGAGCCGATGAGCAAATATCTGATAGTGGGATTGGGCAATGTGGGTGCCGAGTATGAGGGCACACGCCACAACGCGGGCTTCATGGTGGTCGACGCTTTGGCCAAGGAGGCCGAGGCCAAATGGAGCCTGGAGCGCCACGCCTACCGCACGGAGGTGCGCCACAAAGGACGCGTGCTGGTGCTCGTCAAACCCACCACCTATATGAACCTCAGCGGCAAAGCAGTGAAATACTGGCTACAAGCCGAGAAGATCGAGCTGCAGAACCTGATGGTCGTGGTCGACGACATAGCGCTCGACCCGGGCATCATCCGCATCAAGAAGCAGGGCGGCGCCGGCGGCCACAACGGGCTGACGGATATCGAGGCCGCCTTGGGGACGGCGAACTACAACCGCATACGCATGGGGGTGGGCGACCACTTCAGCCGCGGACGCCAGGTGGATTATGTGCTCGGCCGCATGGAGGGCGAGGATCTGACGAAGATGGAGGAAGCCATCAAGACGGCGTGCGACGCCATCAAGTGTTTCGCCACGCAAGGCATCGACCGCACGATGAATATGTACAACAGCAAAGGGAATGCGAGGGAGAAGGAGATAAGGAGATAAGGAGATAAGAAGGTAAGGAGATAAGGAGTTAAGGAGATAAGAAGGTAAGGAGATAAGGAGATAAGAAGGTAAGGAGTTAAGGAGATAAGAAGGTAAGGAGATAAGGAGATAAGGAGTTTATGAAGCTGACGCTGGACATAGGGAATACGGCTGTGAAGTGGGCCACCTTCGAGGGGCACACGCTGGTCGAGCACGGACACGGGATGCCCGCCGACAAGCTTGCGGCGGCCGAGGAGGTGCTGATGTGCGCCAGCGGCGAGGTGCCGGAGGAGCTGCAAGGGCTTCCGCGCCTGACCGCCGACACACCGCTGCCGATACGGCTCGACTACAAGACACCCGACACGCTGGGTGCCGACCGCATTGCGGGTGCCTGCGGGGCGTGGGCGCTGCACCGCGGCGAGCCGAGCGTGGTGATCGATGCGGGCACCTGCATCACCGTCGACTTCATCGACGGAGCGGGGGTGTATCACGGCGGTGCCATCATGCCGGGCTTGCGCATGAATTTGCAGGCGCTGCATACTTTTACGGAGAAACTGCCGTTAATAGATATAGACGGAATAACCAAAGCCCCCGTGCTGGGGCGCTCGACAGAGGAGTGCCTGGTGGCCGGGACGCTGGGCGCCACGATGCTGGCGCTGGCGGGCTATGTGGCACTGTACCGCGAGAAGTGCCCCGCGCTGCGGGTGCTGCTGACCGGCGGCGACGCCGGACGGCTGACGGCCGCCGGCGCGACGGGCTGGGAGGCGGTGCCGGAGCTGACATTGCTGGGGCTGAACGAGATAATGACACATCATGAAGAATAAGGGATTATTGATAGGCATACTGGGTTTGATGGGCCTGCTGGGCTCCGGAGCGACGGCGCAGAACGGCTTTAACCTGCCGTATACGCAGTTCGGCCTGGGGCTGGGCGAGATGCCCTACAACATGCCAGCGGCGACGCGCATGGGCGGCGCCGTGCTGACCCGCGCGGGCGGAAACTCCATCAACCCGTTCAATCCGGCCTCCTACGGCGACATCGCGACCGAGAGCTTTGTGTTCGACATGGGGCTCAACATCCAGCTGAGCACCCTGCGGAGCGGCGACAAATCGGTGCGCGACGCCGACGGCAACATAGGCTACCTGGCCATAGGGCTGCCCATCACGAAATGGTGGAAGGTGGCCGCAGGATTGATGCCCTACTCGACGGTCGACTATGAGTCGGTGGATTCCACCAATGTGGTGAAGACCACCTATGCCGGCACCGGCGGCGTGAACGAGTTGTTTGCGGGTTCGGCGTTCTGCATCCCCGTGGGCACGGGGCGTTCGCTGGAGGTGGGCTTCAATGCGGGCTACCTGACGGGCAGCATCCAGCGCGGCATCACCTATAACTTCGCCGGCGGCGACACCACCTACTACATCGACTCGCGCAAGCAGAAAGACACTCGAATAAGCAACGTGGTGTTCGACTTCGGCCTGCGCTACCGTCAACCGATTGGCAAGCGGTACACGCTTTGCCTGGGTTTGAGCTACAAGCCGTATCAGGACATGAGCGTCAAGGAGACGGCGCTGATATACACCTTCCGCAGCATCTCGGGCTCGGAGCGTCTGTTCGACACCATCTTCCCCGCCCGCGGCGACGATGCGGAGATAGAGAGCCGGATAGAGCAGCCGCACACCTACGGCGTGGGGTTGAGCCTGGAGCGCAACGGAGTGTGGCAGGTGGCCGCCGACGCGACCTTCTCCGCCTGGCAGGGGTTGCGCTATACCGAGGATGAGTCGCACCGCGTCTTCGGCGACAACACGCTTGGCGACGGCGCTTTCAGCCGCTATGCCGTGGGATTCGAGAAGATGGGTGTGATGGATGCCTCGACCTACTGGGGCCGTATCGGCTGGAGCATCGGTGCCCATGCCGAGCAGGGCGTGCTGTATCTGAATACCGGCGACGGAAGCCGCCGCATCGACCAATGGGGCGTGGGGGCCGGCATGAGCCTGCCGATGCGCAAAGGACGCTCGCTGCTGAGCCTGAGCGTGGGATACAACTGCCTGGGTGATGCCGACCTGCTGCAACGCAACACGGTGACCTTCGGCATCGCGGTGAGCAGCTGCGAGAAGTGGTTTGCGAAACGGAAGTACAATTAGCAAGAAGCAATAAACGACGGCGAAGCCGTACTAAACCAAAAAAGGGAAATAACAAAAAACACGATAACGATGAAAGCAATCAGAACATTGAGCATTGGACTCCTCCTCGCGGCGGCGCTGCCCGCGATGGCACAGATGGAGAAATGGGACTGCAGCGACGAGGTGATGCAGAACCCGCAGCCCATGATGGAAGCTGTCTCGCTGTACCAGGAGAACGTGAAACAGTATAAGGCCTCGAAAGACACGCGCTACCTGGAAGAGGCCTATCCGCAGTGGAAGACTGTGGTGAACGGCTGCCCGAAGCAGAGCAAGAACCTCTACATCAACGGTGCCAACATCCTGAAGGTGAAGATTGCCACCGCCGCTACGGCCGAGGAGAAGAAAGGCTATATCGACGAGCTGATGGCTATGTACGACACGCGTATTGCCAAGTACGGCGAAGCCGCCAAGTATACCGCCAAGAAAGCCAACGAGCTTGAAGAGCTGCTGAAAGAAGAGGGCCTGCAACAGTACTACGCCCTCTACTCGGAAGCCGTCCGCATCGGTGGTGACGACCTGGAGGCCGGCTACCTGGTGAAGTATATGGAAGCCACCATCAACTATGTGCGCGCCGGCTATGCCGAGCCCACGCTGGTGGTCGACAACTACGACATCGCCAGCGACCTGCTGGAAGGTGAGTTGCAGAAGAACGCCGCCGACAGCGTGAAGGCCGCCACCATCCGCGGTTACATCGCCGGCGTCGAGGCCGCCTTCTCGCCCTATGCCACCTGCGACCAGCTGGTGGAGATCTACGGCAAGAAATTCGAGGCCGACCCCGAGAATGTGGAGCTGCTGAAGAAGATTACGAGCATCATGATGCGCAAACGCTGCACCGATCAGGAGCTCTTCTTCCGCGCCACCGAGAACCTCTACCGCCTCGAACCGAGCCCCGCCACCGCTATGCGCATGGGTCAGATGTGCCTGTCGAAGAAGCAGTATGGCGATGCGGTGAAATACCTGAGCGATGCCGTCAAGGGTGTCACCGACAAAGACAAATATATGGCTTACCTCTATCTGGGTCACGCCTACAACGGCTCGAAGAGCTACAGCGCCGCCCGCACGGCTTACAACAACGCCGCTGCCGCCGACGGCACCAAGGGTGAGCCCTACCGCATGATTGCCATGCTCTATGCCTCGAGCACCTCGAGCGCCTCGGAGGACAACGTGGGAGGCCGCAGCGCCTACTGGGCCGCCGTCGACGCCCTGAACCGCTCGAAGAGCGTGGATCCCTCGGAGGAGAACGTCGAGGCCTGCAACAGGCTCATCGGCACCTACGCCGGCCACTATCCCTCCAAGACCGACGCCTTCATGGCCGGCCTGGAGAACGGCAAGAGCTTCACGGTGCCCGGATGGATTGGTGTAACGACCACCGTCAGAACCCGATAGCCGAGTGAAAACAACAGGTCTCTGTCGTCCGATAGGGGCAGGCGTACGACGCTTGTCCCTATTGGTGTGTTTGTCGGTGGCGCTGACGGCGTGCCACAACGACAAGTCCATGCTGCCGCAGGACCGTTCGGATTCGGCCGCACAGGAGGTCTACAACGCCCAGGTGCGGCGCAGCGAACACGGCAAGTTGCAGCTTGAGATGGACGCCCCCATCATAAAGAAATTCGACCGACCCAAGCCCCGGACGCTCTACCACAGTGCCCAAGGGCGGCGGGTGCAGCTGCGCCTCTACGACGAAGAGCACAAGGTGAAGACCATCATCGAGGCGGGCAACGCGGTGTCGTTCGACGACCGCGACATCATGGAGGCACACGACAGCGTGGTGGTCATCGACTTCTCAAACAACGACACCATATACCTCAAGGACCTTATCTGGAACTCGGCCGAAGACCGTATCTACTCGGACAACCCCGTGCGGGCGAAGAACGGCTCGCGCATCACCGAGGGCGACGGCTTCACCAGCGACCAGCGCATGGAGAACATGCAGATATTGCACCAGCGCGGTGTCATAGAATTTAAAGATTGAACAGCGATGCAATTTACAGCAAAAGAACTGGCCAAGATAGTGCACGGCACCGTAGAGGGCGACGAGAACGCCCGCGTGTGGCAGCCTTGCAAGATTGAAGAGGGCTGCGAGGGGGGCATCACCTTCCTCGGCAATGCCAAGTACACCCACTATATCTACGAGAAGCAATCCACGATAGTGATTGTACGCAAGGACTTCGTGCCCGAACACCCGGTGGGATCGACGCTGATTCGCGTGGAGAATCCCTATATGGCGGTGGCGGTGCTGCTGCATGCCTTCAACGAGCGCACCAAACCGCCGCGCGGCAGGTCGTGGCGCAGCAGCGTGGGCAAGGGCAGCAAGATAGGAAAACATTGCTATCTGGGCCCCTACGCTGTAGTGGGACGCCACACGCAAGTGGGCAACGACGTGAAGATATACCCCAACGCCTATATCGGCGACAACTGCAAGATAGGCGATGGCACCATCATCTATGCCGGAGTGAAGATATACGAAGGCGTGGAGATTGGCCGCAACTGCATCATCCATGCGGGCGCCGTCATCGGAGCCGACGGCTTCGGTTTCGCCCCAGCCGGCGACGGTACCTGGAACAAGATTGACCAGATTGGCAATGTGGTACTGGAAGACAACGTCGAGGTGGGCGCCAACACCTGCATCGACCGCGCCACCATGGGCTCCACACGCCTGCACGAAGGCGCCAAGGTCGACAACCTGTGCCAGATAGCCCACAACGTAGTCGTGGGCCGCAACACCGCTATGGCGGCGCAGGTGGGCATCGCCGGCAGCTGCAAGGTGGGCGAAGAGTGCATCATCGCCGGCCAGGCAGGCCTGGTGGGACATATCAGCGTGGGCGACCATGTGACCATCGGTGCCCAGAGCGGCGTGACGCACAACATACCCGACAACAGCACCATCTTCGGAAGTCCCGCCATTGACGGCTCCAAACGCCGCAAGATTGAGGTGCTGATAAGGAATTTGGACAAACTAGCAGACAGGATAGAACGTTTGGAGAAGCAATGAAGGCTCTCAAGATACTGGGCTTCTTCGCCTCCGTCATAGCTGTGCTGGGCACCTTGGGGCTGGTTGTGCCGGACGAGGGCATAGCCCTCGGCAGCGCGCATTTGCGCTATCCCACGACACACTCCATCCTGGCCGGCCACGAACAAGAAGAGCCAGATCCCACCGCCGCCACCGAGTCACCGATACTGACGCAGATGGCGGATTCCCTATGCTATTTCCAGCAGCAGACCGACAACAGCGACCTGCGCCTCTGGCTTCCCGAGCCACACTACCTCGACGCCTTCTGGGCGGCCGCCGAGCAGGCACAGGCCAAACGGCGCACCTTGCGCGTGTTGCACTATGGCGACTCGCAGATTGAGATGGACCACATGACCTCGCGCCTGCGCGCCCACATGCAGCGCACTTTCGGCGGCGGCGGTCCCGGCATGCTGCCCTTCCACCCCATCACCCCCGTTGTTTCCGTACGCCAAAGCACACAGGGCGCATTGTCGCTCCTGTCGTCCTTCGGCGACAGCTTGGCTGTGCGCAGTCGCGGCAACTATGGTGTGATGATGCAGTGCTTCCGCCTCAACGGCAGCGCCACCACCACCGTCAGAGCCACCAACAGCAGCCATGTGGACGACGGCGTCAAACAATTCTCGCATGTGCGGCTGGTGGCCAACAGCCACGAAGGTACCCTCCGCACCGAACTCACCGACCTGAAGCACAAAAAGGCCGTCCCAACGACAGAAGTCTCTCAAAAAGGGGTGAGCATGATGGAATGGAAGGCCGACGGCCCGACCGATGCCTTCCGCCTGCATGTCTCGGGCAACGCCGACCTCTATGCCCTGCTGATTGATTCCGACAGCGGCGGCGTAGCTGTGGACAACATACCCATGCGTGGCTGCTCCGGCCAGCAGTTCACCCTCGTCAACAAGAATCTGCTCACCGAAGCCTACGGGCTCCTCGACGTGGGGCTTATCATCCTTCAGTTCGGCGGCAACTCCGTGCCCTACCTCAAGAGTGGCAAGTCGATCTCCACCTATTGCCAATCGCTGGGCAAGCAAATCGACTACATCCACCAGTGCTGTCCGCAAGCCAAGATACTCTTCATCGGGCCGTCGGACATGTGCAAGCACATCAACGGCAAGCCGCAGACCTACCCCGTCATTCCCGAACTTATCGACAGCCTGATAGTCACCGTCAACGCACACGATGCCGCATTCTGGAGCATCTATCACGCGATGGGCGGCCTCAACTCCATGCCTGTGTGGGCGCACAAAGGGCTTGCGGGCTCCGACTACATACATTTCTCGCAGAAAGGCGCCGATCTGATGGGCGACCACCTGGCTCAAGCCCTCGACAACAGCTACCAGCGCTACCGTCTTGAGAAGCGCATTGAGCTACAGCGCCAGAAAGAGGCCGAAAGCAAAGACGAAAGCGCCAAACATAAGCAGAAGAAGGGGAAAGGAGGTGCACGATGAGCCGACGTCTGTCTCCCGTCCTGTTGCTCCTCGCGTTGCTGACAAGCACCCTGTTGCAAGCGCAGCTGCAATCCCCTACCCTGCCGAAACATCCCTTTATCAAGTATCGCGCCAACGTGCTGCACTACGACAGCACCTCGCCGTCCATGCGCCAGCTTTTCGACAAGTGGCAGCGTGTTGCCAACGGTGACGGCGGCAATCTCAACATCGTCCACATCGGCGGCTCGCATGTGCAAGCCGGCAGCCTGACCAACACCATCCGCTGCAATATCCTCGGCGCCTACCCCAATCTGGTGGGTCCCCGCGGCATGATATTCCCATATTCGGCCGCCGCCCGCTGCAACAACCCCGCCGACTACCGCGTGCACTGCCCGCAGAAGGTGGAGCTCACCCGCAACGTCTACAAGGAATACGCCTATCCGCTGGGTCTGTGCGGCATTGCCGTCACCGCAGCCGATGAGTTCACCGAGATGGATATCGTGATGAGTGAGCCGCGTGTCGACTATGCCGTCAACCGCGTGGTGCTGCTGGGTCACGGTGAGGGCGGTGTGGTGCCGCGCCTGCGCATCGACGGCCACGAACTCTATGCCGCCTATATCGACAACGTCAGCGACCGTTACATCTTCAACCTCCCGACGCCGACCGACTCGTTTACCATCGTGCTGCCCTGCCGTCCGGGCGACAAGTTCACCGTCAGCGGCATCTATCTCGACAACCGCCACCCGGGCTTCAGTTACCACTCCATCGGCGTCAACGGCGCCGCCGTGCCCGATTACCTGCGCTGCGTCAACTTCGTGCGCGACCTGCGGCTGCTGCATCCCGACGTGGTCGTCTTCGGCATCGGCATCAACGACGCCGTACCCGCTAACTTCGACACCGCCGCCTTCCAGCAGAACTACCTGCGGCTCATCGACTCCGTGCGTAGCATCAATCCCGACTGCGCCTTCATCTTCATCACCAACAACGACAGCTACCGGAAGACCGGCCGCCGCCGTTACAGCGTCAACACCAACGGCGCTTTGGCGCGCGAGGTGTTCTACCGTCTGGCCGCCGACTGTGGCGGAGCCGTGTGGGACCTCTTCGAGGTGATGGGCGGCTTGCGCTCGATGGACCATTGGCGCAAGGCGGGCTTAGCGCGGAACGACCGCGTGCACTTCACCGCCGCCGGCTACCAGCTGGTCGGTGACCTCTTCACCGGCGCTCTCTTTAACGCCATTAACAAAGAAACCTCCGAGCCTTGAACGACCTGGCGGCATACCTCCTGCGGCTCCTGAGTTTCGACAGCTCGCGTCCGTTGCTGTTCACACAGATTCATTTCTGGGTCTTCTTCCTCTTCGTCTTCCTTTTCTTCTCCCTCATCGTCACCCGCAGCAAGCGTCTCACCATCCGCAACGGATACCTCTTTCTGGTCAGCCTGCTGTTCTACTACAAGACCTCGGGTCTTTTCGTGCTGCTGCTGGTCTTCTCCACCCTGCTCGGCTGGGTGCTCGGCATACGCATGGATCATACCGCCAGCCAGCGGCGGCGCAAAACGCTGATGGCCATCGGCGTCACTGTCAACCTGGCCATCCTCTTCTACTTCAAATACGCCTACTTCTTCACCGATATTTATAACGCCACCTTCGGCACCTCGCACACCGTCGTCAACCACCTGGCGCGCTGGGCCAACAACGCCTTCCACACCAACCATTTCGACGCTTCGGTCATCCTGCTCCCCGTCGGCATCAGCTTCTTCACCTTCCAGAACATCAGCTACATCGTCGACGTCTACAAGCGCAAGATCGCCCACGTCTCCAATGTGTTCGACTTCGGCTTCTACACCGCCTTCTTCCCGCAGCTGGTCGCCGGCCCCATCCTGCGTGCCGACCAGTTTGTGCCACAACTCTACAAGCCCTTCTTCCTGGGCCGCCGACAGTTCGGCATCGCGGTGTTCTGGATACTCAACGGCTTGGTTAAAAAGCTCGTCCTCAGCGACTACCTGGCCGTCAACTTCGTCGACCGCATCTTCGAGAACCCCTCGCTCTACACCCCCTTCGAGAACTTCTCGGCCCTGATGCTCTACTCCATGCAGGTCTACGCCGACTTCTCGGGCTACACCGACATCGCCATCGGCGTGGCTATGCTCATGGGCTTCTACCTGCCGGTCAACTTCAACTCGCCCTACAAGGCCAAGAACCCCACCGAGTTCTGGCGTCGTTGGCACATGTCGCTCTCACGCTGGCTGCGCGACTATCTCTACATCCCCCTGGGCGGCAACCGCTCGGCGGGCTTCCTCTCCTATTTCCTGCTGTTCGCCATCCTGGCCATCGCGGCCTTCCGCCTACACAGCACCTTCTTCACTATCGCCGTCGCCGCGGTGGTGCTCGTCATTCTGGCGATGTTTCTCTTCCGCCCGCGGCACCGCCGCTCCCTCGGCACCAACGTCAACAACATGGATACCATGCTCCTCGGCGGCCTCTGGCACGGTGCCTCGTTCAACTTCATCACCTGGGGCGGCCTCAACGGATTGGGCATCTTAGTATACAAATGGTGGAAAGATAAGGGCTGGATGGAGCAGATTGCGGCTGTGGGCATCACCACACTCGCGCTACATATCCTGAAGGTCCACGTCGACGGACCTCTGATTAACATGCTGTGGTTCATCTCCTTGGTGTGCCTCATCGGATACACCGTGCTGCACCTCCTGCCCCAAAACTGGCGCTTCACCACCCGCTCGTGGAACGTCTGGTTCACCCTGCTCACCTTCGTCTTCATCAGCTTCACACGCCTCTTCTTCCGCAGCGGCTCCAATCTCGACCCCGCCGAAGCCAACGAGGTGGCTTGGATGACTGCCTCGATGATGGTGGAACAGATAGGTTCACATTGGAACTTGGCGCAAATACCTGAAATCGTGAGTCATTACTGGGCACCCTTCCTGCTCTTTGTCATCGGCATGACCATCCACTGGCTACCCACCCGCTTCAAGCGGCGCTATCGCCTGTGGTTTGCCCAGATGCCCCTGTGGCTCATGGCAGTAGTCACTGTGGCTGTGGTCATAGCGGTCTACCAGTTTATCACCGCCGACCTGCAGCCCTTCATCTATTTCCAATTTTGAAAATGCTAATTTAACATACTGGGAGGGAGGCTCCCAGTGTTGCGACGCCAGTCGGCAAGGAAGCGTCGCGAAACATCGTCGAGGTACTCGCCGGGGGTGATATTCCACTCGATAGAGTCGCGGAGGTGACGTTGCAGCGGGACGGGGTCGTCGACCCCTTCGGCGTCGGGCAACACACGCCAGCAGAAGCCTTCGCAGCGCAGACGGCCTTCGAAGAGATACCCATAGCGCTCGTAGAAGTACTGCGACACATAGACGGGGCGTTGCCATTGGTTTTCTTCAATGGCCTGCTTGACAGCGTGGTAGCCCTCTAGGTTGACGTTATGGACGCTGACGTCGGTGCGGCGTTGCTCGACAAGTTGGAGATACCACAGGGGGAAGGTGTCGTTGTCGCCGAGGGTGATGAGGATGGCGTCGGGGTCGCACGACTGGAGGTGGTTGAGGCTGATGTCGTGCACGGCGTGGCAACGGTGCCGGTCGTGGTCGCTCCAGTTGCCCACAGCCAGCAGCAGCGGTGCCAGTAGCAGCAACCAACGCCAGCGGGGGTGGTTGATGTGGCTGGCGCCGAGGCCTATCCAGAGGGCGAAGGCGTAGAAGGAGAGGATGTAGGCGTAATCGCGTTCGCGAGGCTCGTAGCAAGGGTGGTTGAGGTAGAGATTTAGTAGTACGCCGCCAAAGAGGAAAAGCAGCATAACAGCCCAGAAATCGGCCCGACTGCGGCGGCAATGGCGCAGCAATCCCCACACGCCCAGGAGGAAAGGAACGATGAAGACCACCACGATGCCGTGTTTGAGGTTCTCGCGGCCGATGAAGTTGTACATCAGGTAACGGCCATACATGTAGCCGAGCTGGTAGTTGACGGTGTAGAGCACGTTGCCCACCACACCCTCGGTGCCGAAGGTCCAGGGGTGGTAGTTGGCGCTGTCGCGCTCGCGCCACATACGGGGATAGAGCGGTGCCTTGGGGTATTGGTCGCGCTTGACGTAGGAGGCGAAGGCTTCGACCGTAGCGGGGTTGCCCTCGTTGATGGCGGGCTTGGCGGCGGCGCGGAGAGGCACGATGGCATACGGCGTGAGTCCTAAGACAAAGAAGAGCGCCGCCAGCGGCAGCACCCTTGCCCAACGACGGCAGCGCATGAGGGTGGGCAGGATGACGACCAGCAGGGCCGGGAGGGTGAGCAGCGTCATCAGGTGCACACACAGGCCGAGGCCGAGCAGCAGGGACAGGAGCAGCAACAGGCGGTGATTGCGGGTGCGGCGCCAGCGCAGGGCGAGCCACACCTCGAGCGAGCAGAGGAGCATGGCCATCGCGTAGACCTCGCTCTCGACGGCCGAGAACCAGGCAGTGTCGCAAAAGAGATAGCACAGGGCTGCAATCACTGCCGCAAAACGATGCTGACAGAGCTCAACCACAGTGAGATAGAGCACACCTACGGTGAGGCCTCCGCAGAGGGCTGAGAGGGCGTTGCTCAAGGGGGCCACCAGCATGGGGTGACCGAAGGAAAGAAGCGTGAAACAATGGGCGACAAGCTGGTAGAAAGGGGCTCCCGGAGGGTGGCCGACACCGAGGAGATGGCTGGTGGCGATGAACTCGCCGCAGTCCCACCAACTGGCCGAACGGTCCATGGTGAGCAGGTAGACCGCCGTGGCGAAGAGCGCCAGCAGGGCGGCTACCAGTTTACTACTGACTTGTTGAAGATGTCCTCGCATAGCTCGGTAACGATTTCGCCCATCAGCGAACTCTCGACGGCCGAGAAGTCCTGCGAGGCGGCATAGTCGCGGAAGCGGGAGAACTGTTGCTCAAAGTCGGCGTCGGGGTCGATGGTGTTGACGAACTTGACCCTGACGGCGATGGTCAGACGGTTCATGGAGACCTCGTCGCTGCTCGAGAGGGCCGAAGCGCGGGTCTCGTAGCCCACTATCTCTCCGCTGAGCTGCAGGTCGCCGTCGGCCTGGGTGACGGTGAGCGATGTCTGGTTGGAGAACATCTGCTTCAGCTCGTCGGTGAGCTTCTGGCTGAGCTGCGGGTTGACGGTAGGGGCATAGTTGGGGAAGGTGGCCACAGAGATGGTCTTGGCGCCCGGCGGGATGGAGGCGCCGGTGAAGGAGTAGCCACCGGTGCAGGCCACCGTCAGCAGGCAGCAGACGGCCATCAGCAGGCAGCGTATGCTGACTGCCACGGGCTTAATAATCGCGCGAGTCTTCATCGATGCGTTGTTCGTCCTCAAGTTGCCAGAGCAGGAAACCCGACTCCTGTTGTATGTAGTTCAGTACCGCAATCTTGGTAGGCAGATCGGTGACCTCCGACACTTCGGAGATGAGCTTGTCGATTTTCTCTTTGAATGCTAAGTCCATAGGGGATGTGATTATTTTGTGACTTTAACCGTTGATGCGATTGTAGTAGTGCCACCACAGCTCGGGAATCTCGTTTTCCATGGCGCGCTGGTAGTCGCTGTAGTTGCAGGGTACGAGAGTGTGGCGCAGGTAGCGCTCGCGGCGCTCATTGTCGTCGCACGGCACCTCCATCCACCAGCGGTCGGTCTTGAGACTCTTGTAGAAGACAAGGTCGATGCCGTGGTCCTGCATGGCCACGGTGAAGCGCTTGTAGCTCTGCTTGTCCTGCGCGGGGAAGTCGCCCAGGCGGTAGTGGAATCCCTCGAGGAAGAACCACACGGCATGGGCCAGCATGTGGGCGGTCTGCCCGTTGTGGTCGTAGGCGGGATTCATCTCGAAGAGGCCGAAGCAGGTGGTCTTGTCGCTCATGCCGGCAAAACGCGCAATCTGACACAACTGCTCGCCGTAGAAGCCGTGAGGCGAGGGGTTGGCGTTGGCGGGGGCGTCGCTCTGGCGCACAGCGCTGATGTCGACAGCCACCACGTCGCTGTAGCGCACCAGCGGCTCGGCATGCTCCATGTTGGGCTGCAGTTCACCGACACGATGCGTAGTGAATTTCAACTCGTCCATCAGCTGCACCATCTCGGTCCCGACGAAGTAGGACTGGTAGCCCACATTGACATAGTCAAACAGGTAGTTCGGCTGCTGTAGAATGATGTGTTGCAGGTAGTTGTTGCTGCTGATTTGCTCACCTCCCTCCAGGTTGAAACGCGAGTCAACCGAGCAGATGTTGATGACGCGGCCCAGGATTTCGTATGCCTTGTAGATGGGGAAGACGAGGTCGTCGCTGCCGCCGAGCACCACGACTGTCTTGCCCATGTCGAGCAGCTGCTGGAGCACCTCGATAAGGGCGAAGTAGGTGTCGCGGGCCTCATTGCCCGGGGCGATATTGCCGAGGTCGGCCAGACGAATGCCGTCGTAGGGCTTGGCCAGACGGTAGAGGTAATGGCGTATGTGGTCGGGTGAGGCCGCACAGCCGCGGTTGTCCACCGAGGCGCGGTCTTCCTTGACACCGAGCAGCACCATCTCGGCATCGGCGCAGTCGGGAAATCCCGTGACGTCGGTGTAGGCGTTGATTTCGTCGCCCAGCATCGGACGGAAGTCCACGCTGTAATAGTCCACCACTGCGCTGTCGATAGGTTCAAAATAGCTGCTCAGCTCCATAGTCGTTTCTTTTTCTTATATTAACGTGTGGCGAAGGCAATTATTGCATAGCAAACAAAAAAAGGGGAGAGGTTGTTTGTAACCTCTCCCCTTGGTGTGACCCTGCTGCGACTCGAACGCAGGACCTAGAGTTTAGAAGACTCTCGCTCTATCCAGCTGAGCTACAGGGCCGACTTCGCGTTTTCCACTTTCTCGTCGGGACACCCAGATTCGAACTGGGGATCTCCTGCTCCCAAAGCAGGCGCGATAACCGGACTTCGCTATATCCCGGCAATAACAAAGGACGCCTTTTGAGTGGCGTCCTTTGTTTGGCGGAGAAGGGGGGATTCGAACCCCCGGTACCCTAATCGAGTACGACAGTTTAGCAAACTGTTGGTTTCAGCCACTCACCCACCTCTCCGTGTGTTCTCTTGACTAAAAAAGCACCGCTTTTTCTCTCTTGAAAAGCGGTGCAAAATTACGAACATTTTTAATACTGACCAAATTTTTTTTCAATTCCCCCTCCTCTACCCTCTGGCCGTCAGTCAAGTTCTACTTCCTCTTTGCCTGATTGGCAACGCTTTGCATCTTGGCAGCGATAACATCGGGGTCGCCCAGAAATTTGTCCTCGACCAGGTTCATCTTCTCGTCGAAAGTGAAGACGTAGGGCACTGCCGTGGGCAAATTGAACTTGATTATCTCCTCGTTGCTCATGCCTTTAAGCTCTTTGACGATGCCGCGCAGCGAATTGCCGTGGGCCACCACCATCAGGGTGTTGCGGTTCTCAAAGGCGGGCATGATGGTGCCGCGGTAGTAGGGCATCAGACGCTCGATGGTGTCTTTGAGGCTCTCGGTGAGCGGGATGAGGTTGTCGGGAATCTCGTTATAGCGCGGGTCCATGCGCGGACTGCGCTCGTCGTGCATGTCGAGTGCGGGGGGCTGCACATCAAACGAGCGTCGCCACAGCAGCACCTGCTCGTCGCCATACTTGGCGGCGGTGTCGGCCTTGTTCAGGCCCTGGATGGCGCCATAGCTCTTCTCGTTCAGGCGCCAGCTCTTCTGCACCGGCAGCCAGTCCATGTCCATGGCGTCGAGCATCTGGTTGAGGGTCTTCACCGCCCGCTTGAGGTAGGAGGTGAAGCACAGCTCGGGACGATAGCCCTCGGCCACCAGCAGCTTGCCGGCCTCCCAGGCCTCTTTCATGCCAGCCTCGGTGAGGTCGACATCCGTCCAGCCGGTGAACAGGTTGAGTTTGTTCCACGCGCTCTCGCCGTGGCGTACAAGTATCAGAGTCTTCATTTCTTCTTGCTTTCTTTATGTTTCATTACTTCCCCTTGGGGGAACGGGCCCTGCGGCAGCTTCTCCTTTCGCGCCAGCCACGCAACCACCAGTCCGCCAATGATGAACGGCAGACTCAGCAGCTGACCCATGTTGAGCACCATGCCGGCCTCGAAGTCCACCTGGTCATTCTTCACGAACTCGATAATCAGCCGCATGCCGAACAGCGCCACCAGCCACCAGCCAAAGATGCTGCCCGTCTTGAACTGTCCCTTCTTCCTGATGTAGTACCACAGCGAAACCGCGAAAATGGTGAAGTAGCTCAGGCTCTCGTAGAGCTGCGTGGGGTGCTTGGGCACCGTCTCGCCGTTCTGCTCAAACACGAAGCCCCACGGCAAGGTGGTCTCCACACCGTATATCTCGCTGTTGAACAGGTTGCCCAAACGGATGAAGGCACCGCCTAGGGCCACCACTATCACCATCCTGTCGAGTATCCAGACGGGATTCATGCGGTATTTCTTCCAGTAGATCCACAGCGCCAGCAGTATGGCGACGGCGGCACCGTGACTAGCCAGTCCCTGGAAGCCGGTGTACTGCCCGTCCTGGAACGGCCAGAACATCTCTGTCCAGTGCGCCGACGTCAGGAAGTAGTCGGGCTCATAGAACAGGCAGTGGCCCAGACGCGCTCCCACCAGCACAGCCAGGAAAATATAGACTATCAGGCTGTCCAGGTAGTCTAAGTGGATCTTCTCAAACTTGTATATCCGGGTAAGGATGATGTAGCCCAACACGAAGGCGAAGAGGAAGCCAAACGAGTAGTACCGCAGCCCGAACGACCCGATGTTGAACATCACCGGGTCCACATTCCAATGTATAGCCAGCGGCAGCATCACTTCGCGTAGTTGATGGCACGGGTCTCGCGGATGACCGTCACCTTAATCTGGCCCGGATAGGTCATCTCGCTCTGTATCTGCTTCGAGAGGTCAAAGCTGAGCTTGTTGGCCTCGGCGTCGCTCACCTTGTCGGCGCCGACGATGACGCGCAGCTCGCGGCCGGCCTGGATGGCGTAGGTCTTCACCACTCCCGGGTAGGTCATGGCCATGTCCTCGAGTTTCTTCAGGCGGTTGATATAGGCTTCCACCACCTCGCGGCGGGCACCCGGACGGGCACCGCTGATGGCGTCGGCCACCTGGATGATGGGCGAGATGAGGTTGGTCATCTCCACCTCGTCGTGGTGGGCACCGATGGCGTTGCAGATGTCGGGATGCTCCTTGTATTTCTCCGCCAGCTTCATGCCGAAGATGGCGTGCGGCATCTCGGGGTCGGTCTCCGGCACCTTGCCGATATCGTGCAGCAGACCTGCGCGCTTGGCCAGCTTGGGGTTCAGGCCCAGCTCCGACGCCATCGTGGCAGCCAGGTTGGCCACCTCGCGGCTGTGCTGCAGCAGGTTCTGCCCATAGCTCGAGCGGTACTTCATGCGGCCCACCATGCGCATCAGCTCATGGTTCATGTTCAGGATGCCCAGGTCGATGCAGGTGCGCTTACCCACCTCGTTGATCTCCTGCTCAATCTGGCGGCGCGTCTTGGCCACCACCTCCTCGATGCGGGCCGGGTGGATGCGGCCGTCGGTCACCAGCTTGTGCAGCGACAGGCGTGCAATCTCGCGGCGCACGGGGTCGAAGCCGCTGATGATGATGGCGTCGGGCGAGTCGTCGATGATGATTTCCACACCCGTAAGGCTCTCCAGCGTGCGTATGTTGCGGCCCTCGCGGCCGATGATGCGGCCCTTCACCTCCTCGTTCTCGAGGTTGAAGACGCTCACCGTGTTCTCCACAGCCGTCTCGGTGGCGGTGCGCTGTATGCTCTGGATGACCACCTTCTTGGCCTGCTCGGCGGCGGTAATCTTGGCCTCCTCGACAATATCCATGATGGTGGTGCTCGCCTCGGCGCGTGCCTCCTCGGTCATGGCCTCAATCAAATGCTGCTTGGCCTCTTCGGCGCTCATGCCGGCAATGTGCTCCAGCTTGTTCACACTCTCCTTATACACCTTCTCCACCTCGGCCTGGCGCTTGTGCAGCGTCTCTATCTCGCCGTTCAGCTTGTCGCTCACGCCCTTCAGCTCGGCGCTCTTCTTCTGCAGCTCGTCGACCTTCTGGTTCAGCGTGCTCTCGCGCTGTTTCAGCTTGTTTTCCTGGTCGCGCAGCTTGTTGTTCTGCTCGTTGACGCGCTTGTCGTGCTCGCGCTGCATCTGCAGGGCGCGTTCCTTCACTTTCAGCTCGCCTTCTTTCTTGATGATTTCACTTTTCTCTTCGGCATCCTTGAGCACTTGCTGGCTCTGTGCCAGGAGCTTGTTGCGGAGCAGGTGCGTCGTCAGCCAGATAGCTATGCCGCCACCGACCAGCACTCCTCCGATCACTCCAATGATTATTCCCAGTTCTAATGACATGATGTGTGTGAGTTTGTTTGTTGTGGGAACCTCACGACCGGCTTTGAAAAAACCGCATCCGACCTTCCAAGAGTTGTGGTAAACTCCATGACTGTTAGGATTTGAGCGCCGGGCGTATCAACCATACAATCTACCCGCCCATGAGCCGACTCGGTTTGTAAAATGTGTTGAGTTTACAAACTGTTTCGGGTCGGATGCAGTATCCCTTCCAGCACTGTGTCTATCGACTGCAGCCGCTGCGCCAGGTCCGTATCCTTGAACCGCAGCGAGTCTTGTATCTTAGTCAATTGCGTGATCTGAGTCAATGCCACCATCGCCAGCAAGTCCTGATGGTCGTTGTATGCATACTGCTGCCCATACTGCTTGGCCTGACCCTCGATGGCCGCCGCCGCCTTGCGCAGCGCCGCCTCGTCCTCCGCCGCCACGCGGAGACGGTAGGTCCGTCCCAATATGTTCACCGATGCCGATACCGTATCCATTGCTGCTCTCCTTTCTGTCCTATTCACCCGCCTCCTGGCTCTTCAACACTTCCAGACTCCTGTCTATGGCCCTTATCATTCGATTGAGCTTAAGCTTCAATTCTGCACTGTCATTTCCTTCTGCCAGTCTGTTCCCTAATTTAACTAATTTGTTCTCTTCTTTTAAATTGTTGATTAATATTTCCTTGTTTTTCAGTGCTTCCTCCAGTTCCAGGCAACGGCTCTCACCCTCCGACACCAGCCGCCGCAGACGCGTCACCTCGTCTGCCAACTGCCTCACTTTAAACTCAATCCCACTGACCGATGTCTCAAAATCGAACATGCCGTTTACTACCTATTATACTATAAAAAGCGCTGCAAAAATACAAAAAATTTCCCACACACAAAAAAAAACTTGCATCGCCACCCCAAACGGCTGCTATTCTACTGCACCACCAGGCGCCGCGCGGCGGTGCCCTCGCTGGTTGTCACGCTCACCGTGTAGGCCCCCTTCGGCAGCCGGCTCACGTCCAGCGTCAGCCTTCCGCTCTCCACCTTGCGGCGCACCACCTCGGTGCCGCGCATATCGGTCACCGTCAGCACTCCGCCGGACATCCAGGCGCCGCCCTCCAGCGTCACCTCCTCCCGTGCGGGGTTAGGCCGCAACGTGAAGCCCACTGTCCCAGCCACCTCGCGGATACCCTCCGGCGGGTCTTCCGGGTCGGGGTCTTCGGGGTCGGGGTTGCTCCCTGCCGTCACTGTCCACACACTGCTCCAGGGCGACCACTCCTGACGGTACAGCAGGTTGCAGCGCGAGCGCACGCTCACCGTGTAGCTGCCGCCGGGTTCCAGTCCGCAGCGGCGCCACTGCCGCTCCGACACAGTATCTGTCTCGCCCTCTCCGGCTGCGGTGCCCTCGGGGCCGAAACTCACCATCCAGTGCGCCTGCATCGGCAGGCTGTCCCATCGCACGGTCACGCACCCCGCGCTGTCGGCCTCCACCGTCACGCTGTCGATGCTCACGCACGGCGGGTCGATGATGGGAAACAGGTTCGGCAGCGACCGCTCCGTATGGCCGTCCACCCACATGCTGTCATACCTCACGCGGTAGTCGCTGCCGGGGAAATACCACGGCGCTCCGTGATTCTCGTGCCAGAAACACTGCGAAACACCCTCATCCCTTCTGGGAGTGTACTCGCTGGTTATTGCAACATAGAAATCCCCCACGACATTTACAGGATTTCCCCATTTCCCATCGAAAATGGCAAACCAGAAAGTCTCAGGAAGATTACGGTAGTTACAAAATGGATCACTGTACTGGCATCCACGAACGTGCAGCGAATGGTACTGCGTGTCATTGCATACATTTTGAACAAACGACAACTGTTGAAATTTTGCGTATGACAATCTGTTCATCGCAGAGTCATAGACAGATACTCTCATAGTATCTTGGTTGCTTAAATAACCGCACACAATGCCAATCACCCGCAGGGTGTCGTCGGTGTGCATCTTCAGCGCATATTCGTCCGGCCAAGCGGAAACGCTTGTGCCATATCCAACAATTTCATAACTGTAAGTCAATCCGCACGGAGTCGAGTCGGGATGATAGATGCCAGTCTTTGGGAAGTCACCATAATAGAAGTAGGGATACATCCCAATGGTGTCCTCGTATATGAAAGTATACTGCGCTTTCGCGCAACCTCCACCCAGACATAGCAGGGCAACAATGGTCATCAAATAATTTCTATTCATAATTGGTTTGTCTTTTTATTCGCATATTATTTCGAGGGGATATTCCTCATGTTCGGGCCACCAAATATCCCATCTAATAATGTAATCGCTCAATATTTGCTCATGGTTGAAATAATACTGGTCGTCTTCCAACGGTTCGACCTCAATTTTTTCACTATTGGTGCACTCATCCTCCATCATCAGTTCGCTGAACAGCCACAGCGCGCGTAACGACAAATCACTGCGTGAGCCAGAGACGACGCATCGATTGAAGGAAGGCACATAATCCAGCGAAAACCAGATATGCTCGCCACTTATATCTTCCGTCGTCACCAAATCCGTATAAGGCGCCGTGATATGCCGAATCTGATTTTCCGGATAGACTGGAATCATATATAAAGTTTTATTTTTCTTGTTGTAGGCCAGCTCCCGGTATTCCCAATACGCAGTAGAATTGTCACCAACACGGAGTGCAGGTGGCAAAGTGGGGTCGTTATAGAAGCTGATTACGGTCTGATGTCCCAAACCGGGAATGTCGGCAATGCATACTGTCGCGAAATCATTTCCTCCCATCGCCTCGATGCAGATATTGTTTATCACCTGCATGACACTGGGGGTGGTATGGTATATCGGCATGGGCACTATCCCATCAAAATAACCATTCTGTATTTTAAAAATATTTTGGCAGATATTTTCTTCGGTATACCTGTTATATGAAATAAGGTTATGGGTACTTGGCAAGGGATAAGTCCATTCCCGTACCGTCACAACCACATTATCATCGGTCACAGCAATATCATCATAAGTATACTCTTCAAAATAATCCATAATATACTCCAATTTCCATGGGTCATTGCCGCAATGCCAGAAATCGGCTAAAACAGAGGGATAATGCAACGTATTGTTGGCAGTGTCGACATACATGGCGCCACCCGTCATAAGCAGATGCGTCGCACCATACTCTTTCACAACCCTCATCCGGCCAAAACCAAGCAATTGCTCATATCCACGGACAAAATAATTCTGATTAGGGGCAACATAGTGAATTTGATCACACACTAAGTAGTGGATGCTTCCGCCATTGAAGAAGACATCGCTAATACTGAAGTACCCAATAAGAGCACCGCCGCTGGTTATACTGCGATAGTAGTTTCCGCAAAAATATACAGTATCGTCGGCAATACGGAAATCGGACACACCCATGCCGGTAGGCAGGAATACCGTGATGGATGTGCCAGCACCTCTGTCCACATAACTGAACCTGTAATTGGACACAAGAATATCAAAAACAATGTCCACTCTGTTTTTGTAGTGTCTTACGATGGAAAACTCCGCCCCATCGTCTGTCACCTCATAAATTGTGCTCTGTGCCACAATCCGCGAAGGGCACCATGCTACTAAAATCAGCATAAATATGCTGAAAAGCAATAATTTACTGTAATTTTTCATATGCTTTAGTATTTTTTTTTCATTGCAAAACTATGCAAAAAGAATGACTTTTGCAAACTTTTTTTCACTCAAAACACAAACGGTTAAAAATCAGCATCTTACAACTAGATTTACAAAACGCTGTTTTTTAGGGTCCTGTCCGGTTCCCCTCCGGTCCCCCTCCGGTCCCGCTCCGCTCCCCCTCCTATCATCGTCGGTCGAGATGCGAAGAAAGGGCGAAGAGGGCCCGGCTCGGATGGGGAGCGGGGCCCTCTTTTAACAATAATTTGGAAATGGATTACCCGATGTGCAGCTCGTGACCCATGCGATCCTGCTTGGTCTTGAGGTAGCGTTCGTTGTAGCGGTTGGGCTCGACGACGATGGGCACTATCTCGGTGACTTCCAGGCCGTAGCCTTCGAGGCCGGTGCGCTTGACGGGGTTGTTGGTGATGAGGCGCATCTTGGAGATATGCTGGTCGCGGAGTATCTGGGCGCCGATGCCGTAGTCGCGCTCGTCGGCCTTGAAGCCGAGTTTGAGGTTGGCGTCGACGGTATCGAAGCCCTGTTCCTGGAGGTGATAGGCTTTGAGCTTGTTGACCAAGCCGATGCCGCGGCCCTCCTGGCTCATATAAGCTATGAGCCCTTTACCCTCATGCTCAATCATTTCCATGGCGCGGTGGAGCTGTTCGCCACAGTCGCACTTGCAGGAGCCGAAGATGTCGCCGGTGGCGCAGCTGGAGTGGACACGCACCAGGACAGGCTCGTCCTCCTTCCACTCGCCTTTTTTCAGCACCATGTGGGTGATGCCGTTGTCGAGCTGGGTGTAGGCGATGAGCTGGAAGTTGCCCCACTGGGTGGGCAGGAAGACCTCCTCTTCCTTGCGGATGAGGGTCTCGTGGGCCACGCGGTAGGCAATGAGGTCTTTGATAGTCACTATCTTGAGTCCGAAGCGTTTGGCCACTTCCTGCAGCTGGGGCATACGGGCCATGGTGCCGTCGTCGTTGATGATTTCGATGAGGGCGCCGGCAGGTTGGAGACCGGCGAGGCGGGCAAGGTCGACGGCGGCCTCGGTGTGGCCGGCACGGACCAGGACGCCGCCGTTGCGGGCGCGCAGGGGGTTGATGTGGCCCGGACGACCCAGGTCGTCGGCCTTGGTGGCGGGGTCGGCCAGGGCACGGATGGTGGAGGCTCGGTCGTGCATGGAGACGCCGGTGGTGCAGCCGTCCTTGAGGTTGTCGACGGTGACGGTGAAGGGGGTGCCCAGGAGCGAGGTGTTGTCGTGCACCTGCATGTCGAGGTTGAGCTCGTGGCAACGCTGCTCGGTGATGGGGGCGCAAAGCACGCCGCGACCGTTCTTGAGCATGAAGTTGACATGCTCGGGGGTAATCTTCTCGGCGGCCATGATGAAGTCGCCTTCGTTCTCACGGTCCTCGTCGTCGACGACGATAACGAATTTGCCTTGTCGGAAGTCTTCGACGGCTTCCTCTATAGTGTTGAGTTTGAAATCCATAAATGTGCTGACGCGATAGATTGACAAATGTTTGTAACGCTGCAAAAATACGAAAAAAAAGACAAGTCAGAAAAAAGATGTATATTTGCCGATGGAAAAGCCGTGTGGGGAAATGCACAACGGCACTGATAATCAGATACAATAAGACATGAGAAACATCTTCAGAAAAGCGATGCCTCTGCTGCTGGCGGCCCTGGTGCTGACAGCCAGCACGCTGGCCGTGAGTTGCAAAAGCTCGTCGGACACCATGTACGGCCGCAAGCAGACCAACAAGGGAGCCAAGGTGAAGTCGAACATCAAGGTCAAGGGCTCGGGTCAAATCAACACCCGCACAACCAAATCATACTGATGCAGACAGCACTCTATCCGTTGAAGTTCCTGCCCCTGTACAAGAATGTGCTCTGGGGAGGCAACCGGCTGAAAGACTACGGCTTCAACTACGACCCGCTGCCCAACTGCGGCGAGTTGTGGGCGCTGTCGGCGGTTGAGGGACGCGAGAGCGTCATTGCCAACGGTTTCCTGGCCGAGAACACGCTGAACGAGGCTATCGAGGTCTATATGGGCGACTTGGTGGGCGAAAAGGTCTTCAACCGCTTCGGAACCGAGTTCCCGCTGCTGGTGAAGGTTATCGACGCCGCACAAGACCTCAGCATCCAGGTGCACCCCGACGACGAGCTGGCGCAGCGGCGCGGCATGCCGCAGGGCAAGACCGAGATGTGGTATGTCATGCAGGCCGACCCGGGGGCACGGCTCATCAGCGGCTTCCGCCGCGACACCACGCCCGAGGAATACACCGCCGCCCTCCACAGCGGCCACCTCACCGACCTGCTGCACAGTGAAGAACCCGAGGCAGGTGACGTATACTTTATCCCTGCCGGCCGTGTGCACGCCCTCGGCAAGGGCCTCATGGTGGCCGAAATACAGCAGACTTCGGACTGCACCTACCGTATCTACGACTACGACCGCGTGGACAAGGACGGCAAGAAGCGCCAGCTGCATACCGCCGAGGCCATGGACGCCATTGACTTCAGCGGCATCCAAGGCCATGCCCACACACACTACCACGCCCACCTCAACGAGACCGTCACCGTGGCCGACTGCCCCTATTTCACCACGCGCTTCGTCGCTTTCGACACGCCGATACGCAAGAACCTCGAAGAGGTGGACACCTTCGTGCTCTACTTCTGCGTCGAGGGGCTGGCGGCGGTGAAGAGCATGGAGACCATCGTGCCGCTGCATACCGGCGAATGCGCGCTGGTACCCGCCGTGGCCGACAGCGTGGAACTCTTCTGCGAAGGCCCCGCCAAGCTGCTGGAAGTGACCATCGACACCACCGACTGGACCGACGCCCCCAGCGAGGAAAACGACTGGGTAGCACAGTTCATCGCCGACGCCCGGTAACCCTGAGTCCCATAGGAAACACACTATAGCCGTGGGTAAATCCCACGGTTTTTTGTCATGCCAATTCCAAGCCCCAGCGGGACGGCAGATAATAGCCGTGGGTTTCACCCACGGCTAATCCATCTGCGGACAATCTACTTCTTTTTCTTGACTTGGGCGGGCTTGGCCTGGGGCTTGTCGCTGACGACTTTGGTGTCGTAGCCTATCTGCTTCATGGCGGCCTGGAGCTTCTTGACGTCGGTCTTCGAGGCGTCGTAGGTGACGGCGACGGTCTGCTCCGGGACGCTGGTCTCTATCTTCACCACGCCTTTCTCGAAGCGGAGGTTCTTCTTAATCTTGTTCTCGCAGTTCTCGCAGTGCATCTGCGGCGTGGGTGTCATCACCAGCACGCGGAGGTCTTTCGAAGCGCCCATGAGCATCAGGGCGGAGAGGATGACTAAAAACAGCTGTTTCATAGTGGGTTTTACGTTTTATGTTTAACGTTATTGTTTACATTTTCCAGAAATTCATGCGTATGCCGGCGTAGGCCATGATGCCGTGCACGGGACCCCAGACGAGGGTGGGGTCGAAGGTGGCGGACCAGGGGTTGGCAGCGTTGACCACGGGGTTGGGCTGACGGTAGTTGGTGAGGTTCTCGCCGCCGACATAGAGGGAGAAATGGCGGAACTCGCGCGTCACCTGCAGGTTGAGCTGCGGGTAGGCAGGGAACTCCTCGCCGCTGACCAGTGTGCCGTCGGCGTCAAGGTAGGCGGGAATGCGGCCGCCGCCGTTGAGCTGCAGGGTGAGGTCGACCTGCCACACTGCCAGCATAGGCTTCCAGCTGAGGGTGACGAGGCCTTTGTAGCGGCTCTGCAGCGGCTTCTCGAGCAGCTGGCCGTCGTAGGTGCAGCGCACATAGTTGTAGCGGAAGACGGCTAGGATATTGAGGTCTTCGGTGATGTCG
>JAFXXI010000011.1 GCA_017542345.1 Bacteroidales bacterium
ATGTACTGCAGCGGACCGGTGGGGAAATACTCCTTGTAGTCGCGGCCGTTGACCTTGATTTCGCCATTGCCGAGGGTCATATAGACGCGGGCCACGGCGGTCTTTCTTCTACCAATGGTGTTGATTACTTCTGCCATATCTTAATCTTATCTTACTTCGTTAATATTGATGGCTTTGGGGTTCTGGCCCTGATGGGGATGCTCGCTGCCGGCATACACATAGAGGTTGCGGTAGAGGGCATCGCCGAGGCGGGTCTTCGGAAGCATGCCACGGATGGCGTGCTCGAGGATACGCTCAGGGTGGGTGGCGCGCACCTTGGCAGGGGTGGTCTCACGCTGACCGCCGGGATAACCGGTGTAGCGCTGATAAATCTTGTCACTCTCCTTCTTGCCGCTGAAGACAACCTTCTCGGCATTGATGATGATGACATTGTCGCCGCAATCGACATGCGGGGTGTAGCAGGGCTTGGTCTTGCCGCGCAGGATGTTAGCCACGCGGGTAGCCAGGCGACCTACAGTCTGGCCCTCAGCGTCAACAAGGACCCATTCCTTCTGGACGGTCTGTTTGTTGGCTGAGACGGTTTTGTAACTTAACGTACTCATTTTTTTATTTTACTAACGATGATGTTTTTCTCTTTTTTTGTCTTTTCTCCTCCGATTGCATCACATTTTGGCCGCTGACGGATAATTGGCCTCCATACTTATCAACCTGGAAATGTGCACCTTGAACGGGTAGACAAGGCACAGCATCCCCATTTTTGGAGAGTGCAAAGTTACGAACATTTTTTCAACTGGCAAAATATTTTTTTACTTTCTTATGCAAAGAAAGCCGCTGCGACGAATGCCGACCGTGGTTGCGATGACAAATACCTCGCCGCCTTCTTTCAGTCCCAACTGCCGCTGTAGGTCGGCAGCGGCGACGGGGTAGTTGCGTGTGACAACATGTGCCTTACCGTCGGGGATGGCATCGGCAACCGCCTTCCGGTCGAGTTTCAGCTCTTGCAGCACCTCGAAACAACGGCCCGGGAAACCATCAACCAGGCTGTCCGAGGTATATAGGTGGGTATTGCGTCCCAACATCGCAACGCCGTACCACCCGCTGATGCTGCGGAAGGGGCCGGCCTTCATCAGTGCCGCATCAGGCTCGTAGAGGTAACGCCCCACAGACTCACAAAGGGACACTTCGGCGGCAGCCTCCTCGCTGCGGGTGAAGCGATGGCTGCCACAGCATATCCGCGGCTCGTCCTGCGGCTCGCCGCAGACGAACAGCACCTCCTTGCACTCCCCCCCAAATTCGACCACATGCACCTCCTCCACGCCATCCAATTGCCTGCAGGCCATATCGATGTCTATCATCGGGCTGGCCTTGACCATCAGTCGCCGACTGTGCGAGCGCAGCAGTGGCATGTGTTCCAATATGTTGGGTGTGCAGTCCTCAAATCCTGCCACCTTGCGTCCGTGACTGTCGCGGCGTGCAGGGTCGACAAAGAGCATGTCGTAATGTCCCGCCGTCGACAGCCACTCCATGCTGTCGGCGCAATGTACATCCACATTGTCGATACCGAGTGCTTTGAGATTGTGCTCCATCAGGGAGCACAGCTGCGGGTCGCGCTCCACATAGTCCACATGCGTCGCTACATGGGCAAATGCCAGTGTATCAATGCCCATCCCTCCTGTCAGATCAGCCACTCTTCCACTCTTCCACGCCGCAGCCCTGTCACTCTTCCACTCGGCCGTAGCTTCCGACGAGGCCTGCTCGCGGTTGAGGCGCGGAGGGTAGAGGAACTCCTCGCACTGCAGCAGCGACGGCCATTTCTCCCGCGCCGTCCGGCGGCCCTCAATCTGCTGCACCGCAGCGGGCATGTCAATATCAGGATACCGCGCGGCACTCAACAGCAACCGCGCGGTATCTTCGTCCTGGTAGGCGTTTACGAAATCAATAAACTCCCTGCTCATGCAGTTTCTTCAGGCGGTCCACCACCATCGGGCGGTCCTCCTTGTAGGTCACGCCGAACCACTGCGCCGTGGTCTTCAGCACAGTCATCGTGGCGGTACCGTTATGGATGAAGGTGTTGACGGCAAAGGGAATGTAGTACTCCGACTTCAGCTCCTGCCCGTGCTCCTTGAGGAAGTCCACGAACAAAGCCTCACTCTTGGCGAAATAGTCGGGTGTGAAGCCGAAGAGGTTCATGCTCACCGTGGCGTCGGCCGCCAACGGGTGCATCGAGCCGTCGGTGTCCTTGTATTCAATGCCGTTGGCGGTACGTCCAATGGAGGTGCGCTCGGTCATGCCTATCAGCAGGCCATCGGCTGAGGTCTCGCATACGCCGCGGCTCACGGTACCGTTCTCGCTGAGGGTGTTCTCCAGGCGGTAACCCACCATGCAGTACTTGCCTTCCGCGCCACCAAGGGTCATCAAGTGGCGTGCCATCACCTGGAAGGCATCGCGGCCATAGAAGTCGTCGGCGTTGATGATGGCAAAGGGCTCGTGGATAGCATCCTTGGCCATGAGGATGGCGTGGTTGGTGCCCCAGGGCTTCTCACGTCCTTCGGGCACGCTGAAACCCGCCGGCAGCTTGTCGAGTTCCTGGTAGACATACTCCACGGCTATCTTGTTGCCATAGTGTTCGGCGTTGATGCGGGCCTTGAACTGGTCGGCGAACGAGTGGCGGATGACGAAGACCACCTTGCCGAAGCCGGCGCGGATGGCGTCCATGACGCTGTAGTCGAGGATAATCTCACCGTTGGGGCCTACACCGTCCATCTGTTTGAGGCCACCGTAACGGCTGCCCATGCCGGCAGCCAAAACTAATAATGTTGGTTTCATATTCTTAATTGTTAAGTGTACAATGTTAAGTGTTCAGTTATTGGCGCCAACGGAGGGTCTCTATCAAGTGGTCGATATCGGCCTGCACATAGTCTATCACCGGTGCCAGCGAGTCATTGTTGGGGGTACGGTTCAGGTAGAAGGCGCCACGCAGGAAGTGGCGGGCGCTGTCGGTCACCCAGAACTGATAGGTCGAAGCCACCTTGGAGCCATGCAGATGGTACACCGTGCCATAGACGCGGTTGTCGGGGTCGCTGTAGGCGCGCTCGTCAACACCCGAACTGAACTGGTAATGTCCCTCCAGCAACCGCAGCGACGTGTCGGTCTGCCCGCGCAGGTCGTCGGCATTGCGCAGGCGTTTGTAGGTGAGAAACACCACGCCGTTCCATCGCGGGTAGTTGATGTCGAGCCACACCTCATCGTATTTGAGACGGTCGGGCTTGACGCTTCCGTCTGCCATGAAGGTAGCCACTTGGCGCGGTTTCTTCAGTGTCAGTTCAGCGCTGTCGTTGGCCTCGAAGAGGAACGGGAGCACGACGCTTGGCATGGTTTGTCCGTCGATAGTTGTCGGCAGGGTGTCGACAAGCCAGTAGTCGTGCTCCGGCATATCGATGCGCAAGAAAGCCTGCGGCTTGGGGGTATAATCGCCGCCGCCGCACGCCGCAAAGAGCATCGCCGCAAGAGCCAACCAGATTAGTATATTGTTGTGTTTCATATCAATTCATTATTCATCACTCACCATTCATCATTTATTCGTATCTTTGCAGCGTGAACAGGCTCCAACATTTCCTCCGCGCCAAGACGCAGTACAACCTGCACTCACCTTTCGTCTACCGTCTCTACACCGAGGCGCTCTTCTCGCGCTGCCCCGGTCGTGGCCGCAGCTACGCGGATGTCGTCTGGCGGCTGGAAGAGTACTATGGTCTCCCCCACTCTGGATGCCCTACCCTGCACACCGCCGATGGCACCTTCCTTGTCGTCGCCGACACCGGAAGCCCCGAATGGGCATCCCTCGTCGCCAGCCCCGACTGGCAGGTCACCCTCGACCTTTTCTCTTGCGGACTGGCCGTCGCCAGCCCCAGACTCTCCAAGCAGCACTTCCTGTTGCGTTAGCGCTTGACACGCGCGTCGCCGTCAAGCATCGGCACGAAGCTGTAGGTACCGAATTTCTCCACTTTCCACTCTTCATGCTCCGGCCCTTCCTTGGTGATGCGCATCATCTCCTGCTCCTCTCCTTCGCCGAGGGGAATCACCATGATGCCGCCCGTCTTGAGCTGCCCCATCAGGGTCTGCGGTATCTCGGGCGCGCCGCAGGTCACTATGATACGATCATAACTGCCAGCCAGCCCCTGATAGCCGTCGCCAAGAAAGCATTTGGCGCGGTAGCCGCACTCTTTCAGCACCCGCGTGGTCTTGTCAAAAAGCCCTTTCTGGCGCTCGATGGTGAACACCTGCGCCCCCATGCGGCACAGCACAGCCGTCTGGTAGCCGCTGCCGGTGCCTATCTCCAGCACCTTCATATTGGGCTTGAGCGCAAGCAGTTGGCTCTGCATGGCCACCGTGGAGGGACGCGAGATGGTCTGGTCGCAGTCTATCTGCAACGCACGGTCCTCATAGGCGTAAGCGTCGAGGGCGATGCCGATAAACCAATGGCGTGGCACCTCGGTCATGGCCCGCAGCACAGCCTCGTCGGTGATGCCGCCCTGGCGCAGCTTCTCAACCATACCGCGGCGCAACCCCTGCTGTATGTAACTATCCTCTCTCATTCGTCCACTCCTTGGAAAGCCTGCGCACGCAGGGTGATGGTGGTGTTCTGCGGCGTCACCATCACGGCGGGCATCCCCTCCTCGGTGATGTGCCCTATGATGTGCACCTCCTTGAGGTCTTTAATCTTCTCGTAGTCTTTCTGGTTGACCGCGAACAGCAGTTCGTAGTCCTCGCCGCCATTCAGCGCACAACTCACTGGCAGCATGTTCTTGCTCATCTCCGAACAGACGCGCGAGGTCTGGTAGTCGATGGGCAGGTGTTCTTCGTACACCTCGCAGCCGCAATGCGATGCACGGCAGAGGTGCAGCACGCTGTCGGCCAAGCCCTTGCTAACATCTATCATAGCCGTCGGCACCACGTCCTGCGCCTTCAGCAGCTTCACCACGTCCATCCGCGGTTCGGGTTTGAGGAAGCGTTCCAGCACATAGTCGTATCCGTCAAGGTCGGGTTGGAAGTTGGGGTTGGCCTGATAGGTCACCTTCTCGCGCTCCAGCACCAACAATCCCGCGTAGGCGCTACCGAGGTCGCCGCTGACGCACAGCAGGTCGTGCAATCCGGCACCGCGGCGGTAGGTGATGCGTTCTTGCTCCACCTCTCCTACGGCGGTGACGGTCAGCACCATGCCGGCTCGCGACGTGCCCGTCTCGCCGCCCACAAGATCGACGTCGTAGCGCTCGCAGCAGAGGCGCACGCCAGCATAGAGCTCGTCGAGGGCCTCGACCGAGTAGCGGTTGCTCACCGCCACGCTCACCAGCACCTGGCGCGGCGTGCCGTTCATGGCGGCAATATTGCTCAGCGCCACGGCCACAGCCTTGTAGCCCAGGTGTTTCAGCGGCGTATACATCATATCGAAGTTCACCCCCTCCACCAGCGTCTGGGTGGTCACCAGCGTCAGCCTGCCGTCCGCGCCCTTGACCACGGCGCAGTCGTCGCCGATGCCTTGCAAGGTGGTGTCGTTTCGCGTCTCGAGGTCGGCGGTCAGCCGCTCAATCAGGGCCACCTTGCCCATGTGGCTTATCTCGGTCCTTCCTTCTTGGTATTCCAATTGGTCTTGCATATCTATCCTATCAATCTGTCAATCAATATGGCCGCCGCCACCGACGCGTTGAGGCTCTCGGCGGTGCCACCGATGTTGGGTATCAGCACGGGGTCTGTCACCTGCGCCATCGCCTCGGGGCTTATGCCGCGGCTCTCGTTGCCTATCAGCAGCACCGCAGGCGAGTGTTCAGTGTTCAGTGTCAAGCGTTCAGTGATCGGTCTGCCCTGCAGCGAGGCGCCATACACAGGCATGCCGCAACCGGCCAGCCACTGCGGCAGGTCGACATAGTCCACCCGTGTGCGGAACACCGCGCCCATCGACGCCTGCACCACCTTGGGGTTATAGCAGCTCACCGTGTCCTTCGAGCATACAATATGGCGTATGCCGTACCAGTCTGCTGTCCGCATCATGGTGCCCATGTTGCCCGGGTCCTGGATCCTGTCCAGAGCCAGGACAAGGCCTTCAGAGTCCCCAAGGTCCTTAAAGTCATCAAGGCCCTTTCTTTCCACCAGCATCCATACCTGGTTGGGGGTCTTCATGCTGCTCAGCCGCTCCAGTTCAGCCTCCGACACCTCATAGAACTCTCCGCGCTCCACCCTCCGCGCTCCACCCTCCGCGCTCCACTCCGCCGTGGCGCACACCGTCCTGATGCCGAAACCCGATGCCAGCGCCTCGCCAGCCAACTTGGGCCCTTCGACAACAAAAACCGCCTCCTCGTCGCAGCGTTTCTGCAGTCGGTAGGCGGCCAATTCCTTGAGTTTATTTTTGCTAATCAATTTCCACTTAACTACTTGACTATTGTCTACTCAAAGTTCGATGTACATATTGTGTTCCTTGGCCAGGCGCCGCAGGTTGATGATGGCGTAGCGCATGCGGCCGAGGGCCGTGTTGATGCTCACGCCTGTACGGGCGGCGATGTCCTTGAAGTCACACTTGCCGTAGTGGCGCAGTATCACCACACGACGCTGCTCGGGCGGCAGCATCTTGACCAGTTTGCGGATATTGGCGTTGGTCTGCTTCCGCATGATGACATGCTCGGCGTTCTCGTCGGGGAACTTCAGATTATCAAGCACATCGTTCTCCGGCCGGTTGGGCACTATCGGCATCTTGTTGTTGCGACGGAAATAGTCGACAATGAGGTTGTGCGCTATGCGCATCACCCAGTGTACGAACTTGTTCTCGTCCTTGTACAGGCCCGACTTAATGGTCAGCACCACCTTGTAGAAGGTGTCTTGGAAGATGTCATCGGCCGTCTCCTTGTCTTTCACGACAGAGAAAATGTAGCCGTACACCTTGGCCTGGTAACGCTCAAGCAGGGCCTCGAAGCACGCGGTGTCGCCCTCCTGATAGCGGGTAATCAGTTCGTTGTCCGTCAACTGTCTGGTTTTTACATCCATCATTTCCTTTTGATTTTAAGGATTATAACTGATAGTTGTGCTTCGATATTCGACGTTTTGGTTAAACTTGAATTCGGGTGCAAAGATACACATTTTTTTCAATATGCAAAACAAATCTCTCTTTTTTTTATTTTTTTATGTATTTATGCTACCCCTCCCCTCCGCATCCCCTCCGGTCCCCCTCCGGATCCGCTCCGCCCCATCTCTACCCCTCCTCCGACGAAGAGCGGAGGGGGACCGGAGGGGGACCGGAGAGGGACCGGAGGGGAACCGGAGCGATGACGGAAATATTTTCGACCCGATACAACATTTTTTCCACGGTGACGTTATCATCAAAAGATGAAACAGTATTTAGACTTATTGCAACATGTGCTCGACCATGGCACCGAACGCATCGACCGTACCGGCACAGGTACCGTCGGCGTGTTCGGCTACCAGATGCGCTTCGACCTGTCGGAAGGATTCCCCCTACTGACTACCAAGAAGTTGCACCTGCGCTCAATCATCTATGAGCTGCTATGGTTCCTGCGCGGCGAGACCAACATACAATACCTTCACGACCACAAGGTGAGCATCTGGGATGAGTGGGCCGACGAGAACGGTGACCTGGGACCCGTCTACGGCAGCCAGTGGCGGTCGTGGCCCGACGGGCACGGCGGCGGCATCGACCAGATTGCCAACGTGGTGCGTGAGATTAAGGAGAACCCCTACAGCCGCCGCCTGATGGTGACGGCGTGGAATCCGGCCGAGATACAGGACATGGCCCTGCCGCCATGCCACTGCTTGTTCCAGTTTTACGTCTCCGATGGGAAACTCTCCTGCCAACTCTACCAACGCTCGGCCGATATCTTCCTCGGGGTGCCGTTCAACATAGCCAGCTACGCATTGCTGACCATGATGATGGCGCAGGTGTGCGGACTGGAGGCAGGCGAATTCGTTCACACCTTCGGCGACGCACACATCTACAAGAACCACCTGGAGCAGGTGCGCCTGCAGCTGACCCGCGAGCCGCGGAAGCTACCCATCATGCGCATCAACCCCGAGGTGAAGGACATCTTCGGCTTCCAGTATGAGGACTTCACGCTGGAAGGCTACGACCCGCACCCGCACATCAAAGGGGAGGTGAGCGTATGACATTAACCAAACACCTGTGGTGCATCATCATGGCCGGCGGCATCGGAAGCCGCTTCTGGCCGGTGAGTCGCACGGACAACCCCAAGCAGTTCATCGACATAACAGGCGTGGGGCAGTCGATGCTGCAACTCACCTTCCACCGGTTCGAGAAGCTATGTCCACGGCAGAACATCGTGATTGTGACCGGCGAGCAGTATGCCGACCGCGTGCGCGAGCAGATTCCCAGCCTGCTGCCCTACCAGGTGCTGGCGGAGCCGCTGCGGCGCAACACGGCGCCCTGCGTGGCCTATGCCGCCTCGGTCATCGGACAGATAGACCCTGACGCGACCCTCATCGTGTCGCCGTCGGACCACGCCATATTCCGCGAAGAGAAATTCCTGTCCGACCTGCAGCAGGCCGTACAGACCGTGGCGATGAACGACTGGATTATCACCCTCGGGGCACATCCCGTGCGGCCCGACACCAGTTACGGCTACATCCAGTTCCGCGACGAGCCGTCGCTGCCGCTGGCGCACAACCTGCACAAGGTGGTGACCTTCACCGAGAAGCCGCCCGTGGAGATGGCGCGCCAGTTTATCGCCAGCGGCGAGTTCTTCTGGAATGCGGGCATCTTCGTGTGGCAGCTGCCGGTGCTGCGTAAAGCCTACCAGACATTCCTGCCACAAATAGCCGACGCCTTCTTCAACCTCGGGCTGGGGACACCGTGGGAGGAACTGGAGCAGGTGTATTCGCAATGTGAGGCGATTTCGGTGGACAACGGCATCATGGAGAAAGCCGACAACGTGCATGTGCTGGCGGCCTCGTTCGGCTGGAGCGATGTGGAGACATGGGAGTCGCTGTACGACGTGTTCCGCCACGACGCCAACGGCAATACCGTACTGGGTGGCAACGTGTTCACCTACGACACACGCAACTGCCTTGTCGTGATGCCTAACGAAGAGGACAAGACTGTGGTGCTCGAAGGGCTGGACGGCTATATCGTGGCCGCCAGCAGCGACACCCTTATGGTCTGCCGCCGTAAAAACGAGGAGCAGATTGTCAAATTCGCCTCCGACGTAGAACTGAAGAAACTGATAGATAACAAATAACACAACGATAATGAAACGCTACGAGATCAAGTATCTGCTGAAAGAAGATGTGAGCGCCCTGATGGGCACCACGATATGTGTAAAAGGCTGGGTGCGCACCAAGCGCGGCAACAAGAACGTCGCCTTCCTGGCTGTGAACGACGGCTCGATTATCCACAATATTCAAGTGGTGGCTGACCCCGCCCAGTTCGAGGAAGAGCTGAAGCGCATCACCACCGGCGCCTGCATCGGCGTGGAGGGCAAGCTCGTCGAGAGCCAGGGCAGCGGCCAGTCCGTCGAGCTGCAGGCCGAGAGCATCGTCGTCTACGGCGAGGCCGACCCCAACACCTACCCCCTCCAGAAGAAAGGACACTCGATGGAGTTCCTGCGCGAGATAGGCCACCTGCGCCTGCGCACCAACACCTTCGGCGCCGTCATGCGTCTGCGCCACAACATGGCTATGGCCATCCACACTTTCTTCCACGAGCGCGGCTTCTTCTATTTCCACACACCGCTCATCACCGCCAGCGACTGCGAAGGTGCCGGCGAGATGTTCCATGTGAGCACCCTC
>JAFXXI010000036.1 GCA_017542345.1 Bacteroidales bacterium
CAACCTCTTCGACCTCGACCCCACCACCGCCACGGTGCTGCGTCCCGACAAGGAGGGTAATATCTATATCACCATCCGCTTCAAGAAGCCCACCTGCCTGGAAGGCATAATGCTCCTAAACGGATACACCAAGAACGCCGATACCTGGAAGAACAACACCCGGATAGACAGCATGTGGATCAGCGCCGACTATTCAAGCATACACCATTTTGTTCCAGACACTTCGTATTCCAAAGGCGATATGGTATTCGGGGGCAGTGATCGGAGAAAGGGCAACAAGCCCATAGCATATAATGTGCCCACTAAAGAGCCAAGTGGATACAGCTGGCAACCACTGCTCGACAATGCCCCATCATTCAATTTAGGATACCCTTGGAGCGACGACTACTTCACCGAGCTGCACTTCCGCATCACCGCCACCAAGAAAGGACTGAAATACGACGACCTCTGCGTGTCGGAGATTCTACTGATGAAATAATGATAAATGATTGACCGTCTCACGTTCGACCTAAACGCCACTTGCGGCGATGCCCGGGCGGGTGTCATCCACACCGACCACGGCGATATACAGACCCCCATCTTCATGCCCGTCGGCACACAGGGCACGGTGAAAGCAGTGCACCAGCAGGAGCTCAAAGACGAAGTCGGTGCACAGATCATCCTCGGCAACACCTACCACCTCTACCTGCGGCCCGGCTGCGACATACTGCGCCAAGCCGGCGGACTGCACCGCTTCAACGCATGGGACCGCCCCTTGCTGACCGACAGCGGCGGATTCCAGGTCTTCTCCCTCGCCGAAAACCGCAAAATCAAAGAGGAAGGCTGCACATTTAGAAGTCATATCGACGGCAGCAAGCACCTCTTCACTCCCGAGAACGTGATGGACATCCAGCGCGTTATCGGCGCCGACATTATGATGGCCTTCGACGAATGCGCCCCCGGCGACAGCGACCACCGTTATGCGCAGAAGTCCATGGAGTTGACCCACCGCTGGCTCGACCGCTGCATAGCCCGTTTCAGAGAGACCGAACCGCTCTACGGCCACCATCAGGCCCTCTTCCCCATCGTGCAAGGCTGCCAGTATGCCGACCTGCGCCGCATCTCGGCCGAATACATCGCCAGCAAGGAGCCCGAGGGATGCGCTATCGGCGGCTTGGCCGTGGGCGAGCCGACGGAGAAGATGTACGAGATGATCGAGGTGGTCAACGCCATCCTGCCCAAGGACCGTCCGCGCTACCTCATGGGCGTAGGCACCCCGCAGAACCTCCTCGAAGCCATCGAGCGCGGCGTCGACATGTTCGACTGCGTCATGCCCACCCGCAACGGCCGCAACGGACTCCTCTTCACCGCCGAAGGCACCATCAACATCAAGAACAAGAAGTGGGAGACCTGCTTCGAGCCAATCTACAAAGACTATACCCTCGCCTACCTGCACCACCTCATCCGTGCCGAGGAGATTCTTGGCCTTCAGATATGCTCCATCGTCAACCTCCGCTTCTACCTCTGGCTCGTCGGCGAAGCCCGTCGCCACATCCTCGCCGGCGACTACGCCGCGTGGAAGAGCGCCATGCTGCCCAAGTTGGGGCGCCGCTGTTGATTTCTTGTTGATATTTTCCACCCGCAGACAGCACCCATCTGCCTATTAATATGTATTTTTGTACGCTGAAACAAACGTGTGCAAATGTTCAACTTTTATCGCTTTCTGGCTGACCCATACGCCATTGCGTTGGCGGCAACGCTCCTGGCGGCATTGATATATCTGTCTCTCTACTACGGCTTGTACCACATGCGCGTGGGATTGTACATGCCCAACAAAAAGAAGCAGGGCGCCAACGGCTCGCTCACCAAACAGGACCTCCCGCCCGTCTCCGTCGTCCTCACCGCCCGCAACGACGCCGAATGGCTCAAAGAGAACCTGGTATACCTCCTCGAGCAGGACTATCCCGACTTCGAGGTGGTCGTCGTCGACTACCTCAGCCACGACGACACCCCCTACGTCCTCAAAACCCTCGGCGACTACTACCCCCACCTGAAGGTCGTCCCCTTCAAAGAAGACGTCAACCTCTTCCAGGGCAAGAAATATCCCCTCTCCATCGGCATCAAGAGCGCCAAGAACGACATCCTCCTCCTTGCCGACCCCGACTGCACCCCCAAGAACCTGCTCTGGCTCCGCGGAATGGTCAAAGGCTACCGTGAGAAAGAGACGCAGATAGTCCTCGGCTTCTGCGGCATCAAACGCACCAAGACCCTCCTCGGCTGCCTCCAGCAGTACGACACCCTCGCCTACGGCGCCCAGTATCTCGGCAGCGCCCTCCTCGGCCACCCCTATACCGGCTCGGGACGCAACCTCAGCTACCGCCGCTCCTTCTTCTTCAAGCAGGGTGCCTTCATCCGCCACTATGATGTCGCCGACGGCTCCGACGACCTCTTCGTCTACCAGAATGCCGACCGGCACAACACCGCCGTCTGCATCGACCACGACGCCTGCCTCACCGCCGAAGCCAAGAAAGACTTCCACCAGTGGCACGAAGAGCGCCGTCACCGCGTGGCCACCCGCAACCGTCACTCCCTCGGCAGTCGCCTCCACGAAGAACTCGCCCCCTTCGCCAACCTCCTCTTCTATGCCGCCGCCCTGCTGCTCATCCTTCAGGGCAGCCTTCCCTGGCCGGTGACCGCCGCTATGGTGGCGCTGAAATGGGTTTGGCAGATCGTCTGCTTCTCCCGCCTCACCAAACGCTTCGACGGCGGCCATGTCCACCTCGCCGCTCCCCTCTACGAGATTTATTTCATCGTCGCAAATACTATTTTGATTCTTTTGCCGTTACCTAATAACAGAAAGTTTAAAAAATAGTGGAGACAGCAGCGACATCCGACCGACTTCAGCGCGACTACGAACTGGTGTGTGCGGCCCGCGACAACGGCAGCCATAAGGCCTATGCCGACCTCATGGCCGCCTACCGTCAGCCGCTCTACCTCCTGCTGCTCCGCATGACCCGCAACACCACCACCGCCGCCGACCTCACGGTGGAAACCTTCGGCAAGGCCTTCCTCCAGCTGCGCCAATACGCCCCCACCGGCACCTTCGCCTCGTGGCTCTACACCATCGGCGTCAACACCTATATCGACCACCTCCGGCGCCAGCACCTCGACACGGTGCCCCTCAGCGACGCCGAGCACACCGTCGACGGCAACACCATCGAATACCAGATTCCCTCCGGTCAACCCAACCCCGAAGAGACCCTCATCAGAATTGAACGCGACGAAGCGCTGAAGCAGATCGTCGACCAGATGAAAGAGCCCTACCGCCAGATCATACGGCTCCGCTACTATGAAGACCTCTCCTACGACGAGATAGCGCAGCAGCTGCACATCCCCATCGGCACCGTCAAGATACGTCTCTCGCGCGCCAAAGAGCTGCTCGCCGCCGTAGTCAAAAAAGAAGGAGGCATCCTGTGAGACACATCGCACTGACAGTGGCCGCCTTGCTGCTTGCCGCATCGGCACAAGCCGACGACGGCAAGCCTCCCAGTACCGGGCTTTCCCTCTTTGTCAACGCCGGCGCCTTCTGGGCATCGGCCACCTCCGCCGACTTCTACAGCGGACGCGACGAAAACCTCAACAAGATAAACAACATCCTGCACAGCAACCAGTATGGCACCGCCATCTGGGACCATCTCGTCTCCGCGGGACGCCTCTCGCCGTCGGCCATCGGCGACTACCGTCAGCTCACCGTGGTCGAATTCCCGCCGCAGATGACCTACCGCCTCTCCTACCAGATAGGCCTCGGCATCCGCTACGACTACGACTCCGGATTCGGGTGGCTCCTTCGGTTCGATATGGCCAAGCTGACCGCCCAGGGCGGCTTCAACCTCAGCACCGACAACGGCGCCGGCATCCTCGGCAGCGACCAATACATCACCTGCGGCGTCTTCGGCAACGAGAACCGCTACAACATCGACCTCGCCATCACCAAGACCGTCGCCCTCACCCGCGCCTTCGACCTCGAAATCGACCTCGGCGCAAGCCTCATCAACACCAAGGTGCAGGAAAACGCCATGGTCATCGAAGGAGCCACCTACTCCATCCTCGACCGCACCGACGGCCGCATCCCCGACGTCGACATGGCGCAATACGAATACTTCAACCAAGGCCGAATCGGCTACGGCGTCTTCATCAGCGCCCTCACCGGCTACCGCCTCAGCGGCATCGGCGCCGTCAAACTCGGCTACACCTGCTACCAGGCGCGCATCGCCTTCGCCGACCGCAAATGCTGGGGTTGGCACCACATGCTCGGCATCCGCGTAGAAATGAATAACTTTAGTTTTATATAAACCCATGATCACTTTTAACACATTAGAAGAGAGCGACCATCCGCACTTTGCGCAAGACCTGTTTGAAGAGGCGTTCCCCGAACAGGAACGCCCCCCCTTCTCTAGTCTCCGGCAGCGTGATGCCGGCAAATTCCATTTCCTTGTCGCCGAAAACGGCGACGAGCCGGTAGGCATCCTCACCTACTGGAACTTCGACGACCTCGTCTATGTCGAGCACTTCGCCATCGCCGAAGAGCTCCGCAACCAGGGCCTCGGCAAAGCCGTCTTCCTCAATTTCCTCTCCCAGCAAACCGAACAGGTGGTGCTCGAAGTCGAGCCGCCCAACACCGAGGAAGCCGACCACCGCGTCGAATTCTACGCCTCCATGGGCTTCTTCCAGAACCCACAGCCCTATGTGCAGCCCTCCTATCATGGCGACGACCGCACGGTCGACATGATCATCATGTCCAAATACGAACTCGATGACGACGAATTCGACGAAATCCGCCACCTCCTCTACCACGAAGTCTACGGCGTCGAATAACCCCGCCGCCGCACATCATACCAAGAGCGCTGACATTCAGCGCTCTTTTGTTTTTATGGCACTGGCGTCTGCGTCCGGGCCTTCCCCTCTCTCTTTGTTTCCTCCTCACTGACGCCCGACAAGGCCTGCCCGTCGGCGGATGCATCCTCCTGATGTAGTGCAGCGTGGGCGCTGCTGAAGGTGAGACTTTCTTCGCCCTGCCGGATGGCGCCGCAGTAGAGCGACTCGCTCCAGCGGCCGTCCTCGCTCATCACCATCAGGTAGGCATGCGCCTCATGGCCCACATAGGAGCCTGGCACCATGAATGTTATCTTCCTGTCATAGCGGTATACCGGCGCTGTGATGAACCCCTGCTTGCAGTCGGGCACATAGATGAAAAGGTACACATAGTCGTGGCTG
>JAFXXI010000037.1 GCA_017542345.1 Bacteroidales bacterium
CCTGGTTCTTGGCGCAGAGACCCCACTTGACACCGGTGGGGAAGCCGGCGCCGCCACGGCCGCGGAGGCCGGACTTGGTGATCTCGTCGATAACCTGCTGCGGGGTCATCTCGGTCAAGCATTTGGCCAGAGCTTCGTAGCCGCCGCGGGAGATGCTCTCCTCGATGTTCTCGGGGTCCACAAAGCCGCAGTTGCGCAGGGCGATACGGATCTGCTTGCGATAGAAGTCCATGTGCTTCGAGTCGCTGACGTGCTCCTTGTTCTCGGGGTTGGTGTAGAGCAGCTCGGGGACCTTACGGCCTTTGATGATGTGCTCGTTGACGATGCGCTCGACGTCCTCAGGCTTCACCTGGGTGTAGAAGGTGTTGTCGGGCATGATCTTCACAATGGGGCCCTTCTCGCAGAAGCCGAAGCAGCCGGTCTTGATGACCTGAACGTCGGAGATACCCTTCTCGGCGAGGATCTTCTTGAAGTTCTCGATGATCTGGAGGCTGTTGCTGGATTTGCATCCCGTACCGCCGCAGATCAGAATATGCATTTTGTATTTTGCCATATCTTTTTGATTTCGTTAATGTGTTATTGCGTTATTGTGTTAGTGGCTTGCGCAGCCTGACTAACGCATTTACGCATTAACGCATTCACACATTCATAATTACTTGTCAATGGTTTCGTAGTTCACGGGGATGATGCCCTCGACGAGTTCGCCGTTCTGGACGTACTTGGTCAGGATTTCATCGGCGCGGTTGTTGTCGACGTGGCCGAAGACGATGGGGTCCTTGCCCGGAACGCGCACCTCGAGGGTGGGCTCGGCGTGGCAGTAGCCCATGCAGCCGGTCTGCGTGAAGACGGCGGGGATGTGGAGCTCGTCGGCCTTCGCCATCATGTGTTCCATAACCTGCTTGGCACCGGCGGCGATACCGCAAGTGGCCATAGCAACCTTGATCTGGACAAGCGCATCGGGGTTCTCAGCTTTCTCGCGGATGTCGAGGTTCGACTGGAGTTTCTCGCGCATGGCCTTCAGGTCAGCTAAAGATTTTACTTTTGTCATAGAGTGACTTTTTTAGGATTAATATTATTGTTTGTAACTAATTATCAATCGCATATAGAGACAAACCGCCCCTATATGACATGGCAAATATACAAAATAAAATTAACATACACACACTTTTAACAAAAAAACTCACCATTTCTGGTGAGTCTTAACCTAAATGGTTTATATAAAGCTCATTACTCCACAATCACTATCTTACGGCCGGGGAGTTCATCAATACGGATGACAGTCACCAGCAAGTCCGTAGCATGTGTAGAAAAAGAGGACTTCGAAGCCACACACGCACATGCGGCGTACGGGCCAGTCAGAAGCGGACCATTAGTGCCGTGTCTATATGGTGCTGGCCGGAACAGTAATCTGGTTTTCAATCCACTACAAAAATACATTTGGCCGCATGACAAAATAGTCGTACCTTTGCACTCAAATATCAGAAAACCATGGGGAATATCTTGCATGCCATCGGCGAATGGCTGACAACGGCCGTAGGAGTCGTGAACAGTTGGGTGTGGAGCCCGGCGCTGGTGGGGCTGTGCCTTGTGGCGGGACTCTATTTCTCGCTGCGCACACGCTTTGTGCAGGTGCGCCGCTTCGGCGAGATGTTCCGCCTGCTGTTCGGCAGCGCCGGCAAAGACAAGCGGTCTGTCGGCATCTCGTCGTTCCAGGCCTTCGCCATGGCGCTGTCGGGCCGCGTAGGCACGGGCAACATTGTGGGTGTGGCCACAGCCATCGGCTTCGGCGGCCCGGGGGCCATCGTGTGGATGTGGATCATCGCCTTCTTCGGAGCCGGAAGCGCCTTCGTGGAGGCCACGCTGGCACAGATATACAAAGAGAACCACAACGGCCAGTTCCGCGGCGGCCCGGCATATTATATAGAGAAAGGGTTGCATAGTCAGTTCTTTGGCTGCGTGTTCGCCGTGCTCGCGGCGGTGGCTTGCGGCGTATTCCTGCCGCCCGTGCAGTGCAACGGCATCGCGCTGAGCTGTGCCCGCAGCTTCGGCGTCGAGCCATGGATGGTGGGGCTGGTGGTGGCACTGCTGATTGCGCTGGTCATCATTGGCGGTGTGAAACGCATCGCCAACGTGGCGCAAATCGTGGCCCCCTTTATGGCGATGCTCTACATCGTATTGGCGCTGGTGGTGCTGGCCATCCACTGGCAGGTGGTGCCCGATGTCTTCATGCAGATGCTGCGCGGTGCCGTGGGGGTGAACGAGGTGGGCGGCGCCCTGCTGGGCAGCACCATCGCCTGGGGCGTGAAGCGCGGTATTTACAGCAACGAAGCCGGTCAAGGCACAGGTCCTATCGTGGCGGCGGCGGCCAAGGTGAGCCACCCCGTGAAGCAAGGTCTTGTGCAGGCTTTCTCGGTGTATATCGACACCCTGTTGGTATGCACCGCCACAGCATTGATGATACTGGCTTGCCGCACCTATAACATTATCGAGAGCGTCACCCCCGTGGTGGGCGGCGAGGCGGTGGTCACCTATCTGCAACAGAATCCCGGCGCCCCCGTGGGCGAGCCGGGCGTGTTCTATACCTCCTCGGCCCTCGGCACTGTGGTCGGTCCCCGCGCGGGCGATATGGTCATCTCCATCGCGCTCTTCTTCTTCGCCTTCACCACCATCATGGCTTACTACTACTATGCCGAGACCAACCTCGTCTACCTCTTCAACCGCTGGCGCCGCCGCCAATACCGGAAGCATCCCGAGCGGCTTGACGCCCTTGAGAAAGCAGACCTCGTCTTTGGCGACGACCGCGGCGAGAAGGTGGTGGTGTGGATGCTGCGCATCGGCACCATCAGCGCCGTGTTCCTCGGCGCAATGACCGGCAGCGGCACGGTGTGGACGATTGGCGACATCGGTGTGGGGGCGATGGCGTGGATCAACATCGTGGCCATCCTGCTGCTCTCGCCTAAAGCGCTGCGGTCACTGAAGGATTACGAAAGGCAAAAGAAAGAGGGTCTGGAGCCGACATTCGACCCCGAGACCCTGAATATCAAACACGCCGAGTTCTGGCAAGAGCAGTAACCACTGCTCTCCCCTACTGCACATCCCGCACTAGGCGGACGGACATTCCATAGGCTGGTTGGGCATCGTATAAAGCTTCCCCGGAGGAGTTAATCAGCAACTTCTTTGCCTTGGAAGACTCCAGTTTGTCTGTCCAATAATGTCCTGCTGTAGCGTTTTCTTTTTGTGTAGTGTTGTCACGATATCCGTTGATAGGCAGAAAAACAGCTCCTGCCACCTCCATCTTCGCCCACTTGGCTTCAGAACCATAAATATTGGTTTGGTAGCCTCTAGAAGTCCCACTGACAAATGTTGAAACATCGGCAGGTTGCACCCAGTTGTCAGGTATGATTATCATTCCTTTGTAACCATTAACCAAGGCCAAACCAACACACCCGCTGCGGTCGCTAATCAGATATGACCACTCCGCCGCTGTCAACGTACGCCATCGGCTAGTCACATTGCCACCGTTGGTAATGGCATTGTTCCACCCCCAGTCGTAAGGGGTTTTAGAAATTGAAGTATCTGGAAGATATTCCGACCCATTACTATATGGATACCTTGCACCACAGCCGTTATTGGCAAAGCCGAATAGGTCTATCCACTGCCCAGAGTTCGCCGCGTATGCCGCTGCTGCGAATGTCGCCACATCATACTGGTGCTGTGCGAAGCGCCACTGGGGTGACGACGAGGAGCAGTAGTACTGCAGGTTGCCGGGCGAAAAGCGCACCTGTTTGTTGGCGGCGACAGAGAAAACACCGCCAAACTTGGCCGGAGCATAGCCCATTTGGGCACGGGACAAAGCGCCGCCGGTGGTCTGTGTACGGCTGAAGGTGTACTGCATGGCGGCATCGCCCACGTTGTGGGTAGCTACCGTCACCGTAAACTTGTTGCCGGCGCCCACGGGCAACACCGGAACCTGCACCTGGCGGGTCTCGCCGCTGGCCACCGTCAATGTGGTTCCACCGTTGAAGCGCACCGCCACCCGCCGGTCGGCGGCAGTGGCCGTGGTGCAGGCCGACACCGCGAGGGATTCGGTTAGCGTGATGGCGCGGCTGCCGCTGAGTTGGTAGCTGTCGCTGCTGACCACAATGCTGTCCACCTGTATGTCGATGCCGAAATCGTTCTTCACCTCCACCACCACGGCGGCTGTCAGGTGCTTGAACAACAGACGTCCGCCCGAAGTGGCGCGCGACACCATCGGCAGGTCGAGCGCCTGGTGGCCGTGGCTGACGCGGTAGGTGTAGGCCCGCGGTATTGTGACCGTCACATCATCATCATTCAGCAGCGCCGTAGGATTCAGTGTGTTGGGATATAAAGCACGATAGACATCGGCGCGCTCCACGTCGGACACATAGGCCGAGTTGCCGTCAGCCGATACCGTCACCGTCATGTCCACGCCGTTGATGCGCACGGTTTCGCCGTTCACCCAGCAGGCTTCGCCGCCCGACACCTCGGCCTTGGCGCCTCGGTCAAACCCCTCGGCCACCAGTTCCATGTCCAGCGGTCCTTTCCGGCAGGCGCAAAGCAGGACACATCCCGCAAAGGCAACCGCCAGTTTGTACCCTATACTACCATGTCTGTACATTGTCATTCCTGTCTAATGTCTATTGTGTTGTATGATGTTCAAGTATCAGCCGCATCGGCAGATGGTCGCTCAGGCCTCCCTCGTAGCGCGGCCCCTGATTCGTGCGCTTGGGGCGTACGCCCGGATGCCCTTTCTCTTCGGTGAGCAGGTGGTCGAACTTCTGCAGTTTCAGCTTCCGCACATCCCACTCCCTGCCGGCCAGGAGAAACATCTGGTCGATGTAGCGCCACTGGCCCTGGTACTTGTGGCTGCCCCAGTCGGCAGGCAGGCGCAGCGTGAGGTTGCGTATGCCCTCGGGGTTCACCGTGTCGGTGCCGAAGCCCATTCCCTGCATGATGGCCTCCTCGTCGGCAGTGCTGTTCATGTCGCCCATGGCGATAACGGCCGCCCCGGGGTGCTTTCCGTACAGTTCTACCATCAGTCGACGCACAGTGCGCGCAATCTCCAGCCGACGCTTGTCAGCCTCATCGCCGCCCCGTTTGGAGGGCCAATGGTTGAGCAGTAGGCAGACGCTGTCGCCCCGGGCAGTGACGCCCTCCACCACAAGGATGTCGCGCGTGTAAAAGCCCTCCGCGCTGTCGCTTACGTTGACCGTCCGCGAGGCGATGACGCAGAACCGGTCGGTGCGGTAGATGAGTGCCACGTCGATGCCACGCCGGTCGGGCGAGTCGTAATGCACAAAGCGATAGTGCTCCTGCGCCAACGGCGTGCCCTGGCACAACTCGCGAAGCACATATTTGTTCTCCACTTCGGCCAGTCCCACCACGTCGGGCATCTCCATCATGACCAAGGTCTTGTAGATGCCCTGCAGTTTGGAGTCCAATTTGTGGCGCGTCCAGTGCAGGTCGCCCTGCGGCGTGTACTCGTCGTCGTTGGTCCGCGGGTCATCGCGCGTATCGAAGAGGTTCTCCACATTCCACCATGCGGCGGTGAAAAGGCTGTCATCCTGTGCCATGGTGCTTTCGCCAATAAACAAGGCAAGAGCTATGGCGCACATCCTTACGTACTTCATAGCCTCTTGCCTGTCTTGTCTTTTGCTTGTTTATTCTGCCGGAGTCTCCTCGGCCGCGGCTTCCACAGCCACCGTATCGGCCACAGGGGCCACAGAGTCTACCACCTCGGCCACAGGCTCCTCTGCCTTGGGCTGCCACACCCAGCGGTGCTGCGTCAGGCGGAAGACGAGCAGGAAGAGCACTGCCAGTATGCCGAGCCAGATGAGGCACTTCTGCCACCACGGCATCTTCTTGTCGGCGAAGGGGTCTTTGGCAACTACCTTGGGATATTTGGCCATCGAGGTCAGCGTCTTGCCGAAGGTGGTGTTGACCTTCACATCGCTGTTGATGGCCCAGCCGTTGGCGTTGAGCACGGGACCCAGGTTGCGCTTGCGCAGCTTGAGCCAAGCCAGCAGCATCGAGGGACCGCTGATGAGAAGGATGACGGCGGCCACGAGGATGATGACATTGTACCACTTGGCGACGATGAAGCCGCCCAGCATGCCCAGCGCAGCACCTATGGCGCCGAAGGCCAAGCCGATGGCGGCGAAGATACCGGCGAACTTGGCTATGTCGAACGGCGCTGCGGGCTTCTTCTCGGCGGCGGCGCCCTCTTCGGGCTTGGCGGTGAGGTTGGTGCTGGCGGTGTCGGCCTTCGACGTCATCTCGTCAAACTGCTTGCTCTCCTTCTCCGAGGCGCTCTTGGTGATTTTATCGGTCACCCAGTTGCCGAACTTGCGGTAGGGGCTCCAGAAGGCCTGACGTATCGAGATGGGGTTGTCGACAATCTTGGTGATGGTGGCATCCCAGTCCTGACCCGCACGGTCGTAGAAGATGGCGTTCTTGCCCTCATGCAGGCCGCCAATCTCGCCGTCGGTGAGGGCTGCCACGATGTCCATCTGGGCGCCTCCGTTCTTGGCGATACAGTGACAGTAGAGCAGGTACATGCCGCTCTTGCCAGCGGTGGCGGTGCTCTTGCCCATGTCGCTCACCTTGACGCACAGGTCGCAGCAGCGCTGGTCGATATAGAGCTTACCGGCCTGGAAAACTGCCAGGCTCTTGTCGTCACGGCGATAGAAGTCTTTGAACACAACATAGTTGTGCAACAGACGGAAGTAGTCGCGGCAGTAGCGCAGCAGCTTCTCTACCGGCTCGATGGCGGCGGCATGCTCGCCCACCTGGGCGGCAATGGCCTCGTTCATAGCCGTCTCGCCGGCGGTCTTCCAGGCACTGTAGGCATCCACCTTGGCCACGATGGCATTCCACTCTTCCTCATTCACGGTTTCCTTGCCCTGCAACTCGGGCACGGCGGCCACCACGGCGGCCATCGGCGCCTGCCAGGCGGGGTTCAGACCCTCGTTGAGAGGCAGCAGGGCCTCCTTGCGCGGACGGGCCAACGGGTAAGCCGATATCTGGGCCACGTTGTCGTTGAGGTTGCTGTCACTGATGGCGGCAATCTTCTCCACCTGCACGTCGAGCGCACCGGCGGCATCCTCGTCGAACTGCACCAGCTTGCAGCGCATGAACCAGTCGGCCACCTTGGCGCGCACCGCGTTTACGGCCGCCTCGGCGGTGTTGCTTCCCTCGCCGTAGGGAGGCTCGTAGGGTTCACTCTCAGCGGCAGTATACTCGGTCTTGCACTTCTCCTCATACACCGTCAGATAGTCGGCCACGTCCTGCATGCAGATGCTCTGCTTCTCACGCCCCAAACTGTTCAATATCAGTTTGGCCGACTCGATCACCTGCTTGCCTTCGTCCGACGTGTCGCTCACGGCCGAGAACTCAATATGGTCGTTCTCCTCCAGCAGGTAGTCCATGTTCACCAGCACCTTCTTCAGCCACTGCGCGGCGGCCACCACCTCGTTCACGCGTATCTTGCCGTCCTTGTCGGTATCCATCAGCGCGAGCGTGCGCTCGTCGAACTCCAGGCCCTTCACCGGGCAGCTCAACACCGTCCACAGTTTCTGGTCCAACTCGTCCAGATGGGCGATGTCGGCACCGCTCTCGATGTTCACGCGGGTCACTCCGCCCACCGTGCTGAATTTCCAGTCATAGCTGTCTTTGCCAATCAGGTTTTTAATCTTTGCCATAATATGTATTGTTTTGTTTTTTGCCGAATTCACTCCCCGCCACACGCACCCGCTAATCCGCTGCAAAGGTACAAAGATTTCTCCACACGGCAAAATATTTTTTCACACCCCTGCCATTTTCCCCTGTCATTTCGAGGTGTTCCGACGCTTATATTGCACAAAAAAAGAGCATCCCTTTCGGAATGCTCTTATAAAAATGGGCGTTATATTCTCCGCTTACGCTATCGGAAGTCCACTGGACTTCCTTCACATACTTTTCCACACATGAGCAGAGCCTGTGGCTCCGCGAGCCGAGGCCCGAAGAGTCCCCACTCTTCGGATTAAGCAGAGGATGCAGTATCATCGGCGTTGTAATAAAAAAAGGGAACCACATTTCTGTGATTCCCTTATAAAAATTGGCGGCGACCTACTTTTCCACAAACAAGTGCAGTATCATCGGCGATGTGAGGCTTAACTTCTCTGTTCGGAATGGGAAGAGGTGAACACTCACTCCATAGCCACCAAAATAATGGTTTTGGCACACTGGACACAAGACATATAAGAGAAATTGAATGCGTTATTGTGTTATTGCGTCATTGTGTAAGTGATTTGACTGCGCAAGCCACTCACGCATTAACGCATTCCCACATTAAAGCAATCACAACGGAAAGTCTTCGGGTAATTAGTACC
>JAFXXI010000003.1 GCA_017542345.1 Bacteroidales bacterium
ATGACCCACTACGAAAAACAATCAAGCAAAGAGTTGCGCGCCGGTATGGGCGAAGGCCTTGTGGAAGCTGGCAAGCGCAATGAGAATGTCGTGGCGCTGAGCGCCGACGTGAAAGGCAGCGTCAAGATGGACGGCTTCGCCAAGGAATTCCCCGAGCGCTTCATCCAGTGCGGCATCGCCGAGGCCAACATGGTCGGCATCGCCGCCGGCTTGAGCCTTTGTGGCAAGGTGCCCTTCATCGGGGGCTTCGCAGAGTTTGTCACTGGCCGCGTCTACGACCAGATCCGCCAGGTCGTGGCTTACAGCAACAAGAACGTCAAGATCTGCGGCTCGCACGCCGGCATCTCGCTCGGCGAGGACGGCGCCACGCACCAGACCATGGAGGACATCGCCCTGATGAAGGTGCTGCCCAACATGACCGTGCTCGTGCCCGCCGACTTCAACCAGGCCAAGGCCGCCACGCTGGCCGCCGCCGAGCACGTCGGACCCGTCTACCTGCGCCTCGGCCGCTCCAAGATGCCCTGCTTCCTGCCGGAGAACGAGAAGTTCGAAATAGGCAAGGCCCAGCTGCTGAGCGAGGGCAAGGACGTGACCCTCTTCGCCTGCGGCCACCTGGTGTGGGAAGCCCTGCAGGCCGCCGAAGCCCTGGAGAAGGAAGGCATCAGCGCCGAAGTCATCAACATCCACACCATCAAGCCGCTCGACGTGGAGGCCATCGTGGCCAGCGCCAAGAAGACCCGCGCCGTGGTGACCTGCGAGGAACACCTCTTCAACGGCGGCCTGGGCGACAGTGTGGCCCAGACCCTCGCCCTCCGCTGCCCCACGCCGATGGAGTACGTGGCCGTGGACGACAAGTTCGGCGAGAGCGGCACCCCCGACGAGATGCTCACCAACTACCACCTCCGCGCCGCCGACATCATCGAGAAAGTCCACGCCGTACTGAAACGCAAATAAATCGCCTAGCCGCTGACGCGGCAGAAATCTATAAATCTTATAAATTATTTCCGCCTGCGGCGGGACTTCCAAATCCGCGAAACGCAATAATCTATAAGATTTATAGATTTCGCCCGCCGCAGGCGGGCAGGAGAATAAATAGATTAACAGAAAGAAAGCTATGGATAACCCATTCCCCAACCAGCAGCGCTTCTGCCAGAGCTGCGGAATGCCGCTGACCGACGAAGTCGTGAGCGACAATCCCGACTACTGCAAGTACTGCTTCGCCGACGGCCACTTCACGCAGGACTGCACCATGGACGAGATGATAGAGGTCTGCGTGCAGTTCCTCGACGAGTTCAACAAGAACACCGGCCAGCACCTCACCGCCGACGAGTACCGCGAGGGTCTGCGGCAGTACTTCCCGACGCTCAAGCGCTGGCGCAAAGAGTAGCCTGCGGTGGACGTTGAGGCCCCGCGCCGGAGGCGCGGGGCCTCAACAAACCCTGGCGGGAAACCGAAGTTTAACCAATAATATATAATGTATATGAAGAAAGTATTTTTAGCCCTCGTGGTGCTGTGCGGTATCGGTTTCGGAGCCTCGGCGCAGAGCGTGGACACGACGAAAGTCCGCCCTGCCGACACGTTGGAGAGATTAATTCCAATGATTACATGGTCCAGGGCAAATGATACGCCTCCCGATACCATTGCCCCCGTTTCATTGCCAAAGCCAAGGACTCCGAGAGTGCCTGGACCATACGATAAAATCTTTGTTTGGCCTGCATCTTATGATCCGGCCTTTTTGAGCAGAGAAACCAATCCCGACATACTTTGGGAGGAAAAGAAAGAATCACAAGAACCCATAGAAGAACTAATGTTTAACCGATAAATATAATGAATATGGACTTAACCAATCAGATTCCCGACGTCACCGTCGGCCGCGCGGCCAACGCGCCCCACTACGAGTACATGACCACCTTCGGCAAGCGCACCGCCGAGTTGCCCGTCGACCACGAGCTCTGGCGCAAGGGCAAGGACGAGTTCGACACCGCCTTCCGGGCCGAGGACGAAGCCTTCAAGCGCTACCGCGACAGCGAGCTCACCGACCCCCTCAAGGCCGCCGACGAGGAGCGCGACAAGCTCTACGCCTCGCTGCGCGACACCGTCAAGGCCTACGCCAAGTTCCCCATCGCCGAGACCGCCCAGCACGCCGAGCCCCTGCTGCGCGTCATCAAGAACTACAAAATCAAGACCACGGAGAACTACATGAAGGAGAGCGGCCTCATCGACAACATGCTGCAGGACCTCTTCCAGTACCGCACCCAGCTGCGCCGCCTCGGCCTCGAAATCCTCGCCGACCGCCTCAAGGCCGCCAACGACCGCGTGCGCCAGCTCCTCACCGAACGCAACGACGAGCGCTCGGCGCAAATCATGGGCGAGCTCAAGGCAGCCCGCGAGGCCACCGACCGCGCCTACCTCACCCTCGTGCGCCTCACCAACGCCTACGCCCTCCTCAACCCCGACCGCGCCGAGGCGCAGAAACTCGTCGCCCTCGTCAGCGAAGACCTCGAATACTTCCGCAAGCACGCGATGTCGAACCCCAACGCCAACAAGAAGAAGAAAGACAGCTCCGACACCGACCCGCAGCCCGACGCGGAGCCGTCCGAGGCGTGAAAACGCACCGCGCATATATGCGGGGTCACGAATCGGCCCGGCAAACGCACCCCGCATCGATGCGGGGCCGGTTTTCGGCCGGAAAGTGCGCTCCGCATATATGCGAGGTCTATTTTCACCCGGAAAGTGCTCCCCGCATATATGCGCGACCGATTTTCGCACCGAAAGTCCACCCCGCATATATGCGCGGTGAAACTGACCGGATGAAACAACAGATTGCACGGAAACAATAAACACAGACAGACAATGAAGAAGATATTGCTCCTATGCGCCGCCCTGCTCGCCGTCGCCGCCAATGCACAGGGAGTCTACAAGCCATACAAGGAGTTCATCTTCGAGGCCGAAATGAACCTGGGTGACTCTGTCCGGCAATTATATGTCAGCATGTGGACGACGGACAGCGCGTTTTGGGGCGATGCGTCGCAACGGCAACTCTTCTACGCCTATCACGACAGCTACAACAAGGACAGCCTTGCTGCTGCGTGGCCGTACACCGAGCATGTGGAGAGTACGGGAATCATTGAGAACGAGAAAAAGGTTTGGCTGCATCCGCCGCGCTCCGATGCGTTTGCCCTGTTCGAATATTTCCCTTTCCCCGAGATGAAGTTCCCACTCAAGTGTGACAGAAAATATCGCCGCTATTATATTGGAGATGTCGATGGCCATTTCAAGATTCTACGCTACAAGATAACAGAAAATTGCATTAACGGTAACGTTGACGATGGTGTGGTCGCCATGGGGCGGCATGTCGGCGGGGGCGGGGAATGGCATTGGCAAGTGTTCTATGATAAAGACAGAGGTTTCACTTCCATTGCGGGATACCTTCCCGATGGTCGATTTATTGGGTTGTATTTAAAGGATGTTGTTGAACATAAAGGGATAGAATGAACATCTCAGTCTTCTGCGGGGCGTCGCTCCCGCACAGCGAACAAATCACCGAGGCCGCGCGGCAGCTCGGCCGCGCCATCGCCCGCGGCGGCCACACGCTGCTCTACGGCGGCAGCAATCTGGGGCTGATGGGCGCCATGAGCGGCGCGGCCCTGCAGGAGGGCGGCCGCGTGGTGGGCGTCATCCCCACCTTCTTCAGCGACGACATCATCCGCTCGCAGCCCGTCAGCGAGCTCGTCCGCGTCCGTTCCCTCGCCGAGCGCAAGGAATACCTCATCGCCCACAGCGACGCCTTCGTCGCCCTCCCCGGCGGCATCGGCACCCTCGACGAGGTGCTCGAGGTCATGGTGGCCAACCAGCTGGGGCTGGTGCGCGACCGAAGTGGAGCGAATCAGTCCCAGAGCAAGCCGATGATATTATTGAACCTCGGCGGCTACTACAACCCCTTCCTCGCCCAGCTCGACGCCATGCGCGCCGAAGGCCTCCTCCGCAGCGCCGCGGGGCTGGTGGCTGCCGCCTCGGTCGAGGAGTGTCTGAATATTCTGAATACTCCGAGTAATCAGAGTAATCCGATTTAGTTTATGCCACACCTTCTCAGCAAGAGCAAGTACATCCGCGGCCTCCAGTGCGACCGCGCCCTGTGGCTCGACGTCCACGAGCCGCGCCTGGCGCGCTACACCGCCGAGCAGATGCGTCGCTTCGACCGCGGCCGCGAATTCGAGTACGCTTTCAAAGACACCTTCCCCGACGGCATCGACCTCAGCGCTGAACTAAAGCGCAACGTCGACGCCTACCCCGAGCTGACAACTATGTATCTGGAAAAAGAAGCAGAAGTCGACCTTTTTGAGGCCGGCTTCCTCTATGATGATGTGCTGGTGCTGGCTGACGTGGTACGCAAGAACGCCGACGGCACCCTTAATATATATGAAGTAAAGAGCGGCAATGTCCTCAGTGAAACCTACAAGCGCGACGCCGCCCTGCAGCACTACGTCATCTCACATTGCCGCAGCATCAACAAGTTCTGCATCGTGTATAATGGGGAGAATAGGTTTGACATCATCGACCTTACCGAGGAACTGGAGGAACATCACGACGAGATTGCCCGTAATATCGCCGCCATGAAAGAGATATTGTCCCACGGCGAGCCGGATACTCCCACGGGCCAGCACTGTCTTGAGCCCTATGCCTGCCCCTACCAGCACTACTGCGCCCAAGGCGTCAGGCAGATGTCGTTATTTGGATAATGAATATATGTCATTAAATAGACAGGGTCAGATTGAAGAATCTGACCCTGTCTAAGTTCATATATGTATTGCCCTATTAATCCTCGTCAACAACGATATATTCTTTATCGTGGCTGCTAATAACCTTAATCTGTTTTTCCGTACGGATATTTTTATATTTGGCACCATATCCACTCACATTTACGATATATTTTCTGAAAAGAATGCCAAGAGGTGATCTTTTTATTGTAATATCGTATTTGGGATGGACCAAAACATCACATTCGGGGCATGATTCAAGTGCTTTGTAGGCAGCAATAGCGCGAGCGGTAGCCCTGCCACGATCTAATATAAAACCATTTCCTTGGGAATAGGTTATACCCTCAACCTGTTTCTGTGATCTCAAACCACTGACTCTGAAGCAAAGAATATATGTTGCATATCCTTCACCCATCAGTTTCTGATCCTGATTAACCTCAATGTCTGCTTTAAGAGGATCTAATTCCACGTTTCGTGCAATTACGGGAGAGGACTGAATCATCCTTGTAGATGTAGTACAAGAACTTAATACCATTGTTGTAATCAATGCAGCAAGTAATAATTTGTACTTCATAATACTCCCACTAATTCGTGTCGTGTGCAACTTTTTAAATCAATTAATATGTCGGTTTATTAGTCACTCCTTTGTAGAGCCGTTACCTCTCCACCGGGAAGGCAATCTCGCGCTCGATGACCTGGTAGGGCACGTTGTTGCGGTAGATGGTCTGGCGCACCCAGTTGTCGTCCTCGTCGTACTCGTAGACGTAGCTGTGCTTCCAGTTGAGGTGCTCGTCATAGTTAAACGAGCTGACCTCGATGAGGTTGTCGTGGTCGTCGTAGTAGTAAGTGGTGAGGGCCGAGAGGAACTCGTCGGCATCGTAGAAACGCCACTCCACGCGGTTGCCGCGGGCGTCATACTTATAGAGGTAGTGCTGCATCAGCTCGCCGTCGCGGTTGTAGAACTCCATTTCGGTGCAGTTGCCCTTTTGGTCATATTTGTAGGTGCGTTTCTCGGTCATCTCGCCGTCGCTGTCGAAGCTCTGCTCCTCCACTTTGAGGCCGTTCTTGAAGGTGCTGCTCTCCTTCTTGGTCATCTGATTGCCGAGGAAGACAGTGCGCTCAATGCGGTTACCGTCACGGTCGTTGAGGTATGCGGTGCGACCGGTGAGCATCTTCTCGCGGTTGTATTCATTCCAGCCGAGGCTGTAGCCGTTGACGTCGAAGAAGTAGCTGTACCACGTGTAGTCGTCGGCCTTGGTGCGGAACTTATCGGCGAAGTTGCCGCGCTTGTCGAAGGTGATGCTGTCGATGCAGATGAGCTGACGGCCACCGTCGCGTCCGCCACGGAGGTTATAAGTGTACTCAATCACATAGATTGCGTTCCCGTGGATGCCCATTTCGGTACGCGAGTTCTTGCGGGGCTTGGGGCCTGCAAATGCCGTGCCCACAACGAGCAGGGCGAGAATGAGAGCGATATTTTTCTTCATTTTTCTCTATTATTTCAAAATGCAAAGATACAACTTTTTCGTAACACTAACGTAATTAATGCAAAATTATTGCTGCGGCACCTCGTTTTTGTTTCGCTTACGCACGAAGAAGAGCACGCCGAGTACCAGCGTGATGGCGGCGGCGATGCCATAGCCTACCGGACGGGGCAGCACGCTGCCGAGGCCCTCCTTTTCGGCCACCAGCAGGAAGCTAATGGTCACCATGCTCATGAACAGGGCGGGGACAAGGGTAATCCAGTACCATGCCTTGCCGGGCAGGTGACGGCTGAGGAAGACGGTGATGGCCCACAGCGTGACCATCGACAGGAACTGGTTGGCCCACGAGAAGTAGCGCCAGATGACCTGGAAGCCCTCGGCGTCGGCCAGCGAGAAGATGAGCAGTGCGGCGGCCAGCACGAAGACCGGCAGGGCCACGAGCAGACGCTTGGGTATGGGCTTCTGGTCCACATGCATGAAGTCGGCCACGATGAGGCGGGCCGACCGCAGGGCGGTGTCGCCGCTGGTGACGGCGGCGCTGATGACGCCGAGGATGCAGATGACGGCGATGACCTTGGGGAACCACTCGTTGGCGATGACGCCCACCATGTCGTTGCCACTCTTGCCGATGCAGAGCTCAGGCTTGTCGTGGAAGAAGTAGGTGGCGGCGGCAGCCCAGATGAGGGCCACAACGCCTTCGGTGATCATGGCTCCGTAGAAGATGGGACGGGCCTGCTTCTCGTTGACCATGCAGCGCGCCATGAGGGGGCTCTGCGTGGCGTGGAAGCCGCTGATGGCGCCGCAGGCGATACTGATGAACATCATGGGGAAGATGGGGTTGCTCTCGGCCTTGGGGTGGCGGTTTTCCAGGCCGTCCCACACCTCGGGCACGGGCACCCGGTAGACCACAAAGGCCACCACGATGGCCACGGCCATAGCCAGCAGCAGGATGCCGAAGATGGGATAAATCTTGCCAATCACCTTGTCGATAGGCAGCAGGGTGGCCAGCAGGTAGTAGGCGAAGATGATGCCCACCCAGATGTAGATGTTCCAGTCTGGTGTGAAGTTCTGGTTGAGCAGCACGGCGGGCGTGTTCACGAAGACGGCGCCCACCAGGATCATCAGCAGCACCGTGAAGCCGCGCATGAACTGCTTCATGCCGTTGCCCAAGTACTTGCCGTGTATCTCTGGCAGCGAAGCGCCGTCCATGCGGATGGAGATGAAGCCGCTGATGAAATCGTGCACCGCGCCGGCAAAGATGCAGCCGAACACGATCCACAGGAACGAGGCCGTGCCAAACTGGGCACCCATGATGGCGCCGCAGATGGGCCCCACGCCCGCGATGTTCAGGAACTGGATGAGAAAGATGCGCCACGGCTTCATGGGCACATAGTCCACTCCGTCGGGGTGTGCCACAGCGGGCGTCACGCGCATGGGGTCGACGCCGATAATGCGTTCGATAACCCTTGAATAAAGCCAGTAGCCAAGTACCAGCAATACGATAGCGATAATGAATGAAATCATAATTAGTTGCGTCTGGTTTTTGGGTCGAGTGCGTATTTGTAATATATGAGATAGGCTAACTGTATGGCAGAGGCTCCGGTAGAGATATACTTAGGCCAGTTCTCGTTGCGGTAGGCCTCGCGTTTCTTCTTGCGGGTGGGCTCCACATATACGATGTCGCCTTGCTGCAGGTAGTAGCAGGGCGAATCCAGCGTGCTCTTCGAGGTCAGGTCCAGCGTGTCGACCCGTACGCTGTCGCCGTGGAAGCGCATCACCGTGACCATGTCGCGCATCCCATACATCGTTATGTCACCGCATTGGGCGATGGCTTCGAAAATGGTCAGTCGATTGCCGTCGGAGAACAGAACTCTCGGCTGTGTCACCTCGCCGATAACGCTGACGTGGAAGTTCATCAGTTTCGCGGTCACTACAGGGTCTTTCACCAACTTCTGTTCCTTCAGCCGGGTTTCGATGTAGCGCGCCAGGTCGTCGCGGGTGAGTCCGGCGGCCTGCACCTCACCCAGTATCGGGAAGTGTATCTTGCCTTCCTGATTCACGCGGTAGCCTTTAATCTCTGTTTTCTCAACAGCCTTTCCCATGTTTGTTTCCTCGTTGAACGGAATCACACTTTCGGGCATATTGCTGCTCACATAGAGGTAGAGCAGGTCGCCTGGGAATACCAATGAACTGTAGTTGTTCTCGATTGGCATCTCCTCGTTCCGGGGAGCGTCTTTCAGGTAGGCATACTTCTGTTGCGTGCCGCATGAGGCACACAGCAGGACTGCCACAGCGATATATGTCCAGCGTCTCATGGTCATTTCTCGTTTTTCTTTCCCCACGGCATGGTGGGCAGCTCCACTGACTTGAAGGCCGAGAAGAAACCGGCAGCGTTGCTTCTCTCTTTGCCGAAGATGTCGGCTATCAGGTCTTTGTATTTCTCTGTCAGGGGACCGCGGCGCAACTTCAGCGTGGGCGACAACAATCCGTTGGCGGGCGTCCATTCGTCGACCACCAGGCGGAACTGTTTGATTTGCTCGTGCGGAGCCAGCGTTTTGTTGTACACATCGAGCACCTTGCGGTACTTGTCGTGCACCTGCGGCAGGCTAATCAGTTCGTTGTTGTCCCGGTAGTGCAGGTGGTATTTCAGCGCCCAGTAGTGCAAGGTGTTGAAGTTGGGGCTGATGAGGGCTGCCACCTGTTTCTCGTTCTCGCCGATGACCATCACCTGCTCGATGTATTCCGAGTCGCGCAGCATGTTCTCTATCAGCTGGGGTGCCACATACTTGCCTGCCGAAAGTTTGAAGATATCTTTCTTGCGGTCGGTTATCTTCAGGTATTTTCCACCCACCAGCTCGCCGATGTCGCCAGTGTGGAACCATCCCTCTTCGTCGATGACCTGTGCTGTGTATTCCGGGTCTTTATAGTATCCCATCATCACATGCGGTCCACGCGTCAGGATTTCGCCGTCTTCGCCGAATTTCATCTCCACACCCTTTAGTATGGGTCCCACGGTGCCAATCTTCACCATGTTGTGGGCGGGGTCGTTGACGGCAATGACCGGGCTGGTCTCGCTCAGTCCGTATCCCTCATAGATATTGATGCCCGCGGCGGCAAAGAGGCGTACCATGTTGGGTTGTATGGAGCTGCCGCCGGTAATGACGGTGAGGCGTTTCCCGCCGAACTTCTCGCGCCATTTGCTGTACACGGCCTTGTCGAGGAACCACTGCGCCAGCTGATAGAGGAGGCTGACCTTTTTGACGAGCGTATAGTCATAGCGTTTGCCGTGCCAGAAGGCCCAGTCGTAGATACGTTTCTTGATGCCTTTGAAGTCTTTGCCGGCGGCATACAGCTTGTCATAGACCATCTCCAGCACGCGTGGCACGGCGCAAAAACCGTCGCCTTGTATCTCCAGCATGTTCTGCTGTATGGTGCCCAGGCTCTCGGCATAGTAGATGCTGACGCCTTTGACCTGCCAGTGGTAGTTGAGCGAGCGCTCATAGATGTGGTTCAGCGGCAGGAAACTCAAGGCGCGGCAGGAACTGTTCATGGGGTTCACCTCGGCATGTGCCAGGAAGTTGCTGCACAGGTTGCGATGGCTCAGCATGACTCCTTTGGGCAACCCCGTGGTGCCGCTGGTGTAAATCATCGTCACCCAGTCCTCAGGCTTGATGTCGCGTTTGCGCTGCTCTATTTCCGCCATCCATTTGTCGCGGTTGGCGATACCGGCTTTCAATATCTCCAGCATCCGGTGTTCGCCTTCGATGTTGGTCAGGGTGTATACTGTCGGCTTCGGGTCCAGTTGGTCCAATGCACCGCGCAAACGGCCCAGCAGCACCTTGGTGCTCACAAACACAGCCTGTGCTTCGCTGTGGGTCAGTATGTGCTGGTAGTTCTCGGTCGAAAGGGTGGGGTAGATGGGCACATGGACAATGCCGCACAGGGCCAGCGCCATGTCAATGAAGTTCCATTCCGGGCAGTTGCCGCTCATGGTCACCACACGGTCACCACGCTTCAGCCCCACCTCGCACAGTCCATAGGCCAGGTAGTGGGCATATTTGTAGTAGTCGTGCGACGAATATTTTACCCATTCGCCGTTCACTTTGCCGGCGAGAATGTCGTCTTTCGGGAAGCGCTCCACCAGATGGTCGAGCAAGTCAAATGTTCTAGTTATCTCTGCCATGTTTCTATATATAGATGAAACAAAATGCAAAAATACACACTTTTTCCGATATGGCAAAAAAAACATGCACATTCTGTTGAAAATGTGCATGTCTGATAATGGAATCTGTTGAATAAAACTGTTTGTCGGCTAGTGTTTCACCACTTTCCCCGACCATCCTCCGGTGCGCACAATGTACACGCCGGTGGCAAGGCCGCGCAGGTCGAATGTGGCGCAGCCGTCCATGGCACGGCTGTCGCGCACGAGACGCCCGTCGGTGGAGTAGAGGCTGACATGCTGGCCGCTGTTGCAGCTCACCTTGACGTGGTCGGTGGCAGGGTTGGGCCAAATCACCGTCACTGGCTCGGCCGGAGACTCGTAGATGCCCATTGTCGCGCTCAGCACAGCTACGCCCGTCAGGTCGAAGCCGCCGCTGGCCCAGATGGTGTCTTTTGTAGGATAGGGGTCGTTGACCATGTGGCCGTAGGCGTCATGGGTGGCATACTGCGGGTTGATAGTGCCCACCACGTCGACTACACGCACATAGACGATGCTGTCGATGTCGATGCCGGCGCTGTCGCGCAGCTCCTCAAGGTCGAAGGGGGTGCCGTAGCCTATGCGGTACTTGCCGGCCAGGTTGTTGAGCTTCGTGGGGTCCACACTGCCGTTGCTCCCCACCTGCGTGGCGGTCGGCGTGAGCGAGGTGGATGGGAAGCGCACATAGTGCTCGCCGTCGGTGCTCACCTCGACGAAAGCCAGTTCAAGGAAACTGTCGTTGAACGAGTTCTCGAACACGGCAAAATCGGGACCTGCCACGTTGCGTATGGGGCTCTCGAAGGTCAGCACAGCACTGCCGCCGTCGCCCAGGCTCACAGCGTCGCGCGTGTCGAGGCTGGCCACACCGGTGCCGTAGCTCTCTTCGCCGAAACGCACATGGGGCCCGTTGGGGTCGACAATGTCCACCGGCCCGCGCACCACGTTGCAGCCTGTGGCCCAGCCGATGATGGCGGGGTGGGTGTGGGCGATGGCGTCACACCCCTCGGTGCCTACGGCTCCACAGAAAGAGCCCTGCCCCTGGACATGCAGGCCGCACGCCAGGAACAGGACGATGAAGATTGATGTCAACTGTCGGCTCATTGTAGTTCAGTGCTTAGTGGCGGACGGCGACTTTGACAGTCTCGGTGCCGGCGCGCAGCATGTAGATGCCGGCGGGCATGGCGCTGACGTCAATGCCGAGCTGTGCGTTGCGCACCTCGTAGGTGGCTACCTGGCGGCCAGCCATGTCGTAGAGCACGGCCTCGTTGGCCTGCACGCCTTCCAGCGTCACATTCATGCGGCTGCTGGCAGGGTTGGGCCAGACGGCCAGTTTGCCAGCACTGACAGCATGGATGCTGCTGGTGGAAGGCACGCTCACAGGATGGATGGTCATCGGCCACACATAGGTGTAGTCCCAGTATCCGCCCCAGTCGGGAACCCAGGTGCTGTCGGCCTTGACGGCGACATAGGTGTCGGCAAACTTCACAAAGTCACCGTTGACCACGGCGTGGCCGGCGGCGCCGACCATCGACGAGACGTGGTTGACCTGCATGTTGAAGTATATGCTGTAGTCGCTGGGGTCGTGGGGAGTGATGCCCAGGGTGTCGGTGATGTTGGCATCGGCATAGTGGAAGTCGCTGACGAAGGTCGAGTCGCCCTCGATGCTGAGACGCGGGTCGGCGGCCACGAGGGCACCGATAATCTCGCTCACAAAGACGCTGTCGCTGCTGAACTTGTAGCCCCAGGCCAGCGCGGTGTCGGCCCAGTTGATGGCAAAGACCACCTTGTTGTTGCCGTTGCCCACCCAGTAGACGATGTCGCTGGCGGCAATCTCGGCGTCTTCGGGCGTCGGCTCCACGGGAGTGTCGCCGTTGGGGTCGGGTGCCATAATCATGGTGTCGGCGGGATACGACTCGTAGGTATACTCATCCATCGGCAACCAGTCGACGAAATCGCCGCTAACCATGATGTCGGCAGCTGCACCCATAGATTGCTTGTTGGAGCCGTCGGCAGCCGACCAATTGTACCACCACCAACCTTCGGGACCGACCAGATTCAGACCCAGCTCAGTGTTTATATAGGTCAGGTTGTTGATGAGCGTGTAAGTATCGGTGCCATGCGCAATGGTGAAGTTGGCGTCGTAGGTGGCGATGGTATCCATCAAATCGGCAACCGAGACATTGTCACCATTCCACTGCACACCCCATGCAATACCGATATTACCGGCAGTAGCGTCATTCCAGGTGACGGCAATGACAGCGCGATTGCTACCCGTACCTGTCCAGAACTGGATGTCACTCTGAGGAACCACGGGGTTCGAATACTGGGCCATGACGCCAAAAGACATCATCAGGCCTAATGCTAACGTAAGTATTTTTTTTACCATATTGATATTGTTTTAGTTTGTTAATACTTCCAATCTCAATATCGGTATCGGAAACGGGGGAAATCCGCGTGGCGGGGGCAAAAGGGCGGCCAGGCCGTCTGTCACCGGAGTGCTTTTTCCTCGAAAGCGGTACCGATTTCATCGGTTTGGCAGGTCTTCTGGCTTGCTCGCTTTCGCCCCGTCTTCCCATGCGCCTATGGCGACACACAGTGACGTATATCGTTGGGCTTCAGCTTGTGAGCTTACAGCAGCGGGACTGCGCCGGACTCTCACCGGCTTCCCTCTTGGCGCCCTCGTCGGGCGACCAAACCGGCGGCAAAAATAGTAAATAAAATTCACATGGCAAAAAAAAGTTGCCTTCCGCCCCCTTTCCACCCCTCATTTCGCTCCCCTTCCCCTCCGGTTCCCCTCCGCTCGTTCTACGGTCGTTCTACGCTCGTTCTACGGTATTTCTACGGTTTTTTACCGTTAAACGAGCGTAGAAGGAGCGTTGAACGACCGTTGAAATGGTGGACAGGATGCTGGGAGTAAGGCTGTTGAGAAATATGCGGAGGCGGACACAATAAATCCGGATGCCGACGCGTTAAGAAAACAGATGAATATATTGTTACAGGATTGGGAGTTACCTCCCTTCGACAAGATACATACGGATGATTTCGAACCGGCGGTGCGGGCCGCCATCGCCGAGGCCGAGGCCGCCGTCGAGGCCATCGCCGACAACCCCGCCGCGCCCACGTTCGAGAACACCGTGGAGGCTTTGGAATGCGCCGACCGCCGGCTGTGCCGTGTCAGCGCCGTGATGACCAGCCTCAACGAGTGCTGCACCGACGATGCGCTGCAGGCGGCGGTGATGCAGCTTGAGCCCGAGATTACCCGTTTCAGCATGAAGGTGGCCACCGACCGTCGCCTCTATGAGAGGGTGCTGTGCGTGAAACGTGCTGTGTGTGATGAGGTTGCGCAGGACGGACGCCAAGGAGGCACCAAACGGTTGATGCTTGATGCAGAGCAGCGTACCCTGCTCGACAACACGCTGAAGAGCTTTGTGCGTCACGGCGTGGCCTTGGAGGGCGAGGACCGCGAGCGGTACAAGCGCAATGCCGAGGAACTGAGCGAGCTGCAGCTTCGCTTCTCGCAAAATGCCCTGGCCGACCTCAACGACTGGACGCTGCACCTGACCGACGAGGCCGACCTCGAAGGACTGCCCGAGGCGGTGCGCGACGCCGCCCGCGAAGAGGCGCAGGCGAAGGGAAAGGAGGGGTGGCTCTTCACCCTTGCGGCGCCGAGTTACATGCCTTTTATGACCTACAGCGCACGCAGCGACCTGAGGGAACGGATGTACCGTGCCTACGGTTCGATAGGCGGGCGCGGCAACGAGCATGACAATAACGGGGTGATACGACGGATTGTGGAGCTGCGCTCGGAGCAGGCGCGGCTGCTGGGCTACGACACCTACTGCGATTACGTGCTGGAGGACCGCATGGTGCAGAGCCTGCCCAGTCTGCGCCGCTTCATGCAGGAGCTGAAGGATGCCGTGCTTCCGGCCGCCCGGAAGGATTTGGAAGATGTGGGGGCTGCCAACAGCTGGGACTTTAGCTACCTGGCCGAGAAACTGAAGCAGCAGCGCTATGACTTCGACAGCGAGGCTTTGCGCCCCTATTTCCCGCTCGATGCCGTGCGCGAGGGCATCTTCGGCCTTTATGGTCGTCTCTACGGCTTGCATTTCGTGGAAGACAAGACCGTGCCGGTGTACCACGAGGATGTGAGGGTGTACCGCGTCAGCCAGCAACCCACCCCCCAGCAGCCGCAATCCAGGGAAATGGGGTTGCTTTATCTGGATATGCACCCGAGACCGTCGAAGCGCAGCGGCGCCTGGATGACGGAGTTCCGCGGACAGCACGGCGCCGTGAGGCCTCAGATACAGGTGGTGTGCAATTTCAGCAAACCTACGGCCGACGCCCCTTCGCTGTTGCGCTTCAGCGAGGTGGAGACCTTCATGCACGAGATGGGGCACGCCATGCACGGGATGCTGTCCGAGGTGCGGTATGAGAGCCTGAGCGGCACCAATGTGAAACGCGATTTTGTGGAGATGCCGTCGCAGGTGATGGAGAACTGGTGCTACGAGCCAGAGTTCCTCGCCACCTTCGCCCGCCATTGGCAGACCGGCGAACCGCTGCCGACGGAGTATATAGACAAGATACGCTCCGCCCAGAACCACATGGCCGGATGGCTCTGTCTGCGTCAGCTGAACCTCGGTTTCACCGACATCGCCTTCCACACGGCGTCGGCCGTCGGGAAAGCCGAGGAGGTCGAGGCCCAGGCCATGGCCAACCTCTTGCCGCGGGTCCCCGGGTGCTGCACCGCCACCAATTTCAGCCACATCTTCGGCGGGGGGTATGCGTCGGGATACTACGGCTATAAATGGGCCGAGGTGCTCGATGCCGACATCTTCAGCCGTTTCAAGCAGGAGGGCATCTTCAACCGTGAGACTGCCGGACGCTTCCGCCGCGAAATACTCTCGCGGGGCGGCTCCGAGCATCCCGCGGTGCTCTTCAGGAATTTCATGGGCCGCGAGCCCGACAATAAAGCATTACTAAAAAGAATGAATCTGATATGAATGAACAACTAGCCAAACAAATACTCAAAATCTTTGCCAACAACCCCTTCGACGCCTTCAACCACAAGCAGGTCAGCTCGCGCATCGGAGCCGGCAGCAAGGCCGAGCGGCAGGAAGTGATACGCACCATGCAGCAGCTGGCCGAAGAGAAACACCTTGTGGAGGACGACCATAAGGGGAAGTACAGAATCAATCCCAAGAGCATCGACGATGAACTGCTGCCGCGCAACTACGTCACCGGCATCATCGACATGAAGCAGGGCGGGAAAGCCTACGTCATCCCCGAGGAGGAAGGGCGCGAGGACATCCAGATAGCGCCCAACAATACCCACCACGCCCTGCATGGCGACACGGTGAAGGTGCTGATGTTCCCGCAGCGCAAGATGCACAAGCCCGAGGGGCAGGTGGTGGAAATCATCAAGCGCGCCAAGACCCGCTTCGTGGGTGTCATACAGAAGCAGGAGCGCTTCGCCTTCATGGTTAGCGATAGCCGCACCATGCAGGTCGACATTTTCATACACAACGACGACCTTGGCGGTGCCGAGAATGGCGAGAAGGTGTTGGTGGAGATGACCGAGTGGCCCGAGCGCATGAACAACCCCGTGGGCAAGGTCGTCAAGCGTCTTGGCCGCCCGGGCGACAACAACGTGGAGATGCAGTCCATATTGGCCGAATACGACTTCCCGCTCGACTTCCCCGCCGAAGTCGAGGAGGAGGCCAAGAAGATAAGGAGACCCACCAAAAAAGATGTGAATGGCCGTCGCGACTTCCGCGATGTCACTACATTCACCATCGACCCGGCCGATGCCAAGGACTTCGATGATGCGCTGTCCTTCCGCGAACTCCCTAACGGTCATGTCGAAGTGGGTGTGCATATCGCCGACGTGAGCCACTATGTCAAGCCCGGCAGCGCCATCGACCGCGAAGCATATGAGCGCGGAACGAGCGTCTATCTGGTCGACCGCACCATCCCCATGCTGCCCGAAAAGCTCTGCAACGAGGTCTGCTCACTCCGCCAAGACGAGGACAAACTCTGTTTCTCCGTCGTCATGGAGATGGACGCCAAGGGTAAGGTCTATGGCAATTGGTTCGGAAAGACTGTCATACGCAGTGACCGCCGCATGGCCTATGAGGAAGCGCAGGAGATAATCGAGAATGGAGAACGGAAAGTGGAGAGTGGAGAACAAGTGGTTGACGCCATTCTGAAGCTGCACGCTATCGCCACGGTGTTGCGTGCGGCGCGCTACAAGAGCGGTGCCATCAATTTCGAGACCCAGGAGGTGAAGTTCCAGCTCGACGAAAATGCCAAGCCCATCGGTGTATACATCAAAGAGAGCAAGGAGGCCAACTGGCTCATCGAGGAGTTTATGCTCCTGGCCAACAAGAGTGTGGCCGAATACATCGGGAAGCTGAAGAACAAGACGTTTGTATACCGTGTCCATGACGAGCCCAACCCCGAGAAACTCAATGCCTTTGTGGAGTTTGTCGCCAAGCTGGGCTTCAGCATGAAGACCTCCAGCCGCAAGGCACTTGCCGAGAGCTACAACCGCCTCTTCGAGAACATCGCCGGCCGTGGCGAGGAGCACATGGTCGACACTATCGCCATCCGCACCATGAGCAAGGCCTACTACAGCACCGAAAACATCGGGCACTACGGCCTGGCTTTTCCCTACTACACCCATTTTACCTCGCCCATCCGACGCTATCCCGACCTGATGGTGCACCGTCTTCTGGAGCGCTATCTGCAGGGCGGCGCCTCTGTCAGTGCCGATGAGTATGAGGAGTACTGCCGCCACTGCTCCGTCATGGAGAAGAAGGCCGCCGACGCCGAGCGCACCAGCGTCAAGTACAAGCAGGCCGAATACCTGGCCGACAAGCTGGGTCAGGTCTTCCCGGCCCTTATCAGCGGTGTCAGCAAGTGGGGTATCTATGCCGAAATCGAAGACAGCAAATGCGAGGGCATGATACCTATCGGTTCGCTGAAGGACGACTACTACATGCTTGACGAGGACAACTACCAGGTTATCGGTCGCCGTCATGGCCGCTGCTACAAGCTCGGCTATCCCGTGCACATCCGCGTCCGGAAAGTCGACCTCCTTAAGAAGCAGATAGACTTCGACCTCGTCGACGAGGATGAGCTGAACCGTCCGCAGCCGTCCCATCCGGACAGGAACAAGGCACCGCATGGCAAGAAAGGCTCCAAGCCCAGGGAGCGTTCCCACCGCAAGCGTTAAAAGCAAAGGGGGCCCTGCAGGATTGCGGGGCCCCCTTTGTGTTTTGTCTGAGTGCCAATCAGAAGTCGCCCAGGGTCTCGGGCAACTGGGCGAGGGCCTTGGGCAGGTCCCCTTCAGATAGCACCGAGCCGTGGTATTTGTTGGTGTCCTGCATGAAGTCGACACCGTAGCCCATCTTGGTCTTCAGCAGCACGCACACCGGGCTGCCCTGGCCGCTCATCTGCTTGGCCTTGGCCATGCCGTCGAGCACCTGCTGCATGTCGTTGCCGTTCTCAATCACGACTACTTTCCAGAGGAAGCTCTCGAATTTGGCCTTGAGATCGCCGAGGGTCATCACTTCGTCCACCGTGGCGTCGATCTGCTGGTTGTTGTAGTCGACGGTGGCTATGAGGTTATCGACATGCTTGGCGCCGGCAAACATCACGGCCTCCCATATCTGTCCTTCCTCCAGCTCGCCGTCGCCGTGCATGGTGTAGACCAGGTGCTTGTCGCCCGTCATCTTCTTGCCGAGGGCGGCGCCGATGCCGACGCTCATGCCCTGCCCCAGCGAGCCGCTGGCCATGCGGATGCCCGGCAGGCCGTGCTCGGTCGAGGGGTGGCCCTGCAGGCGGGTGCCGAACTTGCGGAAAGTCTTGAGTTCATCCACGGGGAAGTAGCCGCGGCGCGCCATGGTGCTGTAGATGACCGGCGTGATGTGGCCCTGGCTGACGAAGAGCATGTCCTCGCCCTCGCCGCTCATGGTGAAGCTCTTGGGGTCGAAGTCCATGAGGTTGAAGTTCATGGCCACGAACCAGTCGGCTGTGCCGAGTGAGCCGCCCGGGTGACCGCTCTTGGCGTTGGTGGTCATTCTCAAAATATCGCGGCGCACCTGCGTCGCAATCTGCTGGAGTTCTGCTGTCGTTTTCATTATTCTTGTGTTTTGTTTTTCTTCAACTTGAATACATACTGGCGTGAGTTCTGGTCGACGGCGAAGAGCTCGTCGCCGTGGCGGGTGACGCTGACGGTCAGCGTGTTCTCGTCCCAGTCGTGGATGGTGCCGGTGCCGCGGTCGCCCTTCATGGTGACATGTCCCCACACGCGTCCCTGCGCTCCGTCGGTCTCCACATAGATGGTCTCGGCCTGCCCCTTGTCCTGCTTGCGCTGTGCGGCAGCGGCTGTGTTGGCCGGCGACGGGCTCTTGGCCTTCTTGTCGAAGTAGCTCTCGCCTTTCGACAGGTTGACGGGTTTCAGCTCCAGTTCTACGGTGTCTTCGAAACCGGCGACGACCACTTCGGGCTGTGCGGCGGTGGAGTCGTCTGTCGCGGCGGGTTTGGGATTGCAGGCGGCCAGAAGTGCCAGGCCGGCGATCGGGAGGATGATGTGTCTGATGTCCATATTGTTATTGCTCTTTTCTTATTGCCATGTGTTCCAGTTAATGGTTGCCTCGACACTGTCGGGCAGGGTGGGGAAGAGGTCGGCCGGCCAGCCGTGGCGACTGCCCGCGATGGCGGCCTCCACGCTGTCCACCGTCACGGTGTAGGTGCGCGGTGCGCCGGTCTGCCGGTCGTTGGCGACGATAAATCCCACCGTCTGCCAGCCGCGTCCGGTGTTGACGGCCAGCGCTTTGAAGAAGCGGTCGGGCACCTGCACGCATCCGGGCCCTATGTGGCACTCCTCGCCGTCATAGAGGGGGCCGCACACCACCGCCACGCTGCCGTGCCGCCGCGCCGTGCGGCGGGTCAACTCCTCGATTTTGCGCCATGCCTGGGAGTTCATCTCATGGTGCTGCGGGCAGATGTTGGTGAAGTAGTAGCTCTCCTCCAACGCTCTCTCGCTCCATTTCATGTCGGCGCGGGGTGCCATGTGCCCCTTGTCCCATCCGCTGTTGGAGTAGTCCTCGCGCGAGGCTTTGGGGCGTTGCACATCGGGGTCCCAGCTGAAGGAATATTGTCCGTTGCACTGTCCATTTGCCTCGTCGGCGGTGAGCACCCACGCCACCCAGTCGGGGCAGAGTGTGGTGTGATTGTAGGAGGCCGTGTAGCCGGTGTGGCGCACAATGTCCTCGCCTTGGCGCATTGCCGGCAGGGCCACCGTGTCGGCCACAGGCTCCGCGTCACCCCGGATCTGCTTGTCAGCGATGCTGAAACCGCACGACACAACCATGCCTGCGGCAATGGCGGCCACCATCGCCGCCCACATCGTCCGGGGCTGCTGTCCGTGTTTCATTGTCAGGCCTATGCGCTACGCGCGCAACATGAAATTCGGTGCAAAGATACAAAATAATATTCACACCGCGCGGCAAAAGTTACAAACAACCGGTTGAAACGCCATCCCCTCCGCATCCTAAGGGGTCGTTTGACGCTCGTTTAACGCTCGTTCTACGCTCGTTTAACGCTAAAAACCGTAGAAATACCGTAGAAATACCGTAGAACGACCGTAGAACGACCGGAGGGGAAGCGGAGGGGAAGGGGAGGAAAAAGTGACACGGGAGGGGGAGGAGGAGAAAAAAAAACGGTGCGGATTTGGTGGTGTCGGATATTTTTCTTATATTTGTAGTCCGCAACCAGTGTTGCGGATATTGGCAAGGATTTGATATTGAACGAAAAATAGACACTATGGCACTGAAAAGAGTGATGGTTTTGACTGGCGGGGGCGACTGCCCGGGCCTCAATGCGGTGATTCGCGGCATCGTGAAGCGCGCCTCGCAGGCCACCGACTGGGAGGTGATTGGCTGCATCGAGTCGTTCAACGGTGTGCTGCGCGAGCCGACAGAGATAGTGATGCTCGACGAGAAGACCGTGGAAGGACTTCAGATACAGGGTGGTACGATACTTGGTACCACCAACAAGGGCGGTCCCTTCGCCTGGCCGGTGAAACAGGCCGACGGCAGCTGGACCACTGTGGACCGCAGCGACGAGATGCTGCGCAAGCTGCAATATATGGGCGTGGATGCCGTCATCAACATCGGCGGCGACGGCAGCCAGCGCATCTCGCTGGGGTTGAGCAAGAAAGGCCTCAATATCGTGGGCGTGCCCAAGACCATCGACAACGACCTTTCGCTGACCGACTACACCTTTGGTTTCCAGACAGCTGTGCAGATTTGCACCGACGCCATCGACAAGCTGGTGACCACCGCCGCGAGCCACAACCGCGTGTTCATCCTCGAGGTGATGGGACGCGACGCGGGCTGGATAGCCTTGCACTCGGCCATCGCAGGCGGTGCCGACGTGTGCCTGATACCAGAGATACCGTATGACATTCAGAAAGTCAAGGCGAAGATAGAGCAGCGCTACAACAAACGTCGTGGCTACTGTATCATTGTGGTGGCCGAGGGCGCGATGCCCAAGGGCGGCACGGTGACGGGCAGCGTGAGCGGAGAGGTGGGCTATCAGCACATCAAGCTGGGCGGCGTGGGCGAGCAGCTGGCTGCCGACCTGAAGGCCGCTGGCGTGGAGCACGACATACGCTACACCATCTTGGGCCACCTGCAGCGTGGCGGCACACCGATTGCTTTCGACCGCGTGTTGGCCACCGAGTTCGGCGTGCGCGCCATGGAGTTCGTCATGGAGGGCCGCTTCGGCCAGATGGTGGCCTACCATCACCCCGATGTGGTGGGCATACCGCTGGAGGAGGCCGTTCGCGAGCAGAACCTCGTGGCCCCCGACAGCCGCCTGGTGCATACCGCCAAAGGGGTTGGAATTGAGTTTGGCGATTGATAGAAAAGACAGACAATATGGAGATTAGACCTTACAGGCACGAAGTGAAGTACTATGAGTGCGACCGCATGGGCATCACGCACCACTCGAACTACATACGCTTCATGGAGGAGGCGCGTGTGGACTGGATGGATCAGTTGGGCTATGGTTTCGACCGCATGGAGGCCGAGGGGGTGGTGTCGCCGGTGGTATCGGTGGAGTGCCGCTACCGCCAGTCTACCACCTTCAAGGACGTGATAGAGATTGTGCCCAGGGTGGCTGAGGCGACGACGCTGAAGCTGGTGGTCGAATACACGATGACCTGCGGCGGACGCGTGGTCTGCACCGGCACGAGCACCCACTGCTTCATGGAGAATGGGCGGCCGGTGTCGCTCGAAGCGCGCTTCCCGGAGCTGTATGCCGGGATGATGGCAAGCAAGGCAAACAAATAAGAAAACAGATAGAACAATGAAAACGATGAAGTTGATGCTGGCCGTGACGATAGTGGCCATGGCTGCCGCCGGATGCGGCTCGAAGAAAGCAGGGGAGAAGGTGCTGGTGCTGTACTACTCGCAGACCGGCAACACCAAGATGGTGGCCGAGGAGATTGCCAATCGCCTCGAGGCCGATATCGAGGAGATAGTGATGGTGAACCCCTACGACCCTGACTTCCAGGCTACCATTGCGCAATGCATGAAGGACCACGAGGCAGGGGTGACGCCCGAGATTCAGCCGGTGAAGGCCGACCTGTCGAAGTATGGGGTTATCTTCCTGGGCTATCCCGTGTGGTTCGGCACCTATGCCCCGCCGGTGGCCAAGTGGCTTGAGGGCGTCGACCTCAGCGGCAAGAAGGTGGTGCCCTTCTGCACCTTTGGCAGCGGAGGATTGGAGTCGAGCGTGAAAGACCTGCGCCAGTGCCAGCCCACTGCCAATGTGCTTGACGGGTACGGCGTGCGTGCCGCGCGGCTTGAGGCCATGCCCGAGGAGGTGGATCAGTTCTTGAAAGCCAACGACTTCATGGAAGGAGCGTATCTTGTGCTGGATGAGTTTCCGGAGCAGCATCCTGTGAGCGACGAGGAGGCGGCTGTGTTCGATGCCGCCGTGGGCGGCTACCCCATGCTGCATGCCAAGGCCAAGAGCGTGGCCACCCGTGCCCTGCTGGAAGGCACCGAGTACCTCTTCACCGCCGAAGACCTTCCGCGTGAGGACAAGCCCGACATGCCTCCTGCCGGCGAAATTCAGGTCTACGTCACCGTCCTCAACGGCCAGACTCCCGTCTTCACCAAGGTTGTGCGGTAGCGTTATTTAAAATATGTTAATAAAATTATTTTGCACGATTTAAAAATAGTTGTATATTTGCATTCAGCGAGATTTGTGCAAAATATTGCTCAAATGGTGTATTGTCAGTGTTTTGTGCGATTATTTGCATGAGAGGAAATAGATAAATTAACAAAATGGAACCCAAACGCATAAAATCAGCCCTCGTGTCGGTCTTCTACAAGGACGGACTGGAGGACATCGTTAAAGCACTTGACGCCCAGGGAGTAACCATCTACAGTACGGGCGGTACCTATGACTTCATCAGCAAACTCGGCATCCAGCCGGTGGCCGTGGAGAGCCTGACGGGCTATCCCTCCATCCTTGGCGGCCGTGTGAAGACTTTGCACCCCAAGGTGTTCGGCGGCATTCTGGCACGTCGCGACATGTTCAGCGACGGCGAGCAGCTGGCCGAGTACGAGATACCGGAGATTGACCTCGTCATCGTCGACCTTTACCCCTTCGAGCAGACCGTGGCCAGCGGCGCGGCAGAGCAGGACATCATCGAGAAGATAGATATCGGCGGCATCAGCCTTATCCGTGCTGCCGCCAAGAACTTCAACGACGTGGTGATAGTGCCCGCCGTGGACTACTACAAGGAGTTTCTCGACATCTACAAGGAGCAGGACGGCTGCACCACGCTGGAGCAGCGCCACCGCTTTGCGGCATATGCCTTCAATGTCAGCAGCCACTATGACACCGCCATCTTCAACCACTTCAATGAGAGCGAGCAGTTGCCGGTGTTCAAGCAGAGCAGCCGCCACGGCGAGGTGTTGCGCTACGGCGAGAACCCCCATCAAAAGGGTGTCTTCTATGGCAATATAGAGGACTGCTTCGACAAGCTCAACGGCAAAGAGATAAGCTATAACAACCTGGGCGACATCGATGCCGCCTGCGCCCTCATCGACGACTTCGAGGGGCAGACCGCCTTTGCCATCCTGAAGCACAACAACGCCTGCGGCATGGCTGTGCGCAAGACCCTGCTGGACGCCTGGAAGGATGCCTTGGCCGGCGACCCCGTCAGCGCTTTTGGCGGAGTACTCATCTGCAACCAGAAGGTGACCAAAGAGGTGGCCGACGAGATGCACAAGATTTTCTTTGAGGTCTGCATCGCCCCCGACTACGACGAGGATGCCCTCGCTGTTCTGAAGGGCAAGAAGAACCGCATCATCCTGCGCCGCAAAGGCTTCAAGATGGCCGACCCGATGTTCCGTTCGGTGCTCAACGGTGTGCTGGTGCAGGACCGCGACACCGTGGTGCCTACCGCCAAGGACATGGAGAAAAGTGTCACCAGCACCAAGATTACCAAGCAGCAGGCCGAGGACCTGGCGTTTGCCACCATCCTCGTCAAACATACCAAGAGCAATGCCATCGTGCTGGCCAAGGGCCGTCAGCTCTACGCCAGCGGCACGGGTCAGACCAGTCGCGTCGACGCGCTGCGCCAGGCCATCGCCAAGGCCAAGAGCTTCGGCTTCGACCTTAACGGCGCAGTCATGGCAAGCGATGCATTCTTCCCCTTCCCTGACTGTGTGGAGATAGCCCATGAGGCTGGCATCGTGGCTGTCGCCCATCCGGGAGGCAGCATCCACGACCAGGACAGCATTGACTATTGTGAGAAGAACCACATGGGTATGGCCATTACCGGTAAACGTCACTTCAAACACTAATAGACAGTAGTTAAGTAGATAAAGCAGTCAAGTAGAAAAGTTATGGGACTTCTGTCATTTTTCAATAGAGAGGTAGCAATGGACTTGGGCACAGCCAACTCCATTGTGATATACAACGACCAGGTCGTCATCGACGAGCCTTCCATTGTAGCCTACGACCGAAACAATAACAAGATTATCGCCGTCGGCAAGGAAGCCCAGCGCATGGACGGCCGCACCGACAACAAGAACATCGAGACGGTGCGTCCGCTGCGCGGCGGAGTCATTGCCGACTTCGAGATGGCGCAGCACCTTATCCGCGAGCTCATCGGCATGACCAATGTCAACCGCTCGTTCCTGCCGCCGTCGCTGCGCATGGTTATCTGCATCCCCAGCGGCATCACCAATGTCGAGGAGCGCGCCGTGCGTGAGAGCGCCGAGCAGGCCGGAGCCAAGGAGATACGCATGATTCACGAGCCTATGGCCGCCGCCATCGGTATCGGTATCGACGTGTTGCAGCCTGAGGGACACATGGTGGTGGACATCGGAGGCGGCACGGCTGAAATCGCCGTCATCTCGCTGGGCGGCATTGTCTGCAACAACTCCATCCGCGTGGCAGGCGATGTGTTCAACGAGAACGTCGTGGACTATATGAAGCGCCAGCACAATATGATTATCGGTGTGCGTATGGCCGAGAAGGTGAAGATTGCCGTGGGCGCCGCCGTCAGCGAGTTGGCCGACCCGCCCGAGGACTTCCGCACCCTGGGCCGCGACCTGCTGACCGGTCTGCCCAAGGAAATTAGCGTCAACTACAAGGAGATTGCCCATGCCCTCGACCGCAGCATTGCGCAGATTGAGCAGGCTATCCTCGACACCTTGGCAGCCACGCCTCCCGAGTTGGCCGCCGATATCTACAAGACCGGCATTTACCTGGCCGGTGGCGGCGCCTTGCTGCGCGGCCTCGACCAGCGTGTGAGCAGTAAGACCAAGCTGCAGGTGCACATCGCCGACGACCCCCTGCGCGCTGTGGCCCGCGGTACCGGCATTGCTTTGAAGAACTTCAACAAGTTCTCGTTCCTTATCCGTTAGACCCCATTAATTGACCCCATAAACAATCAATACAAACCAAAACAATTACCATTATGAAAAAGATTTCCGTTCTTTTAATCTGCGCAGTCTGCGCTATGATGTTTGCTAGCTGCAACGTCTACAACCACTCCATGAAGGGCCCGAACGCTCATGTCGAACTGTATGCTGGCGACTTCGAACTCTCCGGCCCCGTCACCGGTGAAGCCACCGTTACCAAAATCATCGGCATCGACTGGGAGCGCCTCTTTGGCGAACAGAAGATGGGTGTTATTGAGGAGGGTGGTGCCGGCTTTCTCAGCGGTGTCAGCATCCCCGTTATCGGTGCTTACCTGCAGTCGCATGGTGCCGACTACGCTATCTATGACATGATGCAGAAGAACCCCGGCTACGATGTGGTGTTCTATCCTCAGGTCGAGAGCCACAAGAACGCTCCTATCCTTGGTACCGACATCTTCTCCACCACCACCTACAAGGTGACCGCTCGTCTTGGCAAACTGAAAAAGAAATAAGTTTCCAAAACACCTGAACTAAACGGCCCGTTCCGAATGGGGTGAGCGGGTGACAACACGAGAGGGGCGAAGCGCTGCAGCGCTTCGCCCCTCTTCTTTTTTTCTCTTACATTATTAATAAAGCGTGGCTATCTTGTAGAGTATCTTGTTCAGTTTCTCGCCCACCTCGCTCCCGGAGCAGTCGTGTCCGTTGCTGATGATGGCGAAGGCCAGAGTCTCGCCCCGCTGGGTGACGATGTATCCGGCGTAGGCCTTCACGCCGTCCATCGTGCCGGTCTTCACATACACCGAGCTGCCTGTGGGCAGTGTGGGCAACAGGTTGCGTGCCGTGCCACTCTCGCCCGCCTTGGCAATTGAGTGTAGGAACTTCTCGTAGAACGGCTCCTTGGTCATGGCTGCCAGGTAGCGGCACAGGAAGTCGGCTGTGGTGTGGTTGAGACGCGACAGTCCGCTGCCGTCGACCACCCGCACATCGCCCATGGGCAGCCCTTTCTCCTTCAAGTACTCGCACACCGCACGCTGTCCGTTCTCCCACGAGCCCTTGCCGAAGCGCGCATAGCCCAGGTACTTAAAGATGCTCTCAGCGTAGATGTTGTTGCTGGTGAGGTTGGTGTACTGCGCGATGGTGTAGTAGGGGCTGCTGCTGTAGTCCAGCACGGGGCGCAAGCTGTCGGGTATGCTATACACCTGCATTGAGTTCGACGAGATGCCGATGCCGTGGGTGCGCAGGTAGGACGAGAAGAGGTCGGCGCAGCTCTTTGCGGGGTTGGGCAGGGCGCCACGCACCGCAAAGTCGGTCTTGCCCAGCGGCACCGTGCCGCGGTACAGCCGCTCCTTCGACGTGGGACTGCCGTAGATGACCACGTTGTCGCCCGTGTTCTCGCCGGCGGTGGTTACCTCACAGGTGCCGTGGATATCCAGGTTCTTGGGCTGGGTGCGCACCGCAGATGCGGGGTATCCCACCTTCTTGCCAGGGTTGAAGTAGACGAAGTACATGTTCTCGTGGAAGTTTAGACCGCTGACGCCGGCAGCGTAGTAGTTGCCTACGTCGCCCCACTGCCAGCTGTCGTGCAGCGGTGCCTCGTCGAAGACGTTGACGTTGTAGCACACGCGCCCGTCTACACGGCGGATGCCTTTCTTGTGCAACGCTGCCGTCCATCCGGCAAACAGCGAGTCGGGCGTTGTCTGGCGATAGCGGTACGACCCCAGCAGCGGGTCGCCGCCGCCCATGAGGTATACGTTGCCGTGCAGCACCCCCTCGCGGTCCACGTTGCCGCGCATCGCCAGTTTGGTGGTGAAGCGGAAGTCGGCTCCCAGCCGTGCGAAGCCGGTGCCGGTGGTGAAGAGTTTCTGCACCGATGCCGGCGTCATCGACAACTCGGCGTTGTGGCTGTAGACGGTCTTGCCGCTGGTGGCGTTGTATACGCACACCGCCAGCACCCCGTGCTGCATTCCCGTTTCTTTGTGTGTACGGTTCACCAGTTGTTCTATGTCGGCTGTGCTCTGTGCTGCTGCAGGAAGTGGCGCCCATAAGGCGGCCAGTGCAAGCAATAGTGTGGTTGTTAGTGTTTTCTTCATAGTGTATCTGTCTTCAGTCCTTGGTTGATTTGTTCTATTTGGTCAAGCAGCGCCTCGCGTCCGTAGCCTGTGAGCGACGAGGTGAGCAGCATTGGAGGCAACTCCTCCCACAGCTCCGAGAGGGCTTGCTTCATCAGCTTTATGTTCCCCATCACCTCGCGCTGCTTCTCTTTATCGGTCTTGGTGAAAACGATGGTCAGCGGCACCCCGTTGCTTCCCAGGAAGCTTATGAACTCCAAGTCTATCCGTTGCGGTGGGATGCGGCTGTCCACCAGGACGTAGGTGTTGGTCAGCGCCTCGCGTTTCAGGAAGTAGTCCCTGATCATCGTCCCCCAGGCCTCGCGGCTGCTTTTACTTGTCCGCGCATAGCCGTAGCCTGGCAGGTCCACCAGGTACCACTCGTTGTTGATGAGGAAGTGATTAATCAGCTGCGTCTTGCCTGGCCGTCCGCTGGTCTTGGCCAGTCCCTTGACGCCCGTCAGCATATTGATGAGCGACGACTTGCCTACGTTGCTGCGCCCGATGAAGGCGTATTCAGGCCGCCCGTCCTGCGGACATTTGCGGTAGTTCGGGCTGCTGATGGCAAATTGTGCGCTGCTAATTTTCATTGTTGTCCATTCTCCTTTGTTTGCGGCGGTTCCGCTTCATCTCGCGCAGTTCGCGCAATGTGGCGGCCTCTTCCTCGCTGCTGTTGCGCCACCACGGTAGACGCCTCATATCGATGTGGAACAGCCGTTTGCGGTCGAACTTACGGTTCTTCTCCGAGTAGCTGTCGATATGGCGCACGCGCTTGTCGGTGTTGATGTCTTTCAGTTTGATGAGGATGCCCACGCCGTTAGTGCCCGGCAGGCCGTGGTCGGGGCAGGTGCCGAAGTAGCGCATTGTCGAGCTGAGGTTCATATAGGCGTTCACCAGCGGCGGCACCGTGCATCCGCGCGCCCGCACGGCGTGCAGCAGTATTTGGTAGTCCTCCTTGTAGTTGCGCCCGTTGAACAGCTTCACCAGCTTGTTGTAGTCCATCTCGATGCGGGTCGGTTCATACGGCCACATCAATCCATCGGGGTCGGGGAAATATTTCTGGTAGAAGTACAGGATCAGGTCGCGAGCTTCGCTGTCCATCGAGTCGTAGATGGTGATTTTGCCCAGGAAGTAGCGTGTCTCGGGAATCTCCATGATGAGTGCTCCGAGGCCGTCCCACAGGTTGTCCAGTGAGTAGAGCCCCTTGCCCAGGTTCTGGCTGGGCTGGTAGGAGGGCTGCACGAAGGCGCGCCCCAGCTCGACGGTGTAGGGCAGGTAGTTGTCCAGGAATTCCTGGCTGAACTGATAGTGCTCGGCCGTGGGGGTCATCAGCGACCCGTCAGGCCGCTCCATCATCGTGCTGCCGTGGTTGAACCGGTAGCCGCCCACAATCTCTTCGTCTTCAGTGTTCCACACAAATAGCTGCTTGCAGCAGTAGGGGTCGGGCAGGGTGTCGTATTCGTCGATGTCCACCTCTTTGCCGGTGCCGCCTCCGTCGGCCGCGAAACTCAGCTCGCGCAGGCGGCCAATCTCGCGCATGATGTTGGGCGACAGGTGTGCGGTCGTGATATAAATCTCTTTGTTGCCGCGGTTGGTCATGCGCAGGAAGTGCTTCTGCTTCAGTTCTTTCTTAATCAGCTCGCGGTCCACCGGCGGGGCTATGTAGGATAGGTCTGTCATACTTCAAATGTTGCTTCCGGGTTCGTCTTCAGTTTGTATACATGCTCTTTCACCAGCGCAGCCCATTCGCCCGGCGTGTGGCGCTCGTCGAAGGTTTGCCACGGGATGGCTTTGCCGAAGGTGATGCCGAAAGTCTTGCCGCGTTGCGCGTACATCTCGGCGGGCAGCAGCGCCATCTCGAAGCCGAACTTGATGCCCAGCCGTTTGCGCAGCCGCGCCAGGCGGTAGAACCGCTTGCGGTTGAGCGCGTCGGTGTACACCGGCACCACGTCGCGCTGGTACTTCACGCACTTCTTGATGAAGGTGGACTTCCACTCCAGGTCGCGCACCTCGCCTTTCTGCAGGCGCGAGCACAGCCCTGCGGGGAAGTAGAGCAGCGCGTTCTTCGCCGCGAAGGCGTCCTCCAGGCTCGCCAGCGTGCGCGTTTTGTTCACCTTGTCGATGGGGATGAACAGCTCGCGCAGCCCCGGCAGGTAGAGCAAGAAGTCGTTCACAGGGAACTGTATGTCCTTCCTCACCTTTCCCACGGCACCCATCAGCGCCAGTCCGTCGGGGCCTCCCAGCGGGTGGTTGCCCACCACCATGGGGTAGCCCTCTTTCGGGATGTTCTCCTCGCCGCGCGAGACGATGGTGATGCCCAGGTCCTGCTGGTCTTTGCCCTCCAGGAACTTGTACACGAAGTCCAGCCCGAAATACTCGCGGTTTTTGTAGATGCCGTCGTTCAACTCCGGCACATGAAGCAGGCGCTCCGCCAACTTCACCACCCCCTTGGGGAGCTTCACCCCCTTGGTGGCGAGGATTTTCCCCATGTCGATGTATTTCTCTGTAATGCTGTTGATGTCAGGTCGTTCCATAGTGTTCCAGTGCTTGGTACGGATTGTACTTCCGACTGCAAAATTACGGTTTTATTTTTATACATTGAACCTCTTTTTATTAACAGCCTGTTAGTATCTTCCCATCCCCCCGAGTACCCCCTCCACATCCCCTCCGTATCCGCTGGCGAATTTTTCCGAAGATGATAGGAGGGGGAGCGGAGGGGGACCGGAGGGGGACCGGAGGGGAACCGGACCGAAAGGGTGCCTTTTTTGACCCCAAAAATGGCGACTGATGTTCCGGTCAACGGGCACTGAATTATAAAAATGAAGAAAAATTTTGCCAGTTTCAAAAAAGGTTGTATCTTTGCAGCCGGTTTGAATGCCTAAAAATGAATTGTTGATGCTCTTTTCTTTTTAGGTATCAGACAGTTAAGGATAGAATAAAATACAACAGTCATGGCAAAGAAAAATAAAGATGCACGCGTGCAGGTCATCCTTGAGTGCACCGAGCAGAAGAACAGCGGTGTTCCCGGCATGAGCCGTTACATCACCACCAAGAACAAGAAGAACACTCCGGAGCGTCTGGAGCTCAAGAAGTACAACCCCTTCCTGAAGAAGGTCACCGTTCACAAAGAAATCAAATAAAATAGGAGAATTAGACTATGGCAAAGAAAGTTGTTGCAACCCTCAAGACTTCGACCGGCAAGAGCTTCGCAAAGGTCATCCGCATGGTCCGCTCCGAGAAGACCGGCGCCTACATGTTCAAGGAGGAAATTGTGGCTTCCGACAATGTGCAGGAGTATCTGAAGAAGAAATAATACAAGAGGAAAATTTTTTCATACGCTTTTGTTTGCCTCCACCGCATCTAATGTGGTGGGGGTTTTTTATTGTCGGGTGAGGGCAAGGGAGGAGGAAAAAAATTTTGCCATGTCGGCTCTTTTTTGTATTTTTGTTCTTTAATAATTGGCGGGTGTTCCTGCCAAACGATTGACTATTAGGCTATATGTAATAACTGAATATGAAGTACAACGAGTATAAACAGCTTAATTTGACCCAGATCGGCCAGGATGTGCGCCGCTACTGGGAGGAGAATGAGACTTTTGAGAAGGGCCAGAAGCTGGCCGAGGGGCATCCCGCCTATGTCTTCTACGACGGTCCCCCGAGTGCCAACGGCAAGCCCGGCATCCACCATGTGATGGCCCGTACCATCAAGGATGTCTTCTGCCGCTACAAGGCGCAGAAGGGCTACTTCGTCGACCGCAAGGCGGGGTGGGACACCCACGGTCTGCCCGTGGAGCTGGGTGTGGAGAAGAACCTTGGCATCACCAAGGAGGATATCGGCAAGAAGATAAGTGTCGACGACTACAACCGCGCTTGCCGCGAGGAGGTGATGAAATACAAGGAGTTGTGGGACGAGCTGACGCGCGTGATGGGCTACTGGGTCGACCTGAAGAACCCCTATATCACCTTCAACAACGAGTATATCGAGACCCTGTGGTTCCTGCTCAAGAAACTCTATGACAAGGGATTGCTTTACAAGGGCTACACCATCCAGCCCTATAGCCCCGCCGCCGGCACGGGCCTCTCGAGCCACGAGCTGAATATGCCCGGCTGCTATAGGGATGTGAAGGACACCACCTGCGTGGCCATGTTCAAGCTTTGCGACCAGGCCGACACATACGCCATCGCCTGGACCACCACGCCGTGGACCTTGCCCTCGAATACCGCCCTCTGCGTGGGTCCCAATATCGACTATGTGACCCTCGAGACCACGCACCCCTATAAGGAGACTCCCTGCCGCATCATCATGGCCAAGGCCTTGGTGGGCTCGATGTTCCCCGAGGGCAAGTCGCCCGAATACATGATTGTCAGCGAGTGCAAGGGTAAGGATCTCGAAGGCCTGCACTATGAGCAGCTTATCCCCTGGGTGAAGCCCACCGAGGTTTCTGACAAAGGCAGCTTCCGCATCATCCTGGGCGACTATGTGACCACTGAGGATGGTACCGGCATCGTGCACATCGCCCCCACCTTCGGTGCCGACGACGCGCGCGTGGCCAAGAAAGCCGGCATCGGCGACCTGCTGCTCTTCGACCGCGACGGCAAACAGCTACCCATGGTCGACAAGCAGGGCCGTTTCGCACCCGTCGAGGACCTCGACCCCGAGTGGGTGAAGGCCAATGTAGATGTGGAAGAGTACAGCAAATACGCCGGCAAGTTCGTGAAGAACGCCTACGACCCCACCAAGGGTGAGAAGGACATGAGCCTCGACGTGGAGCTGGTCATCATGCTCAAGGAGCAGGGCAAACTCTTTAAGAGCGAGAAGCACACGCACAGCTATCCCCACTGCTGGCGTACCGACAAGCCCGTGCTCTACTACCCGCTCGACAGCTGGTTTATCCGCACCACGGCCCTCAAGGAGCGCATGATAGAGCTCAACAAGACCATCAACTGGAAGCCCGAAGCCACTGGCAGCGGCCGCTTCGGCAACTGGCTGGAGAATATCGTCGACTGGAACCTCAGCCGCAGCCGCTACTGGGGCACCCCGCTGCCCATATGGCGCACCGAGGACGGCAAGGAGGAGAAGTGCATCGGCAGCGTCAGGGAGCTGAGCGCCGAGATTGAGAAGGCCGTCAAGGCTGGTCTCATGGCCTCGAATCCCTATGCTGGTGACTACAAGGACTTCGATCTGCACCGCCCGTATATCGACAATGTCATCCTGGTCAGCGACAGCGGCAAGCCTATGCGTCGTGAGCCGGACCTCATCGACGTGTGGTTCGACAGCGGTGCGATGCCGTATGCCCAGATTCATTACATGGGCGGCGAGTTGAAGCCCACCGAGTTCCCAGCCGACTTCATCGCCGAAGGCGTCGACCAGACTCGCGGATGGTTCTACACCCTCCACGCCATCGGCACCATGTGCTTCGACAGTGTGGCCTTCAAGAACGTTATCTCCAACGGCCTGGTGCTCGACAAGAATGGCAACAAGATGTCGAAGCGCCTCGGCAACGCCGTCGACCCCTTCGAGACCCTCGGCAAGTATGGCCCCGACGCCACCCGCTGGTATATGATTACCAACAGTCAGCCGTGGGACAACTTGAAGTTCGACGTCGAGGGTGTCGACGAAGTAAGAAGAAAACTCTTCGGTACGCTGTATAATACCTACAGTTTCTTCGCCCTCTATGCCAACCTCGACGGCTTCGACTATAGCCAGAAGGACCTCGACATTAAGGAACGTCCGGAGATTGACCGTTGGATACTCTCCGAGCTCAATACGCTGGTGAAGACTGTGGGCGACGCCATGGAAGACTATGAGCCCACCCGCGCCGGCCGTGCCATCGGCACCTTCGTCGATGCCTACCTCAGCAACTGGTATGTGCGTCTCTGCCGCCGCCGCTTCTGGCGCGGTGAGATTACCGATGATAAGAAGAGCGCCTACCAGACACTCTATACCTGCCTCGAGACCCTCAGTCGACTGATGGCCCCCATCGCGCCCTTCTTCAGCGAGCGCATGTTCCTCGACCTCAACGCCGTCACCAAGCGCTACGACGTGGAGAGTGTGCATCATCTCGGCTTCCCCGAATACCACGCCGAGATGGTCGACAAGGCCCTTGAGGAGCGCATGCAGCTGGCCCAGAAGGTTTGTTCTATGGTCCTCGGCCTGCGCAAGAAGAGCAACCTGCGCGTGCGTCAGCCGCTGCAGAAGATTGTCATCCCGGTGCGCGACGAGAACATGAAGACTCAGATTGAGAAGGTGCAGCACCTTATCTGCTCCGAGCTTAACGTCAAAGAAATTGAGTTCCTTGCTGCCGACAACGACTTGCTCGTTAAGAAGATTAAGCCCAACTTTAAGACCCTCGGCCCGCGCTACGGCAAGGTGATGAAAGCTCTCGGCGCCGCCATCATGGCTTTCAGCCAGCAGCAGATTAACGCCCTCGAGGCAGATGGCCGTTGTGTGGTCAATGTCGAAGGTCAGGACTGCGAAGTGCTTATCAGCGACGTGGAGATTGCCACGCAGGACATCCCCGGCTGGGTGGTGGCCAACGACGGCAACCTCACCGTGGCCCTCGACATCCAGCTCACCCCCGAGCTTGTCGACGAAGGCATTGCCCGCGAGCTGGTGAACCGCATACAGAATATCCGCAAGGAACAGTTCGACGTCACCGACCGCATCGTGGTTGAATTGCAGGGCGGAGAGTGGGACAGCGCTGTGGAGCGTCACCGCGAATATATTTGCACCGAGACTCTCTGCACCTCGCTGACCCTCGTGCCCGAGGTGAAGGACGGCACCCCCATCGAGCTACTCGACGGCCAGAACACAATGATTAAGATAGCCAAAGCTTAATGGAAAACCTGATAGATAGAATCAAGCAGTTGGCGCATGCGCAGCGCGAGGAGGTGATAGAGTGGCGGCGGTGGATGCACCGGCACCCCGATCTCTCGCAGGAGGAGTACGGCACCATGGAGTTCGTGGCCCAACGGCTACGCGAGATGGGACTGGAGCCCAAGACTGGCATTGGTAAGACGGGAACTATGGCTTTGCTTCACGGCAAAGACCCCGACAGCTACTGCGTCGCCTTGCGTTCCGACTATGACGCGCTGCCCATCACCGAATGCACAGGTCTGCCTTTCGCCAGCGAGAAGCCCGGAGTGATGCACGCTTGCGGTCATGATATGCACACCTGCTCGCTCCTCGGCGCCATCAAGATATTGACCCAACTGAAAGACCAGCTCAGCGGCACGCTGATGTTCATCTTCGAGCCGTCGGAGGAGAAATACCCTGGCGGTGCCCGCATGATGATGGAGGACGGCCTCTTCGATGACATCACGCCCAACGAAATTTACTCCTTCCACTGCTTGCCGGAGATGGACTGCGGCAAGGTGGGCATGCGCAAGGGCAAATACATGGCCTCGACCGACGAACTCTACTGGACCGTCAAGGGCCTCGGTGGACACGGTGCCACGCCGCACTTGAGCGTCGACCCCATCGTGGTGGCCAGCCATATCGTTATTGCCCTGCAGCAAATTGTCAGCCGCAACGCCGCCCCCATGATGCCTACGGTGCTCACCATCGGCAAGATACAGGAGGTGGGCGGCCGCACCAACATCATCCCCGACACAGTGAAGATGGAGGGTATCATCCGCACCTTCGACGAGAAGTGGCGCCTCGAGGCCCACGAGAAGATTCGCAAGATAAGCACCGGCGTGGCCGAGGCCATGGGTGCCGAATGCGACCTCTTCATCGACTATGGCTACCCCTACGTCTTCAACGACGACGCCTGCACGCAGCAGGTCCACGACAACGCCTGCGCCTATGTTGGCGAGGGGAACGTCGAGTGGCTCGACCTCCGCATGACCGCCGAGGACTTCGCCTTCTTCGCGCAGAAGATACCGGCCTGTTACTTCCGCATCGGCATCCATGAACCTGGCACCCCCTTCAGCAACCTCCACCGTCCCAACCTCATCGTCGATGAGCGCAGCCTGGAACTGGCCAACGGCCTCATCGCCTACAATGCCATCACGGCTTTGCGCAACAGAATCAAAGAGTAAATGGACAACACAAAAGAACTCGAGACCAAGCCTATTGGCGCATTGCTGTGGCAGTACGCGTTGCCGGCGGTAATTACGCAGGTGGTGGCCTCAATCTACAATATCGTCGACCGCATATTCTTAGGTCAGTATGTGGGTGCTCTTGCCATTGCGGGCCTGGCTATCACGCTGCCCATCATGAACATCATCCACGCCCTCGGCTCGCTGGTGGGTGTCGGTGCCTCGAGTCGCATGAGTATTGTGTTGGGCCGCAAGGATGTGCGCTGGGCCGAGAAGATATTGGGCAACAGTATGCTGCTCACCTTCTTCTTCGGCTTTCTTTTTGTCACCGGCGGCTACCTCTTCATGGACCGCATTCTCCAGCTCTTTGGGGCCTCGGCCGATACTATCGACTATGCTCGCCAGTATATGCAGATAGTGCTGCCTGGTATGTTCTTTACCACCATGACTTTCAACCTCACAGGCCTCATCCGTGCCAGCGGATATCCCACCAAGAGCATGTGGATCATGGCAGGAGGTGCAGTGCTCAATATCTTCCTTGACGCATTGTTCATCATGGTGCTGGGATGGGGCATCGCCGGTGCCGCCACCGCCACCACCATCTCCATGTTCAGCACCGCCGTGGTTGCCGTGCTCCATTTCGTGCAGCCGCAGTCCTTCATCCGTTTCAAGCGTCACGCCTGGTCCCCCAAGCTCTACATCTTCCGCAATGTGCTGCTTATCGGCATGAGCCCCTTCCTGATGAACTTCGCTGCCTCGTTTGTGGTGGCGCTGCTCAACCGCCAGCTCATCCGCTACGGTGGCGACCTCGCCGTGGGTGCCTATGGCATCGTCAACACCTACTGCGCGTTCCTCGTCATGCTTATGCTTGGCATCTGTCAGGGTATGCAGCCCATCGCGGGCTACAATTACGGCGCTGGGCACAACCATCGTCTGCGCGATGTCTTCGTGCTCACGCAGAAGTGGACCGTGGGCGCCGGAGTGTTGGGGGCAGTGCTGGCTATGTTGCTTCCGCGCATCATACTGCGGGCCTTCACCGACAGCCCCGAGCTGCTCGACATCGGTGTTCCCGCCATGCGTTACCTCAATGTGATGATGCCACTCATCGCATTCACCATCGGCAACTCGCAGTTCTTCCAAAGCATCGACAAGCCGTGGATTGCAATTACTACCTCGCTTTCGCGTCAGGTGCTTTTCCTTATCCCCTTGATGTTCGTCATCCCTGCCCTGATGGTCAATGCCGGCGGCAATGGCCTTACGGGCGTATGGATTACCTGCACCGTCTGCGACATACTTGGTGCCGCCCTTGCGGCAGCGCTGCTCTCCACCCAACTCAAGGTCTTCCGTCCGGGTTATGTGCCGCCCGTCCGCAGACCTCGCCGTGAAGCTGGTCCAACCGATAAATCAAAATAAATATGAAAGTCTACCGTGATATCTCGCTGAAGGCTTACAACACCTTCGGCATCGCCGTCAAAACCCAGCGGCTGGTGGTGATGGAGGACGATGACGATGTCGCCCTTGCCCCGATACTCATCAATCGCCACTCGCTTGTCCTCGGCGCTGGAAGCGACACCGTCTTCACCCGCGATTTCGACGGCACCGTCGTGACTTTTAGCAACGAGAAGGCCGATGGCCAAACGATTAAGCAGTCGGGCAATCAGCTTACGGTTTGGGCCGGCATGAAGATGGACGACCTCGTCCAGTGGACCCTCGACCACGGCCTTTATGGACTCGAGAACCTGAGTGCCATCCCGGGCACGGTGGGTGCCGCTGTGGTGCAGAATGTTGGCGCCTATGGTGCTGAAGCCAAAGACACTGTGGTGTCGGTCGAGGTCATTGACCTGTACACTGGCGACATTCGCACCTACACTGGCGAAGAGTGCCGTTTCGGCTATCGCACCTCCCGCTTCAAAGAAGAGACCGCTGTCCGTGAGCTTGTCGTATATGTCACATTCGCCCTGAAAGACACCTATGTGCCCAACCTCAGTTACAAGGCTCTGGAAGGCTTGCCCCACGAGTCGGCGCAGCAGATGCGCGACGCCATCACCGCCCTCCGTTGGACCAAGCTACCGCGGCCCGAGGAGCACGGCTCTGCCGGCAGCTTCTTCAAGAACCCAGTGGTCGACGAGACTACGTACATGCGCCTCAAGTCTGAATACCCCGGCATGCCTGAGGCCCACAAGGTAAATGCCCGGGACTACAAGCTCAGCGCTGGCTGGTTGATAGACAAGGCCGGCTGGAAAGGCAAGACGATGGGCAGGGTGGGGGTGTGGCCCGAAAATGCCTTGGTGCTGTATAACCTCGGCGGTTGCACCGGCGACGAAGTGGTGGCCCTGGCCAATGCCATACAGGCCGATGTGGAGCAGAAGTTCGGCATCGCCCTTTCCCCCGAAGCGATAATCATATAGCCTTATGGAAAAAGTAGAACAATTCTGGCAGTGGTTCCAGGACCACAACGAGCAACTCGTTGCCCTCGGCGACCTCGACGGCAAGGAGCGCGCCCAGCTTGAAAACGCCCTCCTGTACCAGCTTACAAAGTACTGTGACGGACTCTCTTATGAAATCGGTGAGCCTACCGCCAACGGCCGCACGCTGACCTTCACTGCCGAAGGCGACACCGACCTGTTCCGCTATGTTGTTGACCTCGTCGATGCCGCCCCCGACCTGGACTGGTGGACCTTCGTGGCCTTCAAGCAGCCTCTCGGCACCGAGCTCAAGGTGCGCTTCGACAAGATGCTTTTTGATACCCGCAAGATGTACTTCCAACAGCTTGAGTGCGAGGAAGAACCCGAAATGCTGGGTCTGCGCATCGCCGTGGAAGACGGCCAGCGCCAGGACGAGGACTTCCAGGTGGGTGTCTATGTGACCCTCGAGGCCCTGATGGGCGAGTTTGACTGCGCCACCCTTGTCGGCTACATGGAGACCGTCCCCGTGCCAGAAGAGCCCTTCAAGGCTGGTTTCCAGTCGCTTGACGACCTGCCCAAGTTTGTCGAGTGGTTCAAGCGCAAGCGCGACGAGTAAGTCCCCATGCCTACCCCGCACGACCCCCGCTACCGTGGCCGTCGCCGTTCCTCGGCGCAACGTCGTTCGGGTCATCTCCGCACCAACTATGTGGAGGATGACATCCAGGCCTTTTCCCAAGACTTGGAGCGTTTGCGGTCGGTGTGGCCCGAGAGTGTTCGCGAGGCCGACAGCAAGGCGGAGCTGCGTAAGGCATTCAAAACAAATGGCATTATCTGTCTCATCGTGATGGTGCCCCTGACGGCTATTCTGGTGTATCTTGTCGCCAGCGGTGACGCCCCCTGGTGGTCAATACCCGTTGGGCAGAGCTTCCTCCTGCTTTACCTGTGGTTCCGTCTGCTGATGTTCCACGGCGAAGACACCATGTTCCTCATCTACCGCGAGGCCGAACGCCGCGGCATCCGCTACGCCAAGGGTGACACCCCGCTGTACCACATCATGAACCGCCTCAATGCCGACTACAATAGTCACCTCTGGAACCGTAAATTCACATGGATGTAAAGCCTAACGTCTTCATCGCCATCGTGTTGCTGCTCGCGGCGACCGCCTGCCACAAAGACTCCACGCAGGACTCCGACACCACCGTCGACACCGCCGCGGTGGCCGCTGACACCCCCTTCTGCGACAGCCTGCGCCTCTACGCCCCAGGCGACTACGGCTCCACACATTGGCGCATCCCCGCCATTCTCTGTCTCGACGACGGCACCCTCTTGGCTGTCAACGACAAACGCAAGTACAACCACCGCGACCTGCCCGAGGACATCGACATCGTCTGTCGCCGCAGCACCGACCGTGGCGCCTCCTGGAGCGAACCGCAGACCATCGTCCAAGGCACTGGCTACAAGCATGGTTACGGCGACGCCGCCCTCGTGCAATGTGCCAACGGCGACGTGCTCTGCTTCTTTGTCGGCGGCAATGGACTTTGGGCCTCCACCGAAGCCGACCCCATCCGCAGCTATGTCTGCCGCAGCACCGACCGCGGCGCCACCTGGGACGCCCCCGTCGAGCTCACATCCCTCCTCTGGGGTTCCAATCCGCTCAATTCCGATGGCCGCTGGTATTCAGCCTCTTTCTTTGCCTCCGGCAATGCCTTGCGGCTCACCCGCGGCCCCCACAGCGGCCGGGTGCTCGTGGCGGCCGCCATGTGCCGCACAGGGGAGCAGAAACTCGACAACTATGTCTTCTACAGCGACGACAACGGCCACTCGTGGCACCTCTCTGACCTCGCCTACTCGATGGGCGACGAAGCCAAACTCATCGAACTTGCTGACGGACGGGTACTTATCAGCGTGCGCCGCACCGGCGCGCGCGGCTTCAACCTCTCCGCCGACGGCGGGCAGACCTGGGGCACGCGCTCCTCATGGCCCGAGATGCAAGCCAACGCCTGCAACGGCGACATGCTCCGCCTCGACGACACCACCATCCTCCACAGCCTTCCCAACTCGATGGAGCGCGAGAACGTCAGCATTTTCATTTCCAGCGACGAAGGCGCCTCGTGGCACACGCCGGTGCTGCTCTGCAAAGGCCCCTCTGTCTATTCGTCCCTGACGCGGCTCCCCGACGGAACAGTGCTCGCCTATGTCGAAAAAGGCCCCGACACGGGGTGCGAGCTGTGGCTCTACCGGTTCAATGCGGCATGGCTCCGGGCACCCCGTCCGTAACCTTCCCCTCCGCTTCCCCTCCGGATCCCCTCCGGTCCCCCTCCGCTCTTCGTCCGAGGGGATACTTTTTTTGATAGGAGGGGGAGCGGAGCGGGACCGGAGGGGGACCGGACCGGAACCGGAGCGATGACCCCCCGGTTGGAGGGTGAAAAAAGTGGATTTTGGGAGCGTGTTTTTATATTTTTTACACTGGATACAAAATATTTCGTATCTTTGCATCGCGAAAATAGCGTCCGTCGGCCTATGGCCGACGGTGTATAACGATTGATAAAAGAAAGAAAATGACAAAGATAGATGTTCTCTTGGGACTCCAATGGGGCGACGAAGGCAAGGGCAAGATTGTCGATGTGCTGACCCCGGGCTACGACGTGGTGGCCAGGTTCCAGGGTGGCCCGAACGCAGGGCATACGCTCGAATTCAACGGCATGAAGCATGTGTTGCATATCATCCCGTCGGGCATTTTCCACAAGGAGAAAGTGAACCTCATAGGCAACGGCGTGCTGATTGAGCCGTGCATCTTCCGTCAGGAAATCAGGGATTTGGAGGCTAAAGGCGTCGATGCGACACAGAACCTCTATGTCTCCAAGAAGGCTCACCTCATCCTGCCGACACACCGCATGATGGATGCCGCCAACGAGCAGGCCAAGGGCAATATGAAGATTGGCTCGACGCTGAAAGGCATCGGGCCGGCCTATACCGACAAGATTGCGCGCAACGGCCTCCGCGTGGGCGACACCCTCTCGACGGACTTCCGCGAGCGCTACCTGCTGCTCAAGGAGATGCATGTGCGCCAGGCGCAGACGCTGGGCTTCGACCTTGCGGCGTTCCGTATCGACGGCATGAGCCTCGACGAGTATGAGCGTCAGTGGATGGAGAGCCTGGAGACGCTGAAGCGCTTCCGCTTTGTCAACAGCGAGTATTTCATCAACCAGTGCCTGCGCGACGACAAGAAGGTGCTGGCCGAGGGCGCCCAAGCCATGATGCTGGACATCGATTTCGGCACCTATCCCTTTGTCACTTCGAGCAATACCATCACGGCGGGTGTCTGCACCGGTCTGGGTGTGGCTCCGAGCGCCATCGGCAAGGTGATGGGTATCACGAAAGCCTACTGCACGCGTGTGGGCGCGGGTCCTTTCCCGACAGAACTCTTCGACGAGACGGGCCGTCAGCTGTGCGAATTGGGCCACGAGTACGGTGCCACGACTGGACGTCCGCGCCGCTGCGGTTGGATTGACCTGCCGGCACTGCGCTATGCCTGCATGATCAACGGCGTCACCGAGCTCTATGTCACCAAGCCGGACGTGATGAACGACTTCGAAAAGGTGTGCATGTGCATCTCGTATGAGATTGAGGGCCAGCAGACCGACGAGATACCCTTCGAGTACAACACCGTCGAGGTGAAGCCCTGCCTGACAGCCTATGAGGGTTGGCAGCAGAGCCTGGCGGGTATCGACGCCTACGAGGCACTGCCGGCGAAGCTGAAGAGCTATCTGGATGCGATTGAGCAGCAGACGGGTGTGCGCATTGCCGCCGTGAGCATCAGCCCCGACCGCAAGGACGTTCTGTTCAAATGAGGAGATAAGACGATACTGCAATAAATAGCAATCCGAAGATACAAAATAGAAAAACACATACAGATATGAAGAAGATAGTTTTGCTCGCACTGATGGTGTTGCCGCTGGTGGCGGGAGCCCAGACGAAGATTAAGGAGACTGCGGTGCCGCGCAGCGTGCTGCTGGCACTGGAGAAGACCTACGACTCGTACAAGGTGCGCACATGGTATCAGGCCCCCGGGCAGTACATTGCCGAGCTGGTCATTGACGGCCAGAACGGACGTTCCTATTTCACTGCCGGCGGCGACTGGCAGTATAGCACCTTCCCCGTGAAGGTGGAGGAGTGCCCCACAATGATGAACACCTATTTTGTCAACAACTACCCCGGCTACCGCATCAAGAACATTGAGTATGTCGAGGAGATGAACGGCGACAACTACTACCGCATGGTCATCATCAAGAAGGGTATTGCCGAGAACGACTGCGAGATGATTTTCGACACGCGCGGCAAGTTGATGAAGAGCAATGCGCCCGACCCCGAGGCCGTGAAGCGTGACTACTATACCCACAACAACCCCGATGCCGACGACAAGAAGGTGAGCGAGAAGACCGGCACCGAGAACAGCCGCCGCCGCGAGCGGCCGGCTCCGCAGATAGACGAGCCGCAGGTGGAAGCCTTCACGCCGAGCAGCGAGATTGCCAGCCAGTTTGACAAGGCTTTCGGCAAGCGTATCAAGGCGGGTCCCGAATGGGTGTTGCGCAACGGCGAGCAGGCGGTGGCCTACTTCACTAACTCGCAGAAGGTGGAGATGGAGGCTGTCTACCGTGTGAGCGACAACTTCTATGTAATGACTGGCAAGACTCTTCCGACGGATCGCTACAACAATTCGGTGAAGAAGTATCTGGCCGAGAAGTTCAGCGGCGAGCGCTACCGCATCGAGAAGATGGTGCAGTATGAGTACAGTTCGAAGTACCGCGACCCGGTGGACAACAAGAAGCCCAAGCCCTTCTACTATGTGGTTGTGAGTCAGAAGATTCGTGGTACGCGCGACCGTAAGTTCACGCGCCTCGAGTTCAACAGCAGCGGCCAGTTCATGCACCAGATCGCCCAGCCCCTTGACGAGCGCGATGTGCAGTAGATAATTAAGTAAACGGAATAACGAGGAGGGGCCGCGGCAACGCCGCGGCCCCTCCTCGTTGTTATGCCGTCAGCATCCGGAGCTGGTCGAGGGCGGCAGAGATGCTCTTGACGTTGGCGATGCTGAGGCTGAGACGTTCGGGGGTCTCTTTGAGGGAGGCACGACGCGGGTTGTCCTGGATGTAGCGTATCAGTTTTGTGAAGTTGGCACTCTGGTAGAAGGGACTCTGCTGGTTGCTTACCAGGTGGCAGACCATGCGGTCTTGCTTGAGGATGAGTTTCTCAATGCCGAATTCTTTGGCGATGCGGCGCAGGGTAATGGTGCGCAGGAGTTCGTCGACACAGGCTGGTATGGGCCCGAAACGGTCCTGCAAGCGGCTACGGTAGGCGGCCAGCTCCTCCTCGACATTGGAAAGGTTTGCTCCTGCGTCGTGGTCGACCCCAATGTCGTTGAGCTCCTTGTAGAGTACCAGGCGTTCGGTGCCGGATGTGACATAGTCATCGGGAATGAGCACCTCGAGGTCGGTCTCGATTGTGCAGTCGCGCACATATTCATGCCGTTCTTCGGCTTCGGTGGCGAAGAGCTCCTTGAAATCGCTCTCCTTGAGTTCCTCGATGGCTTCGTTGAGGATTTTGTGGTACATGTCGTAGCCCACTTCGCTGATGAAGCCGCTCTGCTCGGCGCCAAGGATATTGCCCGCGCCGCGGATGTCGAGGTCGCGCATGGCGATGTTGAATCCGCTGCCAATGGAGGAGAACTCCTCGATGGCGCGGAGGCGGCGCTGTGCGTCGGGGGTGAGGGTGAGGTAGGAGGGGATGAGGAGGTAGCAGAATGCCTTGCGGTTGGAGCGTCCCACGCGGCCGCGCATCTGGTGCAGGTCGGAGAGGCCGAACTGGTGGGCATTGTTGATAATCATGGTGTTGGCGTTGGGAATATCAAGGCCGTTCTCGACAATGGAGGTGGCCACAAGCACGTCGATGTCGCCCTCGAGGAAACGCATGAGGGTTTCCTCGGCGTCCTTGCCTTCCATGCGGCCGTGTGCCATAGCCACGCGGGCGTCGGGCACGAGTCGCTGCACGAGACCCGCCATCTCGGGCAGGTTCTCCACACGGTTGGAGATGAAGAAGGTCTGTCCTCCGCGGCTGATTTCGTAGGTGATGGCGTCGCGGATGAGCTCTTCGTTGAAGTCGGAGAGTTCGGTCTCGATGGGTTGGCGATTGGGCGGCGGGGTCTGGATGATGCTGAGGTCGCGGGCGCCCATGAGGGAGAACTGGAGGGTGCGGGGAATGGGGGTGGCGGTGAGGGTGAGACAGTCGACGCCCACCTTCATCTGCTTGAGTTTTTCCTTGACACTGACGCCGAACTTCTGCTCCTCGTCGATGATGAGCAGGCCGAGGTCCTTAAACTTGAGATCTTTGTTGGTGATGGCGTGAGTGCCGATGAGGATGTCGATTTTGCCGTTTTCCACGTCCTTGTAGATTTGGTTTCTCTCTTTGGTGGTACGGAAGCGGTTGAGGTAGTCGACGCGGACGGGCATGTCTTTGAGGCGTTCGCGGAAGGTGTTGTAATGCTGGAAGGCGAGGACGGTGGAAGGGACGAGGACGGCCACCTGTTTGGAGTCGCAGCATGCTTTGAAGGCAGCGCGGATGGCCACTTCGGTTTTGCCGAAACCCACGTCGCCGCAGACGAGACGGTCCATGGGGGCCTGCTCCTCCATGTCATGCTTGACAGCGAGGGTGGCTTTGAACTGGTCGGGAGTGTCTTCGTAAATGAAAGAGGCCTCCAGCTCGGTTTGCATGGAACTGTCGGGGCTATAGGCGAAGCCATGGCTGGCTTTACGTTTGGCGTAGAGGGCGATGAGGTCGCGGGCGATGTCCTTGACGTGGCGCTTGGTCTTGGCCTTGAGCACCTGCCAGGTGTTGCTTCCGAGGCGGTTGAGCGTGGGAGACTCGCCTTCGCGGCCGACATAGCGGCTGATTTTATGGAGTCCGTGGATGGAGATGTAGAGTACGTCGTTGTTCTTGTAGATGAGACGGATGAGCTCCTGGCTTTTGCCGTTGGTGGTTACTTTCTCCAGCCCGCTGAAGCGTCCGACGCCGTAGTCAATGTGTGTCACAAAGTCGCCTGGCTTGAGTTCGAAGAGCTCCTTGAGAGTCATGGCCTCGTGGGCAGCGTTGAGGTTGCGGACAGTGTATTTGTGGTAGCGCTCGAAGATTTCGTGGTCGGTGTAGCAGAGGAGGTGTTCATCGTGGTCAATGAAGCCGTGGTTGAGGTTGAAAGTCGGGAGTTGGATGTCAATGGATGAGGTGGCATCGGTTTCTTCGAGTATCTTGCGGAGCCGCTTCTCCTGGCTGTCGTTGCTGACGGTGATGACGAGGCGGTAGCCGCGTTCGGCATAGTCGGTCAGATTCTGTGTGAGCAGGTCGAACTGCTTGTTGAATGCGGGTTGAGGGTCGGAGTGGGCCTCGAGGCGCACGGCATTGGAAAAGTAGTGGCTGTTGCCGTATTCGACGCATTTCATGTCCAAAATCTTGTCAAGGAGATCGTGGGCGGAGCAGGTCAGCGACTCGGGGGGCGGCAGAGTGCCGACGACAGGATGGGCTGTGTCGGAGAGCCGCTCGTTATATGCCTTGCGGGTTTCCTCCAGAAGGGCATCGGTGCGTTGCAATGTGAGCATCAGGCTGGGTGTCCACACCACGTCGTTGGAGGAAAAGTATTCGAGCAGGGAAACCGTCTTGCTCGTCGTTTCGGTCAGGTCGGCGGAGTCGGACATGTCCGACATGCGTGGGACTATGTCGACACGGTCCAGTTGTTTGACGCTGAGCTGGCTGACGGCATCGTAGGTGCGGAGGGATTCGACGGTGTCGTCGAAGAACTCGATGCGGTAGGGTAGGTCGGAGGCAAAGGAGAAAACGTCGAGGATGCCGCCGCGGATGGCGTACTGGCCGGGCTCCACTACAAAGTCCTCGCGCTCGAAGCCCAGCTCCTGAAGTCTGTCGGCGACCTGCCAGATGTCCTGCATCTGGCCGCGTGTCAGGCGCAGGATGTTCTGCTGGAGGACTCGGTTGGCCACGACTTTCTCGCCCAGCGCCTCGGGGTATGTGACCACCACTAACGGGCGGCCGAAAGAGAGCTCTTTCACCACCTCGGAGCGCAGTAGCACGTTGGCGTTGTCCGTCTCCTCGTCGGCATAATGGTATGCTTTGCGGTAGGAGGTGGGGAAAAGCATCACCTGGCGTGAATGGGACTCTGCATCCTCGGTGTCCACCATCAGGGACTCCAGGTCATTACTAAGGTAGAAGGCGTCTTCCTTGCTTGGGGCGATAACCATGTGGCTGGCGGTGGACAGCCGGTGTGCTGTCGAGGCGATGGCTACCGACGGGAGGGAGCCTGTCATGCCGTCGATGTGGAGGCGCGCCTGTTGCTCGCCGAGGTGGTCGGTCAGCCATGCGGCGAGGGCGCTATTGTCATAGATTTCGTTCAGTATCATGAGGTCTGATTCAATGGCTGCAACGCAGAGAAGCGCTGAAAGACAAATAACTATCAGCGCGTCGCCTGCCGATTGCAGACGTGCAAAGATACAAATATTCTGGAGACTGGGCAATAATCTGAATGATTTTGTGCTATTTGGCAGCTCAAACGGGGACTGACATTTTGTCAGTCTTCCTACCTGTGGCACGGCATTTGCCTCTATGAGGGCATAGAAAATAAAAAAACAAAGATATATGGAAGGCAAACTTAACGTTCAGACCGAGAACATATTTCCGGTAATCAAGAAGTTCCTCTATTCGGACCATGAGATTTTCCTGCGCGAGCTTATCAGCAACGCCGTCGACGCCACGCAGAAGCTGAAGACCCTCTCGACCCGCGGCGACTTCAAGGGCGAACTGGGCGACCTCACCATCGACGTGAAGATCGACTCCAAGAAGAAGACCCTCACCGTCAGCGACCGCGGCATCGGCATGACGGCCGACGAGGTGGAGAAGTATATCAACCAGATAGCCTTCAGCGGCGTCACCGACTTCATGGAGAAGTACAAGGACAGCCACGAGCCGCTCATCGGCCACTTCGGCCTCGGCTTCTACAGCGCCTTCATGGTGAGCGACAAGGTGGAGATTTTCACCAAGAGCTGGAAGGACGAGCCGGCACAGCATTGGAGTTGCGAGGGCAATCCGGAGTTCACGATGGAGGAGGACAAGAAGCACACCGACCGCGGAACCGACATCGTGCTGCACATTGCCGACGACTGCAAGGAGTTCCTTGAGGAGAGCACCATCCTGCAGCTGCTGAAGAAATACTGCCGTTTCATGCCCGTGGCCATCCGCTTCGGCGAGGAGAGCGTCTGGGTCGACAGCGAGACCGACTGCGACAAGGACGGCAAGCCCAAACGCGTGGAAAAGAAACAGCCCCGCATCATCAACGACCCCGACCCGGCATGGAAGAAATCGCCCAGCAGCCTCACCGACGAGGATTACAAGAAATTCTACCACGAGCTGTTCCCCATGAACTTCGAGGAGCCGCTGTTCCAGATACACCTCAACGTGGACTACCCATTCAATCTGACGGGCATCCTCTACTTCCCCAAGGTGCGCAAGACCATCGACCCCAACCGCAACAAGATACAGCTCTACTGCAACCAGGTCTTCGTCACCGACCAGGTGGAGGGCGTGGTGCCCGACTACCTGATGCTGCTGCACGGCGTGCTTGACTCGCCGGACATCCCGCTGAACGTCAGCCGCAGCTACCTGCAGAGCGACGGCAACGTGAAGAAGATCTCGCAGCACATCAGCAAGAAAGTCGCCGACAAGCTCGAAGAAATGAGCAAGAGCAAAATTGAAAATGGAGAATTGAAAATTGAAAATTCGGCTGACGCAGCAACCCCGAACCCGGATAATTCTCAACTCTCAACTTTCAATTCTCAATTAGAATCGAAGTGGGACGATATCAAGATCTTCGTCCAGTACGGCATGCTGACGGATGAGAAGTTCTGCGAGCGGGCCATGAAGTTCTACCTGCTGAAGGGTGTGGACGGCAGCTACTACACGCTCGACAGCTACCGCGAGAAGATCAAGGCCCTGCAGACCGACAAGGACAAGACCGTATGCTACCTCTACGCCAGCAACGCCGAGGAGGAGCACGCCTATATCGAGAAGTCCAAGGAGAAAGGTTACGATGTGTTGCTGATGGACTCGCCCCTGGAGAGCCACTTCATCAATTTATTGGAGCAGAAGCTGGAGAAGAGCCGCTTCGTCCGCGTGGACAGCGACACCGTCGAAAAGCTCATCCCCCACGACGATGCCATCCCCGAAAAGCTCAGCAAGGAGGAGAAGGAGAAGTTGCAGCCCATCATCGAGGGCGAGGTGGACAAGCAGAAGTTCACCGTGCAGCTGGAGAGCCTGGAGGAGGACGACGCGCCGATGCAGGTGACGCAGAGCGAGTTCATGCGCCGCTACCGCGAGATGGCGCAGACCTCCGGCGGCGGCATGGGCTTCTACGGCGAACTGCCGGAGAGCTACAACCTCGTCGTCAACATCAACCACCCCCTCATCGGCCGCGTGCTGAACGAGACCGACGCCGAGAAACAGAAAGAGCTCGTCCACCAGCTCACCGACCTGGCCCTCCTCGCCAACGGCCTCCTCAAAGGCGAAGCCCTCAGCAAGTTCCTCCAGCGCTCGGTGCAGATGATATGAGAATGCGTTAACGTGAGTGATATTGAACACGAATTGCCGCGAATTGCCCGTATAATTAATGGCTAATTCGCGGCAATTCATATTTTATTCTCCAATATTTATACGGAGAATAAAATCACCCACGACTGCCCCGTTTCAAATTCGTTTCATACCTCCGCAATCCAACGCCCCTCCATTCACCATCCGTTTCGTATGTTGCCGTGCCAAAGCGACCTCTTTCCGCGCAAGTCGCGGCATCGCCGTAACAAAAAAGCGGACATTTCTGTCCGCCTTTGCTCACGTATTCTTATCCTATTATAGAACCGTCCTACCGACGACACCTCCTATATCCTGCTTCATAGTACTCAACAGTCGAGTATCATAGCCTTTAATCCAGTTCGGGTCACCGCCAAATTCAGCCTCTGTCTTAATGTTAACCTTTGTCCTGTCTGCTGAGAATTTAAAAATCACGCGTGTACGGTACTTCTCTGTGTATTTACCAGATTTATTCCATGTGTAAATCCAGTTAGTACGACCATATCCTCCGTCTTTTGAAATCATGTCCATTTCAAAACGAGAGGCGATGACATCCAGCACTTCAGCAAAGGCCTTGTCGTAGGTAAGGTCTTCTCTGATTAGTATAGAGGTCCATGTACCACCATCTGTAGCTTTAACAAATCCAGATGGTTTTACAGCTCCGCAAGAACTCAACAATAATGCAACAAATCCTATTGCAACTAAAAGAATTTTCTTCATTTACACATCGTCTGTTATATACCATCGACCCGTCGGTTTTGATTTAATAGCATGTTATTGTAGTTCCTATGAAGAATGCACATAAAAAGAGCGTGGAACTTTTAAGTCTTCATCGGATGTCTGAGGTCTTCGACTACCTATTATCCCCAACTACAACGTACAAGTCCACGCTTATGCGGGAACGCCGTCGCTTGGTCTGGGGATAATTTGAAATTGTCGAAGTTTCAAGACATCCAGATTAGCTACTTCGCTATTTTCTATTCTATGATGTGCATACTAAACTATGCGCTTTACTTCATTGGCTTTTATTTTCGTTAATACTCCATTGAAATCGGATGCAAAGATACGCACTTTTTCCGACGCGGCCAAATTATTTTTCCCCTGGACCGTATTCAGCAGTACAATATTTAATGTCGCATGGCGTTATTAACTACAAAACAAGAATATCTATGAATATCATCATCACCGGCGGTGCCGGATTCATCGGGAGCCATGTGGTACGGCTGTTTGTCAACAAGTACCCGCAGTACAAGATTATCAACCTCGACAAGCTGACCTATGCCGGCAACCTGGCCAACCTCAAAGACATCGAGGACAAGCCCAACTACAAGTTCGTCAAGATGGACATCTGCGACTTCGACGGTGTCTATAAGCTGATGCAGGACGAGCACGTCGACGGCATCATCCACCTGGCCGCCGAGAGCCATGTAGATCGCAGCATCAAGGACCCCTTCACCTTTGCACAGACCAACGTGATGGGCACCCTCAGCCTGCTGCAGGCCGCCAAGCTCTATTGGGAGAGCCTGCCGGAGAAGTACGAAGGCAAGCGCTTCTACCACATCTCGACCGACGAGGTGTATGGCGCACTTGAGATGACGCACCCCGAGGGCATAAAGCCGCCGTTCACCACCAAGGCCTCCAGCGGCGAGCACCATCTGGCCTACGGCGAAAAGTTCTTCACCGAAGACCTCAAGTACCAGCCCCACAGCCCATACAGCGCCGCCAAGGCCTCGAGCGATCATTTCGTGCGCGCCTTCTACGACACCTACGGCCTGCCGACCATCGTCACCAACTGCTCGAACAACTACGGCCCCTACCAGTTCCCAGAGAAGCTGATACCGCTGTTCATCAACAACATCCGCCACCGCAAACCCCTGCCCGTCTATGGCAAGGGCGAGAATGTGCGCGACTGGCTCTATGTCGAGGACCACGCCCGCGCCATCGACCTCATCTTCCACAAAGGCAAAGTGGCCGAGACCTACAACATCGGCGGCTTCAACGAGTGGAAGAACATCGACATCATCAAGGTGGTCATCAACACCGTCGACCGTCTGTTGGGCCGTCCCGAAGGCGCAGACATGGACCTCATCACCTACGTCACCGACCGCGCCGGCCACGACATGCGCTACGCCATCGACAGCAGCAAGCTGCAGCGTGAGCTTGGCTGGGAGCCCAGCCTCCAGTTCGAGGAGGGCATAGAGAAGACCGTCCGCTGGTACCTCGACAACGAAGAATGGTTGAACAATGTGACTTCAGGTAAATATCAGGACTACTACCACGATATGTACGACAAAAGGTAGTGGATGGACAATGCGAGAAGTCCAATGGACTTCGAGGCAAGGCTCGCTTGCGAGCTTCGAGCATTAACAACTATCTCAAGTATTACGAGGATATGTACGCAGGAAGATAATCCCTGTCATGGACGAATGATTATAGCCGTGGGTGCAAACCCACGGCTATTTTTTTTGTCGTCCCACCGACCCTACTGAGGCTGACTTATGCTAATGGAATACTGATAAATTTATTAACAACTGTTAAACGCTTTATCATCTCCTACTTAAGTAAGGGATGATAAAGAGAGGGGTAGGAGTTGAGTAGGAGTTGAGTAAGAGGTAGGCAGTCTTTATGCCTGACTTGTAGGCTGTTAGGAGCGTGCCCCTTGTGTGTTGTTTATTTATTTGTATTTCAATATATTATATTTTCATGTATAAAAGACGGTTTTGGGCACGAAGAAAAATATTTAAAAAATTTTTTTCATCAGCATACAATATTGAATTAAATATGCCGTTACTTAACTAGAAAATTAATTACAAAATAGTCTTTATAGTTATGAGTGCTAAAGAAAACAAAGAACTGACCAAGGCCGAGGAGCAGGTGATGCAGGCGGTGTGGAAGGTGGGCAACGGCTTTGCAAACGAAATCGTGGCCGCCGTGGAGGGTTCGCCGGCCTACAACACAGTGCTGACGGTGGTGCGCATCCTCGAGCAGAAGGGCTATGTGTCGCACGTCACCTTCAACCGCTCAAACCGCTACTACCCCGTGGTGAGCCGCGAGGAGTACATGCAGCAGCAGCTCAAGGGCTTTGCGCAGCGCTACTTCGGTTCGTCGCCCAGGGCGCTGGTGAGCTTCCTGGTGGACAAGAACGAGGTGTCGCTCGAAGATTTGGAGTCAATCACTAAAGAACTTGAAAAATGATACGCTGGATTGTTTTTTCGACGCTTTCGGCGGGCCTGCTTTACGGCCTGTATTGTCTCACCCTGCGGCGCGACCGCTGGCTGCAGCTGAGCCTGTGGTATCTGCTGGTGGCCCTCGGCTTCAGTTTGGTGTTTCCCTTCATCTCCTTGCCCGATCGGCTGTCCGCGGCATCGCAGGCCGTCATTCCCACGGGAGAATATCTGATGACGCTGGACGAAGTCGTGATATCGGATATCACGGCACCGTATACCCTCGGCTGGATAGTGGATATCTACCTCGTCGGCTTTGCGCTGTGCGCGGCCTACCTCTTGTTCCAGATGGCGGCACAGGCGGTGGTGGTCATCAGGCTCCGTCGGAGACATTCGGTCTATCGGGCCATTGACGGTTTTGACATTCCGCGCGGCGCGGCGCTCATCCTGCTGGACGACGACACGGCGCCCTATTCCTTCTTCAACCAGATAGTGGTAGGCACGCGCGGCCTCACCGACGACGAGCTGCGCTGCATCCTCGCCCATGAGTCGCTGCATGTGCGTCAGTTCCACTCGCTCGACATTCTCTTTGCAAGGCTGATGTGCTGCCTGGCGTGGTTCAACCCCTTTGCGTGGCTGATCATGCGGGAGCTGCGTGCCGTCCAGGAATTTCAGGCTGACGCGGCGTCGCTGGGCGCCTGCGGCCGCGAGGACTATCTGCGCCTGCTCTATAGGCAGGCCACGGGTTTCGGATATGGCCATATCACAAATAATTTCAACAGTATTAACATCAAAAACCGTATCGTTATGATGAACAAAAGCAAAACGCGCTTCGGCGCATGGAAGCTGGCGGCGGCGTTGCCCGTGGTGGCGCTGCTGTTGGTGGTGGGTTGCAAGCCTGCCGCAACGGAGACGGCGGAGCCTGCCGAGCAGGCAGCCGTAGCCGAGCCTTCGGTGGAGCCTGTGCTCTTCGACTATTCGGAGGACTCGCTCCCCGAGGGATTCAAATCGCCCGAGTATGAAGGCGGCATGGAGGCACTCTACAAGTACCTCGCCGAGAACATCAAATACCCCGAGCAGGCTAAAGCCGACGGCATCCAAGGCCGTGTGCTGATTCGCTTCGTGGTGATGAACGACGGCAGTATCGTCAACGTTGAGGTGGCCCGCGGCATCGGCGGCGGCTGCGACGAGGAGGCTGTCCGTGTGGTCAAGGGCATGTCCAAGTGGAAGCCCGCCGTCTACGAGGGCAAGGCTGTCAACGTGCAATACGCCCTGCCTATCACTTTCAAGCTGCAGTAAGGACAATAAAACAGTGTAGTGTGCGTTATCTTCAAGTAAGAATAACGCACACTTTTTTTATGCAAAATATCATCTTCGACTTCGGCAATGTGCTGGTGCAGTGGCACCCCGAAAAGGTGTACGCCGAGCACTTCGGCGACGAGGCACGGGCGTGGTGGTTCCTGCGGCATGTGGCCGACAATGAGTGGCGCAGCCGCATCGATGCCGGCGAGAGCTATGCCGCCTGCAGCGCCGAGCTCACGGACCGCTACCCGGAATACGCCAAAGCCATAGCGCTCTACAGCTCGCGGTGGCGCGAGATGCTGACGGACGAGGTACCGGGCATGCGCGAGGTGATAGATGAGTTGAAAGCTAAAGACTACGAGATTTATGGGCTCACCAACTGGAGTATGGAGACCTTCCCCGAGGCAAGGGCGCGTTTCGACATACTGCAGATGATTGACCGCTATGTGGTGAGCGGTGCCGAAGGCATGGTGAAGCCCGACCCGCGCCTGTTCCAGGTGCTGCTCGACCGCTACGGCCTCAAGGCTGAGGAGTGCACGTTTATTGACGACAACCCCGACAACGTGGCTGCAGCCATCCGCATGGGCATGCAGGGCATCGTCTTCACGGGTGCCGATAATTTACGCAAACAAATAGGACTATGAGAAAGATAATACCAGTACTACTGATGGTGGCGCTTGCACCGATTGCGGTGGCGCAGGGACGTTTTGACGCAAAGGTGTTCGCCGGGTTGAATATGTGCCAGATTGACGGCGACGGGGCGGGCAGCTACAGCCATCCGGGCTTGCGTGCGGGGGTGGGCACCAGTTTCGTGTTGGGCAGCGACCTGCAATCCCCTTGGCGGCTGGAGGTGGAGCTGGCCTATACGCAGAAAGGATCGCGCATCCAGCACAACGATGGCAATATCAGCCTGCAGTATGTCGAGATGCCGGTGATGCTTTCATACAGTATGCTTGAAAACCGACTGCGCATTGCTGCCGGTGTGGCGCCTGCCGTGCTGGTGGGTGCCAAGGTGACTTTCTATGGTGCTGAAGATCCGGGCCAAGCCGCCAAGTACAAGCGCATGGATTGGATGCCGCTGACATTGGCGGTGGGATACCGTTTCACGGAGCATATTGGGGCTGAAGTCCGCTACCAGAACTCGCTGTTGAGCGACTCTGATGGCGCAGGGGCCTACCGCATCTGGAGGTCCAACCACGGCGAGTTTAACCGGCTGGTGACGCTGGGCGTAGCCTACCAGTTCTGACAATCAGTCTTTCCTGACACTTTTATAGCCGCTGAGGAGGCCGGTGTTGGCGTTGCCTATGAAGGCCAGCACCTGTTTCCCTTCGTCGGTGTGCCCGTAGCGTTCCTTGACGATTTCAAGGGCGTCGGACAGGGGGATGCCTTTGACGAAGATGTAGCGGTAGATGTCGGAGATGGTGTTGATGCTTTCGCGCGAGAAACCGCGGCGTTGCAGGCCGAGGCTGTTGATGCCGCAGTATTGGATGGGGTAGCGGGCAGCTTTGATGAAGGGCGGGATGTCCTTGTCGACCAGCGCGCCGCCCTGGGTGATGACGTGGGAGCCGATGTGGATGAACTGGAGGCAGGCCGTCTTGCCGCCCAGGATGACATAGTCGCCGAGGATGATATGCCCGGCGAGGGTGGCATTGTTGGCCAAGACGCAGTTGTTGCCCACCACGCAGTCGTGCGCCACATGCACATAGGCCATCAGCAGGTTGCCGTTGCCGATGACGGTCTTGCCGCTGGCGGCGGTGCCGCGGTTGATGGTGCAGCATTCGCGGATGACATTATTGTCGCCGATTTCCACGGTGGTGTATTCGCCGGCAAATTTAAGGTCCTGCGGTACGGCGGCGATGACTGCGCCGGGGAATATCTTGCAGTTCTTCCCGATGCGGGCACCGGGGAAGATGGTGACATTGGGGCCTATCCAGGTGCCGTCGCCAATCACAACGTCGTCACAGATGGTGCTGAAGTTGCTAATGGTGACATTTTGGCCAATCTTGGCGTTGGGGTGGAGGTCGTAGAGAATCATTCTATATTTTTTCTAGTTATTATTCTTCATTTTTTATTCCAAGCTCGCTCACCAGATAACGGGCGAAGGCGTTGTTGGCCTTGTGGCCGGGCTTGTAGATGTTGAACTTGGCGTTGAGGGTGCAGCCCACCAACCGGATGTCGCCCACGAAGTCGAGCAGCTTGTGGCGCGCGGGTTCGTTGGTGAAATAAGGGTCGGTGGTGTTGAGCACGCCGTCGTGCACCTTGAAATGCGATACGTCTTTGTTGAATGTCTTGGCGAGTCGTTTGAGGTGGCGAGGCGAGAGCTCCTTGTTGACGAATACAAGCGCGTTGTCGAGGCTTCCGCCCTTAATGAGGTTGAGGTGGAGGAGCGGCTCGATTTCGTGGAGGAACACGAAGGTGCGGCAAGGCGCTATGCTGGCGGCGTATTCGGACAGGTCGTTGATGTCGGCCTCCTGGCGGCCGATGACACTGTTGGGGAAGTCGATGACGCAGTGTACGGCAAAGTGGTCGTTGGGTTCCACGTCGAAGACCGATCCTGTGGGCGCATATTCGAAATGCAGGGGTTCCGTGATGGTGACGCTTTTGCGGGGGGCTTGCTGCTGGCGGATGCCCACGCGGATGAGCTGCAGCAGCCAGGGACGGGCCGAGCCGTCGAGAATGGGCACCTCGCCGCCGTCGAGCTCCACCAAGGCGTTGTCAATCCCCATACCATGGAGGGCAGACATGAGGTGCTCGATGGTAGCTATGGTTTGTCGTCCGGAGCCGAGGGTGGTGCCGCGCGAGGTCTCGCCCACGCGGCCGGCGAAGGCAGGCTGGGTGATGATGTTGGTGCGGTCGGTGCGACGGAAGGCAATGCCGAAGTTCTCAGGTGCCGGACGCACAGTGACGGTGACGGTGCGGCCGGTGTGCAGGCCGGGGCCTGTCAGGCGGAATTCCTTCTGTATGGTGTTCTGTAGTTCCATGCAGTCTTTCTATTCTTTTATTTCAAGCTCGCCGGAACCAGTTTCAGGTTGTCCATGCGGTAGAGTGTGGCGCGTTCGTTCTCGAGACCGGCGGCCTTTCGTACCAGGCGCAGGGGCTGCGTCATGCCTTCGGTGCTGACCACAGGTGCGCTCCAGAAGTTGGCCCCGAAGCGGTTGAGCCCTCGGAGGAGGTAGATTGTCAGGTCGTAGCCGGTGGCGGCCAAAGGCGAGGTGGGCTCGCTGCCGTAGCGGTCACGGAATTCCTTCAGGAAGGCCACATGTACCTCGTTGCCCATGTTCCAGGCGGTAGCGAAGGTGTGGTAGTTGAGCAACTGTAGTTGGTTGAAGTCCATGTCGCTGTAGTCGCGTGTCCAGTCGTTGATGGTGTATAGCGTCGGCGAGTTGCTCTTGATGGCCGACAGACGGTTGAGCAGGTTGCCCGCCATCACTCGATTGGGGTCTTTCCCCTGGTCGTAGATGCACAGCACGTTGCAGTTGGGGCTGTTCTTCAAGGTTGTGGCCAGTTTGGCGTTCTGACTCCAGTTAAAGAGGGTGTATTGTATCTCTCCCTGCTCGTCGAGTTGCCGTTTCACCTCGTTGAGCAAGGCCTGTTCCGCCTTGGCGCTGGAGTGTATGATGTAGAGGTGCCCGTCGGGACGCTCGGCCTTCATGTTCTTGAGCATCAGCTTGACGAGTCCTTCGGTCGAGGGCTGTATCTTGACCATGTAGGGGTTCTCGTCGCATATTTCGCTGCGGGTGGCCATGGGATTGACGATGTAGATGCCTGCCTCGCGAGCCAGTGCCGCGGCACGGTCGAAGGCGTCGCGGAGCAGCAGGGCGATAAGCACGTCGCTCTGTGCCACATTATGACTGACGAAGGTCTCTTCCACTTTGGCTGCTGTGTTATCGCTCACATCCACCACGTTGAGCTCGACAGAGAGGCCTTCTTCGGCCAGGCGGTCGAGGGCCATCAGGATGCCTTCGTAGAACTCGATGAACTCGAATTGGCGGTAGCTCTTCTTGCCACGTTGCTCGATATCGAATTTAGATGTTGATATCTCGTCGACCTGGTCGAGATGCAAAGGCATCATCAACGCCACCTTGAGTGTCTTGCCGGTTTTGCGTACTGTCGGAGGGGTAGCCGGCCGGGTGCTCTTTTCGCCCGTGGCCGGGGTGGGTCTTTTGGCCGATGTGGTGGCTACAGTGGGGACAGCCGTTTTCTGTTCTGGCTGTGGCGGGTCAATCTGCTGGGCCGCTCCGCTGAATTGGCCCCGACAGGGAAGCCACACCGTGTCCCCGTCATGGAGGAAGTGAATGTCGGTATGCGTTACGGCGTCGTAGCTCTCCACCTTGTAGGCTTTTGCTATGGAGTACACAGTCTGTCCCGTCTTCACGATGTGCACATAGTACTTGCGTCCATGCAGCATCTGTGTCTGGAGGCTTACCTCAACAGGCGTGGTGCCCGGCGCTTGCGACCAGACCGTTAGACCTGTCAGCAGCAGTACCAGTATTGATAATGGTCGTTTCATAAGATTATTCCCATTCGATGGTTGCTGGCGGCTTGGAGCTGATGTCGTACACCACGCGGTTAACGCCCTTGACGCGGTTGATGATTTCGTTGCTCACCTTGGCCAGGAAGTCGTAGGGCAGGTGGCTCCAGTCGGCGGTCATGCCGTCGACACTCTCCACGGCGCGCAGGGCCACAACGCTTTCGTAGGTACGCTCGTCGCCCATCACGCCCACGCTCTGTACAGGCAGCAGCATGGCACCCGCCTGCCACACCTTGTCGTACAAGCCCGCGTCGCGCAGACCCTGGATAAAGATGTGGTCCACTTCCTGCAGAATGTGCACCTTTTCAGGCGTCACGTCGCTCAGGATGCGGATGGCTAGGCCGGGACCCGGGAAGGGATGGCGGCCAATGAGTTCGTCCTTGATGCCCAGCTGGCGGCCCACGCGGCGCACCTCGTCTTTGAACAGGCTGCGCAGCGGCTCCACAAGCTGCAGTTTCATATAGTCGGGAAGTCCGCCCACGTTGTGGTGACTCTTGATGGTTTGGCTCGGGCCTTTGACACTCGAGCTCTCGATGACGTCGGGATAGATGGTACCCTGTCCGAGCCATTTGGCGTCAGTGATGAGTTTGGCTTCGGCGTCGAACACGTCGATGAAGGTCTTGCCGATGCCTTTGCGCTTCTTCTCAGGGTCTTTCACGCCGGCCAACACATCGTAGAAACGTTGCTTGGCGTCGACGCCCTTCACGTTGAGCCCCATGTCTTTATAGCTCTCCAGTACTCCCTCGAACTCATTCTTGCGCAGCAAGCCGTTGTCCACGAAGATGCAGTGCAGCTGGTGGCCGATGGCGCGGTTCAGCAGCACGGCGGCCACGGTCGAGTCCACGCCGCCGCTGAGGCCCAGCACCACCTTGTCGCCACCCACCTTCTCGCGCAATTCCTTGACGGTGGTCTCAATGAAGCTCTCGGGCGTCCACTCCTGGCGGCAGCCGCAGATGTCCACCACAAAGTTGCGCAGCAGCTGAACGCCGTCCTTCGAGTGGTGCACCTCGGGATGGAACTGTATGGCGTAGGTCTTTTCGCCTTCAATCTGGTAGCCGGCATATTTCACGTTTTCGGTCGAGCATATGGTCTTATAGCCTTCCGGCAGCACCTCGATGGTGTCGCCGTGGCTCATCCACACTTGGCTGCCCATCGGCACACCTTTCATCAGCGGATTTGAGTCGTCAATAAAGTTGAGGTTGGCGCGGCCATATTCGCGTATCATGCTCTGCTGCACGCGTCCGCCACCCCATTTGGCCAGATATTGGGCGCCGTAGCACACCGCCAGCAGCGGCAGCTTACCTTTGATGTTCGTCATGTCGGGAATGGGGGCGTCGGCGGCGTTGCAGCTGTAGGGGCTGCCGCTGAACACCACGCCTTTCACCTCGGCCGTCAGGGCCGGAATCTTGTCGAACGGGTGTATCTCACAGTAAACATTAAGCTCGCGGATTTTGCGCGCGATGAGCTGAGTGTATTGAGAACCAAAGTCTAAAATAATTATTGTGTCCATCTTGATTCTTTATTTAAAATGCAAATATACGACTTTTTTCCGACATGTCAGAAAAAAGATGCCACCAGCCGTCCCAAATGGCGAAAATGTATTTTTTTTCACATATTCTTTGCTCATTCCGTGAAATTTGTGTAAATTTGCACTTTGAACTCTTTGGAAAAACGAATGTAACTTCCTATGATAGGGTGGATTATAGTAATCTTCGTCCTGGTGATGGTTGTATTTGTGCTGCCGTTTATGACGGTGATGCTGATACTGTCCATTATCTACAACCGTCGCGAGCGTGCCATACGCAACGAGGCCGAGGCACACCGCAAGATACTGGAGAGTACCTATGACCATATCTGGAATGAGATTAAGTCCCATTGCGGCATCTCCGAGGAGTATCGCCGCTCGTTCAACAACATTTATCCCAATCTGCTCGACAAGGATATCGACGACGATACGATGCTGAACTGGATTCTCGACTGCAATATCGATTTCGATCCGGCCGAGTATGTGACCGTCATGGACAGCATCGCCGAAGACCGGCGGCGTTTTGTGGTGCACCAGCGCCGCATGATTACCCTGCTGCGCGAACATCAGCAGCTACATAAGAAACCTTTCGCACGTCGCCTCATCAAGGACCAGACCATGATTCGCTATGTTCCTGTGGAGACCAATTATGACCGCTGGGGCAAGTCGTTGTAGCGCCATGTTGCTTCTGTTGGCAGCATGTGTCTCTTGCACACATGCGCCCGAACCTTTCGGTCCTGTGCCCACCGAGGCACAGTTGGCCTGGCAGCGCATGGAGGTCAATATGTTTTGCCACTTTGGGCCCAACACCTTCACCGGTGCCGAGTGGGGCAGCGGGCAGGAGGCCGAGGAGGTGTTTGCCCCTACGGCATTAAATTGTCAACAGTGGGTCAACGTGGCCTGCCAAGCCGGCATGGGCGGCATCATCCTAACCGCAAAGCACCACGACGGTTTCTGCCTCTGGCCCAGCGCCTACAGCAATCACACCGTGAAGCCCGACCAGGACGTGCTGCGGCAGTTCACCGACGCCTGCCGCGAAGGCGGAATCAAGGCCGGAGTCTATATCTCTCCTTGGGACCGCAACCATCCCGCCTACGGCACACCGGAATACAATGCCGTCTTTTCCAACACCCTGAAGGAAGTCCATATGGGCTACGGCCCCTTCTTCGAGCAGTGGTTCGACGGCGCCTGCGGCGAAGGCCCCAACGGCAAGCGTCAGGAGTACGACTGGCCGCTGTTCGAGCGCACGGTGCTGGACGTCAACCCACTGTGTGTCCTCTTCAGCGACGTAGGCCCCGGCTGCCGCTGGGTGGGCAACGAGGAAGGCCGCGCGGAGGAGACCAACTGGAGCCGACTGCGAGTGGAGAGTGGAGCGCGGAAAACGGAGAATGGTGGGTGCGGCGACATGGACGGCGATCGCTGGATACCGGCGGAGGTGGATGTGAGCATCCGGCCGGGCTGGTTCTGGCACGCCGACGAGCACCCCAAGACAGTCGATGAGCTGATGGAGATATACTACAACAGTGTGGGTCGCAATGGCCTGCTGCTGCTCAACGTGCCGCCCGACGACCGCGGCCGCATCCCCGCCGAGGACAGCGCTGTGCTCTGTGCCTTCCGCGCCGAGCGCGACCGCATCTTCAGCCACGACCTGGCGCAGGGTGCCAAGACCCATGCCTGGCACCGCCGGGGAAATGGCGCCAAAAACGTCCTTGATACCGCCTATCACACCTATTGGGCCGCTACGAGCAAAAAGGCGGAACTTACGCTGGAGTTCGACAGTATCACCGAGTTCGACATCATAGTTATTCAGGAATATATCCCCCTCGGACAACGAGTCACCAGCGTCAACATGCTCCTCGACCCCGACGGTGGCCTTTATTCCTACACCCTCGGCGACCAGCCGTTGTGTACCACCGTGGGCTACAAGCGCATCATACGTCTCGACCACCCGATACGCTGGCGCCAGCTTGTTTTCCAGTTCGAGGGCATGGCTCCGCCCGTCATCAATCGCATAGCAGTCTATAACAGCAAAGCACAATGAAACGCATAATAGCTTTATTTTTTACCTTTTACCTTTTTGCTTTTACTTTGTCGGCCCAGCAACTTCCCCAGGGCTATTTCCGCAATCCGCTGGGCATGGACATAGGCCTTAGCGCCACCTTCGCCGAGATACGCACGGGCCACTTCCATGCCGGTATCGACATGCGCACGGGCGGCGCCGTGGGACAGCCCGTCTATGCCGCCGCCGATGGCTATGTGGCCAAGGTGAGCATCTCGCCTTGGGGCGGTGGCAAGATACTCTACATCAAGCACCCCAACGGCTACACCACCGTCTACATGCACCTCAACGGCTATGCCGGCCCCCTAGCCAAGGCAGTGCTCGACGAGCACTATGCCCGCCGCAGCTACACCATCAGCAAGCTCTTCGCCCCGGGCGAGTTTCCGGTCAAGCAGGGGCAGGTGGTGGCTTATAGCGGCAACACGGGCGGCAGCGGCGGGCCGCACCTGCACTTCGAGGTGCGCCGTGGCGGTGCCGCCGACCTGCACACCCACTCCACCACCATCAATCCGCTGCGGTTCGGACTGCCTTACAAGGACAGCGTGAAGCCCACCATCCGTGGCTTGCGCGTCTATCCTGTCGGCGGCGCCCCCGTTCAGGTGGGTAAGGAGAACAGCGTCACCGTCGCCAGCCCTTGCTACATCGGCGTCTATGCCACCGATGCCGCCGAGGGCTCCACCGCCAAAAACGGCCCCGACCGCGTGGAGGTCTATGTCGACGGCACGCTTTTCTACGCCTACAGCACCGAGGCGCTCCCCGTGGACAGCATCCGTCTCTCCAACGCCTTGATTGACTATCCTCACTATGCCACCCATCGTCAGGCATACCTGCTCACGCGCCTTCTTCCGGGCGCCCGCGGGCCGTGGGTGCGGGTGCCGCAGGGCGACGGCATCCTGCGCCTCAAGCCCGGCACGTCGCACAAGGTGCGTGTCCGTGTCTACGACATCAAGAACAACCTCGCCGAGCAGTCGTTTACGCTGAATGTCGCTACGTCTGCCGCCGAAATCCAAGCCTCGCAGGCCTCCAACCTCCATCCTGTCCAATACAACCGGCCGTTCATCATTCATCATTCATCATTCATCGTCGACATGCCCGCCTACACGCTCTATGCCGATGACCGCCTCTCGGCCTCGGAGCGCGGTGGTGTGGTCACCGTCGAACCTACCCTTAACCCCATCCCGCCGCAGCTCTTCTATAAAGTGGGCATCAAGGCTGTGAAAAACCATCCGCGGACGGTGGTGGTGCGTCGCGACGGCAAGCGCCTCGTGGCCTACAAGACCACCCTCACCGACGGCTACTACATTGCCTCGGTGCGCGACTTCGGCACCTTCACCCTCGCCCTCGACACCGTGGCACCCCAGGTCAAGCCGCTCAACTTCTCCGAAGCCAAACCCCTCAAGGGAAACACCCTCAAGGTGAAGATTACCGACGACTTAAGCGGCGTGGAGACCTACAACTGCTACCTCAACGGCAATTGGGTGCTAGCTGAATTCGACGGCAAGACAGCCACCCTCTTCATCGACGTCAAAGGCAGGCTGCGCACGGGCTCCAACGAACTCCGCGTCGAGGTGACCGACGGCGCGGGCAACGTCACCGACCTCACCTGGAGATTAAACAAATAACACACCTATGCGCAAAAGACACCTACTATCCACCGTATTGGGCTGCCTGCTGCTGACAAGCTGCATAAGTGGCTACTGTGACAACCTTTACACCACCAGTGAAGTGTGGTTGGACAACGGCACCTCGGCACCGCTGTACTGCACCTTCTCCGACACCCCGTACCTGACGCCGGAATGCACGGTGCAGCAATTGCCGGTCATGCTGGCCTATATTCTCGACTTCAAGCAGTTCAGCCCCACGCAGGTGATGGCTGCCCCCACATACACTCCAAACGAGCGTCGAGGCGCCGGCGACCTGTACGGGTACTACCCGTACCTGCTCCTGCTGCGCTACGACAACAGCGTCGTGGCATGCTACGACGTCACCCGCACGGCACTGGCCAGGGCCGACTACCCTTGGTTCTCGCCCGAGGCCGACAGCACCGAGACAAGGCTCGACGCAGTGGAAGATTGCCACGACTACGAGACCCACCACGTGTACACCTATTACATAACCGACAGCATATTATGAAACGACTGACACTGTTCATCCTGATGGCCGCTCCGCTGCTGATGTGCTTCCAGTGCGGATGCGACGAGCCGGACGCCATCACACTCCTGCAACTGGAGAACGCCACCGGCGAGGACCTCTACTGGAGCCGCTCGGCACAGCCCTGGGCCAACGCCTACTGCCGCTGGCAGCGTCTCCCCGACTCGGTCTACCTGTACTATAGTGAAAGCACATCGGCGGGCGAACAATTCAGGCGCCATGTCGGTGGAGAGTACCTGTTGATTGTCAACGGCACTATGCAGCTGCGCGCCAGCTGGCCTACCGACAGCCTGCCCATGGCCGACAGCGACCGCTGGGTGTCCGACACCGCATTGTTGGAAACCTCCAACTGCAACGGCATCCACCCGACGCAATACACACACACCTTTACCCTAAAGGCGAGCGACTTGCTGTAATACAACGACAGGTGCCCGCCGCGTCTGCGGCGGGCACCAACGAGCTGCGCGTCGAGGTGGCCGACGGCGCGGGCAACCGCACATGTCGGATCTTAGTCTTAACGAAAAGTTAAAAAAACTTAAAAAAGCGACATAAAATCGTCACCTGTAAAATAATGAATATAAGGCGACGTTTATAATGCAGATACAAATGTATTATTAACCCTTAAAAATAAATCATTATGAAAGGAAAAACTTTATTAGCTCTTGCTTGCGCCAGCGTTATGCTGCTCGCCGCTTGCAACAAGGATGGTGTCTACAATCCGTCCAAGAAGATCAGCCGCGTCTATGCTGCTTCGACCTACAGCTACACTTCCAGCTATGGTTCGGACAGCGAGGCAACTCCCAAGCACCTCACCGAGTTCTGGCACTGGGATGGCAACAAGCTCATCAGCCTTGACTACTACACCTCCAACGGTGCTATCGACGAGACCTACAACTTTACCTATGATGGCAAACAGCTGACCCGCATCGACTGCTACGCCTACAACTACTATGTGGAGTTCACCTATGATGGCAGCAAACTGAGCAAGTATGATGTTTATGAGGCCGGCGCTCTCGTGCGCAGCCTTACTTGCACCTATGATGGTGGCAAGCTGGCCAAGGTCGACATCATGACCACCAACAAGGGCACCAAGAACGAGAAGACCATTGCCCGCGAGGCCAACATCATGGGTCTCATCATGCCTTGCTTCGACAAGGAGGCTTATGTGAAGAACGTAGCCACCAAAGCTGCTCAGAACATCACCATCAACTACACCTGGGACGGCAAAAACATTAGCCAGCAGGAACAGATTGCCGGTGCCGAGCGCGCTGTCTACAAGTACACCTATGACGAGAACACCAATCCTTATCAGGGCTTCCTCCTGGAGGATGCTACCCTCTTCAGCAGCAAGAACAACATCATTTCCCAGGTAGCTACCTACACTGATCCCGATGGTACTGAGACCGATCAGGTGTCCTACAGCTACACCTACGACGGCAAGTGGCCCACCATGCGCACCTACACCCGCACCTACAACGAGGAAAACTACAGCAGCAGCAGCACTTACCAGACCTACTGGGAGTACGAAGACTAATTCACTGTTGTAGACTCACACAAAACGAGGGGCGCCCGCCATACGGCGGGCGCCCCTCTCTTTGTGTCCCTTTCAGGCGCGCTTATGCGCGACGGGCTTTCAGCTCCTCATAGAACTTGGCGTGCGAAGCCTCGATATAGGGTTGCAGCCAGAGCAGGCCGATACCCAGCGTGAAGATGCAGAGTATGGCCCAACCGATGAAGCTAAGGTCCAGGCAGAACAGTTTCCACTTGTAGCCTTTCATCATCATGCGGCTCTCGTGGATGCAGTCGTCGGCATCCAGGTCGGGACGGTCGTTCATCACATAGGGCGTCATGGCGTAGGCATAGCCCTTCACAATGCCGGGAATGATGAACAACAGCATCCAGAGCAGAGTGTAGAGCGTCACCAGCAGCGAACCGCCGAGGTAGCGGCCATACTTGTTGAAGACGTCAAACTGGTCGCCCACCATCTCGCTGCTGTCCTCGCCGCGCACCAGGCGCAGGAAGCAGAGCATGAAGCCGAACTCCAGCGGACACACCACCAATAATCCAACCAAGGGAATGGAGCCGGCGGCCGAACAAATGAGAGTGTACACCAGCGTGGCCAGCACAGCCTGGGTCCAGTTGCCTCTCAAGGCATAACGTGCCGCACGGCGTATCTCGCTGTTACGCGGCATCTCAGTTATTGCTTTTTCGTTTTCTTCCATAGCTTTATTTAGCCTTTCACATTATAGTCGGCGTTCAGCAGGTTCATGGCCTTGAAGAACTTATATAAAAAGATGAACGGTCCCACAAGGATAAGGCTACCAAAGAAGCTCCAGCCCCAGTAGGTGCCGGCACCGAACTTGTATTCAATGTTGCGACGAGCCAACTCGTCATCCATGCGCGAGCAAAGCATACTCCACCAGATTAGGTTAAAGATACCTGCCGTAATGGGAGTGAGGATGAAGAAGACGAGGCAGAAATGCAGCGTCTTCCTGTGGTCATACGGGCCGGCCACTTTGTTAATCTCGTTCGACACGTGCGAAAAGCACACTATGGCATAGATGCCTAACGTGACGATGGTGAGCAGAATGAACTTCAGCAGCCCACGGTTGGTGCGCAGTTTCATGACCGGCACATTGTTGGTTTGGCTTTCTTCCATTGTAATTTGATTTAAGGGTTAATAAATTATAAATAGGTAGCCAAGACAGTGAGCCTTCTGCGAGGTTTTGTCTTGGCTACTTTACTAATGTCTACTTACTGTTACGTAAACAATCACTCGAAGCTCTTGATGGCCTCCTTGATGAGCTCCATGGCCTCGCGCAACTGCTGCTCGGTGATGACCAGCGGGGGAGCGAAGCGGATGATGTGCTGGTGGGTCGGCTTGGCCAGCACGCCCAAGTCGCGCATCTTCAGGCACACATCCCATGCCTCCTTGCCGTTGTGGGGCTTGATGATGATGGCGTTCAGCAGTCCCTTGCCGCGCACCTTCTCGATCATCGGGCTCTTGAAGTTGCTCATCTCCTCGCGGAAAATCTTGCCGAGGCGCTCGGCGTTCTCCATCAGGTGCTCCTCCTTGATGACCTGGAGGGCGGCGATGGAGACCTTGGCGGCGATGGGGTTGCCACCGAAAGTGGAGCCGTGCTCACCGGGCTTGATGTTCAGCATGATGTCGTCGTCGGCCAGAACAGCGCTGACGGGCATCACACCGCCACCGAGGGCCTTGCCGAGGATAAGCAGGTCGGGACGCACACCTTCGTGGTCGCAGGCCAGCATCTTGCCGGTACGGGCAATGCCGCACTGCACCTCGTCGGCCATGAACAGCACGTTGTACTTCTTGCAGATGTCGTAGCACTTCTTCAGGTAACCCTCGTCCGGCACATACACGCCGGCCTCGCCCTGGATGGGCTCCACCAGGAAACCGGCCACCTTCTTGCCGTGCTCGGCCAGGCATTTCTCCAGTGCGTCGGGATCGTTGTAGGGGATGCGCAGGAAGCCGGGAGTCATGGGGCCGTAGTTGGCGTAGCTCTCGGGGTCGTTGCTCATGGTGATGATGGTGATGGTGCGGCCGTGGAAGTTGCC
>JAFXXI010000012.1 GCA_017542345.1 Bacteroidales bacterium
ACGGCGGTAGGTGTAGGTTTCACGAGTGTGGCCTTCGCCTCTGTTTTGTAGATGAAAGATACTGCTCGAGACGAAGACGAGCGTGTCGTCGTCGAGGCTTACAATGTGAAATGCTTCGCGGCCACCTTTGTCGTTGCACATTAGGAGTGTGTCGGCCACCACTTGCCACTCGATGGCGTAGGGTGTGTAGTCGATGATGTCGCCGGGCACAAGGGTCTTTGTGTCGTTGTTTTCTTCGTCGGTGACCCAGTTGCTCACGTCCCAGGCTATCACTGTCGCGGTGCCGTCGGCGCGGAAGTCGAGGTCGCTTATTCTCGGGTATGTGTTGTCGGGTTCTTCTTCCATGATCTGGAAGTCGGTTTCCCCATCGTCATAGATGAATTCTCTCGTGATGCCTACATATTCCCACTGGCCCACCAGAGGACTGTTTGATTTCGGAGAACAGGCCACAAGCAGCACCACGGCGACGATGGGCAGGGCCGCCAGTGGCTTGAGCCATCCCCCGTGACGGCGCTGCTGCGCCATCATGGCGATGCGCTGGTGTACCATGCGGTAGTCGAAGCAATGGGCCAGCGGGCTGTAGCGGTGACCGCTCACCTGGTGGTAGAATAGCTCGGCATAGTCGGCACTCATCATTTCGCTGTCGGCGATGTACTCGTGCACGCGCTTCAGCTCGCGCGCATATAAATAGATAAATGGGTCGAACCATAGCACCGCCTTGGCCAGTTCGCAGAACATGATGTCCGCGGTGTGGCGCTGGCGTACATGCACCCGCTCGTGTCCCACGAGTTGCTGCACCTCGGCATTTGAAAAACCTTTGGTGCCAACCACGATATGACGGCCAAACGAGAAGGCTGGTGTAGAGTCGCCGAGCAGTGTGAGGCGGACACCATCATTCTCGCTGTAGGGTAGGCAGCGCAGCTTGCGATTCAGTCCCAATAGCCGTACGGCCAATATAGCCAGCATAGCGCTACACCCTGCGAGCCAGAGCCATAGAAGCACCTGGAATGCAGAGATGCTGCCAGTGTCTGTGGCCGTACGGGCCTCGACAGCCTGATTGGCGTTGACTGGCTGACTGATTAGGTTGGATTGGCTTGGATTCAGCCATAGTGCTGCTTCGCTACGAACTACATAGTGCTGCGGAACTACCAGTCGCAGATGCACTGCCGGCAGGACCAACGACAGCAGCAAGGTACCCATCAGATACCAGCGCACCATGGTGTGGCGTTTTTCGCGACGCATCAGCAGCCAGTATGCGGCGAAGAAAAGAGCTGTCGCCGCAGCAGCCAACAAAAGATACCTCATGACTGCACCTCCTTCCGCTTTTCTTCGATGATGTGCGCCAGGGCGTCGAGGTCGTCGCAACCGATGCCTTTGTCCTCCATGAAGAAGGAGACCAGCTGGCGGTAGCTGCCGCCGAAGTAGCTGTCCATCAGCGAACCCAGCATGCGGCCCGAGTAGTCGGCCTTCGACACCAGTGGATAGTACTGGTTGTTGCCGCCCATACTGCGGTGGCCGACAAAGCCTTTCTGCTCAAGGATTCGAATCTCGGTCAGCACCGTGCGGTAGGCAGGCTTTGGCTCGGCCACGGCTTCGGCAATCTCACCTGCGAATCCCTCACCCAGCTGCCATACGGCCTGCATCACCTGCTCCTCGGCCTTGGTCAAGGTGGATGTGTTGTCTTGTTTCTTGCGTGCCATAGTATTGGATTTATTATCTAAACTTCGGATTAAAACTTTAATCATCCATAATAACGGAGTCTTTTTTTCAATATTGTGTATGGTGGATTATTTTTTTAATCAAAATATTTTATCCTACCATGCAATAATGGCGCAACTATGTCGTTATTAGAATTATGAAACATATAGATATTATCAACGGGCCGAACCTGAACCTTACTGGCATCAGAGAGCCGGAAGTCTACGGCACCACCACCATGGAGGAGTATGTCGAGAGCCTCCGCAAGCAGTTCCCCGAGGTGGAGATCAGCTGCTACCAGAGCAATGTCGAGGGCGAGCTTATCGACCGCATCCAGCAGGTAGGCTTCCGCTACGACGGCCTTATCGTAAACCTTGGCGGCTACAGCCACACCTCGGTGGCCCTGCGCGACGCCCTGCTGGCAGTGCCGGCGCCCAAGGTGGAGGTGCACCTGAGCAATATCTTCGCCCGCGAGGAATACCGTCACCACTCACTCATCACTTCGGCCTGCCGCGGCATGGTCTGCGGCCTTGGCCTCCAGAGCTACGAGCTTGCGCTGCGGGCGCTGCTCGCATAAACAGCAAATGAAGATGAAAGCGCATAGACTCTTGCTGATGGCCGTCGCGGCGATGCTTCTGGTGGCCTGCGACCCGGCTTTCGACGAGGATTACATCCTTGACAACCAGAGCTCGCACAACATCGTCTTTGTCTGGAACGGCGATTGGCACTCCTATCCCAACGAGGAAGGGCTCAATTACGATGGCACCTATCCTGTGCCGGCGGGTCAGCAGGTGACGCTGCCTTTCATGTTCGGTCTTGGTGTCACATGCAGGGAGCAGATAGAGGTCAACGCTCGCAACTACCTGCTGGGCGACAGCGTGAGCTTCATCGTTGATGGGACGGATACCGTCACATTCTATGCCAGCGACAGCCTTAGCGACCTCTCGCCCTACAACTTCAACTCATTGCACTACGCTTATTACGAGAAGCTCAACGGCAGCTATGCCTACTACGCCTCGCTCACCTTCCACATTGATGACGCGGTGTTGCAGGTGCACTAGAACTTCACGATATCGATGAGGCGGACGCCGTCGAGCCAGACGGCGATGCAGCCCACGGCGCCGTGCATCAAGATTATTTTCCCCTAGTGTGTAAGATTTTGTCCCTTTCTGCGACTACTAGGTATGAAACGTGACGAAGCAAGCCAGTTTAAGCACGACTACCTGCCCCTCCAGCCTGCCATGCAGCGCATGGCCGAGAGCCTGCTGGGCAGCGAGGATGATGCCGCCGACGTAGTGCAGGACTGCTTTGTCACCCTCTGGAACGACCGCGAGAAGCTGTGCCGTGTGGTGAACCGCGAGGCGTGGTGCATCATGCTCGTCAAGCGCCGCTGTGTGGATCTGCTGCGCAAGCGCAAACCCACTGTGGAAATCGACGAGCGTACCCTCGCCGTCGAGGTCGACGACCAAGCCGCCGAGGAGCGGCTGCAGCTGGCCATGGAGCTCATAGACCGTCTGCCCGAACGGCAGGCCGAGGCAGTGCACCTCAAGCACTTCGATGCCGCCGACACACAGCAGATTGCCGCCCGGATGCACATCAGCGAGGGCAACGTCTACACGCTTCTCTCTCGCGCCTATTCATCCTTGAAACAAATGATACAGCAATATGAACAACGATAAGCAAAAACTGGACCTTGAGGGCTTGCTCACCGAGGTGGAACATGCCGGCCGCGACGCCCGACGCCGCGACGAACTGGCTGCTATGGTCGACAGCATGGCCGGTGCCCGCAAGCATGGCTTCTGGTGGTGGACGGTGCGTGTGGCCGCCGCGGCATGCGTGATCTTCTTCATCAGCACCGCCATACGCATCTGGTTCATCCCCACCAACAGCGCTGTGGACGACAATCTTGTGGCGCAAGCCGAGGTGCCGGAAGTGACACCTGTAGTTGCCGACACAGTGCCTACGGCACCTGTTATGCCTCAACCTGTTCGAGTGCATCGTCCTATTGTGTCTACGGAGGTTGTGGAAGTAGAAAAATATGTGGCTGAGGAGGTTCCGGTAGAGCAGGATGCAGAGGAAGAGCCTGTTGTGGAGGAAACGGTGATAAACGTAGAGGATGTTGTCGTACCCGAGCCTGCACCCATAGCACAGACCGAGACAACGCCACAGCCCGCCGAGCCTGCCGTCGCCCCTACCGAGGAACGCAAACCCAAGCGCGAGAGCATATTTAAATCAATCTTCCGCCGCCACGAGCCTAGCAAGATGGACGGCACGATGCTGGTGCTCAATATCCTTTGAATATTAGGAGTTAAGAAGTTAAGACATTACCCAAACACTTGATATATGAAACGTGTAATAATAATATTTGCCGCTGTGATTTTATCCACTGCTGCCAGTGCGCAGCAAAGTATCGCGGACGACACCGTGGCGCGGTGGGACGACCAGCACCGCACCACGCTGGTGCTGGGATTCTCGGCGGGCGTCAACCTCTACACCACCGGTAACCAATTCTCGCCCTACTACTCCAAGTATGGCTTATTGATGCAGGTTCCTCTGTTGTTACAGTACGATATAACGCCCCGTTGGCGTCTTTCCACTGGAGCGCGACTCGACTTCACCTTCAACCCGCTGCACTACAACGTAGACTGGCATGAGGTCGACGACGGCAACGGCTATATCTATGCTGACGGACTCGAATTCCAGGAGACCTTCACGGGCAAGCAGCATTACTTCACATACTTCTTCCACTTGGGCATCCCCGTGCAGGCTACCTGGTACCCTTGGCCCAACGAGAAAAGACTGTTGGCTGTGACAGGCGATCTCTTTGCAGGCTATGCCTTCGGCAACAACTTATTCCTGAACAGGTCGTACGCCGAGCGTAATGGCGGTGGTACTGGCATTAACGATGTCCACCAGGTTAGTCACCATACTGAGTCGCTGTTGCCGTGGAAACTGGAAGTGGGCGTCACCCTCTCGACCGATGTGCTGGGCTTGATACATGGCGTGCGCTTCTTCGCCAACCTGTTGCCGTCGTACCGCGACCCGGTGACTGGCGAAGACCTCTACCTTACTGGAATGACATTATATCTGTAACAAATAACAAGAACTGATACTATGAAGACAATCAAGCATACCATTGCCGCTATCGTTTTCTTTGCTACGATAACTATGCTCGGCACCGCCCAAGCACAGATTAATCTCCTCGAGCCGCCGCAGGTGGCAGACACCAACCCGCTGCTCCGCACCACCGGTCCCAATACCGTTGGCAAGGGACACATGCAATTGAGCGGTGCGGCCACATGGTATGGTTTTAGCAATGACAGAGAGGAATACGTGGCTGTTCCAATCAACGGCAGTAATACCGTTAAAATACATGACACATATAGTGATATCGGTGGTGGACTCACGTTACGCTTCGGCCTCGGCAACCGTTTCGAGCTGATGGCTGGTCTGTCTGGTGCCTACACGAGATATCATTATACGTTCTCTTCAGGTGAATCCTCTGATACCCTGCCGATGCTCAACCCCAAACTGGGAGTCAAAATGCTGATTTACGGGGGCGGCCTCGGCTGGGTGCCTCAGGTGTCGGCTAATTTGATATATAGCCATCAGTTAATCAGATATTCCAATGACGCTTGGGATACTCCCGGAGGTGGCAAATATACGGCGCTGGGATTCCAGTTCCGCAACCATCTGGGCAGCCGCTGGGTGCTCGACTACGGATTGAGCTACGCTTTTGGGAAAGACCGCCCTTTGGGTATCACCACCGTCTATGTCAGGCAAAGCGACAAACCCTTCCAGTTCAATATTATGGCCCGTTGGTTGGCCACGGATAAGTTGATGGTGAGCTTCGGCATGGAAAATGTCGGCGGCACCGCCGAGGTGCTGTGGCAGGCCACGCCCAACCTGCAAATCAAAGCCCAGGGAGGCCTTGCCGCTGGCCTCGGTTTCCGCCAAGGTGTGCTGGAAACCAATGCCCTGTTGGGTATCAACTGGATGCTGCGGTAGAAAAAAAGACATATAAGATATGAAACGTATACTCACTGTTTTCGCCGCTCTGCTGTCTCTGTCGGCTGCCGTGGCGCAGGGCAACAAATGGCACTTCACTTTCGGCGCCGAAATGGGTGTGAGCAGCTACTTCAACTATCCGCGACTGTCGCTGGCAGGTGGTAACGACAGGGCATATACTGCACCCACCACGGCTTTGTCGCTCGGATTGCGCGACAGCAGCCTGGAGTTGGGGCTGCGCTACAGCCTCACCGACATCCGTACCGGCGTGGCCGACGAAGACATTGCGATGCACGACATCTCGATAGTTGTGCGCCGCTCGGCCATGGTGGGGCCGCACCTTGAGCTCTTCGGCGGCGTAACTACGGGCTTCGCCATACAGGCCAACCGCTTCAGCCACAACGGAAGCGACCTCAAGGCTACGCAGTACGGCATCAGTGCCGCCTTCGAGGCCGGCATGCGCTACTACATGACCGAGAATATGTTCCTTTCGTTCACCGCCCGTGTCGGTGGTGCCATGATGTTCGACCGCAACCTAGAGCTGCCTGCCGACATTGACCTTGGCAAGCACCACGGCATCACCTACGCTATGGCCTCCATCTGTGTGGGCTTCGGTATAGGCATCCCGCCCAAGGTAAAGAAAATTAATATGCCCGCGGCCCTCATCGACCATGAGAACCGCTACCTGCTGGCCAGTTACCGGTAATTGTAAGGTTAGAATTTTACGATATCGATGAGGCGGACGCCGTCGAGCCAGACGGCGATGCAGCCCACGGCACCGTGCTCTCCGGCCTCGGCCCAGTCGGCGATGGGCTGAAGGGTGATGGCGTCGACAATCTCGAAGTATTCAGGCTCGAACTGTAACCCGTCGGGGCAGTCATTTACTTCGTGCCACGAAGCCAAGGTATCTAGCACCCACTCTTTCACGTCGTCGACCTCCTCGTATTCGGCCATCTCGGCGGCCTGCTCGAGGGTGGCGTTGATGGCGGGAGCCATCTGGCGGGCGGCGGGGCAGAGGCGCATGTTGCGGCTGCTCAGGGCCAGGCCGTCGTCGGCACGCACGATGGGGCAGGGGATCAGCTCGATGGGATACTTGATCTGCTCAAGCAGGCTGCGGATGACGGCGATTTGCTGGTAGTCTTTCTCGCCGAAGTAGGCACGGCGGGGCTGTGCCAGGTCGAACAGGCGACGCACCACCACGGCGACGCCGCTGAAATGGCCCGGACGACGCGGTCCTTCCATTACCTCCTCAACGGGTCCGAAATGGTAAACTTCTTGCGGAATGGCAGGTTTGCTCCCTTCGGTCGCACGCCCGCCATCCGCGGGGTACATCTCCTCGACCGTGGGCGTGAAAGCCAGCAACTCCTTGGCACGGCAGTCGGTGCGTGCTATGAGGCTCTCGATGAGCTTGAGGTCGGCGTCGATGGTGCGGGGGTACTTCTCGAGGTCCTCCTTGTTGTTGAACTGGATGGGATTGACGAAGAGGCTGACTACCACAAGATCGTTCTCCTTCAGTGCCCGCTCGATGAGCGAGAGATGACCCTCGTGGAGGGCTCCCATGGTGGGCACAAGACCTATCTCAAGTCCTTGTTTCTTTGCTTCTTCAACGGCTGCCGTCAGTTCGGCGGCTTTGGTAATCTGTTTCATATTGCGTTAGTCTTTTATTTCTTCATAGGGGGTGAATCCCTCGTCGTCAGTGTCGTCGCCGGTCTCCTGCCGCCGCTGTTTCAGCTCTTTGCGCATGAGGTAGCGGTTGGGCAGTTCGAGCAGGTAGTTGACGGCTGTGAGGATGAGGCTGAACAATAGCGCCGACCCTAAACCGCTCACCTCGAAGCCATTGACGATGGACGAGGCCATGAGGATGATGATGGCGTTGATGACGAAGAGGAAGAGCCCCAGCGTCAGTACCGTTACCGGTAGGGTGATAACAATCAGGATGGGACGCACCAGGTTGTCGAGCAGCGAGATGACTATTGCCGTGAGCAGCACGGCCCAGAAAGAACCTACCGTGACGCCCGGCAGCAGCCAAGCGCCCACCATGACAGCGATGGACAGCAGCATGAGCCGTGTCAGGCACCCGCCGTGTCCGCTGTAGAAACTGTCGCCGCTGTTGATGGTGATTTGCATGTTATTAGGAGTTTAAGGAGTTCAAGAAGTTTAGGGAGTTCAAGTAGATAAATTATAATTCGACGATTCCCTTGCCCTGGCGCACCACTTCGATGCCGTCGCTACAGTCGATGACGGTAGAGGGTTCGGCGTCGGCGATGCCGCCGTCGACCACCAGGGCCACCTTCGAGCCAAAACGGTCGTGGATGAGGTCGGGGTCGGTGTAGTTCTCCACCTCGCCGTCTTCTTCGCCGATGGGACGTACTGACGTGGCTATCAGCGGCATGCCCAGCTCCTCGATCACCGCGCGCACAATCCCGTTGTCGGGCACGCGGATGCCGATAGTCTTGTTGCTGTTCTGATAGTTGCGCGGCACATTGCCCGATGCCTCCATGATGAACGTGTAGGGGCCTGGCAGACAGCGCTTCAGTAGCGCGAAGGTCTCGCGGTCGATGGCGCGGTAGTACTCCGACGCCTGGCTCAAGCTGGCGCAGAGCATCGAATACTTGGCTTGTTTGATTTTGAACCCTTTGAGCCGCGCGATGGTCTCGACGGCGGCCTTGTGCTCCATGCTGCACGCGAAGGCGTAGAGGGTGTCGGTGGGCAGAATGACCACCTCGCCGTCGCGTAGTGCGTCAGCTATGCGCCTCACATCCCGTGGGTTAGGGTTGTCGTTGTAGAGCTTTGCTATCATCTTTCGCAATCGGTTTCGGCCTGCAAAAGTACGAAAAAATTCGGATATGCCGTTTTAATTTCTCTGACCCTCTCTATACTCTAAGAAGATGATAGGGAGAAGGTGCTGTGAATGTGTGTGTTGTGCGGAGCTGTTTTTGGACTTTCGCTGGCAGGCTATGAAAAAAGAGCGAAAGGGACAATAAAGCAGTGCGGAAAGCGTTATATAAAAATATAATTGATAAAAAAAGATGAGAACTAAAACGATAATACTACTGGCAATGCTGCTGACGGCGGCCGTGGGTGCCGACGCACAGCATGTCAGGTTCGGACGCTACTTCACGGGCGGCACATTGCGCATCGACTGTGTGCGTGAGGGCAATGCCGAGGGCGACACGGTGTGGGTGAGCCGCTGGGTGGACCGCAACGCCGACTGGCATGGGCCGCGCAAGGTGCTGCTGGACCCCTTCGACAACGGCGACTACCGGGTGGTGGTGCGCGATGCACGGAGCGGGCTCGACCTCTTCAGCCGCTGCTACAGCAACCTTTTCCGTGAATACAAGGACACTCCCCGCGGCAAGAAGACCAAAGCGCGTTTCGAGGAGACGCTGCTAGTGCCTATGCCCAAGCGCAAGGTGCAGATTGCTTTGCAGAAACGCGATGCCTCGCAGCAGTTCTTCGATGCCACGGTGGTGACGTTCGACCCCGCGCGGCAGCACCTCGATACAGTGTGGCGCGAGGGCGACCGGCGTGACCTCGAAGTGCATGGTGATCCCTCGAAGCGGGTGGACGTGGTCATCGTGGCGCAGGGCTACGGTGACGAGAGTCCGCAGAAACTCGCCATCGATTACTATCGCATGAAGGAAATCCTCTTCCGCCAGGAGCCCTTCGCCAGCCACCGGCAGGACTTCAACGTCTATGGCGTGTGCGGCGACGTGGAGGCCAACTACAACACCTTCGGCATCGATCGCTACCTGATGACCTTCAACGTGCACCGGCTGCACGACCTGCTGGGTACCACGCCCTGCGACTTCATTATCATCATGGTCAACGACGAGACCTATGGCGGCGGCGCCACCTACAACTTCTATGCTGTCAGTTCGCTGCACAAGATGGCCGAGTATGTGCTTCCGCACGAGTTCGGCCACCACTTCGGCGGCTTGGCCGATGAGTATGTGGATGAAGACCTGAGCTATGCCAATCTGCACCGCACGGACTACGAGCCACTGGAGCCCAATATTACCAACCTCAAAGACTTTGGACGCAAGTGGAAGGCCATGCTGCCCGAAGGTACACGGGTGCCGACGCCGGACAATAACGACGTGCCTAAGTCGGAGTGCGGCCCGCTGGGAGTTTACGAGGGTGCGGGCTACAGTGCCAAGGGCGTCTATCGCCCGACGATGCATTGCATGATGCGCGACTATGCGCCCTACTGTCCGGTGTGTCTGCAACGGTTGGAAGAAGTGTTCAGTGTGTATACCAAGTAGTTTGCTGGTGAAAGGAATTGAAAGCGTCATGATGAGAGGACTGCGGGTCATAGTGCTGTTTGCCATGCTGCTGCCGATAGGCATTGTGTCGTGCACGCGCGACAACTATGCCGACGAGCGGTCGGTGCGGCTGGAGTTCTCTGACGATGTGGTCTGCTTCGACACGGTCTTCGCTACCCTCGGCACCGCCACACGGCAGGTGCGGGTGTACAACCGCACGGCCACCGACATCGAACTCTCGACGGTGACACTCAAGCACGGACGCCAAAGCCGTTTCCGCCTCAATGTGGATGGCGACACATCGCTGGTGGCGCGCCGTGTGGAGTTGCAGGCCGGCGACAGCCTCTTCATCTTCATCCAGGCCAACATCGATCCCAACAACGAGTCGGAGCCGTTCCTGCGCACCGACTCCATCCTGTTTGGCAACGGGCAGGTGTTGAAGCTGGAAGCCTATGGGCGTAATGCCGTCTATCACCGCCTGAAGCCCACCGACACCACATGGTTTGTGCCCATCGACTGCGCTGCGTGGCGCCACGATCGTCCGCATGTGTTTCTCGACCCCGCTGCGGTGCTCGACGGCAACACGCTGACGTTGCTGCCGGGCGACCAACTCTACTTCGCCGACAGGGAACGCACGCTTCCGGGAGGTGGGAAGATGAACACCATGCTTATCATCGACAGCAACGCCACGCTGGTGGCGCAGGGCAGTGCCGCACAGCCGGTGCTCTTTACCTCATTGCGGCACGAGCCATGGTATGACTCGCTGCCCGGCCAGTGGCAGACGGTGTGGTTCTACAACTATAGCACAGGCAATGTGATGGACTACTGCGTGGTGGAGAACGGCGAGGGCGGCATCCGCTGTTACCCGGGCTCACAACTGACGGTGAGCAACACGGTGGTACGAAGCATGAGCGACGCCGGCATCATTGGTCAGCACGCCACTATTGAGGGTGGCAACCTGCTGGTGTACGACTGCTTCTGCGCCATGACGCTCATCGCGGGTGGCAACTACAGCTTCAACCGCTGCACCTTTGCCGACTACTGGAACTATATTGGCCAGACACGTGACACGGCGGCGGTCATTGTGTCCAACTACTACCCCGTCGATGGGGTGGGCTATGTGGCTGGCGACCTGGAACGGGCTGACTTTACCGACTGCATCGTCTACGGCACCTGGTCGCGCGGTGAGATGGCGAAGAACCCCATGGACGGCTTCACCTTCAATTGTAACGTGGTGCACAGTATTGTGCGCGGCGGCGACTGGGATGAGGACCCGCAGTTTGTGGACCCCGCGAGGAACAACTACCGCCTGAAGAGCGGCTCCCCCGCGGCAGGGATAGGATATCAGTTTAATTAGAAAATTAGGAGTTATGTACGAGTATATCAAAGGCCAGTTGGCGAGTTTGGAACCTACGCAGGCGGTGATTGACTGCGGCGGCGTGGGATACCTTCTGGAGATTACGTTGAACACATACGAGGCGCTGCGCAAGGCTGATGCCGCGCAGGTGAAGCTCTATGCCCATCATGTGGTGCGCGAAGACGCGCAGCAGCTTTTCGGCTTTGCCGACATGGCCGAGCGTGAGATGTTCCGCCTGTTGGTGGGTGTCAACGGCGTGGGCAACCAGACGGCGCGGGTCATGCTGTCGTCGCTGACAGTGGATGAACTGCGCAACGCCATACATACACAGGACGTCAAGAAGGTACAGCGGGTCAAAGGTATCGGCGCCAAGACGGCACAGCGCATCGTGCTGGAGTTGGCCGACAAGATGGGCGTGGCGAGTGGCCAACAGTTGGCAATCGGTGGCCAGCAGGTGAATCAGGCGCGTGACGAAGCTATGACGGCGCTGACGATGCTCGGCTTTGCCAAACCTGCTGTGGAGAAACTTGTTATGTCGCAAGACTGGCACAACTCTGACGGTACTCCGATGACCGTCGAGGAAATCATCAAAGAAGGCCTGAAGAGACTTTGAAGGCAAGGTACATACTGACGATAGCGATAATGTTGCTGGTCTGTGCTGTGGCGCGGACTCAGGGCGACAGCGTGCAGTTTACCCCGATGGGGAGTGGCTACACGCCGGCGGGCCTTACCACCACCGTCGAGTATGATGCCGCCACGGGCAGTTATGTGCGCGTGACTAAGTCGGGCGACATGGTGCTGGGACGTGAATACATGTCGTTCGAGGAGTACCAGAACTGGCAGATGGACCAGCTGATGAACAAGTACTGGAACGACAAGAAAGACGGCACTGCAATAGACAACGCGGGTGGCGGATTGCTGGACAAGATTCCGGGTTTCAGCCAAATCACGGAAAAGCTGGACATGCTCAACAAGCTGCCTGAAATCAAGATTGAGCCCAGTGGCAGTGCGGAGTTGACATTCCAACTGGTGAACAACTACCGCAACGACCCACAACGCGACGCCAGCCAGCGCAGCATCACCACGTTCGATTTCGACGAGAACATACAGATTAACCTGCACGCTAAGATTGGTGACCTCATAGAGTTTGACATTAACGAGAACACCAAGGCGACCTTCGACTTTGAGAACAAGATTAAGCTCAAATACGAAGGCAAGGAGGACGACATAATTCAGTTGTTGGAGGCGGCGGATATCTCGTTCCCTCTCAACACCACCCTGATACAGGGCAGCCAGCAGTTGTTTGGTTTTCATAGCAAGTTGAAGTTCGGCAAGCTGACGGTGGATGCCGTGTTGAGCCAGAAGGAGACCTCGACGGAGAACCTGCAGGTGAAGGGTGGTGCCAGCAGCCATGAGTTTGAAATCAGGGCCGACGAGTATGAAGAGAACCGGCACTACTTCATTGCACAGTACTTCTACGACAACTACAACCGCGCTATGTCGACGTTGCCGGTGGTCAACTCGAACATCAAGATTATCCGCATCGAGGTGTGGCGCACCAATGTAGGTGCTGCGGTGACGCAGAACCGAAATATACTGGCCTTGACCGACCTGGGCGAACATACTCCCTCGAACAGCCGCATCAGTGGAACGGGACCTGTACTGCCGTCAAACGAGAGTAACGACCTGCTGCAGTTGATGAATCCGGCGGCGGTGCGCAGCGTCAACTCGGTGACGAGCTACATGCAGGGGCTTGGGATGACCAGTGGCGAGGACTATGAGAAAGTGGAGAGCGCAAGGTTGCTCAACACCAACGAGTACACTTTCAATAGCCAGCTGGGTTTCATCACCCTCAACCAACCATTGAGCAACGACCAGGTACTGGCGGTGGCATTCCAGTACCAGGTGATTGGCGACACCAACGTGTATCAGGTGGGCGAACTGACCACCGACGGTGTGAATGAACCCAACACCCTTGTGGTGAAGTTGCTAAAGAGCACGGCGGTCAACACCCACGGGCCGCTGTGGAAGCTGATGATGAAGAATGTGTACTTCCTTAAGAGCAGCCAGTTGAGTAAAGAAGGATTCCGGCTGAATATCTTGTATGAGGACCCCGAAGGCGGCGTGGGCATCGGCTTTTTCACCGATGGACCGCAGCAGGGGAAGCCACTGATAGAAGTGTTTGGAATGGACCGCATGGACGCCTCGCAAACTTACTATTACTCAGACGGAGTATTCGACTGGTTTGACTCGGCGGCCTTCAAGGGTGGTCTTATCCAAGCCTCGACAGGACGCATATTCTTTCCGTATGTGGAACCATTCGGACGCGACTTGCGACAGATACTGGGCGACGACGCCTTCGCCAACCAGTACTGCTTCGACTCACTCTACACCATGACACAGACCCTCGCGCGGCAGTATGCTGACCGCAACAAGTTCTACTTGGAGGGATATTATACCTCGAGTGTCAGTGGCGAAATCTCGCTGGGCTACAGCGTCACGCCTGGATCGGTAACGGTTACGGCGGGCGGTATGCCGCTGATAGAGAATGTGGACTATACGGTGGATTACACCATGGGTACGGTGCGCATCATCAACGAAAGCATACTCTCGTCAAATACGCCTATCAGCGTCAGCAGTGAGAACAACAGCTTCAGTATGACCACCAAGCGGATGCTGGGTCTGCACCTGAACTATGAATTTCAGCCGAATTTTAACTTGGGTGCCACGGTGATGAACCTGCGGGAAAAACCAATGACGCAGAAAAACAACTTTGGTGACGAACCAACGAGCAACACTATTTGGGGACTGGATTTGTCGTATCAGCATGAGGTGCCGTTCATCACCAAGCTGGTCGATTTGCTGCCGGGCATCGACACCAAGGCTCCGTCGAACCTGAGCCTAACGGCTGAATTTGCCCATTTCATTCCTGGAATGAGCAATACAGGCAGCGCTGAAGGTCAAGTGTCGTATGTGGACGACTTTGAGGGTGCGGAGAGCAGTATAGACCTCAAGGGAGTGACGTCATGGTTCCTGGCCAGTACGCCGCAGGACTATGCCACGGCGCTTCCGATGTTCCCGGAGACAGCGCCTGCTTCGGGCTTGGCTTATGGCTTCAACAGGGCCCGTCTGGCATGGTACCGCATCAGTAACGACTTCTACAATACGGGCAACCGGCCTGCTAATATCACGCAGGATGACCTTTCACGGCCCTATGCACGCCGCATCTATGAGCAGGAGGTGTTCCCCAACAAGGACTTGGCGTCGGGACAGCCGACCAACATCTATGAGTTGAATCTGGCCTACTACCCAGAGGAACGAGGCCCATACAACTATGATGTGGCGCCGTCGGCCTACAGTGCTGGCCTTGATGCCGAGGGCCGGTTGCGCAACCCAGCCTCGCGTTGGGGCGGCATCATGCGCAAATTGGACTACACCGACTTTGAGACACAGAATATCGAGACCATCGAGTTCTGGCTGATGGATCCCTTCATCGAGAATCCTAACCACACGGGCGGCAAGCTGTATATCAATCTGGGCGATATCAGCGAAGATATACTGCGTGACGGAAGGAAGGGATTTGAGAACGGCCTGCCCACTTCGGCCACGGTGGTCAATGTGGATACTACTATCTGGGGCCGTGTGCCGACGACGCAGCCCATTGTCAACGCCTTCGACAACGACGAGGGAGCGCGCATGTATCAGGACGTGGGTTATGACGGCATCGGGTCGACCCATGGATTGGAGGATGAGCAGAGTTTCTTCGCCAGCTACCTGGAGGATATCGCCACGCGTTTCGGGACGGGCTCGACGGCCTACCAGCAGGCCTTGGAGGACCCGTCGGGCGACGACTTCCGCTATTACCGTTCGACCTACTATGACGAAAACGACGTGAAGATCAACGACCGCTACAAGCGGTTCAACAATCCGGAGGGTAACTCGCCGGTGGACAGCGACAGCGACGAAGACTATATGACCAGCGCGTCAGCCTATCCTAATGTAGAGGACATCAATAAGGATAACACTCTCAGCGAAGCAGAGAACTATTACCAGTATGTGGTAGACCTGACTCCTTCACGGATGGTAATTGGAGAGAACCATATTGTGGATATCCAAGAGGCGCAGAACGTACAGCTTGCCAACGGTGAGACCACAACCTGCAAGTGGTATCAGTTCCGCATCCCCATTCGTCAGCCTGACCAGAAAGTGGGCAATATCAACGGCTACCAGTCCATACGTTTCATGCGTATGTTCCTCAACCAGTTTGAAGAGCCTATCATCCTGCGATTTGCGACTCTCGATTTGGTCTATTCCACCTGGCGCAAATACAGTGAGGAGTTGCTGCAGCCTGGCGACTATCCTACTGGCGCTGGTGCGGAGACTTCGTTCGGCATATCGACTGTCAATATTGAGGAGAACGGCTCGCGCCAGCCGGTGCCGTATGTGCTGCCTCCGGGTATCAAGCGTGAGGAATGGTATTCGACCAGCAGCAGCTACACCCAGCTCAACGAGCAGTCTATAGCGCTTGATGTCGACGGCCTCTCCAGCGGCGATGCGCGCGCCATCTACCGTTCCACCAGTTATGACCTTCGCTACTACGGGCATCTCAAGATGTTTGTCCATGCCGAGCAGAAGTACGTCACTGACAACCTGGGTGACGGCGACCTCTCGCTCTTTGTCCGTCTGGGCTCTGACTACACAGGAAATTACTACGAGTACGAGATGCCGTTGCAGTTTACCCCATGGTATGTCTCCGCTGACGACCCCTACGCCATCTGGCCCATTGCCAACAATGTCGACGTAGACATTCAGAAGATGACCGAGGTGAAGACCAACCGCAATATCAAGATACGCTCCGGTGATGGTGCCTATTCCCCGTCGTTGCTCTACTCCGAAGTCGTCGGGGGCATGAAGTACACGGTGCTGGGCAATCCCAATCTGGGAAAGATAAAAGTCATTATGATAGGCATACGCAATCCCAAGAAGGAGACGCTCACCGACGGTAACAACATGCTTCCCAAGTCGGCCATTGTCTGGATTAACGAGTTGCGCCTGTCGGACTATATCAACAAAGGCGGCTGGGCGGCTATGGCGCTGGCGCGAACCAATTTGGCTGACCTTGGCAACCTTTCGCTCTACGGCTCCTATACCACTGCCAACTTCGGCAATCTGGAAGACCCGCTCATCAAGGAGGAACTGGTCAACACCTTCACCTTCCAGACAACCCTCGACATGGAACTGGGCAAATTCCTGCCCGAGACGTGGGGAATGCACATTCCACTCTACCTCGACCACAGTCGCGTCATTGGCAGTCCCGAGTATAATCCGCTTAATCCCGACGTGCTACTTTACGACGACCTCGCCACCTATGCCACCGCCGCAGAGCGTGATAGTGTGCGCGAGATGACCCAACTTCACAAGTCGGCGACCAATCTGACCCTCACCAATGTTCGCAAAGACCGCGTGGGCAAAGGGGCGCTCAAGCAACACTTCTTTGATGTTGAGAACTTCTCACTGTCCTATGCCTACAGTCGTGAGCGTACTTCTGACGACGAGATAGAACACTACAACAAAGACCAGCACCGCGGCGGACTCACATACAGTTACGCCCTCCAGCCCAAAGAGGTGAAGCCTTTTGACAAGGTCAAGCTGTTCAAGGGCAAGAGCTGGAAGATTATCAAAGACTTCAACTTCTACTATCTTCCCAAGAACCTGTCTTTCTCCACCGAAATCTACCGCGACTTCGAGGAGACGCTGTTGCGCAATAAGAGCGCCGCCCGCGTCATCATCAAGCCGACAGTCTTCAAGCAGTTCACCTGGCAGCGCACCTACGGCCTCAACTACGATCTCTCCAAGGCCTTCCGCATCCAGTATTCCGCCAATGCCAACGCCCGTGTCGACGAGCCGATAGGACGCATCGAGACCGCCTCGGCCACCGACTCCATCTGGCGCTCCATCGCCAACGGCGGTACTATGCAGAACTTCCAGCAGACGCTATCAGTCAACTATGAGTTGCCTATCAACAAACTGCCTTATCTTGACTTCCTGCGTGTGCCGCTAAGTTACCGCACATCCTACAACTTCCAGGGAACCACCGAAGCCCTTGCCTCGCAGGGCTCCGTGTTGCAGAACACCACCACCTTCCAGGCTTCGGCTGCCGCCAATTTCAACACGCTGTACAACAAGATACCACTCCTGAAGAAAGCCAACCAGGCCAAACAGCCGCAGCGGAACAACCGCAACCCGCGCAAACCGGCAAAGACGCAGAAAGCGCTCTCCGCACAGGACTCCATCGCCGCTGCCGACAGCCTGCGACATGCCAAGTTCATGGAGGCCCTGAAGGAGGTAGGTTATTTTGCGCTGCGGTTCGTCAGCGGGGTCAAGAACGTCAACATCCAGTACAACATCAACGACGGCTCCCGTCTGCCAGGCTATATGGGCAGTCCCGTCGTGGTCGGCCTTGATCCCAACAATTTCTGGACTCCAGGACCTGCCTATGTGCTGGGCTACAAGCAGGATGTAGTCAACGACCTGTTGCGCTACGACCTCCTCAGTCGCGACAGCCTCTTCAACACGCCCCACGAGCTAACCTCCAACCGAACGCTTTCCTTGCAGGCTACGGTGGAACCCATGCGCGACCTTAAGATTGACTTCAACGCCACGCAGAACGAGAACTCGCGTGATGAGTACTACTACAAGTACCTCTCGCGTACCGATGCGGTCGAGGGTCCCCTTTCTGAGGTTATGACGGGTTCCTACACATCCACTACATGGTCGTTCCTTACCGCCTTCACCGATGCCGACCAGCTCTTCGAGCAGTTTCTCGACGTACGCTCAAGTGTTGCCGCCCGTCTGGCAGCCGCCAACCCCGACCCCTACACCGACGACATGGTGCTAGACTCGATGAACGGCAACAATTACCCTGCGGGCTACAGCGCCAATTCGCAGACCGTCTTGCTCACCTCCTTCCTGGCCACCTACTTGCACCAGGATGCTTCGAACAGTTCTTTCTCGCCCTTCATGCGCTTCCCGCTCCCCAACTGGAACGTCAACTACTCCGGTCTTAATAAGGTGCAGTTCCTCAAGAAGTGGTTCACCAACATCACGCTCTCTCACCGCTATGCCTCCACCTACACCGTGGGCAATTTCTACACCGACGCAGCGCTCTCGGGACTCGACGGTTATGACTATGGTTTAGAAACCGTCCTCAACGCCACCGGTGACTATATCGCGCCGGTCTCCGTCGGGGGAGTGCAGATTAGCGAGCAGTTCAACCCCCTCATCCGGGTTGCGGTCAGCATGGTCAACAGCTTCCAGTTCAACTTCTCCCTCCAGAAAAACCGTACCCTCGCACTCTCCTTCTCCAACAACCAGCTCACCGAGACCACCCGCGACGGTGTCACCTTCGGCGCAGGCTATCGAATCCGCGACATAGCCTTCACCCTCAAGGTTGGCAGCAAGCCCATTGATGTCAAGAGCGATATCGTGCTCCAACTCAATCTCAGCTACAACAGCAACAAGACCAACATTCGTAGAATCAACCAGAACCTCAGCCAAATCTCCTCCGGTGCGTCGGTATGGATGGCTGAACTCTCGGCTGAATATGCACTCACCACATTCCTCACACTCAGGGCCTTCTTCCAGACCAACATCAACACGCCCTACATCTCCAACGCCTATCCCAACTCCACCACCAAAGGTGGCCTCACCGTACGTTTCACTTTCTAAACAAACTACTCTCAATGACCAACGACCGCTTCACAGACCACGACGACGAGACTCGGGAACTCGTGCTTGACTTCGAGCGCACCGTCCTCCGGGGCGACAGCCAGTTCTTCGATGTCGACGAGCTGGAAATCATTATTGACTACTACCTTGAGGTCGAGGACCTCAAGCCCCTCTCCGCCGCCATCGACTATGCCGAACAACTCTATCCCGACAGCCCCGAGGTGAAGATCCGCCGCGCTCACTGGTATGTAGCTAACCACCAGCCCGAGACGGCTCTGAACATACTCCTCGCTTTGCGCCGCCAGCAGCCAAACGACACCGACATTGCTTATTCGCTCGGTGTCGTCTACGGTGAACTCGGACAGAGTGAGAAGGCCATCGAAGAGTTCCTCGTGGCCGCCACCGATGGCTGGCAGCTCGGCCGCATCTATTCCAACATCGCCGAGGAGTACTATAAGCTGCAGGATTACAATAACTCGCTCTCCTACTACCTCAAGGCCTTGCAGATAGAGCCCGAAGACACCGTCACCCTTTACAACTACACCGACACCGCTGTCCGCGCCGGTTTGGCCGATGAGGCGGTGCAGTATCTCAACCTTATGCTTGAGGATCACCCCTATTATAAGGAGGCCTGGCAGTGCCTTGCCTCTGCTTACCGTGCTGTAGGCCTCAACGACCGCGCCGTGGATGCCTTGGAATATGCCGTGGCCATCGACCCTATGTTCCAGCCTGCCTATTTCGACCTATCGCTGACATTCGAGGTCGAGGGCGATATCCCGCAGGCTGCCACGGCGCTCACCCGCCTGCTGGCGAAGACCGACGACAAGGCCCCTGTCCTCAGCGCCCTCGGACAACTCTTCCTCCGTGCGGGTAATCCCGAGCCGGCACTGCAGTATCTGCGCAAAGCCCTCGAACTGCATCCCGACGACGCCCAAATCCATGCCTCGCTGGCGCTTACCTGCCTCCACATGTCCGACCTCTCGCTTGCCTCCACCCATGCTCGCAAGGCTTTGGCCCTTGACCCGCAGAACCCCGACGCCCTCCTCGCATCGGCCTTCGTACATCAGGAACGCAACGACTTTGATGCTGCCGATGAGGACTTTGAGAAACTTATACTCTCGCCGCAGTGCAACGAGAGCCACTGCCGACAGTATGCTCACTACCTCTATGACCGTGGTATGTACGACATCCTCATCGACTTCGCTGAGGAGTCGCTGCAACTCTACCCCGACGACCCCTTCTACTCCACCTACCTCTCTGCAGCCCTCTTCCTCACCAACCGTTACAACCGACTCCGCCACGCCCTGCCCCATGCCGACACCGGCTTTCTTCGGAAGCTCTGTCCGCAACTCTGGGAGAATCCCCGCGTGGCCTCACTCCTCCCTGAAGAATGACTGATTGAAAAACAAGCATATAGACAGCATGAACGCCCTTTCATCTTCTTGCCAACACCGTATCATCTCTTACTATCGTGGTAGGGGTACGAAGATGGTTTGGCGATGATACGGTGTTGGTATGGCGATGATGGCTTGAAGAGTTGAAAATGAATATGTTAGAAATGTTAAAAATTTATTAAAAAAGTGGCTAAAAAAACTAATCGGAACCTCTTGAAAGGAATGCTTTTTGTCGCGCTGGCGACGGTGCTACTGATGGTGGCGCCCCTGCGTGCGCAGGAGACGTCGGGCGTGGCCGAAGCCGTCAGGGGCGACACCGTTTCGTCGGGCTGGGTGGCCAGCTTGTTGCATTGGTATGACGCCAATATGAACTACCTGGCCGTGGGCGCTTTAATGACGCTCGAGAGTTCGTTCATTCCCTTCCCGTCGGAGGTGGTGATACCGCCAGCGGTCTATGTGGCGGCCAACCCCGAGAGCGCAGGAGGCATGAAGATATGGCTGGTGGTGGTGGCTGGCACGTTGGGTGCGCTACTGGGCGCACTAATCAACTACTTCCTTTCCATGTGGCTGGGACGGCCAATAGTCTATGCCTTCGCCGAGAGTAAGTTAGGCCGGTTGTTGCGGCTGTCGAAGGAGAAGGTGGAACGTGCCGAGCATTACTTCAACGACCACGGTGTCATGTCTACGCTGGTGGGCCGTTTCATACCGGTCATCCGTCAGCTTATCAGCATTCCTGCGGGTCTCTCGAAGATGAATCTTGGAGCTTTCACGCTTTTCACTACGTTGGGTGCCATGGCGTGGAACTGCATCCTTGCGTTGCTCGGCTGGCTGGCCTACCAGGCTGCCGACCCAACGGTCATAGAGCAGTATAGCCGCCAGTTGAGCATCATTATTGTGGCGGTTTTCGTTGCGGTGATATTATTCTTTGTAATCCGCCACATCATCAAGAAGCACGGAGAACAAGGAAGCCGTGTGGTGGGTATATTGTTTGCTATCTTTCTTGGTGATTTTGGTTTACATCATTTCTATACAGGAGATAAACGGCTTGGAGTAATCTATTTGGTTTTTTGTTGGACGGGTATTCCCGCCATTGTGGGAATTGGCGAAGGAATATGGTGGATGATTGACAAGGATTCTTATGGGAAGCCGTTGATCAATATTTAGTATATGCAGGAAAACCAGTTTTTCCCGTTACCCCTGCAGGGTTAAATCAATGCAGATGATACAACAATAGATGACAATGAACATCAACAATATTAGAAATCAGTTCCCCATATTGGACACGGAGGTACACGGGCACAGGCTGGTGTACCTCGACAATGCGGCCACGACGCAGAAACCGCTGGCGGTGATTGAGGCGCTGTCGGACTACTATAGTCACCTCAATGCCAACATCCACCGTGGTGCCCACCATTTGGCTGCCGAGGCTACGGGTCGCTATGAGGAGGTGCGCCGCCAGGTGCAGCAGTTCATCGGTGCTCGCCATCACCACGAGGTAGTCTTCACCCGCGGTACCACGGAGAGCATCAACTTGGTGGCGTCGTCGTTCGCCAAGCGCTATTTCACTGGCGACGACGAGGTGATTGTGTCGGGTATGGAACACCATTCCAACATCGTTCCGTGGCAGTTGGCAGGGGCTGTGTTGAGACCCATCCTGTTCAGCGACGAGGGTGTGCTCGACATGGATGCTTATGAGCGTCTGTTCTCGGACCGCACGCGCATCGTGGCCGTCAACCATGTCTCGAACACGCTCGGCACGGTCAATCCGGTGGAGCGGATAGTGGAGATTGCCCACGCACACGGTGTTCCAGTTCTGGTGGACGGTGCGCAGGCGGTGTCGCACATGATGGTGGACGTACAGGCGATGGGATGTGACTTCTACTGTTTCTCGGGCCACAAGATGTATGCCCCGATGGGGGTGGGCGTGATGTATGGCCGCGAGGAAATGCTGTCGGAACTGCCTCCATACCAGGGTGGGGGAGAAATGATTAGCGAGGTGACCTTCGAGAGGACGACATACAATGAGTTGCCGTTCAAGTTCGAGGCGGGGACGCCGTCGGTGGGCGATGTCATCGGTCTCGGCAGGGCAATAGCATTCATGCAGGAGGTTGGCGTCGACGTTATAGCTGCGCATGAAGCCGACCTGCTGACCTATGCCACGGAACGACTGTCGACGTTGCCGGGGTTGAGGATTTACGGCACGGCACCCATGAAAACGTCGGTGCTGTCGTTCCTTATCGGGCAGGCCCACCCCTACGATGTGGGGACGTTGCTCGACCAGCTGGGTGTCGCTGTGCGCACAGGACACCACTGCACGCAGCCTGTCATGGACCGCTACGGCATCCCGGGAACGGTGAGGGCGAGTTTTGCCGTCTACAATAACCGCGAAGAGGTGGATGCCTTGGTGGCGGCGATGGAACGAATAATGCCTATGTTGCAATAGTTATGCTTGTAAGTTTACATATAGAGAACTATGCGCTGATACGGCGGACCGATATACGGTTTGACGGTGGCTTTGTGGCCATCACAGGCGAGACGGGCGCGGGCAAGACCATCATGTTGGGTGCGCTGGGGCTGCTGCTTGGGCAGCGGTCCGATGCTACGGTGCTGGCCGACAAAGAACGAAAATGCGTGGTGGAAGCCCTGTTTGACATCGGCGGACTCAATCTGAAGCCGTTGTTTGACGAAGAGGATGTGGACTACGACGACCGTCTGATTGTGCGGCGCGAGATATTGCCGTCGGCCAAGAGCCGGGCATTTGTCAACGATACCCCGGTGCAGTTGGCGTTCTTGAAGCGGCTGGGCGGGAGAATCATAGACATCCACTCGCAACATCAGACGCTGACGCTATCGGAGAGTTCGTTCCGCATCAGGCTACTCGATACCATTGCCTCGGGAGAGGCGACTTCCAACGATGTGTTACAGCGCTACCGTGAAGCATACGGGAACTATTCCGCCTTGAAGCGCCAGCTGGAGGAACTCACGGCCACGGAGGCTCAGAATCGCAAGGATGCCGACTACATGCAGTTTCAGTTTGACGAGTTGAACGATGCACGACTGGTGGATGGCGAGCAGGAAGAGTTGGAGCAGGAGTCACAGCTGTTGGCTCATGCCGAGACGGTGAGCGAGGGAGTGGGTGAGGCAGTGTCAGTGATGGACAACGACGGTGGTCAGTCGGTGCTGTCCGGATTGCGGCAGGCCAAGTCGGCGCTGGCGCATGTTGCCTCTTACCATCCAGAGGTCGAGGCGTTGCTGTCGCGCGTGGAGTCGTCACTGATAGAGCTTGACGACGTGTGCGGAAGCCTCCGGTCGACAGCCGACGGTATAGTGTATAGTCCGCAACGTCAGCAGGAGGTAGACGACAGATTGGCGCTGATATACCGCTTGGAGAAAAAGCACTCGGTGTCCAGCGTGGCGGAATTGATTGAGATAAAGCAGAAGTTGGATGAACGGTTGCAATCGATAGCCACCCACGACGACCGCATACAGGAGCTGATGGAGCAGGTTGACAAGGCGTATGCAGAGGTGCAGGAGACGGGTGGTCGGTTGAGTGAGTCGCGGAGAGAAGCGGGTAAGGTACTGAAGAAAGGGATTCTGCCTGTCTTGCAGTCGCTCGGAATGAAGGAGGCGCGATTTGAGGTCAGCATGGAACCTACGCCGGAATACGGCCCCCAGGGACGGGATGCTGTAACATTCATGTTCAATGCCAATAGGGGAGGGGAGATGCGTGACATGTCGAAAGTGGCATCGGGCGGCGAGATGTCGCGATTGATGCTGGCAATCAAGAGCATTGTTACCTCGCGGACGCTACTGCCGACCATCATTTTCGACGAGATTGACACTGGAGTGTCGGGCGACATTTCGGTGGCAGTGGGACGTATCATGTGCCGGATGGCGGAGCGGATGCAGGTGGTGGCCATCACACATCTGCCGCAGATAGCAGCCAAGGCAGGACAGCATCTGAAGGTGTACAAGCAAACGGATGGAGGGAGTACGGTATCGTGCATCAAGGAACTCACTCCGGATGAAAGAATCAACGAGGTGGCTACAATGCTGAGTTCGGACCCGCCGACAGCTGCCGCCCTACAGACCGCACGCGAATTGATGCAATGAAGTACTACTTGGTGGGATATATGTACAGCGGGAAGTCCACCTTTGGGCGGCGGCTGGCAGCAGAGAAGGGAATAGACTTCGTGGATTTGGACCGCTTGTTTGAGGAGCGATACCACTATACGGTGCCTCGATTCTTCCAGCAATTCGGCGAGCAGGCGTTCCGGCAGTTGGAGACTCAGCTGCTGCATACCACGGCTGACATGGATGGAGTGGTTATTGCCACTGGCGGCGGCACGCCTTGCCATTCTGGCAATATGGACTTTATCCTGCAGCATGGAGTGGCGATATATCTCAAGATGAGCGTGGATGAACTCTATCAACGCGCGCTGAACTCGCGCAATCCCCGACCGACTATGCGCGGTCTTACTCCTGAACAGATACGGGAGAAAATAGAAGAACAAATAAAAAAGCGCGAAGGTGATTACCTTCGCGCTCAAATAGTGCTGGACGGGAACAATCCCGTAATGACGTAATATCAATATTCAAAGGTGCTACCGCCGAGGAATTCCCGCATGATGCTGTTGTGGGGGATGAACTTGTCATCGATTGGTAGCAGGAGCTCCGAGAAGTTTAGCAACTGCTTTGCGATTGAGTACTCCTCGCAGTCCTCTGGGACCTGTTTCAACAACGGCTCAGCATAGCGTTTCAGTACGCCTAGCTCATAGAGCAGTGCACTGTTGAACATTACGTTGGCGTTTTCTTGGTAGGGGAAGATATGTTTCCGCTCGCCACGCACCACTTCGGGCCAACGCTTGAGGGTCTGGTAGGCGTTCCATCCGCGGTAGTTGTTGTCCCTCACGATACGGCGTACCAGTCGGTTGTCGGTACCGTGTAGGATGTTCAAGTCGTCAATGGCCAACTGTGTCAAAGCGCTAACATAAACCTTGAATTTCAGGCTTTCGTCAATCTCGGCAGTGAGTTTGGGGTTTAGCGCATGGATACCTTCCACCACCAGTATGCTACGCGGACCGAGCTTCAGGGTCTTTCCGCTATAGAACGGCTCTCCCTTGATGAAGTCATAGGTGGGTATCTTTACCTCTTCGCCATTGAACAGAGCGTTAAGGTGCTTGTTGAGCAGTGGGATATCAAGAGCATCAACACTCTCGAAGTCGTATTCTCCGTTGGGGAGTTTTGGAGTGTATTCACGTCCGAGGAAGTAATCGTCGAGGGAAAGCTGGTTGACGTCATAGCCCAATACACTGAGCTGTACACTCAATCGACGGCATGAAGTGGTTTTCCCACTGCTTGAAGGACCAGCTAATAGCACCATCTTGGCACCGCTTTGTTTCACTTGCTCGGCAATCTCGGCATACTTCTTTTCATGCAGTGCTTCTGCAAGCAGTATCATTTGCTGACCACCTCCGTTATACACGATGCGGTTGTAATCAGAGACGGTTGGCGTGTGCAGCAAATCCACCCAGCGATGGTGTTCACGGAAAATAGCAAAGAGTTTCGGAGTGTCGGAGAACATTGACAGTTTGTCTGGGTGTTCCGGATCGGCACAGAGTAACAGGTATCCGTCCTCATAAGTGCGGAAGTCCCATGTGGTGATGCAGCCCGTACTTGGTGCCAGTTTACCGTTAACCTTGTGTACTGTGTCGCCCAGGAAGTTCATCTCGATATAGAGCTGTCGCAGATGCTCCAGAATGTAGGTGGTCTTCTCCATGTGGCGCGGACGAATGAGTTCGGTCGCGTCGTTGAGCAGCATGGTTTCGGTTGTGAAGGGGATATCCTGCTCCTGCATAGATATCATGCGCTCACGCACCGTGCTACACACCTCCATCTGGTTGGGAAGTTCGAAGTCCTCCACTGCCGATGTAATACGGCAATAGAAGCCGTTTTGCAGAGAGTGGTCTATAGAAAGTTGTGCTTTGGGATAGCAGTCGTGAACAGCGGTGTAAAGCATGAAGCATAGTGCGTTGCGATACATCCGGAAACCTTGCCGGTCGCGTATGTCGAGCAACTTCACCACCTTGGGAGTATAGATACGGTATTGCAGCGGCTCCACCTCGTTATTCACCAACGCACCGAGGATAGGCCACGGGGCCTTGCCGTCTTCGGCAGTCTTTTGCTTTACATAGTCTTCAGCCAACTGGGCTACAGGGGTCCCTGGCTCTACTTTCATTCGTTTGCCCGTATTCACGAGCACAATCTCTATTTGACTCATCCCATTACCTCCTCAATTTCTTTCACAGTCTTGGGAATGGGCTTGCCGAGGATACGACTGCCGGTGTCGGTGACCAGCACATCGTCTTCAATACGAATACCGCCAAAGTCTTTCCATTTTTCCAGTTCGTCGAAGTTGACGAAATCTTTGCAGGTGCCTTCTGCATGCCATTTGTCGATGAGCGCGGGAATGAAATAGCATCCAGGCTCGTCGGTAATGACGAAACCAGGTTGTAGTTTACGCCCACAACGTAGGCTGCCCAAACCGAATTGCTCGCTCGGACGGGTTTCTTCATCATAGCCAACGTTGATTTGGCCGTAGTTCTCCATGTCGTGTACGTCGAGACCCATCATGTGTCCTAGGCCATGGGGCATCAGCAGGGCATGAGCGCCATTTGCCACAATATCGTCCAGATTGCCTTTGAGAATGCCAAGTCCCTTGTAGCCTTCGGCCAACTTGTAGCTGGCTGCGGTATGCACTTCTTTGTAAGTGATACCGGGACGTGTCACTGCCGCTGCTTCCAACTGGGCGGCCAAAACGATCTCGTAGATTGCCTTTTGTCGTTCATTGAATTTGCCACCCACGGGTACCGAGCGTGTGATGTCACTGCAATAGTTCATGGGTGTCTCAGCACCAGCATCCATCACCAGCATGCGGCCCACTTCCAACCGGTTGTTGTGACCATGGTTGTGCAATGTCTCGCCGTGTGTGGTCATGATGACGGGGAAACTCACAGGGCCGTTGCCCTTCCACGCTTCGCCCTCCATAAATCCCGCCAGTTCATATTCATAACGTCCGGGCATGGCCATCTTCATGGCTCCTACATGCATATTATAGGCCGTCTCAATAGCCTTCTCTATTTCGGCAATTTCTTCGGCGCTCTTAATCATGCGTTGTTTTACACAGGCCAGTACAAGTTCCAAGGAAGCATGGCGGTCTACCGTCGGATATTTCAAGCCAATCAGGTCGGCAAGATCTGCACGGATGTCGGCGCGATAGGGTGGCAGGTAGAGTGGCATGGGGGTGTCGCAAGTAGGTGACCGCAAGGCGTAAATCATGTCGTGCAAGTTCTTCAGAGTGCCTGTGTTTTCTACGCCCACGCTTGCGGCCAGCTCCTTGACGCTCGGCAGGGGACCTGTCCAGATGATGTCGTCAATATCGTAGTCATTGGCAAAAATATAGTCCTTGCCACTCTCACAGTCCAAAACGCCGACCATGTCTTCGCGCTGCAGGCCGAAGAAATAAAGGAATGTGCTGTCTTGACGGAACCAATAGGTGTTGTCTTTGTAGTTGCAGGGGGCCTCGTGGTTGCCTGGCATGATAATCAGTCCCTTGCCAATATCTTTGCGCAGCTGTTCGCGCCGTGCGATGTAGGTTTCTTTCTTGAACATGATGTTGTCGTGTTTTAATTAATCGGTAAATGTCGGTTCCCGTGCAGAAACCAATATAAATAACTGATGAAGGCCAGTTTTATTGTATTATGTTGTTATAAAAGTACCCTCTTTAGTTGTGCAGACGATTAAAGTGGCAAGTGAGCAGTTCGCCATTATCGTCGTATAGGTGCAGGCCAGATCCTTCGCAGTAGCGCCACATTTTGCAGGTGGCACATTGAGCTTTGTGGGCCCATGTACGGTCGCGCATCATTTGGAAACGGTTCTGCCACACATCCCAGAAGTCATCAGTGTAGATGTTTCCTTGGCTCATCTCGCTCCTGACCGATGTACAACCGCTAATTGCGCCGTCACATCTGATGGAGGCAACCTCTATGCCCGACCGGCAATAGAAAAAGTGGTCCCGCACCTTGCGCTCATAGTCCCCCAGAAAACCTTCACAGGCATAACTTACATCAATCCGAGAATCATGCTTCCTGCAATCTTCAATGAAGTCCATGAGCCCTTTCAGTTGTTGATTGCTTAGTTGCAATTCCGATTCTCCCGCAGCTCGCCCCATGGCGAATACACTGAATATGCGCCAGTGTCTTACTCCAGCAGCAATCAGCATCTCTTTCAAGTCATGTAGTTGTGTATAGTTCTTTTGGTTCACACATGTTACGACATCCCACAATATCTCCCGTTCGGCTGATAACAGCCTCACGGCTTCCATGGCTTTTTCAAATGCCTGCGGCGTCCGCCTCATCCAGTTGTGCGACTCCTCCAACCCGTCAATACTGATGGTGATGGAATGCATTCCGCTGGCTATAAGGCTTTCCAAACGCGTTTTGTCCAGTAGGTAACCGTTGCTCACTATGCCCCAAGGAAATCCCTTTCGGTACAATTCCAGTCCTACCGATTCCAAATCAGTACGCAACAGGGCCTCGCCACCCGTGATAATGATAAAAGTCTCGTTGGGATTGACGTGAGGTATCAAACTGTCAATAACCTTCAGAAAATCCTCTGCAGGCATATCTTTCACTCCGGGAACCATCGTACAGTCGCTCCCGCAGTGCCGACAATTCATATTGCACCTTAACGTGCATTCCCAAAACAAACTCCGCAACGGATGCAGTTTTGCGTTCGTGTGACGCATGCTCCGCTGTAGTTCAAGCCCTGTCCGTTGCCGTAGTGTGAGCGCCATCGGCTATTTGCGCTCCAGTTTGATATCTATCTCTTTGTTGAAATCGCCTCGGTTCCAGCCCCCCGCGTTGCTTTTGTCTATTGAGGCTTCGTCCACTTCCATGTGGATGAGTTGGTTCTTGTATGCACCGTTACTTGCGCCGTCGACGTCCCTAACAAGTATGCGGACTTCCTCCCGTGGAGTGGTGCTTTGTTCAATCACAAAACGTCCTTTTTTGTCGGTTTTCACGGAAGTACTCTCCAGATAGTTCTTTACATTCTCGGGATCTCCGTACACCGTGTCGGCAGTGGCTTCAATGCCATGCTCCAGCATGTTCACTCGCACGTCCTTCACCGGCTTGCCCTGGGCGTCATGCACTTTTCCGCTGATGCGGTAGTTCATCGTCGGAACGCCATACATCAATCTGATTTCCTGGCGCTCTTTGACTCTTGGCTGCACCTCTTCGGGCTCGGCCAATTGCTTGTGGCTGTGACACCCCGAGAGGCCCAGTGCCCCCATCACGGTCATCAGTAACCAACTCTTCAGTTTGAGAAATCTTACTTTCATATCTCTAAAACGCTGCTGTTTAAAAAATATTGTGTACCTTTGCAATTTCTTAACAAAAAGAGAAGAATATATGTCGAAGACCATTATAGCAGGCCCTTGCAGCGTAGAGAGCCGTCAGCAGTTGCAGTCGGTTGTGGAGATTCTCTGCCGCGTACCTCATGTCAAACTTATAAGGGGCGGCGTCTGGAAGCCTCGTACACGGCCGGGTGGTTTTGAAGGACTTGGCGAGCCTGCTCTCCGCTGGATGAAGGAACTGTCTGAGAGCGGTCTCCGGATGGCTGACGGATCCCCTGTCCGATTCTGTTGTGAGGTCGCGCGCCCCGAACATGTGGAGCTTTGCAGTCAGTATTCTATCCGTGATATTTGGCTCGGCGCCCGCACTACGGCCAATCCATTCATGGTTGAGGAGCTATGTGCGGCTCTTCGTGGCAGTGGCATGAATGTTATGGTGAAAAACCCGCTCAATCCAGATGTGCGTCTCTGGCTGGGAGCCATCGAGCGCCTGCAGCAGTGCGGTGTCACTATCACTGCCGCCATCCATCGCGGCTTCTCCATGTATGACAACCACGGCTACCGCAATGATCCTCTGTGGGAGGTGCCTATGGAGATGCGTCGTCTGCTGCCCGATATGCCAATCCTTTGTGATCCAAGTCATATTGCTGGTAGTTCCACCCTGGTCCTGTCTGTTGCACGTGCAGCCATGCAGCTTGCATTCGACGGGCTTATGTTAGAGGTTCATCCGGCGCCGGGAACGGCGCTGACCGATGCAGGCCAGCAGCTTACTCCTGCAGCGATGTTTGATGTCGTCAACTCCCTTACTGATGCTGCCGGAGGGATCGTGTCAGACCAGATGTCTGCCGAATTAACGATGCTTCGGGATAATATCGATGACGTTGACCGTCAGTTGTTGCAACTTCTCGAAAAACGCATGCAGTGTTCCCGTCAGATTGCCGTCATCAAACGGCAGGCTGGATTGGCTGTCTATCAGTCCGAACGCTGGGCTGAGGTGTTGACCGACCGTCTGCGGCAGGCCGAAGCCCTCGGTCTCGACGTCGCCTTCATCAAAGAGTTGCTTGAGAAGATTCACGGCGAGAGTGTCCGCATCCAGATGGACTAACCGTATACACACAGCAAAAGCCCTCCACCCATAGGCGGAAGGCTTGCCATACTTCTTTTAGATAGTCCTTATTCGGCAGGAACCACCGACACAAAACTGCGGTCTTCGCGGCCTTTGTGGAATTTCACCACGCCGTCGATGAGGGCATACAGCGTGTGGTCCTTGCCCATTCCCACGTTCTGACCGGGGTTGTGGGCGGTACCGCGCTGACGCACGATGATGTTACCGGCGACACATTTCTGACCGCCGAAAATCTTCACGCCTAAACGTTTGCTTTCGCTCTCGCGACCGTTGCTGGAACTACCGACACCTTTTTTATGAGCCATTTCTATACTGTTTTAAAAGGTTAGACTTTAGTTGATGCTGTCAATCTTGATTTGGGTCAGATAGTCGCGGTGGCCGTTCATCTTCTGGAAGCCTTTGCGACGGATCTTCTTAAACACCAAAACCTTATCGCCCTTCAGGTGGCGCAGCACGGTGGCTTTTACATTGGCTCCTGCAATGTAAGGTTTGCCAACCTCAACCTTGCCATCATTGTCCTTAAGCATCACGGTGTCAAAAGACACTTCGTTACCCTCGTCTTCGTGCAGACGGTTCACGAAAATCTTCTGATCTTGGGCGACCTTGAATTGCTTGCCTGCGATTTCTACGATTGCGTACATTTCTTAATTGTTTATTTTACTGTTTGTTATACTAATTCCGTGCGGTTTTTACCCGCCCAAACGGAATTGCAAAGATACAACTATTTCTATAACTGGCAAAATCTTTTTGCTTTTTAACATTTTTTTGCCACCCGTAGATTACGGTCTTGGTGCATTCTTCAGCACCGCTTCCGAGGGCATGGCCATCGGTATGGGTATCGGTATCTCCATTACAGTGTCGGTGTCAAAAATCTTTTGCCACCGCGCCGCACCGGCAAAGATGCCCAGCGCCCCTTCCACATTGGAGTAGGGTTGCTCCTGTTCGGCGAAGAATGATGTCATGCTGTTGTTCCTCGCCACGCTAATCAGGTAGAGCATCCGGTCCCAGGTAATCGATTCTACATTCACCGTGTACCAGTGCTTGAAGGCGTGCTCGCTGTCCACCACTTCGGTGGTGTCCTTGAATATCGGGATGCACAGCTCTACCAAGTAGTTCTGCTGCCCCTCGATGCGCCGGTCGGTGAACATCAGGCTGCTGTAGAGCATGTCGGCCAGCGCTACATTCGGCGACACCTCGTTCGAAGTGATGTCGATATTGTCACCTATAAAGGCGAAGTAGCAGTTGTATACCGTGTCCACAGTGTCATATTTGTGCGTCCAGGCGTCATAGTGCATTCCGCTGTCGCGTTGCATCACGTTGATGCTGTAGTATTCCTTATACCCCGCGTGGTCGCTGAGTTTGAACGGCATATAGTAGAAGTTGAAGGTGGGGCTGGCCCATCGGCTTGGTGGAGTGAGGGCACTGATGCCTGGGAATTTCGGCACATAGGTCTCGGCATGCACGTTGCCCGACGGTGAAGTAATGTCTATCGCCAACTGGTCGTCCTCGCGCAGCGTGTCGGCAAAGAAGTAGTTGCACCGAGAAATTTCATTTGGCGTATGCGGTACCCCGTTGATGTATAGTGTCAGCGCCGCCCCATCCACTGGGTGCGACCCGTTGTCGTCCAGGAAGAAGTGGGTATTGGTGAAGTTGACAAAGGCGCGCTTGCCGGCCGAAGGAACCGCGTTGAGCACCATGATGCTGTTGCCCTCGCTGTCGTCAATACGAAGCTCCTTTTGGCAGCCGCAGAAGAGCAGCGCGGCAATGAACGGTATGATAATCTTTCTCATGGCTTTCTAGAAATAAAGTGTATAGGCCGCCGACGGCAGAATGGGGAAGAGTGAGAGCTGTACGAATGAGGATGAGTAGTCATAGTATTGCGAGGGAGTGTTGCTGCGGTAGACCATATAGGGGTTCTGCCGGTTGTAGACATTGTACACGCTCACACTGATGGTCCTGTGCGGTGCTGTGGCAAATCGCCGCCCCCACGCCTTGAAGGTGCGGTGGAAGTTGGCTCCCACGTCAAGCCTGTGGTAGTTGGGCAACCGGTAGTTGTTGCGACCCTCGATATACGACAGCTGCGGCCATTCCGTCGTGGGCCGGTCGTAGTCGTCGGGGTCGTCCGAGGCCACGGCATAGCGCTTGGTGGCCAATGTGGCGGTGTTGCCCGTGGAAAATACCCAGGTGGCACTCACGTCGCAGCGGTTGCTGAACTTGTAGCTCAGCACTATTGACAGGTCGTGCCGCCGGTCATACTTGGCGGGGAACGGCTCGCCTCCGTTCAGCTCCTGCCCTTCGCGTTTGAACAGGCGCATCGTGCGGCTCCAGGTATATCCCACCCAGCCGGTCAATTTGCCGACCTCTCGCTGCACCAGCAGCTCCACGCCATAGCTCCATCCGTCTCCAGCCACCACCAGGTTCTCCCAGTTCTCCGACGAGCCGAAGAAGGTGGCACCGTCCTTATATTCTATCAGGTTGGACATCCGCTTGTAGTATCCCTCTATCGTGAAGTCGGCGATGCCGCTCCGGCTATAGAACACGCCGCCGGCCCACTGGTGGCTCTCCATCGGCTCCACCCGGTCGGTCACCGGCACCCACAGATCGGTCGGCATACTGATGCCCGTGGTCGACAGCAGGTGCACATACTGCTTCATCCACGCATAGCCTGCCTTCACCGACAACTCGTCTGTCACCATCACGCGCCCTGACACCCTCGGCTGCAGCGACGGATAGAAGACTCCCTTCACCCTGAACCCGCTGGCGTGCAGACCCATATTCAGCTTCACCGTCTCGCTCAGCGCCCAGTCGTCCTCCACAAAGACCACCATCTCGTTGGCCATCACCGTTTCGCTCGTCAGGGTGCTGTCCACCTGATAGGCACCGTTCATCTGTATTGAGTCGCGGTAGTTGATGCTGGCATTCACCACCTCGGGACTGAACCAGTGCCGGGTGAAGAATCCGCCGTACTTGATGTTGTGCGACGGATTGGGCGTATAATCAAAGTCCACACGCATCGTCAGGTCCTGTATCGCCGTGCGGTAGTCGGCCCTGACGGTCGACGGATTGGCGTCATTCTCCGTCAGCTTCTTCTCGATATCGCCTATAAGTACATTATTGTACTGTGTGTAAGCCACCGACACATTGGCAAAGGTCTTCGGTGTCAGTGCGTAGTTCCATCGCAGTGCCCCCACCATATTGCCCCAGGCGTTCTCGAAGCCCAATGACATGTCTTCGTCCAGCGAAGTCACCGTGTTGATGGTGCCGTGCGCCTTGTCCTCGCCCATGTAGAAACTGCCGTACAGGCGGCTCCGGTCGCTGAACTTGTGCGTCAGCTTGGCGTTGAAGTCATAGAAGTAGTAGCCCGCGTCATATTTGGCGTTCTCTTCCAGGTCCGACGTGGGGGCGTCGGCAGTCATCGCGTTTATCTTTGCTATGGTGGGTATCACAAGCAACTCGGCGTAGGTCCTGCGGCCCGACAGGCTGAAGGTGGTCTTCTCCTTGACAATGGGGCCTTCCAGGTTCAGCTTGGCCGAGATAAGGCCTATCGATGCGTTGCCGTGCAGCTCTTGGTCGTTGCCGTTGTTCTGGGTGATGTCCAGCACCGAGCTCAACCGCCCTCCGAAGCGCGCAGGGAAGCTCCCCTTGTACAGGGTCACGTTCTTCACCGCGTCGGTGTTGAAGGTCGAGAAAAATCCGCCCAGATGGCTCACGTTGTACAGCGGCACGCCGTCCAGCAGAAACAGGTTCTCGTCGGGGCCGCCGCCGCGCACATACATGCCGCTGTTGCCCTCGCTGCCGCTCTGCACACCGGGCATCAACTGCAGCGCCTTGATGATGTCGGCCTCGCCGAACATCACAGGCACCGACTTGATTTTCTCCACCGTCATCACCGTGGCGCTCATCTGCGACGACTTGGTGTCGCCCACCCGCTCGCCGACGATGGTCACCTCGTCCAGCTGCACGCTCGGCACCAGGCGCACGTTCAGTTCGCGGTTGCGGTCAAGGCTGATGAGGAAACTCTGCGTCTCGTAGCCCACATATTGCACCTTGATGTCTACGTCGCCCTTCTGCAGCGTCAGCGAATAGCGGCCATACGGGTTGGTGACGGTGCCTTTGCCGCTCTTGTTGTCAATAATGGTGGCACCGATGAGTGTCTCGCCGCTCTTCGCGTCGGTCACCGTACCGCTGATGGTGTACCGCTGCGCCACCGCCGCCAGCGGCAGCAGCAAGGTCAGGAGTATCAGTATTCGCTTCATTTCTCTTTCTCAATCTGTGTTAGTAGCTCTTTCACGCTCTTGCCCAGCAGCGGATGCCGGTAGTCCGGCATCACCTCCGTCAGCGGCGCCAGCACAAACTTCCGCAGGTGCATCCGCGGGTGGGGGATAGTCAACTCGGGCGTCTCTATCACCTCGTCGTTATAGAATATCAGGTCTATGTCCATCGGACGGCTGCTGTACACCCTGCTTCCCTCTTTGCGCACCCGCCCCAGGTCGGCCTCTATGGAAAGGGCCTCCTTCAGCACCTCATGGGCCGTCAGTGCGGTCTCCACCACTAGCGCCTGATTCAGAAACATCTCCACTCTCCTCTCTCCGCTTTCAGCTCCAAAATCTCCCCATGGCTCAGTCTCGTGCACCCTCGAAACGGCAACAACCGAACCGATACGTTGCCGTATCAGTTCGGTCGCCTGTTCTATCAGTGCCCGGCGGTCGCCTTGGTTTCCGCCGATGAGAAGAGCCACTTGATTCATCTTTTTTAGTAGTTAAGGAGACAGTAGTTAAGGAGATAAGACAAATGTTCTTGTTTATGCCTAATCATCCCAGTTTTTCCTATTCACTATGGAATTGATATACCCATTCAATGTCTTGCTTGTCTCTTCTAGTTTATCAAGCATTATGTCTGCGGCATCACTCGTAATATAGCCGAAATCACAAGCAAGGTATATATAGCATCGACATTCCTCAAGACTACCCTGTGAGTAATTGAGAAATCGCAGTTTATCGTCCTTACCCATACGCTTGTATCCTTCGGCAATATTGGCTGCAATAGATACGGCTGCACGCTGGAACTGAGAAATCAGCCCATACTTTTCTTCTGGGGGAAACTCCTTGGTGACACGATATACATGGTTGATAAACACCCGTGCCTTTTGCCAAGCGATAATATCCTCAAAACGTGTAGTCATAAACTATTGACTTATCTCCTTATCTCCTTATCTTCTTATCTCCTCAAAAAATCACCCACAATGTATAAACCGTTCCACCAGCGCCAAGGTCTTCTCTGGGTCTTTGCCTATCTCGGTGCGCAGTGTGCGGTCGTTGAATGAGCGCAGCTCTTTGAGGATGCCGTCGATGAGGGCGGGCGCAAAGATGCCGTCCTGTTCATACACCGTGCGGTCGCGCTCCAGCAGGTCGGCGCTCGCGGCGCAGCTGTCGGGCAGCACATCCAGTTTCGCCAGTATCTCCTCGTGCTCGAAGATGTTCACGCTCACATAGCGGTCTTTGGCATACTGCACCGCGTTCTCCATCTCGAAGCCGTGGCGTGCCGCCACCGTCATGCCGGCCAGCAGCAGATACACGTTGGCGCTCCCGTCGGGGGTGCGCAGCTCGATGGTCTGCTTGTAGCTGAAGTCCACCGCCTCCTTCTTCTCCAGCGGGTTGGCGTGGGCCATCATGTTGCCGCTGCCCTTGCTCCAGCCCAGCGGCACGCGCACCATGGCGCTGCGGTTGCGGTCGCCCCAGCAGATATTGGTGGGGGCTTCCTGATGCGGCACCAGACGGAAATAACTCGTCGGGTTGGTATTGCCGAAGGCAGTCAGCGAACCCGCCAGGCTCAATATGCCTGCCATCGTCTTCAGCGCCACCTCGCTCAGACCGTTCTCGCCCACATACATGTTCTTCCCATCGAGGCTCACGCGTGTGTGTACATGCATGCCGCTACCGGCCTTGCCCACGGTAATCTTCGGCGCGAAGGTCACGGTGATGCCGTACTTGTAGCCCAGTTCACGCATCATCCATTTGGCTATCACCAGCTGGTCGGCGGCATCCTCCAGATGGGTTGGCAGGAACTCAATCTCGTTCTGCTCGTACATCAGGTCGCCGTTGGTGAAGTTGCCCACCTCCGAGTGGCCGTATTTAATCTCTCCGCCGGCGGCGGCAATCATACGCATGGCCTCCGTGCGGTACTCCTCAAATTTGCAGTAGGGCATCGAGACGTGGTAGCCGTGTTGGTCCTCGGCCATATAGTCCTCCTCCTTGGGGGCAATGACGTAGTACTCCAGCTCGCCCATCACTTCGAACTCCATGCCGCCCGTGGCCTCGCGGAACGCCCGTGCAGCCTTCTGCAGCGTGTGCTCCGGCGCCATCTCAAACGGCTCGCCGTCCTTCGTGTAGAACGAGCACAGCAGATCCAGTGTCGGCACCTCCGTGAAGGGGTCGAGAAACGCCGTCCGGAAGCGTGGTATGACATACAGGTCCGAATTGCCGGCCTCGATGTAGGGAAACAGCGAGCTGCCGTCCACTCGTTCGCCGCTCGTCAGCACCTCGTCGGCATGCGCCAGGCTCTGGATGACGAAGTTGAGCGTGTGCAGCTTCCCGTCGTCCGCCATATAGCGGAAGTTGATCATCTCTATGTTGAATTCCTCGATGATCTTGAGGATATCCTGTTTGGTGAACTCGCTTTTCGACTTTCCGAGGAACGCCACCAGCGGGTTGGGGTTGAACTTAAGTTGTTCTTGTGTCATATTGTATATATATTAAGGTGTGATTGTCAATTATTGGCTTTCCCCCCACTCTCGGGTTTATAGGGTTATTCTTTAACGCACCTCCTTCCTTTTTATTGTGCTCTCCACAAAAATAGTGCGGGGCGCCCATCCGGGCGCCCCGCACTGGAATGTTAGCGTATCTTCGTCGCTTAGCGCATCAGGACGACGCGTTTGGCGGCGGCGGTGCCCACCTTCACGAGGTAGACGCCCGTGGTCTGCATACGGAACTCGACGCTCTCGGCGGCGTTGTTCTCGCGAGCCATCACTCGGCCGTTCAGGTCGAACACATAGATGCTCTGGCCTTCAGCACCACGCACCACAATCTTGTTGTCGGTGCTGTAGATGCTCACGTTGGCCATGTTGGCATCCTCGATACCGGTGTTGTCCACCTCGAAGAAGGCGGTCAACTCAACATTCTCGGTAGCGGTGAAGGTGATGGTAGCGGTAGTCTCGCCGTTGCTCCAGCGCACGAAGCGGTAGCCGTTGTTGGCAACAGCCGTCAGGACCACTTCGCTGCCGGCGGCATAGCGGTTGCTGCCGAGCACATAACCCATAGCGGGATCGTTGGCCACACCGGTGACGGTGTAGTACGTCGTGCCGGGATCCTCGTCCTCGAAGATAGCGGTGATGACGATGGAGGCACCGGCGTCAATAAAATTCTGAGGCAGACGGCCGACGTACCACGGGTTGGTGAACTCGGGATCGTCGCTGTAGAGAGTGTCGCTGCTGTAGACTGCACTGTCAACAATGATGTCCATGACCCATGCGGCAAGCACGCTGCCCGTGTAGGCAGTGGCGCTGGCATTGATCGAGTCGCCCACATAGATAGTGTAGGTGCCGGGAGCCGGGTTCGTGGTACCCAGCGTAGGATCGTTCACAGCGTAGGTGATGGTGGTGCTGTCGGGCGTGCCGGGCTCGAAGTTGGCGGTCACGGTGACAGTGTTGCCATAACGAAGCATAGTGTTGACATCGAAGTAGACAGAGATGCTCGGCGAAGTGAAGCTCTGAGTGCCGACGGTCAAATTCCAGCCGGTGAAGACATGGCCGGTGGTGGCGATAGCCTCGAAGCGCACGGTGTCACCGCTCAGGTACTGGTAGGTGCCAGGAGCCGGGTTGGTGGTACCCATCGTCGCGTCGTTCACAGCGAAGGTCACGGTCATCGTGTCGGGATCGGGCACCGGGGCGGCGCCGAGGGCCAGGCTGATCTCATCGATGAGCAGGTAGTTGTTGTCGTAGTCCACATGGTGGAAGGCAATGTAGACGCTCTGGCCGGCATAGGCGGTCAGGTCAATGCTCTGCATCGTCCAGGTGCTGTCGGCTGTGCCGTAGGGCCTGATGACGGTGGTGAAAGCATTGGTGTCGTTGGTGGTGGTGGACAGCACAACGCTGTAGCTGTCAGGATAGCCGCCGTTGGTGATATGCCACCAGTTGAAGTTCAGGGTGTCGCCAGCAGCCACGGTGGGCAGGACGAACTTCGGCGAAATCAGCCATGCATCGGCATGCATCGCCGAGCCACTCCAGCTCCACGACGAGGCAACATAGAGGCCGCTATGCGGGGTGATGCTGCTGAGGCCGGCGCAGTCGTTGGCGGTCCAGGGCTGACCGTCGGCACTGCCGTTCACGGTGCTCCAGCAGCCGAGGCCGTTCTCGAAGCCTTCCATGTAAGGCAGCGTGGTGACGTCGGCGCAGGCGGTCGTGGCATTGATGGTGGCCATGGAGGCGCTGTCGGTGGCCGAGCAGATAGCCTGCACGCCGAAGGTGTAGCTGGTGCTGGCCGTCAGGCCGGTGAAGGTGTAGTTGTTGGTGGTCACAGTGGCCACGAAGGTGGTGCCGTTGTACACATCGTAGCTGGCAGCATTGCCGCTCCAGCTGATGCTCACGCTGGTCGGGTCTGCGCTGTCAACCGTCAGGTTCTGAGCGGGCATGCAGCTCGGGCAGGCGCTGGCGATGGTGGTGAACACAGCACCGTCGGTCAGCGTGCTGGCGTCGGCGCAGGTGTAGACCACGGTGTTGCCGCCGTCGCTCACGGTGAAGCTGACATAGTTGTCATAGCTATAGGGGCTCGCGTTGTAGACGAGGGTCACGGGAACGCCGCTGCACACATTCACACTCTGGGTGTAAGGTGCCTGGGTGAAGCCATCGGTGACAGTGGCCAGGGTGTCGCCGTTCTGGATCACGTCGATACTGGCGAGCAGGAATCCATAGTTGCCAGAGGCAATGGTGATGTTGCAGCTGCCGCCCACGCAGTCGGTGCGGCCAGCAACGGTCTCCAAGCTCGAGCTGTCGGTGGCCGAGCAGAGAGCACGCACGCCGAAGGTGTAGTCCGTCGTGGCGGTCAGACCGGTGAAGGTGTAGAAGGTATCAGTGGTGGTGCCCACATAGGCAGTGCCATTGTATACGCTGAAGTTGCCTACATTCGCAGTGTCGGCCCAGCTGATGGTCACGCTGGTGGCTGTGGCGGATTCAACAGTCACGTTGGTCACAGGATAGCAGTAGTTGGCGCTCAGCGGAGTGAAGACAACGCTGTCGACGGCTACGCCGTAGCCATAGCCATCGGTCATCTCGAAGGCTACCTGATAGGTGGTGGCGGGAAGCATAACCTGGTCGACGGTCCAAGTGGCAACCTCGTTGGTATACGCAGCAACCACAGTCCATGTGTCGGTGGCCGAGGTGCGGTAGTAAACGCGCAGTTCGTCAATGTCGCCAGCCCAAGCACGCTGGATGTGGGCGTAGGTGAGTTGCACGCCGGTAGCACCGTTGAGGTCGAGCACGGGCGAAATAAGTTTGGTGACATTGCCATTGCTACTGTGGTTAATCTTGGCGTTGACGGAGCCCTCGAAGGCGCCGGTGCTGGTGCTGTAGTCGCCAGCGGCGAAGCTCCAGGAACCGGGTCCGTCGGTAGTCCAGCAGTTGCGCGTGCCACTGTTGGCTTCGAAGCCCTCAGTGTAGGGCAGAGTCACAATACCGCAAGCGGTGGCGAAGCTCACCGGGATGGTGTCGCTGTCATCCGAGCTGCAGTTGGCTGCCACACCATAGGTGTAGCTGGTCATGGCAGTAAGGCCAGTCAGCACATAGAAGGTGTCGGTGACAGAAGCCACATACGAGCTGTCAGACATGTCGATGACGGTGTAGCTGCCGGCGGCGGTGCTGTTCCAGGTCAGCGTGGCGCTGTCGGCAGTGACGTTGACGGCGGTCAGGCCGGTCACAGGCAGACAGGCGGGAGCGGTACCAGGAATGTAGGCGAAGGTGGTCTTCGGGATGAAGTCGCGCTGGGTAGGAGTGACACCATCCAGAGAAGAATAGTTGTAGCCCTGCACACTGCTACCGTTGGAATTAATACCCAGCCAAGTGCAAGAGACATAGTCACCTTCAGCGGTATTATCAACTGCAACGAGCAGGTTGCCGCCCATGTAAGTGTAAGGAGTGGTGAAGGTAACAACCATCTGGTTTCCAGAAATGCTCAGTGCGCCTTCATAGACGTTGGTCATGCTGGTGGCAGCGGTGAAGCTGCTGATGGTAGCATCCGTGGTCTCGGTCAGATAGACCTTGAAGTTGGCGGAACCCCAGTTCACATTGGCATTAGTGCTATAGAAGGTGAGGCTGTTGATGGCGCCGTAGGTCATTGCGGCCAGGTCGGCAGCGGGATAGACAATCTGGCTACGCAGGTAAGAATCGGCATACAAACCATAGACAGGCACATAGCCATTGGTGGCGGTGCTGTCAGCCACGGTGATGCTGTAGGCATTGGTCGGGGTGAAGTTCACCTCGGCGGTCCAGGCACTCGTGTCGTCAATGCCGCAGATGGCGCGCACCTTGACGGTGTATGCCTGCTCGGCGGTGAGACTGGTGAAGTTGTAGAAGGTGTCATAAGTAACGATGGTGTTAGCCATGTCGTTGTTCAGGCAAATCTCCCACTCGGTGGCTTCGCCGGCCTCAACCCAGTTGATGTCGGCCACAGTGCCGTCACCAGGCGTCAGGGTAACTGCCAGACCCGTCGGGACCGGGCAGGACACCAGCGTGCGGAAGGTGACAGTCATCGTGTCGCTCTCTTCCGAACCGCAGACAGAGGCCACACCAATGGTGTGCGAGGCATCGGCAGTGAGGTTGGTGAGGTTGACCACGGTGTCATAGACGGTCGTGATGAGAGTGGTGTCGCTCATGTCGTACACATTGTAGCTCGAAGCCTCGCCAATCCAAGTCAGCAGAGCTTCGTGGGCGGTGATGCTGTCGGCAGTCAGAGCAACGACGGGCACGCAGGCGGGAGCTTCACTCACAATCACGTTGTCGATAGCGGCATAGTAGTTGTTGCTGCTGCCGCCGAGGTAGCAAAATGCTATGCGGGCACCGTTGACGAGGACGCTGGCGGGGATGATTTTTTCAACGGAAGTAATGGTGGTGGTCTGTGCCATGGTGTCGAGGGCTACGAAAGTGGTGGCATCGGCAGCATTGCTCATGACGCCGACAATGATCGTGCCGTTGTAGGCACTGACGCCTTCGTTGCGGTAGCTGAACTGGAGCTGCAGGGCACCGGTGGCGTCGAACTCAGGCAATATGGCGTAGAGCGGTGTGGTGTTGCTGCTCTTGAAGAAGAGGCAGTTGGCGCTGTCGGCATAGCTCGAGTAGTTGGTCATGAAAGCCTGCGGATAGGTGGAGCTGGTCGCACTCATGTTCAGGAAGCTCCAGCAGCCGGGCTGCTCGTGGTTGGGATAGCTGGAGGGAGCCGTGGATGAGGTGACAGTCACAGTGTAGCTGTCGAAGTTCTCGATGTAGGGGGTCACGTCGTCGACGGTGATGGTTGTGCAGGCAGTGCGGCCGCTGACAACGGTCATGACGGAAGCGTCGGTGGCAGAGCAGTTTGCAACCACGCCGAACACATAGGCCGTGTTGGCGGTCAGACCGGTCACCGTGTAGGTGGTGGTGCTGATTCCGGCCTCCACCAGCGTGGTGTCACTCGGGGTTATGGTGTACACACTGTAGGTGGCACCGGTGTTCAGGGTGTCGTTCCAGGTCAGGCTGATGCTGTTGCTGCTGGTCTCGGAGACCGCCAGGTCGCTGATGCGGAGGCAGCTCGGCAGAGCCTCGACGAGGATGTTGTCGATACCGCAGTAGTAGGTACTGTAGCTGGTGGTGCTGGTGCCATTGTGCGTGCCATGGAACTTGAAGGCCAGGCGGGCGCCGGCAGGAGCGGCGGCGGCCAAAGTCGAGAGGTTCAGCTCGGTGACATGCTGGGTCGTGGTGGTGGAATTGTGATTCCAGATGCTCACGAAGGTGGAGGTGTCGCCAGTGACATAACCAAGCTCAAGCACGGTGGCGGCGCCGGTGGCGCTGTAGGTGGAGCTCATCCTGTAGTCGAACGAAATCTGAAGGGTGTTCAAGGCAGCGTCGAGGGCCGGCAGGACAGCCACCTTGGTGGTGCCGCGGGCGGTCTGATAGCCAAGATTGGTGCTGCTGGTGACAGCCGAGCCGCAGAGATAGATAGGCATGCAGAGGTACGGGTTGTTGGCAGTCATGCAGGCGTATGTGGAGGAGACAGAACTGTATTGGAAGACGCCGCCATAGTAGCTGCTGCCAGTGGTGGCGGCGGTGTTGGTGCCGTTGCTATAGTAGTCCCAGCAGCTGACGCTGATGGCGGGACCGGTGTAAGGAAAGCTCGGGAAACCGGTATAGCCGTTGAACTCCTCGGCATAGGGCAGCGCTTGTGTGGCATCGCACTCGGTGCGGCCGGTGACAGTCATTGCGCTGGAGGCGTCGGTGGCCGAGCAGTTGGCAACCACGCCGAACACATAGACCGTGTTGGCGGTCAGACCGGTCACCGTGTAGGTGGTGGTGCTGATTCCGGCCTCCACCAGCGTGGTGTCACTCGGGGTTATGGTGTACACACTGTAGGTGGCACCGGTGTTCAGGGCGTCGGTCCAGGTCAGCGTCAGGCTGTTGTTGGTGGCAGCGCTGACGGCTAGACCCGTCACGGCCAGGCAGCTGGGAGCTTCGCGGACAATGAAGTTGTCCATATAGGTGGCGGCGCCGTATGAGCTCTCACCGCGCAGGATGATGTAGCCGGTGCCGTTGGTGATGGGGATATTAAACTCGTAGGTGTACCAGCCGGAAGCACTTTCAGCGGTCACCACACCACCGTCGGTCTGCGTGTAGTTGCGATACAGGAAGCCGAGCTCGGTGGCACCGGCAATCTCGCCGTCGGTGCTGGCGAACACTCTCACACCTTCCGAGGTGTAGCTTGTGCCGGAGGCATTGCGGTAGACGTCAACAACAAACTGATAGTTGCCCTGGAAATCCATGGCCGGCAGTCTCAGTTTGGTCTGGGTGCCGTTGGACATGTCGTGCAGGCGGAGCATCTTGGTGGAGTTGCCACCCATGCCGCTGGTCGAGGAATAGACCTCGAAGAAGTAGGTGCCCGAGCCCGAGATGTGCTCGTTCAGCCAGCACGGCTCTGCAAGGGTCACGCCGCTGCTGCTGCCAGTCATATCCTCGAAGTCCTCGCTCCAGGGGAAGGTGGTGATGGCCTCGCAGGCGGTGGTGCCGGTGACGACGGTATAGCCGTCGGCGTTATCGCTGCCGCAGTTGGTCTGCACACCCAGCGTGTAGGTCGTGGCAGGGCTGAGGCTGTTGACAACGCAAGTCGTGCCGGTGACATTGGCCATCAGGAGGGTGGTGTCACTCATGTCGTAGATGCTGTATGTGGCGTTGGTGTTGAGTGCGTCGGTCCAGGTCAGCGTCAGGCTGCTGGTGGTGGCGTTGGAGGCGGTGAGGTTCGACACCTTGAAGCACGAGGGGGCGGCGCCATAGGTGAAGGTGCACTTCGGCAGGAAGGTGTAGGACTCCTCATCGTAGCCGTTGTACGATGCATCGGCGGTGGTTGTCACACCGAGGAAGTACCAGCGGTTCCAGCTGGCAGCGGCGTGGTTGAGGTCAACCAGAAGGTTGCCGCCATTGTACAAGTAGGCCTGGTCGAACTCGAGGGTCAGTGTGCCGGTCGAGCAGTCGAAGTAGCCTTGATAGACCTGCGTGAGCGTGGTCGTGTTGTCCAGGCTGCTCAGCGTGGTCGCTGTCGTCTCGCCGAGCGAGACAGTCCATGTGCCCAGGCGGCTGGCGGCGGTATTGCTACCGTTGCTTGCGCTCTGGTCGATGTAGAACACCATCTGCATGATGGCTTGGCCGTTCATGGCGGTCAAATCAGTGGCAGGGTAGAGCATCTGGTTGTGCTGGGCAGCGTCAGCGTTATACCCGTCGAAGGGTACATACTCGCTGTTGACTGTGCCGTCGCACACCGTCAAGGTCTGCGCCTGCGATGCGAAGGGCACTAACATGAGTGCCGCAAGCATCAAAGTTCGTAGAAACTTTTGCATGATGTTTTGTTTTTGGGTTAAAAAATTAAGTTTGTTAAACATTTGTTTTCTTTTTTTGTTGTCTCTTCTGCAAATTTATATTGTATATATTTATTCTATACTCTTTCCCTCTTTTTTTGTACAAATTGCCCTTTCTTCCGCCTCATTTTTCTACGGTCTATTTCTTTCCTAACTTTCATATCTTCTGTTTTTTACATTTCACCCTCACACTCCCTCCCAGGGGGGAATACAAACACAAAAGTAAGACTTTTTTTCCGTTCCACCAAATTCTCCACCTTTTTTTAACTACTCCCCACCGCCAACTCGCTGGGAAACAGCATCGGTGCCCCCCTTTTTTAACATTTGCCCCTCCAGCCCCCAATTTTAGCCCCCATATTCCATCCTCCAACCTCCGAATTTCGACCCCCAAAATCCGCCCTCCAACCTCCGAATTTCAACCTCAAAAAATACCCCCTTCCCCTCCGCTTCCCCTCCGGTCCCCCTCCGGTCCCGCTCCGCTCCCCCTCCTATCGACTTCGGTCGGGTTGCGAAGGGGGTGCGAGGGGGATGTGGAGGGGGTGCTGAGAGGGGTGGAACAGAAAATTTTTCTTATGTCGCGTCTATGTCGGAATATTTGTGTAAATTTGCAGCCGGAAATGTGGATAGATTTGTAATGATTGCAACCACGAGAAAAAATGCTAAAGCGTTGTTCAACTGCGACTTCATTCCAAAATCTGTTACATTTAAAGATAATGTTTAACAAACTAAAAATGTAACAAATGAGCTATTTTTTCACTTCTGAGAGTGTCAGTGAGGGCCATCCCGACAAGGTGGCCGACCAAATCAGCGATGCGCTGCTGGATGAATTCCTACGTCACGACCCCGAGAGCCATGTGGCCTGCGAGACGCTGGTTACCACCGGCTTGGCTGTGGTGAGCGGTGAGGTGACCACCCACGGCTGGGTCGACGTGCAGGGCACCGTGCGCGATGTCATACGCCAGATTGGCTATACCAAGGGCGAGTACAAGTTCGAGGCCGAGAGCTGCGGCGTGCTCAGCGCCATCCATGAGCAGAGCGCCGATATCAATATGGGCGTCAGCCGCAAGGAGAAGAAAAACCAGGGCGCCGGCGACCAGGGCATGATGTTCGGCTATGCCTGCCGCGAGACGGCGGAGTTCATGCCGCTGCCCATCACGCTGGCGCATATCATCCTTATCGAGCTGGGCAAGATACGCCGCGAGGGCAAGCAGATGAAGTATTTGCGCCCCGACGCCAAGAGCCAGGTGACGGTGCAGTACAGCGACCAAGGCCGTCCCGAGCGCATCGACACCATCGTGGTCAGCACGCAGCACGACCCCGACGTCAGCCAGGATCAGATACGCGCCGACGTCGAGAAGATACTGATTCCCCGCGTCATCAAGCGCCTCCCCAAGGAGACGCAGAAGCTCTTCGCCAAGAAGGACTTCAAGTTGCATGTCAACCCGACGGGCAAGTTCGTCATCGGCGGCCCCCACGGCGACACGGGCCTCACGGGCCGCAAGATTATTGTAGATACCTATGGCGGCCGCGGTGCCCATGGCGGCGGCGCCTTCAGCGGCAAGGATGCCAGCAAGGTGGACCGCTCGGCGGCCTACGCCACACGCCATATCGCCAAGAACCTCGTGGCCGCGGGCCTGTGCGACGAAGCCCTCGTCCAGGTGGCCTACGCCATCGGCGTGGCCGAGCCGGTGGGCCTCTACATCAACACCTACGGCACCGCTAAGGTGAAGGCGACCAACGGGAGCCAACACCTTGCTTCAGAAAAGGTGATGACCGACGGCGAGATTGCCGCGCGTGTGAAGCGTCTCTTCGACCTGCGCCCCTACGCCATTGTCGAGCGTTTCGGCCTGAAGAACCCCATCTTCCGTCCCACGGCCGCCTACGGCCACATGGGGCGCGACCCCTTCGAGGCCGCGGTGACCGTCTACGACGCCGCTGGCCGTAAACGCCAGAAAAAGGTGCAGTTCTTCGGCTGGGAGAAACTCGATATGGTCGACGCCATCAAGAAAGAATTCAAACTATGAACTTCACAGGTCTGATTGTCGGCATTGCCACCTTCCTGTGCATCGGACTCTTCCATCCGTTGGTGATTAAAGCCGAATATTATTTCGGAGTGAGATGCTGGTGGGCGTTCCTGATATTGGGAATGGTGGGCATAGCAGGTTCGCTGCTGGTAGAGAACGTCATCTTGTCCACCTTGCTCGGTGTTGCGGCCTTTTCCAGCCTATGGTCTATCCTGGAGCTTTTCAAACAGCGCAGGCGGGTGGAGAAAGGCTGGTTCCCGAAGAATCCCAAAAGGAAATAATATTAAAACATTATGACAAAACTGAGTGTCAATATCAACAAGGTGGCCACCATCCGCAATGCGCGTGGCGGCAACACCCCTGATGTGAAGCAATTCGCCATCGACTGTGAGCGCTTCGGCGCCCAGGGCATCACCGTGCATCCACGTCCCGACGAGCGCCACATCCGCTACAGCGACGTCTATGCCATCAAACCCATCGTCACCACGGAGTTCAATATCGAGGGCAATCCCAAGGGAATCCGTAAAGTGGAGGATGGCGAACGGAAAGACAACCTGCCTAACGGCTTCATCGAATTGGTGAAGCAGATACGGCCCACGCAGGTGACGTTGGTGCCCGACGCCGACGGGGTGCTGACCAGCAATGCCGGTTGGGACACCGTCAAGCACCAGGGCTATCTGTGCGACGTGGTCAAGGAGTTCCAGCAGTGTGGCATCCGTGTGAGCATCTTCATCGACGCCAATCCGTGGATGATCGAGATGGCCGCCAAGACGGGCACCGACCGCGTGGAGCTCTACACGGAGGCTTACGCCCGGGAGTACCACGCCTGTAGAGACGTGACAGGGCGCGTCTCATGTATTGCCCCCTTCGTGGAGGCCGCCAAGGTGGCCCGCGAATGCGGCCTAGGCCTCAACGCCGGCCACGACCTGTCGTTGGAAAACCTTGCCTTCTTCCACGAGCAGATACCCTGGTGTGACGAGGTCAGCATTGGCCACGCCCTCATCAGCGACGCCCTCTACCTCGGCATCGAGGAGACCATCCACCGCTATTTAGATTGCCTGAAGTAGAGACGTGACATGGCACGTCTCCGGATACTATGACGGAATTGTTCAAAGGGGAATATCGTGTGTCGACAGCGCGGGCTGACTGGCATCGATACGACCACGGCGTCTATTTCGTGACGATATGCACGAAGGATATGCGCCATTGGTTTGGTGAGATTCGAGGTGGTGTGATGCATTATTCTCCTATAGGCCGAGTGGCGCACGATAATCTTGCCGCAATGCCAAGCCATTTCCCGTATGTAAATATTGGTGCTTTTGTGGTTATGCCCAATCATTTGCATATGATAGTGTTTATTGACAGCAATAAATTGCCCGCCGGTAGAGACGTGACACGGCACGTCTCCAATAATACCATCGTCGCCGGTAGAGACGTGACACGGCACGTCTCCAATAATACCATCGTCGCCGGTAGAGACGTGACACGGCACGTCTCCAATAATACCATCGTCGCCAAAGAGACGTGCCATGTCACGTCTCTACAGCAGAGGCCGATAGATGTTGCAACACAGAATAAGTCATGGTTGTCGGTGATTGTAGGTCAATACAAACAATCCGTTACGCGCTATGCCAAATCACATGGGCTGCCATTTGCGTGGCAGACACGCTTCTACGATCATATTGTAAGAGATCAGCAGTCATACGAAACAATCACCCGATATATCGAAAACAATGTCGAGACATGGGAAATAGACAAGATGTACACATGAAATGGAGCGTTTTTATTGCTGTGCTTATTATGGCCTTTTCTGCCGCCGCACAGGATGTCAACCTCGGCCTGATACCCACGCCGCAGCGGGTGGAGGTTAAAAGTGAATGGTTGAAGGTTAAAGGTGAGAGGTTGAAGGTGAAGGAGGTGAGAGTGGATAAGTTGCCGGTGGAGGCTAACGAGGAACAGGCGTACCAGCTGGTGATAGCGCCGAAGCGTGTGACGATACGATATGTGGGCGAGGAAGGGTTGCGCAACGCGCATCTGACACTTAGCCAGTTGGTGAAGCTTTATGGTAACGTGATTCCGTGCTGCACCATCACCGACTGGCCCGCCTATCGCTATCGTGGCTGGATGGACGACCAGAGCCGCGGCCCCGTGCCGCACGCCGCCTATCGAAAGATGCAGTGGGAGCGGCTCCATGCGCTGAAGTACAACTTCTGCAACTACTATACCGAGCATACACTCTACCAGCCGGAGTTCCCCGACCTCGCGCCGGCCTACCTCGCCGACTGCAAGCCGCACCCCGACGAGGTCATCAACCTACAGCTCTTCGCCCACGCCGAGAAGACGCTGCGTGTGCCGTTCTATCAATATATGATGGACAGCAAGGCCAACTTCGACCCCAGCAACGAGGCCACCTACGACTTCCTGAGCAAGCGTATCAAGGCCGCCTACGACCGCATCCCTACCTCGCCGTTCTTCATTATCAATTGCGACGAGACCGAGCAGCTGGGCACCGGCCGTGCCAAGAAACTTGTTGACGAGAAAGGTGCCGACCAGGTGTATGTGGACTTTATCAACCGCTGTTACGATATCGTCCGTAGAGACGTGACACGGCACGTCTCGAATGAAGAAGACGTCTCAAACCCCGACAAGGAGACGTGCCATGGCACGTCTCTACGGGCCGACAATGATTTGCGGCCGCGTGTTGTCATGTGGGGCGACATTGTGGCCAAAAACCCGGCGATGATGAAGCAGTTGCCGAAAGATATGACCTACATCATGTGGGCCTACGAACCGCTGGACAGCTACGACCACCTGATACGGCCGTTTAAAGACAACGGCACGCCCTTCTGGGTGGCGCCGTCGCTTTCGCACAGCAGCAACATGATTCCCAACCCCTACCGCTACATGAAGAATATCGCCAACCTCGCTCGCGACGGCTGGCGCAACGGTGCCGAAGGATTGATGAACACCTGCTGGGACGACAACGGCGAGGCGCTGTTCGACAACTGCTGGCACGGTCTCTTCTGGAGCGCCGAGATGGCGTGGAACCCCATCAAGACCGACGACCCCGAGGAGTTCGCCCGCCGCGAGGAGCAGTTCAACCGCAACTTCGCCCGCCTTTTCTATGGCGACAACAATAACCCATCTTCGCCCATTAGCCCCATTCAACCCACTAAGACAGCCCAGCTCTACGCTGTCGGCGCTCTTGAGAGTGACCCCCTCATCGGCGACATGTACACCTCCGCCGCCCTCATGGAGCCTCTGCTCAACTTCAACCCCGACAACACCAGTCAGGCTATGCATGAGCGCATCGAGCAGGTGAGTCACCTGATTGATGCAATCCATGTTGATTCTGCCGCCAACCCACACGCTCACTATGCCCTGAAGCGTATCTCGGCCACTATCGACAAATGCCGCCTGCGCCTCTATATCAGCGATACTTTTCTTCATCCAGAAATACCGTATGCCGTATCGGAATACTTGCAGACACTCTTCGACCTCAAGCGTGAATACCTCCGCCTGTGGGATCAGGAGAACGGCGAATACGAGCGTTATATCGTCTGCAACCGCTACGACGACCTGGCCCGCGAGGTGCTGGAGCTCGACAGACATGTCTTCGTTAATGTTGAATGTGGAATGAGGAATGGGGAATTAAATGGCACGTCAGCCAATTCATCACTCATCACTCATCATTCATCATTCCCATACGTCACTCTCCGTACCCTCTATAACGACCGTCCCATCTACTACACCCTCGACGGCTCCGAGCCCACTGCCTCTTCTACCCTTTATGAAGGCCCCTTCCCGCTCGAGCGTTCCGCCACCATACGCGCCATTACCTATAATGAATACGGCGAAGGCGTTATCTCCGAGCAGTACCTGCTGAGTCACCTTGGCATGGGGGCGAAGATAAAGCTCAATACGCCATACTCCACCTACAAGTCCATATACTCGGGTGGGGGAGAGGATGCCCTCATTGACGGGCAGCTGGGCAGCAATACCACCTACGCCGACGGCCACTGGCAGGGCTACTGGGGAGACAGCATTGACGTGGTGATTGAATTCGCCGGCGAGACGCCGACGCTCCACGAAGTCTCCATGCGCTTCATGCAGAACACCTTCGACTGGATCCTGGTACCGACGGAAATCCGCGTCTACATCTCCAACGACGGCTCATCCTGGCGCCTCTTCAAGAACCAGACGTTCCCCATGGACCCCCGCGAAACAGGCATGCGTCTGCGTAACTACCATATCGATCTGACGGACATCAGCAGCGGGAAGCCACCGATCACGTTGGGCTACCCTGTTGCCCGCTACCTCCGCATCGTCGTCCCCAACCCCGGCCCGCTCCCCTCCTGGCACCCCGCCCCCGGCCAGCCGAGCTACCTGTTCACCGACGAGATAGTAATACATTGATTTTGGGGCGGTATTTGATATGTAAGTAGCAGGTTTATTGTAATATACAGCGATTTTTCCCTCTTTTTGGCTGTTTTTGCCAGGAAGAGGGTTATTTTTAACTGTTTTCGGTGAGTGAAAATGTGGATTAAAGGGCAAAAATGAGTGGGCGAGAAAAATATTTTTGGCTGTTTAGTATAGATTTACAGATAGTTGTGAATTTTTGGAGATTTTTTTTGAAAAAATATTTGGTCAGTAATGAAAAAGGTTGTATCTTTGCAGCCGTTTTCCGCCTAACGAGACGGTTTAAACGAAAGAACATTGAAACGGATGAGAAGATAGAGATAGCGTGTGTCTGACCTTATATTAAGGTATAGGGTGGACACGAGACGAGTCAAAAGGTAAAAACAAGCAATTCTTACAATGAAGAGTTTGATCCTGGCTCAGGATGAA
>JAFXXI010000004.1 GCA_017542345.1 Bacteroidales bacterium
AGCGGAATCTGGCGAAAGGGGTTCATACCCGAAATCCTCATTTCTTTGGGCATGGCAGGAATAGAACAGCAGTTGCGACAGCATCGCAACAACCAGGACCACACTATACGACAGCCTTTTCAAACCTCAGCTCTTTCCAGTGTGGCCGAAGCCGCCAGTGCCTCGCTCGGTGTCGGACAGTTCCTCTACCTGAACAATTTCTGCCTGCTCATGGCGGGCGATGACCATCTGGGCGATGCGCTCGCCATCGTTGATAACAAAATCCTCACTACTGAGGTTGATGAGAATAACGCATATCTCACCCCGGTAGTCGGCATCAATGGTGCCGGGCGAATTGAGCACGGTGATGCCCTTCTTCAGCGCCAGGCCGCTGCGCGGGCGCACCTGCGCCTCATAGCCCGCGGGCAGCTCCATGAAGAGGCCCGTCTTCACCAATCCACGCTCCATGGGTTTCAGCGTCACAGGCCCCTCGGGCAGGTAAGCCCTCAGGTCCATGCCCGCCGACTGCTCCGTCTCATACTTCGGCAGTGGATGGTGGCTGGTATTTACAAATTTAACTATCATTTCTTTGTCAAAACTTCGTCAATCATGCCGTATTTCAGAGCTTCTTCGGCGGTGAACCAGTGGTCGCGGTCGCTGTCTTTCTCCACCTGCTCGAAGGGCTGGCCGCTGTGGAGGGCGATAATCTCGTAGAGTTCCTTCTTGAGCTTGAGGATTTCGCGCACTGTGATCTCCATATCGGTGGCCTGACCGTCAGCGCCACCCATGGGCTGATGAATCATGACACGGGCATGCGGCAGGGCGCAGCGGCGGCCTTTCTCGCCGGCACAGAGGAGCACGCTAGCCATCGAGGCGGCCAAACCTGTGCAGATTGTGCTGACCTTGGGCTGGATGTACTGCATGGTGTCGTAGATACCCAAACCGGCATAGACGGAGCCTCCCGGCGAGTTGAGGTAGATCTGGATGTCCTTGGTGGCGTCAACGCTCTCAAGGAAGAGCAATTGTGCCTGAATGACATTGGCTGTATAGTCGTCGATGGCGGTGCCGAGGAAGATGATGCGGTCCATCATCAGACGGCTGAAGACGTCCATCTGGGCCACATTCAGCTGGCGCTCCTCGACGATATACGGGGTCAGCGAGTTATTAATTGCCGAGGTATACTTGGCGTAGGTGGTACTGCTGATGCCACGGTGCTTGGTGGCATATTTCTCAAATTCTGTCATATTTTCTGTATTTGTTTGCTTAAATAACGATAACTGTGCATGTTTATTGCCTCTCTCATACAAGAACGGCGTCTCATGGACGAATCTCTGTGCCCCACATCAACTTGTCTCGAATAGCAGAGAAAAAGTCCTGTGTATTCATTCGGATAAGCCGCACCTTGAAAGGAGCACGGCAAAGGCGAACGGCCACAGGTCCCTCTAGCAGAGTGCGGTGCGAATCCACGCCCAATGTGCATGAGGAACCTCCTTCCACACGAAGTTCTATATTGACCGTATCCGGCACAATGACAGGGCGTAGCGTAAGCGTATGGGCCGAGATAGGGGTGATGACAAAGCAACGGGAGTCCGGGGTAAGGATAGGCCCCCCGCAACTGAGCGAATAGGCTGTGGAGCCTGTGGGAGTGGCAACTATAACGCCATCCCCCGCATAGTCGGCCACATGACGCCCGTCGACATACACCTGCGTGCGCAACAGCGACGCCTCCTCTCCACGATGGACAAACACCTCATTGAGTGCATAAGAGTTGCCGTCCATCTCAAGAAGACTGCGCTCCTCCAACGTAAATCGGCCGGCCAGCAAATCGGCAGCCAACGCGTCGGGATTCTCCCGCCCCACTGTGGTGAGGAAACCGAGATGGCCAAAATTGATGCCTAGAATCGGCGGAAATGCCTCGGGCTTGCTACTATGCACAAACTGCACCGAACTGAGCAATGTCCCGTCACCCCCGATGGAAAAAAGGTAATCGCACCCGTCCACGGAATCTCCGTCGCTGACCTTGACTGTCTCTATGCCATGGGCAGCAAGTGCAGAGACGAGGGCTTCATAGGCAGCGCTGTCGGCAGCATCTATGTGGCGATGATATAAGGCTATCTTCATATTGTGTTTCTTTTGATTTCTACTTGATTACTGTGACAGTACCTGTATAGGTGTGTATGAGATTGTCAATAAACCTCACGCGGAGGGAGTAGGCATACGCACCCTGATGTATGGAATCGTCTGGATGCCACCCCGCTTCAGGGTCTTCGGTGTGATAGATGAGACGGCCGCGTTGGTCGTACACATTAAGCTCATAGATATCGCCCATCGGGCCAACCACCACCGGCAGAAAAACGCCGTTGACACCGGAGTCACCCGCCACGATGGTGTTGGGACAATAGAAATCCGGCGTGGGTGGCTCGGGCAGGGCGACACAACTGGCACGGGTGTAGCGCGGATTGCGTCCGCAGGCATCCACCACCGATAGCTGATAGCAAAGTGTCGACCCGCTGAATGAGCGAAGATTCGCATCGATGTATTCGACAACAGACTCCGTTGGTGTGAGTTCGGCAATAGGGTTCCACGGCAGTCCATCCACACTGCGCCACAGCGTGTAGCGGCCTCCGTGGAAGGCGATGTCTGTGCGTAGCAATAAATGGACTGCCGAGTGGAGGCTGTCGGCTACAAGCGTGTCTATCGCAAAGAATGCAGCTGTGTCAGCCGTCCGCATCTTTACCCCTCTAGCCCGTGAGGTGGACAATAGCGGGTACCCTGAAGTGCCGTTGCCCGTGGCTGTTACAAAGAACCAGGGGCAATGGAAATCCGGATACTCGGACATGTCCACGGTGTATGCGCAGGGCCCGTCGGCACCTGTATTGTAGATTTCAATCACCTCGCTATAGCCCATACAACTGTCCGTCATAAACAGCGCATAACCCTGCACCCCACCCGGCATTCCCTCATAAGGCGTCCAGCTCAAACGCACGGTGTCGCCGCATTCGGGTATCTCGGCACGAAGCTGCACCGGACTGAATCGCGGGGTGCGGGCACTGGCGTTTCCGGCACTGTCGAAGGCATAGATGCCATAGTAACGGCGCACTCCATCATCACTAATCAGGAAGTCCGCGCGCCCCGTATCACGTCCCTCCACGGTGTCGAGCGACAGACAAGGGTCGTTGCTATAGTCTGCCCGGCCAGAACAAATATGATAGCCCACCACGCTGCCAGTCACACTGGGCGTCCAGCAGATGCTCAACACATTGCTGTCTATGTCCGACAGGAAGTTATAAGTGGCGTAGTAGTCCGTCACCGGCTCCACATCGCCTTGTGCTTCAAGCGAGAGCGGCCACCCACACAGACCGACCCACAGGCCTGAGCCAAGCGTCACACACAGCCTCCGCAGGAGTTTTCCTATGGATTTCTCGCTTTTCACCTTTCGTCATTTTAAAACGATTGCAATGCCACCAGCTCGGCATATCGCCCATGCAACTCCATCAACTCGGCATGTGTGCCCTGCTCAACAATGCGACCGTGGTCGAGCACTATGATGCGTTCGGCACCCACTACTGTGGAGAGACGGTGGGCGATAACTATGGCCGTGCGTCCGCGCAGCACCACATCCAACGTCTGCTGGAGCAGGCGTTCGTTCTCCGTGTCCAGCGCCGACGTCGCCTCGTCGAGGATAAGCACTTCCGGGCTACGCAGCAAGGCGCGCGCAATGCTGATGCGCTGGCGCTGGCCTCCGCTGAGCAGACTTCCTCCTTCTCCGATATTGGTATGATAGCCCTCGGGCAAGGCAGCAATAAATTCATGGGCCTGTGCTGCACGGGCGGCCTGCTCTATGTCGTCAGCCGTGGCCTCCGGACATCCAAAGGCAATGTTGGCCGCCACGGTGTCGTTGAACAGCAGTGTATCCTGCGCCACCACCCCGATGCGGCGGCGTATCTCGGCCAGCGGGAGAGTGCTGATATCCGTGCCTCCGAGGAATATCTGTCCGTTCTCCACCTCATAGAAGCGGCAGAGCAGATCGACGATGGTCGACTTGCCGCTTCCAGACGCACCTACAAGCGCGACCGTCGTCCCTCGCGGAACACTGATGCAGATATCGTTCAGCACAGGCACATCCTCCGTATAGGCAAACGAGACATGACGCAACTCCACGGCGACGTTGTCTGCCGACACGGCATCCGTTTTCGCTGCGGTCGATTCCACACCGCCGTCATGCTCCTCTTCTTCGTTCAAGAATGCCTCTATGCGTTCAGCACAGGCGCGGCCCTTCTTGAATTGCGATATGGCGGTGGAAAAATCCTTGGCTGGCGGTATCATCAGCACGAAGAGCATCACATACGAAATGAACATCTCGGACGTAAGCCCCTGGTCACCGTTCATGATAAGATACGAGCCGAAAAGCAGTATGCCCACCACTATGACATTGCCAAGGAACTCGCTGATGGGCGAGGCGGCGTCAATCCGGCGGTACACCGCATTGCGGCGACGCGTATAAGCTCGGTTGTACTCTCGGAAACGGCGGTTGGAAAAGTCGATGGCGGTATACGACTTGATGACCTTCAGTCCACCCATCGTCTCGTCGGTGAGCGACAGCAGGTGTGCACTCATCTCCTGCACCACCTTCGAGCTGCGTTTCAGGTGCCGTGATAGCCCCGAAATCACAAGTGCCACCAGCGGTAGCATGCAGAGCACGAACACCGTCAGTTTGACGTTGATATAGAACAGCATGCCCAAGTACAGAAGCATGCAGATCACCGCCGACAGGAACATCTGCACCGAACCCAGGGTACCCTCGTCATAATCAACCATGTCGGTACTGAACCGCGCCATGACATCACCCTTGCGGGCATGGTCGTAGTATCTCATCGGTAGCCGCATGGCCTTTTGGTAGAGGGCATCGCGCAGATTGCGCACCACCCTGACCCGGATAATGGAAATCTGCAGCGCCGAGAAGTAGCCAAAGAGGTTCTTCATGCTGTAGAGTACGAAGATAATAGCCGAGAAAAGAATCAACGCCCGACGGCGGCCAAATGTCATCAACCAGACATAGAGCCCTTCCAGCCACCCTGCCACCACATTGACCGTCGGCACCGATTCCGCCGGCGTACCCTCACCAAAGAGTATCTTGAGGAAATCGGCCACGCTCAATGCAGTAGCCATGGTGAACACCACGCTCAGCATCACCAACAGCACATACAGCACACCCCGTGCGCTGTATGGCTTTATCTGGCTGAGCAAAAATCTCATAGACTGTAGCCGATATAGTTGTGCGGGGTAAACTTTTTCAGCCGTTCTTTCACTTCGGGTGCCACCTCCAACGTGTCCACAAAGGCACTGATGGTCTCTGCCGTCACTTTCTCGTTGGTGCGCGTCAGCTGCTTCAACGCCTCATAGGGGTTGGGGTAGCCCACCGACCGCAACACCGTCTGTATGGCCTCGGCCACCACCGCCCAGTTGTTCTCCAAGTCGCGGTAGAGGGCCTGCTCGTTGAGCAACAACTTGCCCAGGCCTTTCTCCAACGAGGCAAGCGAAATAATGGTGTGTGCCACCGGCACTCCAATATTGCGGCTCACCGTGCTGTCTGTCAAGTCGCGCTGCAGGCGGCTGATAGGCAGCTTGTGGCTCAGGTGCTCGAAGATGGCGTTGGCCAGGCCCAAGTTGCCCTCGGCATTCTCGAAGTCAATGGGGTTCACCTTGTGCGGCATAGCGCTGCTCCCCACTTCGCCGGCTTTGATTTTCTGCTTGAAATACTCCATCGAGACGTATGTCCACACATCGCGGCAGAGGTCTATCAAGATGACGTTGATGCGCTTGCAGGCGTCAAACCAGGCTGCCATCATGTCGTAGTTCTCAATCTGTGTCGTTAGCTGCTGGCGTTCCAGTCCGAGACGCTCCTTGACGAAGCGGTTGCCGAACGCACGCCAGTCCACCTCGGGGAACGCCGCCAGATGGGCGTTGTAGTTGCCCGTGGCGCCGCCGAACTTGGCCGTGAAGGGAATGCGTTCCAGTTCCTCTATCTGACGCCGCAGACGGTAGGCGAAGACACCCCACTCCTTGCCCAGCGTCGTCGGCGAGGCCGGCTGTCCGTGGGTATGCGCCAGCATCGGTATCTCCTTCCACTCCTCAGCGCGGGCGTCAAGCAGCGCCAGTATCTTGCGGTAGGCCGGCAGCAACGTCTCCTCGGCACACTCCTTCATCGACAGCGGCACACTGGTGTTGTTGATATCCTGCGACGTAAGGCCGAAGTGGATGAACTCCTTGAGGTCGGCGAGACCCATCTGGTCGAATTTGCCTTTGAGGAAGTACTCCACGGCCTTCACATCGTGGTTGGTCACCTTCTCGATGTCCTTGATGGCCTGTGCATCCTCATCGGTAAAATGGCGGTAGATGTCGCGCAGCGCCTCGGCCTGGCTGGCCACCCGCTGTCCGTCTTCCGTTTTCCACTTGCCGCATTCCGTCAACTGCTCTGCCAAGGCAATGAAATACTCCACTTCCACACGGACGCGGTAACGTATCAATGCCCCCTCAGAGAAATATTTGGCCAGTGCCTCGCACTTGCCACGATAGCGCCCGTCCACGGGCGACACTGCATTCAGACTGTTCATAGTGTATCGTTCATAAATGTGTATTTCTCCAGCACCTTCTCCACCTTGCGGTTGCAGCTCAGGTCGCGCAGAGCCTGGGCATACATGGTGTTGTGCGTGTCGGTACCCATAAACTCAATCCATCCGCGCTCCAGCATCTCGTAGGCGCGCCGCTTGGCCTCCTCGCCATAGAACCCGCCGAGCGACAGCACGTTGATTTGGAAGAACACACCCTGGTTCTTCAACTGTTCCATCCGCACGCCGTTCACATTGAGATAGGGATAGCGTTCGGGATGTGCCAGGATGACCTCGTAGCCTTTCATCTGCATGTCGAATATCATCTCGTCGCAGCCCATCATCTGCTGGTGCAGCGAGAACTCCACCAGCACATACTTGTCGCTGATCTTCAGGAAGCGGGGGTTCTCCAGCCGCTTCTTGAAGCCGCTGTCTATGCGGTACTCTCCGGCCACACCCACCATCTCTATATCCACGCCCGCCTCGGTGGCCTGCCGCTTCAGTTCCTCGTAGCGCCTCTTGATGTCGTCCTCGTCGTTCTCGAAGCGCGGGGTCTGGAAGTGCGGCGTGATGATCACCTTGTTGTAGCCCACCGCCTTGAGGGTCTTCAGGCACTCCACGCTCTCCTCCACGCACTTCGACCCGTCGTCAACTTTCGGCACCAAATGGCAGTGCATGTCGGTGCCCAGGACGGCAAAGATTGGGCGTGGTTCGTACTTCCGGTTGAAAAGATTAAAAAGCATAACTGTCTATTTAGTTCTTGGAGTTTCCTATATTCTTCTGATGTCGGCTCCCAGACGGCGCAGGCGTTCGTCTATGCACTGGTAGCCTCGGTCTATCTGTTCTATATTGTCTATGCGGCTCTTGCCGTCGGCGCTGAGGGCCGCTATCAGCAGCGCCACGCCCGCGCGTATGTCGGGCGACGCCATGCGCACACCGCGCAGCTTGTGCTCGTGGTCGAGCCCTATCACCGTGGCGCGGTGCGGGTCGCAGAGGATTATCTGAGCCCCCATGTCGATGAGCTTGTCCACGAAGAACAGGCGGCTCTCAAACATCTTCTGGTGTATCAGCACACTGCCCTTGGCCTGCGTGGCCACAACCAAGGCGATGGAGATGAGGTCGGGCGTGAAACCGGGCCATGGTGCGTCGGCCACGGTCATGATGCTTCCGTCCATGAAACGCTCTATCTCGTAGTGTTCCTGCGACGGCACATACAGGTCGTCGCCTTTCTGCCACACCTCGATGCCCAGCCGGCGAAACACCTGCGGGATGAGCCCCAGATGCTGCACCTGCGCATTCTTGATGGTAATATCACCCTGCGTCATGGCGGCCATGCCGATGAACGAACCCACCTCAATCATGTCGGGCAGCAGGCGGTGTGTGCAGCCGTGCAACTCCTTCACGCCGCGGATAGTCAGCAGATTGCTCCCCACGCCGCTGATGCGCGCGCCCATGGCATTGAGCATATTGCACAGCTGGTAGACGTATGGCTCGCAGGCGGCGTTCATGATGGTGGTGGTGCCCTTGGCCAGCACCGAAGCCATGACGATATTGGCGGTACCGGTCACCGAAGCCTCGTCGAGCAGCATATAGCAGCCCTTCAGCTTCTTGGCCTTCACCATGTAGGCGCCACGCTTGTATTCCACCTCGGCACCCAGGCGCTCCATGCCGATGAAGTGTGTGTCGAGACGGCGGCGGCCTATCTTGTCGCCCCCCGGCTGCGGCACCACCGCCTGGCCGAAGCGCGCCAGCAGTGGCCCCACCAACATGATGCTGCCCCTCAAAGTGCCCGCCTGTTCGCGGTAGTCGGGACTGCCCAGCACATCAAGGTTCACCTGGTCGGCCTGGAACTCGAAGGTCCGGCCGCTCTCACAAAGCGACGTGTGGTCTTCGCGCACGCTCACGCCCAGCAGCTTGAGCAAGTCGATGAGCTTGTTCACGTCACGTATATCGGGCACATGCTCTATGCGCACCTTCTCGGTCGTCAGCAGCACGGCGCACAGCACCTGCAGGGCCTCGTTCTTGGCACCCTGCGGCACTATGTCGCCCCGCAACTTGCGACCTCCGGTGATTTCAAAACTGGCCATTATTTTTTCTTCTTTTTCTTCTTTTTCGATCCTTCTTTTTTGGCAGCCGCGGCGGCCATCGCCTCGATATACTCGCGCGAGTCATGGAACTTGAAGCCCTCGGGCGGCGTCAAACGCCCCTCGCTGAGCTCGCCCAGCTGCTCCACGATGAGCTCGTCGTCCACCGTGTCGCGGTTCCACTGCAGGTACATCCGCTTCATCGTGTGCAGTATCTGTCCTGTCAGCAGCTGCCGCTCGGGACTCTCGGGCATGACGGCCACCGCCTTGACCATCTCCTCCAACGCACGTCCGTAGTGGGGGTAGCGGATGCCGCCCTCACGGTAGCCTATCGGCTTGGGTTTCAGGTTTTCTGTCTCCTCGCGGCTCACCTCGTAAGGGCAGTCCACGTCAAGGTCATAGTCGGCCAGCAACATCAGGTGGTCCCAAAGGATGTGGCGGTAGTCGGTGCGCTCCTTCACCTTCGGATTCACATGCGCCATCACCTCCACAATGGCCTCCGCCAGCGCCGTCCGCTCCTCACGGTCGGCGATGGTCTTGGCATATTCTATCAGCTTGGCCACATGGCGGCCATAGTCTGTAATCTTCAGCTGTTCGCGTTGTGTGTTGTATTCCATTCAGTGTTCTGTGTTCAGTAGGGCCAAAGGCCGCTGTAAATGTCAAATCTCGGGGCACAGGTCCCGTACCATCCGTAGCCGTAGGGGTATGGCGGAAGGGTGCCGTAACGGTCATGCACAATATGGAAGTGCATCTCCAACAAGCTCCCCTGCGGGAACTCATAGGCCAGCCCGCCGCTCACGGCGGTAGCCTGCACCGGCAGGGCCCCGTCGAGCCACAGCGGCTGTGCGAAACCCGTCACATGCACCGCCGAAGCCCACAGCCACAACCGGTCGGTGGCCCGATAGCTGGCTTTGGCCCACAGCGCCCCGAGACGGGTACCCTGTTTACGGGGAGCCAGGCTCGTAGGTCCATAGCCATGCAATTCGTAGCCGTCCAGCAAGCTGCCCGCCGCGGCAAAGCCGCCGCTGACCTTCATCCGCTCGCTGGCCTTCAGCTCCACGCTCGGAGCCACCCACGACAGCGCCTGTGTACGGCCGAAGCCCGCCGCCACGGTGGCACCTGTCGACAGGTGTACATCGTAACGCGACGTGTCGGCCTCCTGGCCCGCGGCTCCCACCGCCAAGGCCAGCACCAGTATCGTCACTATCAGCCACTTTTTATGCATTATTTTTCTATAACGCACCCTCGCCCGTAATATTGTATTTAAGCCTAAATTAATAGTTAGGGCGGCACCTCAGCGCCGCCCTAATGTAAACAACCTCAGATAGATTCTGTGTCTGTCCAATTTGCTCTCCTCTTGCCTCCTTGTCTTTGGACATCATCTTATCACCACTATCTTCTTGGCCGGATAGTGGCCGACTTTAATCATGTAAGTGCCACTGGCGGGGACTTCAAAGCGCAGCAGCGCGTCGTTGTCCTGTTTCGTGGCCAGCATGCGCCCGTTCACATCATACAGCGTCACAACACGACCGTCAGCGCCCTCCACCCCAGCGGCGACGAGCACCACGAATAAGAATAACGTTTTTCTTCATAGGATTATGCTTTGGATTGATATATACAGAATAATTCCGAACCAACCAAAAAAAAGAAGGACGAGGTGAGACGGATGACGTGTGCTTTATTTTACGGATTTTTCCTATTTAACATAACCCAAAAAGCGGCGTTTGTAACAGGTTCATATACAGCTTACTAAAGCACCAGGTCTTACTCAAGTCTTACTCCCCTCCTACTCCTCTCCTACTAAACTCCTAGTAATGTAAGAGTTAAGAAGCCGATAATAAGGCGTTTTTAACGTTTAATTAACAATTTGAAGTCAACTGCAATGGAGGTTACCCCCGTTGGCGCGGCGACAAAAAAAGGCCCGCCGACACGCTTGATGGCGCGCCGACGGGCTTAAAGGTTCAACGAGGTCCTCTACTTGATGTCGATGAAGGGCACCGAGTTGCCGAGCATGTACTGCGGCATCTTGCCGTCCCACTTCTGCACGGCCTCGTAGTTGACAAGCTTGGGGTTGCGCTCCAAGGCGTTGGCTTTGATGCGCATAGCCTCGGCGTCGGCCTCGGCCTTGATCTTGGTCTGCTTGGCCTGCTCCTCGACCTGGATGGTCACGTTCTTGGCTTTCAGGGCGTTCTGTTCGGCGACCTGCTTGTCCTTGATGGCGTTCTCAAACTCGTCGTCGAAGTCAATATTGACCAGTTGGAACTGGATGTTGGTGAAATAGTTGCTGTCGAGGGTACGGCGCAAGGTGAGTTCGATCTCGCGGCGCACGGCGTCGCGGTTCTCCACTATTTCGGTGGCGGCAAAGTTGCCGAAGCTCTGCTTCATGGCCGAGCGGACAAAAGGCACCACAATGCGGGTGTGATAGTCGTCGCCCACATTTTTCATAAGCTTGCTAACGTTCTCGCGCACAAGGTCATAGTTGATGGTATACTCCACTTCGGAGGTCTGCACGTCACGCGTGTAGCTGTTCTCCTTGCCGTCGAACTTTTTCTGCTGCACGTTGACCTTCTTGACGGTCTGGATGAAGGGGATCTTGAAGTGCAAGCCGTCCTCGACCACGGTGTCGTTCATCTTGCCGAAGGTGGCCAAGACTCCGCGCTCGGTCGAACGGATGGTGTAGAACGAAGAGAAGAAGACAATGATTGCTACCAGCGCCAAAGCGCCCCACAGGATGTAGCGTCCCATCTGTTTGTCGGTTCTGTACTGACTCATGATATTGATTGTTTTAAGGGTTTCTTATTCTTGTGTTTACGGGGTTTCCGGAGAATCTGTGCCGCTAAAGCTCCATCAGCTTGAGGAAGGCGGCGGGGACGGGAGTCTCGAACTTGAGGCGACGGCCGGTGACAGGGTGGGTGAAGCAGAGGCGGAAGGCGTGGAGACAGAGGCGGTTGACGGGCGAGAGGTCGTCCTTGTAGCCGTACATGGGGTCGTGCACCACGGGGTGCTGCAGGTCGCGCAAGTGGACACGGATCTGGTTGCGGCGGCCGGTGTCGAGCTTGAGTTCCACCAGGCTGTAGCGACGCGAGGTCTGCTTCACTTCGTAGTGCGTCACGGCCAGTTTGCCGCCGTTGTCGACGGGCGACGAGAGCACGCAGTACTCGCCGTCGGTGAACCACGAACGCACCTCTCCCCTACTGGGCTCCAGGTGGCCCCAGGCCACGGCCACATAGCGGCGGTCGAAGACCATGCCCTTCCAATCTTCCTCGAACTTCTGGCTCACCTCCTTGCTCTTGCTTACCACCATCAGGCCGGAGGTGTCGCGGTCGAGGCGGTGGACGATATGGGCGTGGCAGCGCTGGTGGCAGGCGTCGAGGTACTGGTTGAGGACGGTGATGACGGTCTTGTCGTTGGGGTGCTTGCTGTAGCTGAGCAGGCCCTCGTGCTTGTTGACCACCAGCAGGTGCTGGTCCTCGTAGACGATGTCAAGGTCGCGCGGGCGCAGGCGGTCTTTGCCGCTGGCCTTCTCGACAGAGACCTTCATCCCTTTCTGCAAGGGGAAGTTGAACTGCGACGTGCGGCGGCCGTCGACATAGACATTGTGCGCCAGCAGTTCCTTGACACTGGTGCGGCTGCTGTCGGGCATCTGCGCCATCAGAAACTCCAGTAACTCCTTCGGTTCAACGACGATATATTCTTGTTTCTTCATTGTTTCGCGTGGAACATCAAATTGTGTTGGGTTATCAACAATTGGGGTCGTACAAATCAACAACTTCGTAAGGGTTCCCTACCTCTTTGATGAACTTCAACATGTCGTCGCGACTTATCACCAGCGAGGCGCGGTTGTCGTTGGGGTGGAAGCTCACCTTCTCGGCGTTGAGAAGGTTGCGGTCGACGAAGAGGGTGACCTCGTGGTTGAGGTCGTTGACGAGCGTGAACAGTGACACCGAGCCGGGCTTCACGCCAAGGTAGCGCATCATGCGCTCAGGACTGGCAAAGGAGAGCTTGCCCTGGTGCAGACGGTGCTCCATGTCGTGGATGTCCATGGGGAAGCGACTGTCCATGATGACCAGGTAGTGGCGGTTGCCTTTGTGGTTGCGGAAGAAGAGGTTTTTGCAAAGTGTAGTGCCCTCGCCGCGGTAGAACTGGGCGGCAATCTCGATAGTGGGTGCCTCGGGATGCTCATAGTAGTCGAAAGGTATCTGCATCCGCTCCAAGGCCTCGTATACTTGCGGTTGTCCTATCATTGCTGTCGTCGTTTCGGGGTGCAAAGATACACTTTATTTTTCACATATCGGAGAAAATGCGTATTTTTGCAGTCCGATTACGATTACGCCATGAAGAAAAAAATACATGATTGCCCGGAACTGATGGAAGCTATCGAGCAGATGGGATTCCTGCCGCTGCTCGAGGGCAGCGTGCCGGGGTTCTCGGCCGACGAGATGATAGCGCCGGAGTGCCGCTACAAGCTTCTGGACGACGGCAGCTGGGACTGGCCGCTGTGGGACTGGAAAGGACCCATCGTCACCGAAGGGCATTTCGCCTACGGCAAGTTCTTCGACAGCAAGGCAGGATTCATAACCATGGATTGGTGGCCCGACCTCTGCAACTGGCGCCGCAGCCGTCATCCCCTGCCCGACGAGGAGAGCGTGGAAGGTGTAATCCTGGAGGTGCTGCAGGTGAACGGCAGCATGATTACACGCGAACTGCGGTCGGCCTGCGGATTCAACGGTAATAAGATGCGTTCGCGATTCGACAGCTATGTGACCCGCCTGCAGATGGCATGCCGCGTGGTGACGGAGGACTTTGTATATCCCCACGACAAACACGGCAACCGCTACGGCTGGGGATGGGCACTGCTGAACACACCCGAGCGCCTCTTCGGCCGCGAGGCATGCCAATGCGACCGCAGCCCCGAAGAAAGCTACAAGAGGCTGAAGAAGCAACTAAAAAAACTGCTTCCCGGAGCTACCGAGAAGCAGTTAGAGAAGTTGATAGGGTAACCTTTTTACTTGATTATTCCTAACTGGCGGCTCATGTCGATCATCCGCACGATGGGACGGCGCGCCGCCTCAATCATATCCGAAGACATCGTGATTTCCGGTTTCATGTCGCGCAGGCAACGATAGAGTTTCTCGAGGGTGTTAAGTTTCATATAGGCACAGTCGTCGCAAGCGCAATTCTTGTTGTCGCGCAGGGTAATGAACTCCTTGTCCGGGTTCTCGCGCTTCATCTCATAGAGAATGCCTGTCTCGGTAGCCACTATGAATTTCTTAGCATCGCTGGCCTTAATGTAATTGAGCATTGCCTTGGTAGAACCGATGAAGTCGGCTACCTTAAGCAACGCGGGGTTGCACTCGGGGTGGGCAATGACAGGTGCGTCGGGATGTTCAGCTTTCAACATCAAAACAGCCTCGGCCTGCATGGCGTCGTGTACAGTGCATACACCGTTCCACAGCACCATTTTCCTTCCTGTTACCTGGTTGATATATCCGCCAAGGTTACGGTCGGGTGCAAAGATTATCTTCTGGTCTTCCGGCAGCGATCGCACCAGTTTTTCGGCATTTCCGCTAGTGCATATAAGGTCGCTGAGGGCTTTTATCTCGGCAGAACAATTGACATAACTGATCACCATGTGATCGGGGTGCTGTTTTTTGAAGGCGGCAAACTCTTCTGCCTTGCAGCTCTCAGCCAAAGAACAACTGGCCTCCATATCCGGCAACAGTACCTTGCATTGTGGGTTTAATATTTTGGCAGTTTCGGCCATGAAATGAACACCGCAAAAAACAATGATATCGGCAGTGGCCTCTTGGGCTTTCTGTGCCAACGCCAAACTATCGCCTACATAGTCCGATAGTTCCTGTATCTCGTGACGCTGATAATAGTGTCCCAGAATAACAGCGTTCTTTTCCTTCTTCAAGCGAATTATTTCCTGTTTCAATTCATTGTCTTTCATAGCCATTTTTCATTGATTTGGAAATGCAAAGATAAGAAAAAAAATATTTCTTCCACTGACTTTTCCAACAATAAATAATAAATACTTTTATATTTCTTTAATTTTTTTCTTTTCTTTTATGGATGTTAATTCTGTTAATAAGCATATAATGGAAACAATCATGTATTTTTCTTTCCACATTAATTAACACTGAATTCAACATCTAAAGCTATAGATTATTAGAGTTTTTGAGTTTTATCAACATCATTGTGAAAAATGATATAACAGGTGAATGTTGATTGTCAAAATACGAAGTTACAAATGGTAATTCTGTTGATATTGGCATAAAAAAAACGGTGTTTTTCAACAGTCAAATTTTTTCAACATCGCTACTGACAACAATTAACACGTTTACCAACGCCAATTTGTTGATAAGATAGTTTTGGCGTATGCTTCTTTTATTGTACCTTTGCAATCAGAAAAGTAACGAAATAATTTATAAGGCAATGAGTGAAATTATTCCTATAGCTTGCGATCATGCCGGCTATGAACTGAAGCTGAAAGTCATCGACCACCTGCGGAAGCGTGGGTTCGATGTGAAGGATTGCGGCACCAACAGCACCGACAGTTGCGACTATCCCGACTTCGCCCATCAAGTGGGTTCCGCCCTCAACAAAGGCGAATATAAGCGTGGCATAGTCATTTGCGGCAGTGGTAACGGTGTGCAAATGACTGTCAACAAGTATCCCAACGTGCGTTGCGCCTTGTGCTGGACACCTGAGATTGCCCATCTCGGCCGTCAGCACAACGACTGCAACTGTATCTCCATGCCTGCCCGCTTCATCAGTGAGGAAACGGCACTGGCTATCGTCGACGAGTATCTCGACACTCCCTTCGAGGGTGGCCGCCACCAGCGCAGAGTAGAGAAAATCAACCAGTGCCTTAAATAAGCCATGGATACCGCATTGGCACGCAAGGTGTTCGGCTGCATCGACAATACCACGCTGAACGCCACAGACAACAATGCCTCGGTCGAGGCCTTCTGCCGTAGGACCAAACTTCTGACACTCAGCACAGACCGCAACCCAATCCATGTGGCTGCGGTCTGTGTCTACCCGCGCTTTGTTGCCCGTGCTCATAAGGTTCTAGAAGGCAGCGGCATCAGTGTGGCCTCGGTGGCCGGCGCCTTCCCCCATGGACAACTCCCTTTGCCGATCAAGGTCGACGAAGTACGCTATGCTGTTGACCAAGGGGCCGACGAGGTGGACATCGTCATCAACCGTGGTCTGTTGCTGGCAGACGAGGACAATGCCGTTCGTGACGAGGTGGCGGCAATGAAGACTGCCTGTGGCGACAAGACGTTGAAAGTCATACTTGAAACAGGTGAACTCCCCTCCCCTGCCCTCATCGCCAAGGCGGCACAACTGGCTATCGATGGAGGTGCCGACTTCATTAAGACTTCCACTGGCAAGATTGCCACTGGTGCAACCCTTGATGCGGCCGAAATTATGTTAAACGTCATTAACGATAATCTTAAAAAAACTAAAAATTCCGTCGGCTTCAAGGCCGCGGGAGGCATCCGAAAACCCGAAGATGCCCTTGCCTATGCCGAATTGGCCACGCGCATTCTCGGGGAAGAATACATTAATAAACAGACATTTAGAATAGGTGCGAGCAGTCTGACCGAGGCTATGCATTCACTTTTAACATTTTAATTTTGGCATAATCGCCAAAAAATTCGTTACTTTGCACTTTAAATTAACAATTAAAGTATGAAGCCACTACGTCAAAAGTTAGCTCAATACACCTATCCCCAGGAGATGAGAGCCCTGGGTATTTATCCTTACTTCACACCCATTTGCAGCCCACAGAACACCGAGGTCTATGTCACTGGCTATGACCATCCCGTCCTGATGTTCGGCAGCAACTCCTATCTTGGCCTTACCAACGACCCGCGTCTGAAGGAGGCCGCCAAGCGCGCCATCGACAAGTATGGAACCGGATGTGCCGGTTCTCCGTTCCTCAACGGTACGCTTGACATCCACATTCAGCTGCAGGAAGAGCTGGCTGCCTTCCTTGGCAAGGACGGCGTCATGCTCTTCTCGGCAGGTTTCCTGGCCAACAGCGGCGTCATCCCCAATATCTGCGGCCGCGGCGACTACCTGTTCTATGATGAGCGCGTTCACGCCAGCATCATGGAAGGCCGACTCATTACCATCGCCAACACTCAGAAATATCGTCACAATGACATGGCCGACCTCGAACGTGTCCTGCAGAAGGTGCCTGTCGAGGCCTCCAAGCTGGTAGTCACCGACGGTGTCTTCTCAATGGAGGGCGACGTGGCTCACGTCGACAAGATGGTTGAAATCTGCAACCGCTACGGCGCTACGTTGATGGTCGACGAGGCCCACGGTCTCGGCGTCTTTGGCCGTGAGGGCCGCGGCACCTGCGACCACTTCAACATGCTCCCCGAGGTGGACCTCGTCATGGGCACCTTCAGCAAGAGCCTCGCTTCGGTGGGCGGTTTCATCGCGGCCGACAAGGACACCATCAACTGGATGAAACACAGTGTCCGTCCCTACATCTTCACCGCCTCCATCACCCCCGCCAGCACCGCATCAGTGCTTGAAGCACTGCACATTATGCGTACTGAACCCGAGCGCAACGCCGCCCTCTGGGACAATCAGCACTACGCCCTCAAGGCCTTCAAGGACCTTGGCTTCGAGATTGGCAATACCTCCACCCCCATCATCCCGCTCTTCATCCGCGACAATGTCAAGACCTTCACAATTACCCATGAACTGCTGGAAAACGGCGTCTTCGTGACCCCCGTCATTTCGCCGGCTGTGCCCAGCGACGAGACGCTCATCCGCTTCGCACTCATGGCCACACACACCCATGAGCAGATTGACACAGGCGTAGAGAAGATCTACAAGGCATTCAAGAAATTAGAGGTGCTGTAATAGTTCTCTGATATCGTCAATGACATAATCCGCGCCGGCTTCTATGAGGTCGGCGCGGTTTCCGTTTCCGTAGGTGACGGCCACGGTGCGGCAACCGGCGTTGCATCCCATCAGGATGTCTACAGGCATGTCGCCCACCACCACGGCACGTTCCCTCCTTACATTCAGCCGTTCCAGCGTAGCCAGTACGGGCAAGGCTGACGGCTTGTGCTCTGCGCAGTCCTGTGCGCCAATGACATACTCGAAGTATCCCTTCAGCCCCATGTCGTCCAGAAATGCCCAAAGCGAGGCGCTGGTGCGCGACGAGGCGATACTCATTCGTATGCCGTTGTTTTTCAACTGTTCAAGAGTCTCCCTCACATGCGGGAACAGCTCGGGTATCAGTTCCTTGCGGTGCCGTTCGAATAGCACACGGTAGGTCTCTGTACACTCCTCGGCTTCGGTTTCGGTCATGCCGGGGAACAGCCGCAGGAAAGCCCCTGTCAGCGGTATGCCGATGGTAGCGGCACAGGCGTAGTCGGGCGCTACCGGCAGCCCCCGTTCGCGCATCACGCGCTGCAGCATGGACACTATCTTCTGCCGGGTGTCTCCCAGCGTCCCGTCGAAGTCGAAAATAACCAATTCCGTCATCGTGACGTCGTCAAAAACCGGATGCAAAGATACGATTTTTCTTTCAAAAAGCACAAAAAAACGTCAAAAAATGCCATTTTATAATAGGCTGATTTTCCGACATATCTCCCTATCATCACCGTATCAACACCGTACCATCGGCATACCCCCTCCGTACCCCCTCCGACCGCAGACGGTGATGATACGGTGATGATGCGGTGCGGGTGGGTACAGGACGGCGGGCGGCGGTGCAAAAAAACAAAGAAAAAATACCATGGTTTCGAAAATGTTTGTATCTTTGCAAATTATTTGAAAACAGTTGCACTATGTCCGACATCGTAATCAAGACCGTCAGCTCCCGCCGCGACCTGCGCCGCTTCATTGCTTTCCCCAACCGTCTCTTCAAGGATGTGCCCTCCTACATTCCGGCGCTAGACTTTGATGAAATCAACCTCCTCACAGAGAAGAACCCCTCGCTGGAGCACTGTTCACGTGAACTTTACCTCGCCCTGCGCGACGGCAAAGTGGTGGGCCGTGTGGCCGCCATCATCAACCGCACCGTCAACGAACACTGGAACAAGAAGGCCGTCCGCTTCGGATGGTTCGACTTTGTGGAGGATTACGATGTCTTCAACGCACTGCTTGACAAGGTGATAGAATATGGCCGCGCCAACGGTATGGAAGAGATCGAGGGCCCCTTCGGCTTCACCGATATGGACAAGGAGTGCTGGGCCATCGACAACTTCGACGCCCGCCAGAACACCTCCACCCTCTACAACCCGGAATACTATGTGCGCTTCATCGAGCGCGCCGGCTACGAGATAAAATGCCGCTGGCAGCAGTACTCCATGCAGGCCAACCAACCGGTGCCCGACAAGGTGGGTCGCCTCAACAAGCTCATCATGGAGAAGTACCACCTCAAACTGGTCAAGGTCAAGCGCCGCAAGGAGCTGATTCCCTACGCCTGGCAGTTTTTCCACGCCATCAACGACTCGTTCAAGGACCTCTACGACTTTGTGCCCATGACCGAGAAGGAGATTGGCGTGTATATCGACGAGTATTTCCCCTTCGTGAACATGGATTTCGTGCAGTTTGTGGTCGACGAGAACGACAAGCTGGTGGCCTTCGGCCTCTCGATTCCCGACCTCACCAAGGCCTACAAGCGGGCCAACGGCAAGCTGTTCCCCTTCGGGTGGTATCACATACTGCACGACCTCAAGCACTTCGACACCATTGACCTGCTGCTCAACGGCGTGCTGCCCGACTGGCAGAGGCGAGGCGTCCACAGCATTTATTACTGCGACATGAACGAAGCCGCTATCAAGCATGGCGTGCATACCGCTTATACCAACCCCCAGATTATCGGCAACGAGGCTGTGAGGATCTGGGAGACGCAGTATAGCACCAAGCCCCTCATGCAGCGCGCCGTCTTCGGCAAGACCCTTTGATTGTAAAAAGTATAAGTATTAATAACATAGGGAGCCAATCGCAATGATTGGCTCCCTATGTTAATAAAATTTGGGAGGATGTCAGATTTTAGGCGTCGGAGGTGTATTATGTTTGTAGAAGACCTGAAAAAGTATAATCACCAAAACACAACGGACAATGAAAAAGCCAAAGACCCTTTTTGCGTTCCTCTCAGCACTGACCTTCACCGCCGTTGCCATGGCGCAGAATTTCATGTCAGGTGGAATAGGTTACCATGTCCTTTCCGCGGACGACCATACCGTGGAGGTGACTGTAAAAGAAACGTTCACCCCTTACTCAGGCAACATCAGCATTCCCGCCACGGTGACGTACAACGGCAGCACCTACGATGTTGTTGCCCTGGGCGAGCAAGCGTTCGCCCAAGCGTCTCTTTCGGGCATCACCATTCCCTCGTCGGTCAGACAGATAAAACGGGAATGCTTCCTGTTTGCCACCGGCCCGTCGACCATCACCATTCCAGCCTCGGTGGCGGTCATAGAGCCTTTGGCGTTTGCGGCAAACAATCTGACAACCATCAACGTAGATGAGGATAACCCCTACTTCATGTCAATGGACAAGATGCTGTTCAGCAAAGATACCACGACCCTTGTGGAATGCCTGAAAACCAAAAGCGGAGCCGTCACCATGCCACAGTGTACACGACACTTGGCTGCTACCGCTTTCGCCTATTGCCATAACATCACGGGCGTGACGCTCCCCGAAGGCCTTGAAAGCATCGGCGACTGGGCTTTTGTTGACAATCAGCGTTTGAACAACATCGTCATTCCTTCGACAGTGACGCATATCGCTCCGAGCCCTTTTGTGAACTGCCCTGCCCTCAGCAACCTCTCCATGGCGGAAGGGAACACGCACTACTATATGGACGGGATGATGATATACACCGCCGGCGGCGATAGCCTTGTGTCGTGCCATAAGAGCGCCGACTCTGTGTTTCTTCCGAGCACCCTGCGCTACGTCAACGGCTTCGGCGGCAACAGCGATGTCAAGTATGTCCATGTCCCCGACGGAGTGACCACCATTGGCAACGAGGCGTTCAATGGCAGCTCGCTGGTAAGCATCGACCTGCCCAGCCACCTGCATTTTATCGATGAATGGGCGTTCTACTATTGCACGTCGCTGACGCGCGTCGGCATGCCTGCCACGCTCGACACGATGGGAGAGGGCTGTTTCCACAGCTGCAGCCGTCTGGCATCGGTCGACATACCTGATGGCCTACGCATTGTCTCGGAAGGTGCGTTCTTCATGTGTACCTCTCTGGCGCACATCACATGGGGCAACGCCGTGGAAATCATTGATACATGTGCCTTCGGCGACTGCTCCTTCACCGAGCTGACACTGCCCCCGACGCTGCGGGTCGTTAGAATGACCGCTTTCATCGGCGACTACCGCGGGAGGCTCAAAAGACTCACCTTTTCCGCCCCCGTTGACACTATCGAGGTGGACGCATTCTACAGACAGCCCTTGCAGATGCTGTGTCTCAGGAACACTGTGCCGCCTGTAACTACCGAAGACGGCTACGGAATATACGGCTGTCTGGACGGGACGGATGCCGACAGCATCGTCGTTCCCTGCGGGAGCCTCAACGCCTGGCTGGCCGATAGCTACTGGGGGCAGTTTGCCGACCAGATTGTCGAGGACTGCAACGTGGGCATCAGCGACCCCGATATGGAGAACGTCAACATCTATACCCTCGGCGGCCGTATCGTGGTCGAGGGCGCCGACGGCGAGGTGGTGGTGGTCTATGACATGGAGGGTCGCCAGGTGGCTGACGGCATGGTCCGTGGCTGCTGTAACCTCAAGGTCCCCGCCACCGGCATCTACATGGTTAGTGTCGGCAAGCGCCCGCCGAAGAAGGTGGCGATAATAAGATAATCAAGCTACAGTTTTTTTTCATATTTTTGCACCTCCGATGTCAGATTTCGGTCGTCGGAGGTGTATTATATATTGTAATGGACCGCCAAAATGCATACACGGAGTTGCTGCGCCGCCACCGCCTGATGGTGTGGCGCATGTGCTGGTTGTCGGCCAAAGGCAACTGGGCCCGCTGCAACGATTTGGTGCAGGAGGCGTCCATCGCCATGTGGCTCCATTTCGACACGCTGCGGCTCGACGCCACCCCCGGCGAGGTGCGCTCGTGGGTGTACTGGCAGTGCCGCTCGTCGCTCGACCTGCAACGACGCCTCCAGAGGCCCCTCCAGCAGCCTTTGACAACCCTGATGGCGGAAACCCTCACGGCAGACGATTCGTCGCAGGAGAAGGAGGAAATAGAGCATCTGATGGCGGCCCTGAGCCCCGACGACCAGCGGCTGGTAAAGTTGTACCTCGAGGGCTACCGCGCCGACGAGATTGCCGAGGCCCTCGGCCTTACGCGCGACGCCGTATACCAGCGCTGGCACCGCGCCATCCAGCGTATGCGCAGCATAGTGCTGGTATTGCTGTTGGTCGCCGTGGCCTCGGGCCTCGCCATAGCCGTGGTGCCGCAATGGAACAAGGCTGTCTTCCACCGCTCGGAACCCACTGAAGAGCCGGAACCTACGCCACAGAAGCTGAAGCCGGAACGGGCTGTGAACAAGTCTGATACAGCGACGGCCGACACACCGCTCGACACCGCCATTCCCCTGCCGTTACGCCAGCCGATACCGCTGCCGGAGAAGCTTCCGGCCTTCCTGCCGTCGTATGTCGACACATTGCCGTCGTCGCTGCCGCTGAAGCAGCGCATTTTCATCTCCGTCAACGGCTCAACGGTGGTTGTCACTGGTTTGCAGGGAGAGAGGGTAACGCTCAAGAACCACAGCGGCTTCACGATGGCCTCGCAAAACTGCTATGGTGTGTGGGTCTACCAGCTGGTACCCAACTATGGCTTTTCTTTGGCCAACAGCAACAGTTATGAGTTACAGATTGGCGATACCTTGTGCTTCGACCTGACGATATAAAAACGAAGAGACATGAAGCGCTGGATGATTATCTTGCTGGCTTTGGCGCTGCCGGTGGCCGGGGTGTTGGCGCAGGACACCCTGCAAGTTGCCGGCACGGTGGTGAATGGCGCCGACGGCAACGTGCTGCCGCTGTGCCGTGTGCAGTTGCTGCAAGGAAAGATAATCGCCGAGGCATACAGCGACTATGCGGGCAACTATAAGATGAAGGATGTGCCGCCAGGCAGCTACACCTTTCTTGTCACGCAGTTCGGCGACACGCTGATGTGCTACCACGGCATGAGTCTGGAGCGCGACACGTGGGTGCGCAGCGTGGTGATGCCGCCGAGTGAGGATGAGCTTAGCGATGTGCCGCAGTATGTATCTATGGGTATGAAAAACCTCCGCCCGGTGCTGATCTATTCGCACAGACACTCTTTGCTGGCCAAGATGGGATTGCTCATCAGCGACCCAAATGACCCGCGGCTGTGGAACTTTAGCGGACAGATGGACCCCTTTGAGGAACTTGAAGTAAGTTTCTGGTGGAATCGCTATAAGCTGTTTTACAAGCTCAAGGCAATGGGCTATCAAATCTCCTCCCCCTTCGAGCTGATATACCCGGAAATATACCACCCCGCGTCTGACAGCAGTGCGGTTGACTATAAGATATGGATAATGGGCATTAAGTTTTAGCTCTTGTAGTAGTCGCGCAGGATGCCTACCATCTGATTGCCGGTGAGCACGCGTTTGATGACGGTGGAAAGCCACTGTTCGAGGTTGGCCACCACGTTGCGCAGCGGCGGGTTCTTCCGCTCGACCAACTTCACGATGCGGCGGGCCAGCACCTCGGGCTTCAGGCCGCCGTTCTCCTCTTTCTCGATGATGGCTAGCGAGCGCTTGAAGATGGGGCCGTAGTCGGGGTCGTCCATCGTCGCCTGGCTGTTCTTGCGGCTACCGGTGAAGCCCGTGGCGAAGTCGCCCGGCTCGACCATGCAGACACGGATGCCGAAGCCTGTGACCTCGGCAGCAAGGGCCTCTGTAAAACCCTCGATGGCGAACTTGGAGGCCGAATAGAAGCCTTGGTAAGGCAGGCCCATGACGCCGCCGATGGAGCTGAGGTTGATAATCTTACCCTTGCGGGCTTGGCGCATGTAGGGCAGCACGGCTTGGCACATGTTGACGCAGCCCATAAAGTTGGTGCCCATCTGCATGTCTATCTCCTCCTCGGAGGCCAACTCCAGTGCTCCGCCGATGCCCATGCCAGCGTTGTTGATGAGCACGTCTACCCTACCCTGCTCGGCGACAATCTGTTCCACGACAGCGCGGATGTTCTCGCGGTCTCGAACATCGCATTTGCGGTATTTTATGGTGGTGTCCTGCATCGCGCGACGGCAGAGACCGTAGACGGTGTGTCCTTTCTGTGAAAGCATCTCGGCGGTGGCTTTGCCGAAACCCGACGAAGCGCCGGTGATGATGATTACTTGCTGCTCCATAGTGGCTTGAATTTGGCTGCAAAGATACGAATAATTTTAATGGTTGGAAAATAATTCGTATTTTTGCAACTCTTTTCCGACGATGCAACCACAGAAGGACATACTACAGGCGCTCGACGCCTTCATCCGGAAGTACTACAAGAACCTCCTGATCCGGGGCGTGTTGTACGCTGTCGGCATCGTCTTCACGCTTTTCCTCGCGGCCATCTTGCTGGAGCACTTCGGCTGGCTGCCGCCGGTCGCCAGGGGCATCGTTTTCTGGGTGGGCATCGCTGCGGTGGCTGCGGTGCTGGCGTGGTTCGTGGTACGCCCGCTGCTGAAAATGCAGGGCTTGGGCAAGCGCATCGGCCACGACGAAGCGGCGCGCATCATCGGCCGCCACTTCCCCGAAGTGAGCGACAAGCTGCTCAACCTGCTGCAGCTGATGGAAAGTCCCTCGCCGAGCACTAACGACCTGCTCCTTGCCGCCATCGAGCAGAAAACCGCCCAGCTGCGTCCCGTGCCGTTCCTCAACGCCATCAACCTCAAGGGCAACCACCGCTACCTGAAGTACGCCCTCCCGCCCCTTGTGGTCATTGCCTTGCTGCTGATCTTGGCCCCGCAGACGGTCACTGAGCCCTCCAAGCGCATCGTCAACTATACTACCACCTTCGAGCGTCCCGCTCCGTTCCGCTTCCGTGTGCTCAACCCCAGCCTCACGGCCATGCAGGGCGACGACTTCACCCTTGAGGTCGCCACCGAGGGCGAGGCTGTGCCGGCCGAGGTCTTCCTCCGCATCGAAGGACGCCGCTACCGCATGCAGGCCACCTCTCCGTCGCAGTTCTCCTTTGTCTTCCGTCAACTCAACCACACGCAGACATTCGCCCTCGAGGGCGGCGGCGTGACGTCGGAAGACTACACCCTCGAGGTGCTGCCCAACCCCGCCGTGCTTTCGTTCCGCATGGTCCTCTCCTACCCTGCATATACGGGCCGCGAAAGCGAGACTGTGGTGAATCTCGGCGATGCCGCCGTGCCCGAAGGCACCACCGTGCGCTGGCTCTTCCAGACACAGGATGCCGACAGCCTCCACTTCACGCTTCCCACTTCCCACATCTCGCTCGCCCCCGACGCCAACGGCCGCGTGGAGTTCTCGCGCCGCATCATGGAGACCACAGACTATTCCTTCTGCGTCAGCAAAGTTCATCATTCATCATTCATCGCTCATCATTCCTCCGACACGCTGCGCTACACGCTTTCCTCCATCGCCGACGCCGCCCCGATGATAGCTGTCGAGGAGCTCTTCGACTCGCTGCACCCCGACCGCCGCCTCTTCCGCGGACGCGTCAAGGACGATTACGGCTTCTCACGGCTTGTTTTTATTCATCGCACCGCCAATCCCTCCGATACCACCCGAAATGCCGTCAGTGAGGCTGAAATAGGCCTTGGTGAAGGCGCCTCGCAGGAATTCTACTTCTCATTTAATACCGCCGAACTCACACTCGCCCCGGGCGATGTGCTCTCCTACTGGTTCGAGGTGTCAGACAATGACGCCATTCACGGCCCTAAGACCACACACTCTGAGGTATTTGAAGTGAAGGTGCCCGACGAGGCAGCCCTAGATAGCCTGCTGAAGCAAAACCGCACCGATGTGCATCAGAGTGCTGAGACTCAGATGAGCGAATTGCAGCGCCTGCAAGAGGAAATCACCGAGATGATGCGCCGCCTAGTGGACAAGAAGGAACTCAACTGGCAGGACAAGCAGGATCTGCAGCAGATTCAGGACAAGCAGATGCAAGTGCGCCAGATGATGCAGCAGATGCAACAGCAAATCCAGGAGAATAACCGCCTGGAGCAGAAATACCGCGAACAGAGCGAGCAGCTGATGGAGAAGCAGCGTGAGTTGGACCGCCTGATGAACGAGGTGATGGACGAGAAGATGAAAGAGACCATGGCCGAGATTGAGCGCATGATGCAGGAACTCGATAAGAAGAAGGTGCAGCAGCAGCTGGAACAGCTCAAGCTCGACAACGCCGAACTCGAACGCCAGCTCGACCAGAATATCGAACTCATGAAGCGGCTGGAGATAGAGAAGAAGGTGGAGCAGACCATCCAGAAGATGGACCGTCTGGCCGAGGAACAGCGCGATCTGGGGCAGCAGACAGAGCAGGCCGACAAGAAGGATCGGGAAGGCCTCCAGCAGCGCCAGCAGGAGCTCAGCGGCCGTTTCCAGCAGCTGAAACAAGATATTGACCAGATAAAGCAGGACTACAAGGAGCTCGACCCCTCGACCGATTTCAAGGTGCCGCAGGAGCTCGAACAGCAGGTGGAGCAGCACCAGCAGGAAGCCCAGCAGAGCCTGCAGAAGGGCAAGAACAAGGATGCCGGCAAGCAGCAGAAGCAGGCGGCCGATGAAATGGATCAGCTCAGCGAGGCCCTGGCTGAAGCACAGGTCGACGCCGAGCAGCAGGACATGGCCGAAGACGCCGAGCAGGTACGTCAGCTGCTGAAGAACCTCGTGCAGCTCTCCTTCAACCAGGAGGAGCTCATCGCCGAGGTCAACAACACCTACATCCAGGATCCCAAGTACCAGACCGTCATCACGCGCCAAAACCGCGTCAAGGACGACTTCCGCAGCGTCGAGGACTCGCTGCGGGCTATGGCCAAACGACAGCTGCAGGTGGCTACTGCCATTACCAAGGAGGTGGGCGAGGTGAATAGCGCCACCACACGCTCGCTCAACGAGCTGCTGAATATGAACCAGACCTTCTACGGCAACTACAAGAACTCGCAGGCGGCCCGCTCGATGCAATACAGCATGACTTCGCTCAACAACCTGGCCCTTGTGCTGGCCGAGAGCCTCGACCAGATGCAGAACCAGATGCGGCAGAATGCACAGAAGAAAAAGAACGGACAATGCAAAAACCCCAACAAGAGCAACAGCCAGTGCAGCAAGCCTGGCAAGGGAAAGCCGTCGCCTAAGTCGATGCGTCAGATGCAGCAGGAACTCAACAAGCAGATGGAGGCGCTCAAAAAACAGCTCGACAAGCAGGGCAATAAGCCCGATGGACGCCACAAGATAGGGCAGGGGCAGCAGATGAGCGAGGAATTCGCCCGCATGGCGGCCCAGCAGGAGCTGATCCGCCGCATGATGCAGGAGTACGGCCAAGAGCTCAAGGAGGGCGACGCCGGCAACAGCAAACTGGCCCGCGAGATAGACCAGATGATGCGCCAGATGGAGCAGACCGAGACAGACCTCGTCAACCGCACCATCACCCGCCAGACCATCCAGCGCCAGCAACAGATCATGACCCGCTTGCTGGAGCACGAACGCGCCGAAATGCAGCGTGAGAAGGAGGAGCGTCGCGAGAGCCACGAGGCTGGCGAACTCTATAGCCAACCCACCCCGGCCGAGCTCGAGAAGTACAATCGGCAGCTGCAACCCGCCACCGACCAGTTGCGCACCGTACCGCCTTCATTGTCGCCGTTCTACCGCGACAAAGTCAACGATTATTTCTATAAATAACAGGTCTGATTTATTAACAATTTTTGTATTTTCCTACTGGCTAAGGATTATTTTTGTATATTTGCTGCGGAATACAAACCCCGAAGAGATGAAGGAAACGCTTATAATACAGTCAGATATGTCTAATTTGCCGATGGTTGAGGAGCGTCTGTTCCACTTCTGCCGCGAGTGCAACGTAGGCAATTACTATTCGACGGTCTCCTTCGCGGCCGTGCAGGCGGTGAAGAACGCCATCGTACATGGCAACCATGAAGAGGCTGACAAGAAGGTGTCGCTCGAATTCGGCACCTGCCGCGGAGGTCTCTATGTTGAGGTGACTGACGAGGGCGAGGGGTTTGACTACGCACGTTACGGTCAGCTGCCTTCGGATGACGAGAAGTGCGGCGAGGGTATCTTTGTGATGAAGTCGCTCGCTGACTGCATGACCTTCTCGGATGGTGGACGACAGGTACGCCTCGAGTTCGCGGTCAACGGTATCGACCCCGCCGACGCTCTGGAGAGGGTCTCTGTTCTTCAGGCCCATTTCGCCCTGGTGGCGGCGTGACCCGATTCCTCGTTTTCCTCCGTTTGCCGTGTACAATGATGCCGGTGGACGCGAAATGCGGGCTGCATTTTGAGGAATAGATTCTGGAATAGTTCAGTTATAAGACTGGAAATCAATAATATAAATGCAATTCAATGGCTATCCGTTTCGCTATACAATCTGTGGATTTTGAGCTCCCAGAGGAGCAAAAAATCAGAAAATGGATTGCCGAGGTAATTGTGCGACGCGGAATGACGGTGGGCAATATCAACTACCTTTTTTGCGACGATGAGCATGAGCTCGAAGCCAACCGACGTTATCTTGATCACGACACCTACACTGACATCATTACTTTCGACTATGTGGCCGGCAACCTTATCTCGGGAGACATCATGATTAGCGTCGAGAGGGTAGAGGAGAATGCGGAAAAGTTGAACGTTTCGTTTGAGCAGGAGTTGCGACGCGTCATCATCCATGGGGTGCTGCACCTGCTTGGGCAGGGTGATAAGAGTGAGGGGGAAGCCGTTGAGATGCGTCGCCAGGAGGAGGAAGCATTGAAGCTGTGGGATGAGATGTTTCGCGTGGAACGAGAAGTGTAAATACCATGTTCTATGACATTTGATGAATATGATATTGTGGTTGTGGGGGCTGGTCATGCCGGCGCTGAGGCCGCTGCCGCTGCCGCCAAGCTTGGCGCCCGGGTGCTGCTGGTCACACAGATGCTCGACAATATCTGTCAGATGTCGTGCAACCCGGCCATGGGAGGTGTGGCCAAGGGACAAATCGTACGCGAGATTGACGCCCTCGGCGGCTGGTCGGGCATCGTGACCGACCGCTCGGCTATCCAATTCCGCATGCTTAACCTTTCCAAAGGACCAGCCATGTGGAGTCCTCGTGCACAGTGCGACCGGATGATGTTCTCGCTTAATTGGCGTCAGGTGCTCGAGTCTATCCCGGGCCTTTCGCTGTGGCAGGATGAGGTGACAGGGTTGACCTTCGACGGCAATGCCGTGTCGGGGGTCCTGACCCGCATGGGACACCGCATCCCGGCGCGCGCGGTAGTGCTCACCAGTGGCACTTTCCTAAACGGAAAAATCTTCATCGGCGAGGACACATGGCGCGGTGGCAGGGTGGGGGAGAGCCCGGCAGAGGGATTGAGTGACCAACTGCGCGAGGCAGGCTTCGAAGTGGAACGCCTGAAGACGGGCACCCCAGTCCGTGTCGACGGACGGACGATCGATTTCTCCAAGCTGGTGGAACAGCCGGGCGACGAACATCCATCCAAGTTCTCGTTCTCGGATACACTTCCGTTGACCACCCAACGCTCATGCTATCTGGCTAATACCAATCTTCATACCCACGAAATCCTGCGCAAGGGGTTCGAGCGGTCGCCGCTGTTCACAGGTCGCATCCAGGGCCGCGGACCACGCTACTGTCCCTCGATTGAGGATAAGATTGACCGCTTTTCGGACAAGGATCACCACCAACTCTTCGTGGAGCCGGAGGGTTGGCGTTCGCAGAGTTACTACCTCAACGGCTTCTCTTCTTCGCTACCCTTCGAGGTGCAGTTGGAGGCGTTGCACAGCATCGCGGGTTTCGAACAGGCACAGGTGTTTAAGCCTGGGTATGCGATAGAGTATGACTATTTTCCCCCGACACAATTATATTATACCCTTGAGACCAAGAGGGTGGAGAATCTCTATTTCGCGGGTCAGGTGAATGGGACAACGGGCTACGAGGAAGCGGCGTGCCAGGGTTTGATGGCCGGTGTCAATGCTGCACTGAAACTCAAAGGCAAGTCGGCATTTGTGCTGAGTCGCTCGCAGGCCTATATCGGCGTGCTGATTGACGACTTGGTGACCAAAGGAGTGGACGAGCCGTACAGGATGTTCACCTCGCGTGCGGAATACCGTATCTTGCTCCGACAGGACAATGCCGACCAGCGGTTGACCCCGCTGGGCTATGCTTTGGGGTTGGCCGATGAAAGCCGGATGCGTCGGGTGGAACAGAAAGTGGAACAGATTGAGCTATTGTCAAAGTCGGTGGAGGATGCACAGGTGTATCCCACGGAAGAGGCCAACCAATGGCTGGCTGCCCATGACTCGGCGCCCATTGCTCAACGCGTGAGCATGGCGTCGTTGCTGTTGCGTCCGGAGCTGTCCATTGAGGGGCTTCTGGAGATGGATGATGCTGTAGCTGGTGTTGCGGATAAGGTGCCGGAGCCGATGCGCAGCGAGGTGTTGCAGGAGGTGGAGACTTCCATCAAGTACCATCATTATATCGACAAGGAACAGGAGGTGGCGGGACGAATACAGAAATTCGAGAACATCTCCTTGCCGATGGATTACGACTATTTCGCTCTTGCCGCCCTCAGCTATGAGTCGCGCGAGAAGCTTAATCGGTACCGCCCGGCCACTATCGGACAGGCGTCGCGCATCAGCGGTATCTCTCCGGCGGACATTTCCGTGCTGTTGGTGACCTTTGCCAAGTAACAATATAGCAGCCCCGTTGTTTCACACGAAACAACGGGGCTATTTTATTTATTCCATGATATTTAAGTCAGCTTATTCAGGTAATCTTTTGCCTCGGGACCGAGGTTGAAGAGCAAGTCCAGTATGCTGAGGTTGGGCGCAAAGGGTTGACGGTCTGGAAATACCTGATAGTATGATGTAAAGCTGTCAGTAGGGTAGGGTATTTTGGGCGAGAAAACCTGCCGGAAATCACTCAGGGGCTCAGTACAGATTTCTCCCGGAGCAACCCACTCGGTGGTGGCCGATATAGTGCAGTCGAGTTTTAGCCGGCCGATGAGCCACAGGAGGATGTCCTGGTTGAGTTCGGTCAAATAATGATAGGGGTGTAGAAGTAGCGATTCGATATCATCTTTGTAATAAAGATAGTAGGGGGAGGCTGCATAAGCGGCGGCGAGGGTGCGCAGGTGAATGACATTCCAGCGGTCGCGGTAGTCGATGGCGACTTCTTCGGTACGGCTGTGGTTGTCGCGCAGCACTGGCACGGTGAGGCTTCGCACACCGTTGGCGGTCATGATATTCATCCGGTTGCGATAGGTCTGCTTCGGGAATGTTTCCTTGACCTCAATCAAAATCTCACGGTGTCGCCCCAGGGCGGCAATATAGGCAATGGGTGGGAAATAAGCGGTGCCGAAAAGCGCTTTCATTGGCCGATGATGACGGACATAAGCTCAGTGTCGTCGAAGTAGAAGTCGATGTTGCCTTCAGGGAAGCTTACGCGACGTTCGCCCCAGTCCTCCTCGTCCACATCCTGCTCGGTGAATTTGTTCTTCACCATCAGCGCAACAATCTCGCGTTCATCCATTTCGAACACATGCTCTCCGAAGAGGGTGCAGTCTTCGTTGCATACGTCGATGCACGCCAATATAGGGTTGTCGCCCTCGCAGAAGAGCGTCAGCCCCTCATCGTTGTAGCGCAGCACAGTGGTGCTCTCGTCGGCAGCGTTGTCAATGTTCTCCACCTCGTCGGCAGTACCCATCAGTTTCACCACATCTTCCACCGGCATTCCGAATTCTAAGTCGCCTAGACCCTTTTTTATCTTGACTGTTAAATCCATGATATTGATATTTTTATACGTTTTTGTTGATGTTTTTTGTCTTTCTTTGACCTCAACAAATATACGACATTTTTTTTATATGGCCAAATTTTTCTTTTACAAAGCAATCTGACAACCCGCAAAAACAGCCTGAAAGTCCATATTTCATGTTCTTTTTGCAATGGTTTTACTGGTTTCCTGACCCATTTGAGGTTTGTACTATATGTTTGATAATCATATTTCTGCAATGGCGAATTGCAGAAGAGACAGAAAATATTTTGTCCTTTTGTAAAAAAGTTGTACTTTTGCACACTCAATTTGTGGCAGAAAGCCGCTTTTTGATGACTCAGTAGCTCAGTAGGTAGAGCACAACACTTTTAATGTTGGGGTCCTGGGTTCGAGCCCCAGCTGGGTCACCGATAATGAGGTGAGTGACTGACTCAGTAGCTCAGCAGGTAGAGCACAACACTTTTAATGTTGGGGTCCTGGGTTCGAGCCCCAGCTGGGTCACCAACCAACAGTAAGGACCGGAATGACAACTTCCGGTTTTTTTGTATGAAACGGCGCGGTATCATATTGTGTCTATGTATTTTGGCGATGTTCCTATGCCGCCCCGCTGCCGTCGTTGCCCAGCAGTCGCAGGAGCAGATGGCCGCCTATTATTACGACAACGGCGAGTTCCAGCAGGCTGCGCAGTTGTATGAGTCTCTATACAAGCGCACAAGCAACAAGTATTACTATCAGCGACTCTACTCCACCTATCTTCAGTTAGGGGAATACAAGGATGCAGCCAAGTTGGCCGAAAAGCGGCAGAGGAGTCAGCCCAAAGAACTTTCGTTGTATGTCGATCAAGGTAATGTTTATCTCGTTCAGAAACAGCCAAAAAAGGCCGAGAAGTACTTTGATCGCGCCATTGACGCCATCACTTCGAACCTGGCGCCGATTCCCGATTTAGCGATGGCGTTTTCCAATATCGGCCGTCCCGACTACGCCGCCAAGACCTACCTCACAGCGCGTGGCAAGACGCGCAATCCGCAATTGTATTTCCTTGAGCTTGTGGGCATCTACCAGGCCATGGGGGATTATGAGGCAATGACGCAAGAGTATTTCGGACTGCTTGATCATCAGCCCGGTATCATGCCTTCGGTCCAGGTCAGCATGCAGAAGGCCATGCTTGAAGCACCTGACAATCGTCTGGCTGAAGGAATTCGTCAGGCGCTCGTCCAGCGAGTTCGTGAGCATCCTGAAAACCAGACGTATCTCGAAATGATGATCTGGTTTTCTATCCAGCAGAAAGACTTTGCCTTTGCTCTGACGCAGGCCCTTGCGGTCGATGCGCGGTTCCCTGGCAAGGGGGGCGACCAGTTGTTGCGTGTGGCCCGAATTGCTTATCAGAACGAAGCATACGACGTGGCTGCGGAGGCTTACCGCCAGATGCAAAAGAAGGGGAAAGAAAGCCCTCATTATTTCGACAGCCGTGTGGGAGAACTGGAAGTGGAGTTCGCCCGCATCAATCATAACTATGCTATTGATAGCAAGGAGTTTCAGTCGCTCGTCCAGCGCTATGAAGAGGCTATCTCTGAACTCGGCAAGAACGAACGGACCGTTCCCCTCATGCGCAATTATGCCAACTTGATGGCTTACCATGGCAACGATGCGCAGGCGGCGGTGAGCATGCTGGACGATGTGCTGGAGATACCGCGTCTGAAGCCTGCTGTGCGTGACGAGGTGAAGTTAGACCTCGGTGATTTGCTGCTTTTTGCAGGCTCTATGTGGGATGCGTCGCTGCTCTATATGCAGGTCGAGAAAGCCAACCAGAATGATGTGTTGGGCGCCCAGGCCAAGTTCAAGAATGCCAAACTGTCGTATTTCAACCATGATTTCGAGTGGGCCAATTCGCAGCTCAAGGTGCTGCGCTCTTCCACCTCGAAGTTGGTGGCCAACGACGCCATGGAACTTTCGCTCCTTATATCTGATAACATGGAAGATGACAGCACCTATGGGATGCTGGAACGCTTCGCCGATGCCGACCTGTTGCTCTACCGCAATCAGCTGGATGCCGCCTGGTTTGGCTTTGATGCCATCTCGCGCAGTGTCGTTACGCATCCCCTCTTCGACGAGGTACTGATGCGCAAGGCGCAAATCCGCATGAAACAAGCACGTTACACGGATGCTGATGCCATCTTGAAGCAACTGATAGAGATGTATCCCTATGATATTACGGCCGATGATGCCCTGATGCTTCGGGCGGAACTCAACGAGGACCACCTGGACAATCCGGCCGTGGCCCTCGAATGCTACGAGAAACTCCTCATCGACTACCCCTCTTCGCTCTATTCCGACCTGGCCAGAAAACGATATAACGCGCTGAAAGCAAGATGAACGAAGTAAAAGCAAAGAAATTCCTAGGGCAGCATTTCCTCACCGATGAGAACATCGCCCAGCGTATTGTCGACAGCCTTTCAGGGAGTACCCCCAATGTTATTGAGATTGGCCCCGGTATGGGGGTGCTGACCAAGTATCTCATTGGGAAACAGGAGCTCAACTTCCATGTGGTGGAGATTGACCGTGAGTCGGTTGCCTGGCTCCATGAGCACTATCCCACGCTCGATGTCATCGAGGGCGACTTCCTGAAACTTGACTTAAACACCTTGTTCCAAGACACATTCACTGTCATTGGCAACTTCCCCTATAATATTTCTTCGCAGATTCTCTTCCGCATCTTCGACTGCCGCAACCAGGCAGTTGAAGTGGTCGGCATGTTCCAGAAAGAGGTGGCCGAGCGTGTGGCTGCAGGCCCTGGAAGCAAGACTTATGGCATCCTATCAGTCTTGCTATCTGCGTTTTATGATATCGAATACCTCTTCACCGTGCACGAGCATGTGTTCAACCCGCCGCCGAAGGTGAAATCGGCAGTGATAAGATTGACGAGAAATGACGTAACGTCTTTGGAATGTGATGAGAAGCTGTTCGTCCAAACCGTTAAGGCGGGATTCAACCAGCGCCGGAAGACGCTGCGGAACGCACTGCGCTCGGCGGGCCTGCCCATCGAGAAAGTTGACGAGACGGTGCTTGGTAAACGCGCCGAGCAGCTTTCGGTGCAGGAATTCATCCAACTCACGAAATCCATACAGTCATGTCTATAGTATCCTTTATTGTAATAGCCATTGCCCTAGGAATCAGTGCCATGTTGCTTATGCGCCGCTGTGCCGACGCTGCCTCCATATCGCTGTCGAAGGGGTTGCTCATCTCTTTCGTCGTGGCCGTTGTCCATGCCGCACTTTATTGTCTGGGTATCCTTTTGGGAAATATGCTGCGGTTCGAGTTGCCCGACAATCCCGAGGCGTTTGCCCGGGCCAATAGCTTTGTTCTCTTGGGTTTATCCCTTTTCGTGGCCGTCAAAATGATGTGGCCCTACTTGGGCAAAAAGACGCAACCGGCGGCTTACGACCTTAACGCCGGAGTGTTCCGTGTGTTGCTGTTCACGGTCGCCACGGGCATCAATGGATTCCTGCTTGGTATCGGTGCCGGTTTCATGGTTCCTCTCGCCGGCCACCTCCACAGCGCCCTCTGGCCGCTGCTGGTTGCCACATTCCTTTTTTCTTATCTCGGCATCATGTATGGCCGACAGAAAGTCGTGCTGCGTCCGCGCCGCTGGATAGCTATGGCGGCTTTCATCATCATCGCCACCGCCGTCATCGCTGTCGTCACTGCCGCGTAGCCCTGTAGATACGCATCAGGCATTCCGCACAGTCGAATTCCAGACGGAATTGACGATCGTTGTTCCGGAGGATGAGCCTGTCGGCGGGCTTGATGTCCACCTGCGGCTTGCCGTGATTCTTCCCCTGCAGGCAGCAGCCCAGCTCGTAGCGTAGACAGTATTTGGTGGTCATCAGCGCCTTGCCGTCGTAGTCTTCGGTCTGCTCCAGCCCGCGTTCTATTTTGCTCACTCCATGACGTTTATAGAATGCCTCCGCCTTGTCGTTGATAACATTGGCGCGGTAGTCGAGCGCTGTGGAAGGGTAGGGCTGGTTCTGGTCGTGGCAGACGCAGTCTTCCGGACGGAAGCGGCTGATTCTATTTTCTTTGAGGAGTTCCACCGCTTGGCGTCGCAGCTCGTTGAGGGTGCCTGCCGGGATGAAGTAGCGGCCTTCGGTGGTATCGGTCACTTGGGTGGCCACGAAGGGGGTGTTGCCCAGTTTGGAAAGCTGCTTGACGATGTTGCTTGAGTTTTGCTGGCTGTTGTTGGAAGCCGTAGGCTCCAGGGTGAGGTGCCGCACTGCCGTCACGCCGTCCTCGTCCTTGATTTCCAGGCTGAAGTCCTGTCCGCTACCGCTGAAGCGCATCTCCACATCTATCTTGCGCTCGGCGGTGCAGCCTTGCAGCTGTTTCTCAAATTGCTGGTCGTTGTTGCGCCAGATGGTGGTGCCCACCTGGAGGTCGGGCATCCGGTTGGGCGTCACCGTGCGTCCCTGCACGGCGTTGACCAGGAATCCCTGCATCTTCCCGTCGGCGTCGAAATAGCAGAGCCCGTCGCCATTGGAAAAAGATTCTTTGCCGCTGATAACAAGGGTGTTGCTGCAGACGGAAGACACCTTGCCGATAAGCTTTCCGATGGATTTTTGGGTGTCAAATGAGGCCATCGGCTGACGGCCGCGGAGGAAATAATCGGTATAGCCGCGGTTGAAGGTGCGTTCGGGGTCGGGTGTGAAGGTGTAGGTGCAGCGGCCGGAGGAGGCTCTCTCATGGCCTTCCATCAGGTTGTCAAGCAGTTGGCGGTAGTAGGCGGTTATATTCTTTACATAGCTCAGGTCTTTCAGGCGCCCCTCGATTTTGAACGAGCTGATGCCGGCATCTATCATGTTTCGAAGCTGTTGGCTGGCGTTGAAGTCGCGGGGCGACAGCAGGTGCTTCTCTTTGATGAGCAGGCGGCCCTCCCCGTTGTAGAGGTCGTAGGTCGACCGGCAGGGTTGTGAGCATTTGCCTCGGTTACCGCTGCGGCCATTAATGCACTGGCTCATATAGCACTGTCCGCTGTAGCTCACACAGAGGGCGCCGTGGACGAAGGCTTCGAGGTCCAGCTGGGTGGCCTGTCTGATTTCGCGCATCTGCTCCAGCGAGGCCTCCCGCGCCAGCACCACACGGCGGAAACCTGCTTGTTCCAAGAACTTTATCCGCTCCACGGAGGCGTTGTGGCATTGCGTGCTGGCGTGCAGCTCGATGGGCGGCAGGTCGCATTCCAGCAGTCCCATGTCTTGCACGAGCAGTGCGTCGACGCCGATGTTGTAGAGTTGGTAGATGATCTTCACGGCGGGTTCCAGCTCGTCGTCGAAAAGCAGCGTGTTGACGGTGGCGAAGACCTTGGAACCATAGAGGTGTGCATATTTCACCAGCGCCTCGATGTCCTCGATGGTGTTGGTGGCGGCGGCGCGGGCGCCGTAGGCGGGCGCGCCGATATAGAGGGCGTCGGCACCGTGGTTGATGGCTTCACGGCCGAACTCCAAGTTCTTGGCAGGGGAGAGCAGTTCCAGTTTCATGCAATATTTAACGTATCAGCGCGTTATTTATTGCATGACTACGAAAACCCGAATACTGTACGGTGGCCTGCGCGCGTTGAGCCGCGCACTGGCCAAGGAGGAATGGCAGGATACCAAATACACCATCCTGCTGGACGAGAACACGTTCCAATACTGCCTTCCCCTGCTTGTCTCGCAGGTCGAGGCCTTGCAGGAGGCCGAATTCATCGAGGTGCCGGTAGGGGAGGAGTGCAAGAGCCTGGAGGTGGCGGCACAGGTGTGGCAGACCTTGTTGGAGGCCGGGGCCGACCGCCAGAGTGTGGTCGTCAATCTCGGCGGCGGATGTGTCTGCGATCTCGGGGGCTATGTGGCCGCCGGTTATAAGCGCGGCATCCGTCATATCAATGTACCGACCACCCTGCTTGCTATGGTCGACGCCGCTATCGGCGGCAAGACCGCCATCGACTTCGGCGGCGTGAAAAACAGCCTCGGCCACTTCTATCCCTCCTCATTAACCGTCATAGAACCAGCCTTTTTAGACACCCTTCCGCAGACGGAACTCCTCTGCGGACAGATGGAGATGGTAAAGACCGCCGCCGTCGCCGACCCCGCACTATTCAATGAATTGATTTCCACCACCGATACCTCCCACTTAAAAGAGGTCGCACGCCTCAAGGCGCGTGTGGTGAAGGCCGACCCCTACGACCATGGTATCAGGAAGATACTCAACTTCGGACACACCTTCGGCCACGCCATCGAGCTTTACCACGGCCTGCCCCACGGCATCGCCGTGGGCATGGGCATGAAGGCTGCCATGTACCTCTCGGTGAAGAAACTCGGCCTCTCGGAGGCGGTATATACCACATATTCCCAGTGGCTTAAGGAACAGCTATCCGCCATCCACATCCCACTACCCACTTTTAATTTGAAGGACATCGAGCAGATGTTGCCCCTGATGCATCAGGACAAGAAAAACACCGCAGACGAGCTGCGGTGTGTATTGTTGCAGGACCTCGGCGCCGCCGTCATCGATATCACGGTCAGCGACCACGAGGTGCGCGACGCGCTGCTCAAGCTGGCACGATAAGTTGCTCGGTGGTGCGGCTGCGCTGTTCGAGGAGGATGGGTCGGTTGGCCACAATGCGGTCGATGACCTCCTGGGTGTAGTATCGGATGGTGATCAGCTGCAGGTTGTCGTTGTAACGCACACGGAACATGCTTTTTAGCTCCTCGATGAGGGGAGCTACCAGTTGCGGGTTGTTGTCGATGCAGATGGAGAAACTCAAGGCGGAGTTCTGCATCAGGTTCACGCGGATGCCTATCTTGCTGAGTATGCCGAAGATGACCTGCAGGTTGTCCTCGGCGATGAAGGAGTAGTCGCGCGGCAGGATGGAGAGCAGAATCTGGTTGTTCTTGAAGATGTAGAGCGGTGTCTCGGGGCTGATAGTATGATAGTTACCCACTACAGAACCCTCAACTTCGGGGCTGATAAAGGAGCGGATATAAAGCGGGATGCCCTTGTTCTGGATGGGCTTCACTGTCTTGGGATGGATGACCGAGGCGCCGTAGTAGGCCAACTCAATAGCCTCGTTGTATGGTATTTGACCAATCTTCACGGTGTCGTGGAAGAACTTGGGGTCGGCATTGAGGAAGCCCGGCACGTCCTTCCAGATGGTGACGCTCTCGGCCCCAAGGCAATAGGCCAGGATGGCGGCCGAGTAGTCGGAACCCTCGCGACCCAGCGTGGTGGTGTGGCTGTCGGGTGTACCCCCTATAAAGCCCTGTGTTATAATGACCTGATGACGACTTGGGGCCTCCTCGTCGGCAACGAGTCGCTGGCAGGCGGCTTGCGTCTTCGTCCAGTCTACGTGTCCCTCGCGGTAGTGGTTGTCGGTGATGACCAGTTGGCGCGCATCGAGCCATTGAGTACTGATTCCATGGCTGTTGAGGTATTCGGCGATGATTGTGGTGGAGATGAGTTCGCCGAAGGAGACCACCTGGTCATAGTTATAGTTGTATTGGTCGGCCTCGGGTTGCAGAGAGGCGAGCACGTCGTCGAGTTTGCGGAGCAGTCCCTGTACGGCATTATCGGCACCGTCGACACATGGAATCAGATCTTTATAAATCTTCAGATGGTATTCTTCGAGCTGTCTGCGGAGCTCGTGGGTGTCGTCGGTCACTCCCGGCACGAGCTTCTCCAACAGGTTGGTGGTCTTGCCCATGGCGGAGACGACCACCACCAGCGGCTTGCCGGGTTCCAGATGCGACTGTACTATCTGCGCCATGTTGCGCACCGCGTCGGCACTGTTGACCGAGGCGCCTCCGAATTTAAATACCTTCATTTGTCTTATCTCCTTATCTCCTGTCTCCTTATCTCCTTATCTCCTTATCTCCTGTCTCCTTATCTCCTTATCTCCTTATCTCCTTATCTCCACAATCACGCCAGCTCCCTCTCCATATCGCGACGCGAGTCCTTGGCCTTGATAGTCTCGCGCTTGTCGTAGTGGTGCTTGCCCTTGGCGAGGGCGATAGTCATTTTGGCGTAGCCGCGGGGGTCGACATAGAGCAGCTCGGGCACGATGGTGAATCCGCGCTCCTTGATTTTGTTCTGCAGCTTGCGCAGCTCGCGGCGGGTGAGCAGCAGCTTGCGGTCGCGCTTGGCCTGGTGACCCCAGTAGGAGCCGAATTTATACTCAGAGATGTGCATATCGCGGACAAACAGCTCGTTGCCTACGAAAGTACACCAGGCGTCGTTGAGGTTGGCCTTGCCCTCGCGGATGCTCTTGATTTCACTGCCCATCAATACGAGACCCGCCGTGTATTCGTCCAACAGGAAATATTCATACGCGGCCCGTTTGTTCTTGATTTCTATGATGTTTTTCTCTGCCATGTACAAACCCTATAACGGCATTAGGGTGTAATTATTGTGTCAGGCCGCCGTAGGACTTGGCGGCGGTGCGGAGGGCCTCCTCGGTGGTGTAGGCGAGGTAGTATTCGCAGCGCGTCACGATGCCCTGCGACGAGCAGCGCTCACCGTTGATGCGCACCAGGGCCCACCCCTTCATCGCGTCGGCAAACTCGTCGCCCGTCAGGGCCAGACAGCCGTCCACCACGGTCATCTCGTTCCTTGACACCTCGCGCGCGCGGAACCGCACCCGCGGAGTGCGTCCTTCGATGCGCTGCTCGGCGGTGTAGAGGATCATCTGCTCGTTCTGCCGCAGGTCGCCGGCTTTGAGGTTGGTGAGCAGGGCCGCGTCGGCGCCCACCGTGCCCAGCCGTTGCTTCACCTCCGGCAGGGTGCCGTCGCTCACCGGTATGCCGGGCATCAGCAGCGCCGCGCCGCTGGTTGCGCCGGTGCAGGGCACGAACACCGCCGGCAGCCGGTTGGCCAGCGAGGCAAAGCCCAGATAGGCCGTCTTGCTTTCGGTGAACATCGGCCCGCAGAGTTTCAGCGTATGCCACAGCGCTATGGTGTGCCGCATCCGCTGGCGTTGCACGAACTGCTCTAGCGTGTTGCTGCGACGTTCTTTCGAGTGCGCCACGCGCCCCACCACCTGCCCATGCCGCAGGTAGAATGTCATGCCGGCCGAGCGGAAGCTTCCCGTCATCAGCAGGCCTTTTCCTGTGTTTGTTTTCTTTTTTGTCATGGTTTTCTATGTTTTGGTTGCTTATTTTGTTCGTTTTTGGTCCCTATTTCCTTCGCTCGTTGTCCGCTTGTTATTCTGTTGTTGTCCAGTACTTGTACAGTCATTCACTGGACAAGTACTGGACATATACTGGACAAGTACTGGACAAATGATGGACTAAATACCTAGCTGTCAGGCAGCTGAACAGTACAGCGTGCCGGGCCTCAACGGTGCAAATATACGAAAAAAATAGAATATACTATCGCACCACCACAATTTTGGGGTTCCTCAACTGCGGCGCAACAGCACATCATCGGTTCGGCGATGTGCTGCTGCATATTGGATACGTTTTTGATGGTTCGTTATTCCGCCAGCGGATGGTAAGTTCGATTTAAATCGGTGGTGATGGTAGTGTCGGCGGGATTGTAGCTGAAGGAAATCGGATTTTCAGGATGGGTGGTGAGCCAATAGGCACCCTCCAGCGTGAGGCCGTCGAAACGGTACTTGATGTCGTCG
>JAFXXI010000013.1 GCA_017542345.1 Bacteroidales bacterium
AGCAGGTGGAGCACCGGCTCCTGGCTCCAGATGCTCTTGAAGAACCAGTAGCCGTCCTTCGGGAAGGCGCAGTTGTCGAGATAACCCGACTGGCTGCCACGCGAGGGCCAGCCCGACTCGCCGTAGTAGTCGATGCCCGTCCACATGAAATCGCCAATGACATAGTCGTAGGCCGTGGTGAAGCGCCAGCGCTGCTCCACGTCGATCATCTCGCTGCTTATCAATCCACGGTTGCGACGGCGGAAGCGAGGCTGCTGCTGTTGCTGTGGACTGAAGCCGTCGGCTCCGGCGCCAAGCTGTGGCGGAGGCATGGTGCCCGGCCACTGGTATTGCCGGCGCGGGCCACCCAGTCCGGTCGATTCCGTAGCCACCACGCGGCGATTGGGATAGGCGGCCTTATCAATGGCATAGACTACCTCGCGACGGGTGCGCCAGCGGTCGGGGTAGTTGTAGCCGATGATGTCGTTCTCAAAGGCAGCGAGAAATTCGGGCGACGTGGGACTGTTGGATGCTATCTCATCGTTGCCGCTGGTCACAAGCCGTGTGTCGTCCAACCGATGGCAAATGGCAATCATCTCAGCGGCGGCACCGGGACCTTCAGCCGAGCGTTGGTCGCGAATCTCGTTGCCAATACTCCACATCACCACTGACGGATGATTGCGGTCGCGGGCAACCATAGCGGTTAGGTCGCGCTCGTGCCACTCACGGAAATACAAGTGATAGTCCTCTTTGTTCTTGGCGTTGATCCATTGATCGAAAGCCTCGTCCATAACGAGGAAGCCCATACGGTCGCAGAGGTCGAGAAACTCCGGTGCTGGCGGGTTGTGCGCTGTGCGGATGGCATTGCAGCCGCCGCTTTTCAGAATCTCCAGTCGGCGCTCCCACACACGCTCGGGTACGGCAGCACCCACGGCACCGCCATCGTGGTGCAGGTTCACGCCCTTCATCTTCACTTGCTGCCCATTGAGCAGGAAACCCTTGTCCAGTGGGTACTCGATGGTACGGATGCCCAGCACGTTGTCAACCTCATCAACAAGGCGCTTGCCCTCGGTCAATGTTGAGCGCAGGGTGTAGAGATAGGGATTGTCCAAATTCCACAGCACAGGATGGGGCACGCTGATGGTCTGTTCGTCTGTGGCCCTGCTGCCAGCATCAATACCGATGCTTTGTTCTGCTTTTGCCACGACGTTGCCATCAGCATCGATGACGGTGTGGCTCAACGTCAGGTGCTTGTCGCGGCTATCATCGTTCTCCAACTCCGATTTTACGCGTATGGTAGCCTCGTCTTCGCTCAACTGCATGGTGCTGTTGAACACGCCCCATTTGGCAAAGTGCGTGCGCGCCGTCTCCACCAGCCGAACGTGGCGGTAGATGCCCGAGCCAGTGTACCATCGCGAGTTGCCATGCCGCGAGTTGTCCACGCGCACGGCAAGCACGTTGCCCTTCGCACGCAGATAGGGCGTCAGGTTGTAGGAGAAGCTGGAGTAGCCGTAGGGCCAGGTGCCCAGCTCATGCCCGTTAATCCACACGGTGCTGAGCATATAGATGCCATCGAACTCTATGCTGTACAGCTTGTTCTTGTCGAAGGCTTTCACGTCGAAGGTCTTCCGGTACCAACCCATGCCCGTCGGGAAGAAGCCAATGCTTCCACCGCCAGGGTTTTCGCGCAAGTTATCGCCTTCTATACTCCAGTCATGGGGCACGTCAAGCCTTCGCCAGTCCATATCATCGTAAGTGGCAGCCTCAGCACCCATGACATCACCCTGATGAAACCGCCAACCGGCGTCCATGTTAGTCACTCTGCGGGGCTGTCCCACGGCGGATGTAAAAACGAGCAGTAGTGCCGCAAGCAAGATCTTTCTCATCTGTCGTTATCGTTTTAGGTGTTCAGCATATCTTAACTTTTCATCGTATGGCGTGATCGGCTCCCACGTCCTCGCCGTTCCAGGCTTTCTTGGCCGTCCAGTCGCGGGCGGGAGCGGCCCAGAATGGGTCGTCGGCAGGCAGGCCGAGGGGCAGCAGGGCAGCGGTGCAGAGGTAGAGGCTGCCAGTATTGATGTAGTCCTCTGACATGCGAATCTGACTGCCGGTATAGCCAATGCGGAGCCAGCCGTCTGGGTCGAAGGTGCGGGGCTGTGAAAGCTGGTGCCGGATGACAGCCGTCAGGCCGCAGCGCACCTGGGCCGGACTGACGCTGGCGGGCAGGATATGCAGCAGGGCGGCATCGGCCAGGGCGTGGAACGAGCCGAAGCGATAAACGATGCTGCGGCCCGTGACGGGATAAGTGCCCTCAGGCGAAATCATACGCTCCAGCTGGGCGGCCAACCGGCCGTGGCGCCCGGTCTGCGTCGGCAGGAAGTCGGCACCGTCCAGACCGTGCTTCTTCAGCACCTGCAGCGTCTCGGTGAACATGGGATGGATAACCAGCGAGTTATAATAGTCGAGGTGGAAGTCGGGGCCGTCACCATACCAGCCATCGCCCTTGTACCACTCGTTGCGGAAGCGGTTCACGCCGTACATCAGCCGCTGCATGTCGCACTCGCCCGTAAACTCCAGCAGAGCGCACTCTACAATGGAGGCGAAGAGCAGCCAGTTACATTCATAGGGTTTGATGCCTCGCGACGTCTTCCATTCACCCACGAGCCAGTCGCGGGTCTGCTGGTCGAGCCGACCCCATATCTGCGTAGGGGCACGCAGGATGCCCTCGGCCAGGAACGCCGCATCGACGAGGGGCTGCGAGTGGCGGCGGTCGAACATCAGGTGGTCGGGCGACTGCGGGTTGACGCCGTTCTTCAGCCCCTTCACCACCATATTTATATATTGCGCGCGCAACCGTCCCTCCTCTGTGTCATCGGGACCCAGTTCCAGCCATGGGGCGATGCCGCAAATGGTGCGCCCCACAGCCTCCAAGTAGGACACCTCGCGG
>JAFXXI010000014.1 GCA_017542345.1 Bacteroidales bacterium
CTGCGCCGTCATGATCTACGACGCCGCCAAGAGCCAGCAGTATGCCGCCAAGATGCAGGAAGAAGGCATCTTCGTCACCGGCTTCTACTATCCCGTCGTCCCGAAAGGCCAGGCACGTATCCGCGTGCAGATCAGCGCCGCCCACGAGCACGAGCACCTCGACAAATGCATCGAGGCCTTCAAGAAAGTCCGTAAAGAAATTGAGGACTGAGTAAGTGAGCGCAAAGCGATGCTTGCATCATCTTTGCCGAACGCCAGCAGCCCCGCCGAGAGGCAGGGGTAAAACTCGATTTCACGATAGCATAGCGAAGCGCCCGCCAGCCGGCGGGCGCTTCGCTATTAGGGTGCTGGTACGGGGTGCCTGCGCAACTACAAGCTTTGATTTTTAAGCCGCTTATTTGCCAATAGAAGACATCCGCCAATAGGCAGTAACAATGTCAGGGCGCAGGCCCACCAGTTGACGACGTCGGAATGCTCCTCTATCACGTAGTCGCCGGTTATCATGCGGTCGGCGCTGACCATGTGTTCCGACATGTCTTTGCCGAGCAACTGTATGCGCCACAACACCCATCTATCAAGCTCCCAAAGGTCTTTGGCATGCAGTAGGGCGTCGAAGCCTACACTATTGATTTTGTTGATGAATTCCAGCTCAGGGAAGGCTGTGGAGACATTGCTTGCTGATTTGAATTCGCCGGGAAGCTCGGCGATGGTGAGGGCTAAGAGTGTGTCGTGGTATTTGTCCAGCAGGGCTCGTTGTGTGCTGTCGCAGACGGCGGTATAGGCTTCCATCTCTTTCTCAAACAGGCAGTGGCTCCACCACCTTACGTACTTGGTGTTCAGCTTGTCGAGCATGCCATAGAGGTCGGCGCCGTTCCAGTCGGCGGGCAGCTCATTGGGGGAGAAGAGCAGCCGCTGCTCGTCGGGGGTGAGGTAGTCGTCGATGGGCACGGGAAGGCTGTCCAGCTGCGGGAAACGGGCTGTGTAGCTGTAGCGGGTGGTGAACCAGCGGAAGCTTTTGCCGACGGTCACCTCGGGTTGCAGTATTTTCGGCATGCTGTCGTGTTGCACGCTCCATCCGCCGTTGGCAATATCTATGGTGTAGGAGTAGCGCATGGTGTCTTTCTCGCTTCGGAAGTCGAAAGGCAGCGGGGTGGCGAGGGTGTCTTCGCGCCAGCCTTTGAAGAGGGCGGTGTCGCTGCGCGAAGTGAAGATGCTGCGAGAGCCGTCGAGGTTGCGGTTTACGGTGTCGGTGGCTACATAGTGTGCGGCGCAGGAGGCCAGCAGTAGCGAGGCCGCCGCAAGGATGATGGATTGACGTTTCATATCAGGGTTGTTGTTTGATGGTTACGGATGGAATGGCGGTAGCCGGCCAGCGGCGCCGGCAGGTCGCCGGGCGTGGAGGGAAGCGTGGCACTGACGCTCTCGGCTAAGGTGGGGGACGGGTTGGAAGATGAGCGTTGGAGGGTGAAGAACAGGGGTGCGACAGCCAACAGTAGGCAGACGGCGCCCACGGCGGCCCACTGCCGCTGGCGGCGGCGCTGCACCGTGCGGCGCATTCCGCCGAGGATGGCGTCGGTGTCGGGGACGTCGACAGGCGTGTGCTGGGCTCGTTCTATCAGTTCGTTATATTCCATAGTGCTTTAGTTTTTCTCTGACGTTGGTGCGCGCCACGAAGAGGTTGGCTTTCACCTGGTCGGCGCTCATGTGGGTGGCGGCGGCGACTTCGTCAGTGGTGAGGCATTCTATCTCGCGCAGTTGGTAGACGACTTGCTGTTTGGGCGGCAACGAGGCTACGGCTTGGTGCAGCAGGGCAAGGAGTTCGTCAGTGGCCATCGCGTCGGGGTTTGTGGCGTCGGAGGGCAGGTTGGCGAGTGTGGTGCGGTGGCGGCGCCGACGGCGCAGTTCGTCGTAGCAGCGACGCGCACAGAGGGTGCAGAGCCAGGTGGCGAGGCTTTGGTCGGGATTGATCCGGCGGGCGTGGCGCCAAAGACGGATGAAGGTCTCCTGTACGGCGTCGCTGGCGGCATCGCGGTCGTTCAGCAGGCGGTAGGCGAGGCGGAAGAGGCGCTCACGGTGCCGCTCGATGATGTCGCGCAAGGCTTGCTCGTTTCCGGCTTGAAGTTGTTGCACCAGTTCTATGTCCGTCGTGCTGTTCATTTGCCTAATATACGCTCGGGGGGACCGAAAGTAAAATTAAGGATGCGGAAAAGGGGTCAGGATTCGCGAATCTTGCCATCGGCGGTGCGGCGGTAGAGGGTGAAGTGACCTTTGATTTTCTCGAGGAAGGGGCTGAGGACGTGGGAGGAGCGGCCATAGTAGTCGTCGTAGAGGATGCAGAGGCGTTTCTTGGAGCGCGAGAGAGCGACAAAGAGACGTCGGGCGTCTTCCTGTATCTGTTTTTCCGTCCAGCTGTAGGTGCCGGGATAGCTTCCGTCGATGGCGCGGTAAACGATGACGGTGTCGAACTCGAGCCCTTTGGCTTTGTGGACGGTGGAGATGATGTATTGCTCCTCGAGCGAGCCGCCGCACATGTCGGCCTCTTTGCTGGTGTTGAGGTCGGTGATGTAGCGCTCCAGCTGCTGGCGCAGGGTGGGGTAGAGGTCGCTCTTGATGACGTCGGCCTCCAGGTAGTGCAACAGATGGCGCCATTTGACTACAGGCTCTATAAGGCCGTCGGCCAGCAATTTCTTATATACATAATCCATCTCAGCCACGATGCCTGTGTCGGCGTCGTGCTGCATGCCGTGGAGATAAATCTCGCTATAGCGCGAGCGGAACTTCTCAATCTGCCGCCGGTGGTCGCTGGCGAAGGCGCATTGGTCGGCCACCATCGGCTGCGCGTTGCGATGGCAGAAGTTGAGCAGCGAGAGGGTGGCGAGGATGTCGTCGTCGGCGCGGTGGCTGTTCTCGCCTTCGAGGTGCAGCGTCTCGATGAGGTGCACCAGCTTATATTGCCGCAGGCGGGGACGCACCAGCCGGATATATTTCAGCGTGTCGAAATAGCGGGTGGATTCAAGCGCCGCAAGCTGGGGGATGAGGGATTCCCGTTGGAGGTTGTGCAGAAGGATTTGGTAGTCGTACTCGACGTTGTGTCCCACCAGCGTCTTTCCCTTGCAGTAATCCATGAAAAGTTGTAACCCTTTGGCGCGGGGGTGGCGCTTGCTGGTGCGGTAGACTTCCAGCATGGGGTTGGGGTGGCCGCCGACGGTTTCGGGCAACGCCTTGTCGGTTTCCAGTATGATGTTGAAGGGCTTGCCTACCACCTTGCCTTGCTTTACGCGCACGGCGGCAATCTGGATGATGTCGTCTGTGCGGGGGTCGAGGCCGGTGGTTTCGGTGTCGAAAATGACCAACTCTTCGTCGTTGTAGGCGCGGACGCATTCCTGCAGGTAGGAGCTGTCGGGATAGCGCAGGAAGTCGGTGGGCAGGAGCGCCACCTTGCGCATCTCCCGCATCAGGGCGCGGGCGGCCGTGTAGGTGGGTACGATGCCGATGCCCCACAGCAGACGTGCCCAGGCGATGAAGACGCTCTCGTCGGTCAGCACAGAGAGGTGGGCGAGGATGAGGCGGACGGCGGGAAGTGAGAAGAGGTCGGTGCCGCTGATTTTGAAGTGGGGGATATTCATGGAGGCCATGACTTCGCCGACTTCGTCGGCTTCGCGGTTGGTGCTCACCAGTATGGCCACTTTCCCGTTGGGGTCGAGGTCTCCGTAGCGCTTGGCGAAGCGGGCGGCATAGTAGCTCTCCAGCTGGGCGTCGCCCACGTCGAGCAGGCACAGGTCTTCCGGGGCGTGGGGGATGTCGTTCTCCGTGGTGGGCAGCAACTCTTTGCGGATGCCGAGGCAGTGGGTGGCATAGTCGTTCTGCAAGTCGAGCAGGTAGCGCGGCGAGCGGTAGTTGGTGTGCAGGTGGTGTATGTGACCGGCGCAGCGCTGCTTGAGCGCGTCGAGGGTCTCGAGTTGGGCGCCGATGAAGGAGAAGATGGCCTGCTGCTCGTCGCCGAGGTATACCACTGTAGCGTCGGGCGCGGCAAAAAGGTCGATCAGGGCGAACTGAAGGGCGTTCAGGTCCTGTACCTCGTCAATCTCTATCCAGTGATATCTGCCGACCGCCGACGGCTGACTGCTCAGGTGCTGATAGGCCAGCACCAGCAGGTCGTCGTAGTCGAGCAGGTCGTTGTCGGCTTTGTATTGCTGGTAGGCGTGCGCCAGTCGCAGGGTGTTGGCTGCCGGCAGCTCCTGCAGGATCGAATAGTGCGCCATGAGCGACTCGATGCTGGTGTATATCTCTGCCAGGTTGTCATTGTCGAAGGGGCGACCTAGCACGTCACAGAGCTTGGCCATAGCGCCGACATGCAGCAGCTCCTCATGCAGGATGAGGTTGCCGCGCATCCCGAGGGTGAGTTGCCAGAGGGCGTGCTGGTAGCGCATCAGTTCCGTGGAGCGGCTCTTGATGTCCAGCTTCTTGCACAGTTCCTCCTGGATGATGCTGTCCACGTCGCCCTCGTCGATGATGGCGCAGTTGTGGTTGACCAAGCCCAGGTTGAAGAGCATCTGGGAGCAGTAGCGGTGGATATTGCCCACGAAGAGGCCGTCGGGGACGGGATTGCCGGTGCGGTCGGCGATGCGCTGCGCCATGCCTTTGGCGGCGCGGTTGGTGAAGGTGAGGCAGAGCATGTCGGAATAATCCACCCCGGCTTCGTGGGCATGCACGATGCGCTCGGTGAGGATGTCGGTCTTGCCGCACCCCGGCGGCGCCAGCACGAGGTGCCGTCCGCCGCTGATTTCAATGGCTTCCTGCTGCCATGGGTCAAAGTGCCGATCCATTGAGTGTGGCTTTGGTCATCTCGTCCTGTTCGTAAACCAACTTGAGGGAGAAGAAAGGCTGCCGCTCGTCCATCAGGAGGCGGAGGAAGATACGGTCGCCCTCCCAGAGGTTAAGGCTCATTAAATCAGCCTTCCGCACCCACGCCAACTCGCCTTCGTTGCAGTTGAGATCCAGCGTCCCCTGCCAGGCGGTGGCGGTGAAGAGGTGCATGTATTCGTTGGGCCAAGTGTCGGAGATGAAGGTCACGATGCCGCGGTAGTGCCACTCGGTGATCTCTAACCCCGTCTCTTCTTTCACCTCGCGCAGCATGCACTCGTCGGGGCTCTCGTCGGCCTCGCACTTGCCGCCGACGCCGATCCACTTGCCGTGGCTGGCGTCGTGTTCTTTCTTCACGCGGTGCAGCATCAGGTAGCTGTCGCCGTTGTCGATATAGCAGAGGGTCGTCTGTTTCATATATAATAAAAAAGACAACGAGTTACGAGTCCTGGTGTCTCGTCGTCTCGTTGTCTCGTAGACTTGGTGTCTTTTAGATTAGTCCTCGGCGTTGATGATGGCTTTGTGCACAGCATTCCAGCCAGCGGCGGTGATACCCCAGTTGTTCGTGGAGTTCTTATTGCCGTTGATGCGGACCTTTCTTCTCTTCACTTTTTTGTTAGCATTGATACCCATGGTGTATTCTTTTTGTTTGTTTATACTCTTGACAATCAGCCTGTAAGTGCGTTATGCACCTACAGAAACGTCCTGCAAAGATACTAACATTTTTTTAACTGGCAAAAATTTTTTCCATTTCACCCCCGGAGGGGTAGAGGGTCAATGGGAGCCGTGCATGATTTTTTTGACCAGCAACGAGACGATGGCGTCGTTCTGTTCTTCGCTGTCGGCACAGAAGATGTATACCGCCCGTTGCAGGTACGAGATACCCATGTAGCAGCTCGAGGGAGCATCGATGCGTTCGTCCACCACGGGGGCGTTGGCGCCAGGATTGCTGCGGCTGCGGCGCGCGAAGAGCACTACGTCGTTGCCCTCACGCAGGCTTTCGGTTTGACCGTCAGCTAGTTCGCCTATCTGGAACTCGTTTTTCATCCATCGCCAGCCGTCGTCGTCAATGGCTTCGACCACAGTGACATCCATCCGCGAGGTGCTGTCGAGTTGAAAGCCCGAGACAGAGGCCACCTTGATGCCCGGTTGCTTGGCATAGCGCTGATAGAGCTCGGTCTGGGCGGCTGCGGTGAGCGAAGCCAGCAGTAGCAGGGACAGGAGAATGCGTTTCATGCCGTGAGGAATTTCCAGATGTCGTTGATGACCGAGTCGGCGTCGCACTGGCTGTTGCACATGACGACGGGTTCGGTGGGTTTGGCTTTGGCTGTAACTGGCTGACGTTTTGGCTGTTGCTTGACGACGGCCACCTGCGGTGCGGCACTCTCGACGGTGGTTTGCACGGGAGGCTGCTGCATGTCGGGCACCTCTATCGGTGCGGCAGGCGTTTGGGTGGCGGCGGTTTCGACAGCGGGTTGCGTTGTGGGGCTGAAAAGCAGCACGGCACCTACGGCAATCACAGCCACGAAGCCCATGATGCCGGCACCAATCTGGCGGTTGCGCAGGATGCCGCTGGCACGGCGATCGGCACGAGCCATCACCTCGTCGCGACCGGTGAGACGGTACAACTCGTCGAGTTCGCTGTCGGTCAGCGTTCCTTCCTGCCGTTTGGCGAGGAGTTCCTGTATGGTGTCTTTCTTCATAGTCAGCGTTCAATGTTTTCTTTCATGGTTTGGTGCGCTTTCTCGATGCGGCGCCGCACGGTCATCTTGCTCATGCCGGTGAGCGTGGCGAGTTCGTCGTAGGTGTATCCGCCGATGTCGTGCAGCTCGACCAGTGTCTTCTGTGCCTCGGGCAGCGCTTCGTGGGCATGGCGTATACGGCGGTAGAGTTCTTCCTGCTCGGGGTCGACAGAGGGGTCGTAGTGCTCCAGGGTTGTGACTCTCACCCGGTGGCGCATGATGTCGATGGCGGCATGGCGTACGGCTTGGAAGCAGTATCTCTTGACGTCGTTGACGAAAGGTCGGGTGAGCGTGTTCACCACAGCCTCCTGCACCGCGTCCTGCGCGTCGTCGGTGTTATGGAGCATGGCCAAGGCCAGCGCGTAAAAGTCGACATAGTGGTCAACCAGCAACTGACGTTTCTCGGCCCTATCCATATTCTATATGACGCGGATGCGGGAAAAAGTGTTCAGGGTTTAACTATTTTTATGATAGGGCGGAAGCGCAGGAAGCTGACACAGACGACTTTGCGCAGCGTCTACGCCGATGGCCACCTGCTGGCGGCCGTTGGTGAGCAGTAGATAGGGCACCTGCAGCACGGTGTTGTAGCGGCAGGCTTGGTCGCAGACTTTCTGTGTCAGCGGCACATCGGGCCGTTTGCATTCCACGATGATGAATGGTTGTCCGCTGCGGTCGAAGACCACAATGTCGCAGCGGCGCGTCATGCCGTTGAGGGCGATGGCGCCTTCCACCTGCATCAGCTCCAGCGGATAGCCGTAGTGCCGGTGCAACATCTGTATCGTGGCTTGGCGCACTTCCTCTTCGGGCGTCAGCGCCACCCAGCGCCGCCGCACGGGGTCGAGCACCTCGCGGCGCCCGTCCGCTTCCCGCACCTGCGGTTCAGTAAATGGTGCTTTCGTCTCCACCTTCCTCCTCCATTTGTTGCGGCTTCTGTTTCAACCCGTTGTTAATCTTCCATGAGAATCCGAGGGTGACCGTCGGCGAGAGGCGTTTGGCTTTCACTACACGATCCATCTGGCCGTCGTGTGTGGTGTGTCCCCAGCCGCCGGTGCACAGCATGTCGCTGACGCGCAGATTGATGGTTCCACGCTTCTGCAGCACGTCTTTCTTCACCGCCAGATCTACCCAGTAGTTGGCATCCATATCGGTTTGCAGGTCGAGCCAGGGCGCCCAGTATTGTCCGCTGAGTTGCACCGTCCAGTCGTTGGGCAGCATCATGAATGAGCTGAACTTGCCGCTGGCCTGGAACGATTTTTTCTTCTTGTTGCCCAGCAACTCGGTGCCCTCGATGTGGCTCTCATAGAGGTTGGCGCTCACATTGAGTTTCCACCAGCTGAAGGGCTGCCAATCTACGATGAACTCCATGCCGTAGTTGTAGCCGGTGTTCAGGTTGAAGCTTGTCGAGGCGCGGTAGCCGTCATATTGGCTGTTGTAGGGCTCCCACGGGGCATATTCCAGCACGTTGGCAGAAGTCCACATAAAGCCGTAGCGGGTAATCATGTGGTTTGTCTGACGGTAGTAGGCTGAGGTGAAGATGTTCACCTTCTTGATGCCGAGGTTGTACGACAACTCGAAGGCGTTGGTGTACTCGGGGTCGAGATTGGGGTTGCCGAAGCTGATCTGGTCGCCTTCGCGCACATCCATATAGGGGTTCAGGTCCCACATGTGCGGTCGGCGCACGCGGCGGCTGTAGCTCACCTGCATGCTTTGCAAGTCGCTGAACTTGTAAGAAAGGTGCAGGGTGGGGTACAGCTGCCAGTAGGTCTTGTCTACAGGCTTGGTGCTTGGATGATTCCAGTCTTCGCCATAGATGGAGGCAAATTCTCCCCGAAGTCCCGCCTGAAGGGAAAGCTTCTCGTTGAGGTTGCCGCCCAGCGTGCCATAAATGGAGTGCACATGCTGTTGGTAGTCGAAGTGCGTCGATGAGGTAGAGTCATATGCGTGCGACAGCGTATGGGTGGTGCGGTAGTAGTCGGCTTTTTGGTTGGGCCAATCCATGCGTCCTTCGTAGCCTGTCTCCAGCCGCCATCCTTCCTTGCCGAGGAAGGCGTCGAGTGGCCGCAGCCAGTTGAGCTTTACATTCAGCGCCTGGTGGTGGTTCTCCGTCTCGCTGTCGCGGCGGTAGTAGTTGGCCAGGTCGGCCGCAGCGTCGCGGTATTTCTGCTCCTGCATACCGTCGCCATGCACCTCACGGGTGCTGAAGGTGGCGTCCAGCGTGAGCTCTTCGTCCTTGCGGTCGAACTTCTTTGTGTACAGCATGTTGAACGAATGGTTTACATTGCTGTTGTCGCTGGTCGAGAGTTGGTCGTAGTGCAGCGAGTCGTCGCGGTTGAATATATCGGTGGCCGTGATGGCGCTATTGCGCTTGCGTGTGCCGCCTCGCAGCTGGTACGACACCAGAAGGCTGTTCTGTTCGTCGAAGTAGTACTCTCCGCCCACCTTCACACTGCCCATATAGTTCGGGTTCAACCCATATTGGTCAATGTCATGGTGCGACCGTGTGGTGCTGTCGGGGTTGAGATACTTGATGTTGGTGTTCGACCGGTTGCCGCGCTGCCGCAAACCGCCGTCGGCGTTGAAGAAAAGGTTGTACTTCTCGGTGGTGTAGTTGAGGCTGATATTCCCCATGGTGGTGGGGATGAACTTGCCCATGGAGTTCATGGCCGCCAGCGAGTCGGGCACCATGAACGGCAGCGGCGCTCCTACGTTAAGGTTCACCACTCCGTTGAGCCCCAGCGCTCCGGCGGTCTTGTCCTTGAGTTTGATATTGATGATGCCGCTCATGCCCTCGGGGTCGTATTTGGCCGAGGGGTTGGTAATGACCTCCACATTCTCCACCGTCGAGGCGGGTATCTGCTCCAGCAAGGTGGCCAAGTCGCTGGCCAGCAGTTCGCTGGGGCGTCCGTTGACCAGCACCTTTACGTTGGTTGAGCCGCGCAGCGTCACGTTTCCGTCGTTGTCAATGGCCACGCTGGGCACCTGCTCCAGCACGTCGGTAGCAGTGCCACCGCCGGTGACGAGATTTTTGTCTACGTTGATGACACGCTTGTCAAGCTGGTATTCCACCATGCTCCGCTCGGCCACCACCTCCACAGCCTCCATTGTGGTGGCTTGCGGGTTGATGGCTATCTTGCCAAGATTCACCGATGGGTGCTCGGCACTGATGGTGACGGCGTTTTTGTAGTATTGTGGTTCATAGCCCACGAAGGTGATGCGCAGCAGGTAGCGCCCATAGGGCGCTTCAAGACGGAAGGCCCCGTTGCTCTCAGTGACCGTGCCCCCTTTGAGAGTCGAATCCTTGGGATTCAGCAGTGCCACGGTGGCATATTCGATGTTCTCTCCGCTCCGTGCATCCACGACACGGCCTTTCACCGTGCCTTGCTGTGCTGCAGTGGTAAGCGTCACTGCACACATGAGCAGTATCGTCAGCAGTTGTTTCATTGTTGGGGTTTGGGTTGGCGCACGAAATGGGGCATCTCGAAAGGTATCTCTATCGAGTACTCGATGAGACCGCCGAATTGACCGTCCTCTTTCCACCACGGCGTCTGGTAGATGAGTTTCTTCACCTTGCTGCCGTCGGCCAGCGTCTTCTCGATGGTGTAGGCGTTGAGCTGCTGATGCTCCAGCAGACCTTTGAGTTTGGTCTTGGCGGGCTCAGGATGGCAATCCATCAAGTTGTTGCCGATAATCTTGTGGCCGTGACTGTTCACGTCGGCCGAGTGCTGGTTCATGTCGAGCACATAGCCCTCGGCGTCGCACACCGTGATGGCAATGTTGTTCAGATGTTCAAAATATTGGTCCATTGGAAGGTTGATATGTCGATACGTTGATATGAAAGGCTGGGATACAGGGTATGGGATATAAGGATAGGTTGATAAATTGACGGGTAACGATCCTCGTATCAACTTATCAACCTATCAACTTATCAAGCCTCAATTATTTGCACTGAAGGGCGGCCAGGGCGATGCTGTAGAGCTTGGTCTTGGCGCTGTCGCCGCGGCTGGTAAGCACGCACGGTACGCGGGCACCCATGACCATGCAAGCCAGTTCGGCCTTGGCAAACTTGGTGCAAGCCTTGTAGAAGATGTTACCGGCCTCGATGTTCGGGAACAGCAGGCAGTCGGCGTCGCCAGCCACTTCGCTGGTGAGCTTCTTCGTCTGGGCGCTCTCTTTGTCGATGGCGCAGTCGAGGCTCAGAGGACCGTCGACGATGGCACCGGGAATCTGGCCACGCTGGCTCATCATACCCAGCCAGGCACCCTCGGCGCAAGCGGTCATACCGGTCGACACCTGCTCGGTGGCGGCGAGGACAGCCACCTTGGGTTTCGGGTTCTCCAGGCTCTTGGCCACAGCGATCTCGAAGTTCATGATGGCCTGCTTCTGCTTGAAGTCGGGAGCGGGGATGATGGCCATATCGCTGCAGATGAGCAGTTTGTGGTAGGCGGGAACCTCCATCACGGCCATGTGGGTCAGCATGTCGTTCTTCTTGCCGGGCATCAGGCCGCTCTCCTTGTTCAGGATGGCGCGCATGTACTTGTCGGTGCTCAGGAGACCCTTCATCAGGAAGTCGCCCTTGCCTTCGTTGATGAGCTTCACTGCCAGGGCGCCAGCCTTGTTGTCGTTGGCTTCCTGGATCATCTCAAACTTGTTGGGGTCGATACCCTCTTCGGCGCAGACCTTCTTCATGGTCTCGATGTCGCCCACGAGGGTGGCTTCGACGATACCGCGGTCGATGGCGGCGCTCACAGCGGCGATGGTGTGGCTGTCGTTGGCATAGGCGGCCACCAGACGTTTCTTACCTTTCGATTTGACCAGCTCAAGCAGGTCGTCAAGTTTTGTAACCATGTGTTTTTTAGTTTTTTATTGTTATTTATCTGTTGTTTGCTGTTTTGCAAATATAATATTTTTTGCCGAATTTAGCGCAATAGTTTTTTTATTTCGACAAAACCCTTAGAAGCCCATGCCGAAGAGGTGCCAGTACTGCCCCTCGAGGTCGGCCCACGCGGCTGCGGTGTTGTCGTAGATGGTGCGGGTGTAGTCGTTCAGTAGGCGGGCGGCTTTCTTGGGGTTGGCTTTGACTTTGTCCTCCAGCGTCTTGAGTCCACTGAAGGCGCTGCCTTCGTGCTGTAGCACGGTGTTGAGGTGCTGCTTCTTGGTGCGCTGCCAGCTGACGGTGGCCAGCTTGTTGGCGCGGCGGTACTGCCACAGCCAGGCCTCGGGGTCGTAGCTCTTCTGACCGCAACGGGAGAATGCTTCGGGCAACTCGGTGGTGCCGCAGAAGATGGGTATGCGGGGGCTCTGACCGGGGTTGTCGACGGCCATCCAGCACACTCCGCCCACCTCGTCGGGCAGCCAGTCGCGCAGCTGCGCCACAAACGAGTAGCTGCACCACGCCACGCTGACGGTGCGCTTGAAGTCGATGGTGCCAGGGGCTATGTAGTTGAGCGTCTGCTGCATGGTGCCGGTGAGCCAGGGGTTGGCCACGGGGCTTACGACGGTGTCTTTATAGCTGCTGCCGTCGTCGCGCTTGCGGTTCACCACCACCTTGAGGTTCTTGCACATGTCCATGTCGGTGCCTTCGTAGGTGGAGCGGAGCAGGCGCATCACGTCGGTGACGTCGACGGGTGAGTCGGGCTTGACCGAGAAGGGCAGCTCGGGCATGTCGTAGGTGAAGCCTTGCGAGGGAGCCAGGGCATTGAAGATGAAGTACTCGCGTTCGCGGAAGTTGCGGCCGTTGGCCCACGAGGTATTATAGGCTTTCCAGAAGACGAAGTCGCCCTCGCCGTCCCACAAGCCGTAGCGCTTGGCCACCGCCTCGACGTTGTCGGAGCACATGAAATAGTCGGGATTGTTGCGCTGCAGCTTGCCGATGCGGGGGATGTTGCAGCTCACGGCCACGTGGTCGTCAGGCACGCGCTGCGCCACCCAGACGCCGCCAATCTGGTCTTTGCCGCAGCCGATAATCTCCATCTGCCACACCTCCTTGCGGTCGGCTATGGTGATGCACTCGCCGCCGTCGGCATAGCCGTATTTGGCCACGAGGGCGCCGATGAGGCGGATGGCGTCGCGCGCTGTGGTGCAACGCATCAGGGCCACGCGCTCAAGCTCCTCGATGAGGAACATGGCGTTGGGGTTCTCCAGTGTGTCGGGGCCGCCGAAGGTGCTCTCGCCGATGGCCAGCTGCTTCTCGTTGAGGCAGGGATAGGCGGTGTTGAGGTAGGCGTAGGTGGCGTCGTTCATAGCGATGGAACCCACCTCGCGCACGCCCTCGGTGTCGCTCGGCGAGACGGTGTGCATGGTGCCTTTGCGGACGGTATGCTTGCGGCCTTTCACGGCTTTCTGCGCCGGCTCGACGGTCATCCAGGTGCGGTAGCGCCCGTCGCAGGTGTGCGACGTGATGACGCTCCCGTCGGTCGAGGCACGCTTGCCCACCATGATGGAGGTGCAGCTCTCTTTGTGATTGACCTGGCCCACCGCCATCAGCGGCAGCGCCAGCACTAACAGTGCGAGTATCTTCTTCATAGTGGATGTGTTTACTTTATCTCTATACCGCCAAAACTGCAGCTGCCCTTGACATAGAGCATCTTCTTGCCGTCGGCGGGTTGGCCGTCGCAATGGCTCTCGACGCCGGCGAAGGCCGATTCGACGGTGGTCTTGACACAGATGTCGCGGTCGACGCGGATCTCCATCCCGCCGAAGCTGCACTTAACGTTGATGACGGCACCGTCGAGGAGGTCGGCACCCCGCAGGTCGAGCGCCGTGAAACCGAAGCTGGTTTCCACGTCGGCGCCCTCGAAGCGCTGGTTGCTGAATTCGTACAGTTGTTTGCCGAAGCTGACGCCGATCTGGTGAATCTGACGACCGTCCTGGTCGATTTGCTTCAAATCGGAGGTGCACTTCTCGGCGTGTTTGTCGCTGCAGCCGCTTTTGTGACCGAAGATGAGCGTAAGACCCCACACCACTGCCAACAGGCAGAGAATGTATTTCCACAAGTCGGCCCACAGGATGATGTCGCGCGTGGCCAGCAGCAGCAACACGCCTATGCCGAGGCCGGTCAGGGGAACGCTTTTGTGCTTGCTGCTGAAGAGGGCGGCAAAGCAGGGAATGATGATGAAGGCGGTCCACCAGCCGTCAAGGTTGAAATGAATTAAGTCGGTGAGTTCCAATGCCCATCCGATGCCGAAGGCCAGGAAGGCGATGCCAGTGATGATTCTGCTTGTACGGTTCATGAGAGTTCTTTTAAATGTTTCTAACATTAACGGCAAAGCAGGTGCGATTATTGTATCAGGCGCGAAAACCGGTTCGTTTTTGCCTGCGGCGGGGAAAATATATTTTCGCGGGTCGGGAAAAATGTGTACTTTTGCAGTCGGATTAAGCATGCATCGTTCCATGAAGGGATATGATATAGACAGAGAAATGACACGCGGCGTCCTGCGGCGGATAAGCCTGGCGGTGGCCTTCGTGCTGCTGCTGGCGTCCGCGCCGGCATGGGGACAGAACAGCAAGAGCGAACCCCTGTTCGAACGGGCGGTGGAGAAATCGACCGTGGGGCAGTACGAGGAGGCCATCAAGCTGCTGCACCGCGCCATCGACGCCGACCCCGGCTATGTCGAAGCCTGGCTGCTGCTGGGCAACCAGCACATGGCGCTGGGCGACTATGCCGCAGCACGCGACCAATACCTGCACTGCCTCGACCTGAACCCCTCGAGCACACGGTGGACGCAGGAGGCCCGTGAAGGCCTGCGCACCGCCGAATGGCGGCTGAACGCCGTCGAAAACCCCGTGCCGTTCCGCCCCGTGAACCTCGGCGCCAATGTCAACAGCAAGGCCGACGAATATATGCCGGCGCTGACGGCCGACTACCGCACGCTGGTCTTCACCCGCCGCGCCGCCCGCCGGCCCGAGACCCCTCCCGGACAACGCGACCAGGAGGATTTCTACCTCTCGCTCTACGATACGATGGAGCTCGACTGGGGCCCCGCCGAGCGCATGCCGGAGCCGCTCAACAGCGACCGCAACGAAGGGGCGCAAACCATCTCGCACGACGGACGGATAGTGATCTTCACCGGTTGCGGCCGCTCCAAGGAGCCGACAGGGTGCGACCTCTACATGAGTGTGCGTCACGGCGACCGCTGGGGGACGCCCCGCAACATGGGTGCGCCGGTCAACTCCGTCTACTGGGAGTCCTACCCCTCGCTCAGCATCGACGGCTACACGCTCTACTTCGCCTCCAACCGCCGCGGCGGCTATGGCGGCACCGATATCTGGTACTGCACCCTCGAAGAAGGGCGCTGGAGCGAACCCCGCAACATGGGCCCCACCGTCAACACCCGCGACGACGAGACGGCTCCCTACATCCACTTCGACGACAAGACTCTCTACTTCGCCTCCAACGGCCACCTCGGCATGGGCGGCAGCGACCTCTATATGGTCAAGCGGGTGGACGACACCACCTGGGGCAAACCCGTCAACCTCGGCTACCCCATCAATACCCCCGCCGACGAGAACAACCTCATCGTGGCGCCCGACGGCCGCACGGCCCTCTTCAGCAGCGACCGCCCCGACGGCTACGGCGGACAGGACCTCTACAGCTTCGTCATGCCCGCTCCCGCACGCCCCGAGCGCATCACCTTCATCGACCCTGTCCGTCAGGCGGAGAACCTGCTGACGCTCGGCGACACCGTTACGTTGAGAAATATCTTCTTTGAGACCGCCAAAGCCACCCTGCTGGAGACCTCGCTGGCCGAGCTCGACCGCCTGGCCGAAGCCCTCAACCGCCATCCGCTGCTGCGCCTCGAGGTGGGCGGCCATACCGACGCCGTGGGCAGCGACGCGGACAACCAGCTGCTCAGCGAACGCCGCGCCAAGGCGGTATACGACTATCTGATTCTGCGCGGTGTGAGCGCCGACCGACTGACCTATCGCGGCTATGGCGAGAGCCGGCCGGTGGCCGACAACGACACCCCCGAGGGCCGCGCCCAGAACCGCCGCACCACCCTCACGCCGCTTAAACCATAGGAGACAATGGCTGACAAGAAAGTTACGAAGACCAATGCCGCACGGCTGCTCGACCAGCTGAAGATTGCCTACGAGCTTATCCCCTACGAGGTCGACGAGGAGCATCTCGGCGCCGAACATACCGCTGCAGTGCTGGGCGAACCCATCGAGCGCATCTTCAAGACCCTCGTGCTGCGGGGTGACAAGACGGGTCTCTTTGTCTGCGTCATCCCCTGCGCCGAGGAGGTGGACCTCAAGAAGGCCGCCCGTGTGACAGGCAACAAGAAGGTGGAGATGATACACGTCAAGGAGCTGCTGCCGCTCACCGGCTACATCCGCGGCGGCTGCTCGCCCATTGGCATGAAGAAGGCACTGCCCACCTGGTTCCATCAAAGCCTGATGGAGCATGAGAGCATTTACTGCAGCGCCGGCCAGCGCGGCCTCCAGTTCCACCTCGCTCCGGCCGACCTCCTGCGTGCCGCCCACGGCACCCTCGCCGACCTTATCGTTTGTTGACATGGAGAAGCCTGACATAGAACGTCATCCCCTGCAACCGTTCCTGCCGCCCAACGCGCGACTGCTCATGCTCGGCAGCTTCCCGCCGCCGCGGCGTCGCTGGGCCATGGACTTCTTCTACCCCAACCGCACCAATATGATGTGGGAAATCATTGGCTTGGTGTTCTACGGCGACTCGCAGCGCCTGATAGACGCTCCGCATAAGACCTTCCGCTTGGAGGATATCAAAACCTTGCTTGAGTCGCGCGGAATAGCAATCTACGACACCGCCTGCGCCGTGCGCCGCCTCAGTGGCAACGCCTCCGACAAAGACCTCGAAGTGGTCGAGAAGACAGACATACCTGTCCTCCTCTCGCATCTACCCCTCTGCCACGACATCGTCTGCACCGGCCAAAAGAGCTTCTCCGTCCTCACCGACGACTTCGGTGTTCCCGTCCCCGCCATGGGTGCCTACAACGATTTCACCCTCGCCGGCCGTCCCATGCGTCTCTGGCGCATGCCCTCCTCATCCCGCGCCTTCCCCATGAAACTGGACGACAAAGCCGCCTACTACCGCCACATGATGCAGCAGATAGGCCTCCTATGACATTAGTTAAAGAAGGTTAGGGTTCGGGCACCACGGCGAAGAACAGCAGCGGCTCGGTGGCGCTGGCGTTGATGAGCGAGTGGCTGTGCCCCCGGGGACAGTAGTGGCACTGGCCGGGAACGAGTCTCTCCTCGTTTTCGTCATAGAGGCAGCGAGCCTCGCCGCTGAGGATATAGATAATCTCGCTATTTGTCTCGTGCTTGTGGTAGCCGATGGAGCATCCCGGCTCCAGCCGTCCGCGCATAATCTTGTTCTGTCCGTCGTTGTAGGTGCGGAACATCGTCTCGCCCTCGCCGCCCTTGAACTGCGGGTTGGCTACCTCCTGAATCTCGTTGAAATCTATTACCATAGTTTCCACGTTTAACTCTTAACTTTTAACTCTTAACTCCAGGAAACTCCGCTTCCTTCCTGTATCCCATGCCGGTGAGGTGGCAGATCAGCCGCCCCTCCTGATTGGTGACCCGCACCTCGATGGCGGGCAGCTTGTGGTGGTCGGCGACAGGGACGGCCTCGGCCCGCAGGCGGTCGCCCTCCACGGCGCTCGACACAAACATCACGTTGCTGCTGATGCCGAAGGTCAAGTTTCCCTGATGATTTATCAGCGCCGCCATCGCGAGGTCAGCCAGCGTGAACAATGCCCCGCCCTGGCACACGCCGCCGGCGTTCAGGTGCCCCTTCGCGACGGTCATCTCCGCCACCGCATGCGTCGCGTCCACCTCCGTCACCCTGCATCCCGCCCCCGCCGCAAAGCGGTCGGTCGTGTTCAGTATCTCTTGTATGTTGTTCGATAAGGTCATATTCGTGTGTTTTTAATTGTTGCCTATCTTCAGGTGGGCGGTGTTTGAGGTTTCGTGGGGCAGCAGCTGGCGGCCGCCGTCGTGGAATTGCGTGGGGAGCCAGGCGGGTTCGTTGAGGGTGTTGACCATCGCGGCATAGACGTGGATGTCGTGTCCGCGCCACGTCTCGCGGAGCGCCACATCGGCGACGAATGCCCCTGCCGTGAGGAAGCCGTTGATTTCCACCGCCTCGCGCAGGTCGGGGCACCACAGGGTGGCCACCAGCATGTCGGTGGGCAGGTTACCGCCGGGCACCTCGGCCGAGAAACGCAGCCGGTAGCCGAAGCCCGCGTCGAGGGGTCCCTCGTTGGTGACGACGACACCCGCCAGCCGACCCTGTGCGACGACGAGACGGTCGTAGTCGAGCGTCAGCTCGGGGGCGGTGACGAAGCTCTGCATGTTGAGCTTGATGAAGGCGTTGCGCGCCGTGGTACCGATTTCGATTCCAGTACCTTGCAGACTGTAACCCAACATGCGCTCGAGGTCCTTGGAGGCCTGCGAGAGACTCTTCAGCCTGAAGCGGTGTGCTTGCTGGGCGGGCGTCTGCGGGTTCTTGACAGTGCTTGGGTAGGCGCGGTAAATCACCTTCCCGTTGGCCACATAGCCAATCACCGTGCCGATTTTGCCCACCTGCGGCCCCATGATTCCATTGATGTTCTTGCTCATATCGATAGGTTTTCTATACGTTTTGTCTATGTTTTATCTACATTTTAGGTAGTGAAGAGGTAGAGAAAAGGTAGAGATGATGTAGAGAAGAGGTAGAGATGATATGTCCTTATCGGTTTCGAGATGCAAAATTACGAAAGTTGAGCGATATGGCAAAATTTTTTTTTTGACATATCCGAAATGAAGTAACGTCGGCGTAAGCCAAAGATACCACTTTTTTTTGAAATGGAAAAAAAATACCCAGCACCGACGAAAAAGGTTTTCGCTTGATGTCGACAAAACAATAAATAGCGGCACTCTTTTTTGTCTTTATGCAAAAAATATTGCGACAATCCATTTTATTTTTGTATCTTTGTAAATTCACGTATAGTATTATGCGCGATGTATTGTTGTCGTTATTAGAGAATTATATAGAGAACGCCAAGTAAAATGGCCGCAGATATTGCCATAAAGGGACCTGCTGACATCGAAGTCATCAAGCATCGCATCTACGAGGTGCGTGGGATGCAAATTATGCTCGACCGTGACTTGGCCGAGTTGTATGGTGTTGAGACTAAAGTATTGAACCAAGCGGTCAAACGTAATATTGAGCGTTTCCCTGAAGACTTTATGTTCAAACTTAATAGAAAAGATGTATTCTTTTTGAAATCACAGCAAATAACTGTGAATGAGCATAATGTAGACTTGAGGTCACAAATTGTGACCTCAAGTCCAGAAAATATTGATGCAGAGAGCGATACGCATTTGAAATCGCAAATTGCGACTTCAAATTGGGGCGGTGGACGTTATCTACCTTATGCTTTTACTGAATTGGGTATTGCGATGTTGAGTTCGGTGCTGCGGTCGGAGACGGCAATACAGGTCAACATCAATATTATGCGGGCATTTGTGGCCATTCGTCACGCGATAGGTGCATGGCAGGGAGTCAACTTGAAGGTGGAGCAACTGTCGCACAAGGTCGACAACCTCAACGCCCGTGTGGATGAGATTCTCCACGAGCAGAATGAGAACAATATGGAGATGGCCGTCCAGATAAGCGCCCTCAACGACGCCCTCGACCAACTGCGCGAGAAACCATCAACGCCCCGGAAACGGATAGGATATAAACAGAAAGAGAAATGACCGTGCTGGAAGAAGTGAAGAATGTCCGGTGGACATCGCGACCGAATGGAAGCAATGTCGAAAAACATTCGATAGCGTAGCGGAGAACAAACGAAATAGGAAACTGCTGAAAAAAGAATAAATATGGCTACACTACTGACAAAATCGAATTATAGAGATTATATTCCGCTAGACATTGCTGCATTATCTTTTGCAGAAAGTGGTGCTCAAGGTTATGCAGGAAGGATTGAAATAGTTACCTTTGATCAAGACTTATATTATTTCAATTATTGTAATGGCGAGTGGGAAGAAAACGATATCTATTCAATTTGTCCAGAACTCCAAGAATGTTCATTTGGCCCGTTTAGCCGCAAACAAGTTCCTAATGGGTGGGAATATTATTATTTAGGAGGCGGGAATCACTTAATTGTAAGTAAGCGAATATCTTATGAATTTGATAAAAACAAAGGTGAGAATATCCAAAATGTAGATCTTTATTTAATATGGTTGGATAATATCTTAGAAGTGTTGAAAAAAGACCACAATTCTCATCATTCTTATAACCCATAAGAAAACCACAAACCTGTTGAAGAAGAATTCACTATAAATAATTAATCCTTAAACGTTTAAGCAATTATGGCAAAAGAAAAAAAGTTTATGACTTGTGACGGCAACTGCGCTGCGGCGCATGTGGCGTACATGTTCAGCGAGGTAGCAGCTATCTACCCCATCACCCCGTCCAGCCCTATGGCCGAGTATATCGACGAGTGGGC
>JAFXXI010000001.1 GCA_017542345.1 Bacteroidales bacterium
AGCCGAACTCGTCGGTGATGAGCTTGATGGTTTCGGCGTCGAGGCGCTGGTTGATGCTCACGAAGATTCCGACGCTCATGCAGGTGGCGATAATCTTTGTCACCGGCACGTTCATCATGGTGGCCAGCTCGTTGGCAGTGACGAACTCGGTCACCTGCAGCACGTTCTGCTGTTCCATCTCGTGCATCATCTCCTCCTCCATCTGGGCGTGCACCTTCTGGCGCTTCTCGCGGTTGTGCTTGGAGGTCTTCGACTTGCCCATGGGCGAGAGGCGGGCGAGGGTGTCGCGAATCTGCTTCTCGATTTCGTTGTCGTCTATCTCAACGACTTTCTTCTCGTCTTTCTTTTTCTTCTTCTTGCCACCGGCATCTTGCTGTTTGGCGGCGTTCTTCTGGCTTTCCTTGCGGGCCTTCTCCTTTTCTTTGTTCTCTTTCTTGGCCACTTCGGCGCCAATCTTCTTCACTTCGGAGGCGCTGACAGCCTCCTTTTTGGTGTGCTTGCGCTTGCGCTTGCTGCCCGGGGTGTCGGCACCGTCCTTGCTGAACTGGCTGAGGTCAATCTTGTCGAGTACCTTCGGGCCCTCCAGTTTCTGGTACTGGGTCTCGATGAACTCGGGCTCCGGCTTGGGTTCGGGTTTGGGTTCCGGCTTGGTCTCTTCGACTGCGACAGGTTCGGGTTCAGGCATCGGCTCGGCCGGCACTTCCTCCTTGGCTTCAGTCTTCTTCTTCGGTTTGGCGGCAGCGGCGGGCGACACAGCGTCTTCTTTCTTCTCGCCTTTCTTGGCCTTTTTCTTCTTGTCGGGACGTGTACGCTGGTTGATAGCGCTCAGGTCCACTGTGCCCACCACTTTGAAGGGACTGTCGGGGTTGACGACAGGGGCCTCGTTCTCCTCCGGCTCCTCTGTCTCAGATATTTCGGGTTCTTCCTCGGCCTCGGGCTGTGGAGCGGGCGCAGGGGTCTCGGTCCGTTTCTTGGCGGCTTTCCCACTGGCTGCCGGTTTGGCTGGAGTAGCGCTCTTGGCGGCAGTGAAGCCTTTGATGATCACTTCTTCGGGCTCGGCCTCAGGCTCAGGCTTGCTGCTCACTTCCACGACGCGGTCGCTACCGGAGGACATCAGCTCGATCTTGTCGGCTTCCTCTTTCACTTTGCGCTCGTCCTGGAATGCGGTAGCCAGCAGTTCATACTGCTCTTCGCTAATCTTTGTGTTGGGGCTTGGCTCCACCTGGTGCCCCTTCTTGGCAAGGTATTCCACGAGGGTCTGTATACCCACGTTGAAATCCTTGGCCACCTTGTTCAGTCTGAAACTTGCCATTCTGTCGAGTCCTTTCTTTGGTTAATTATTCAAACTCTGCGTTGAGTACTTCGATAACGTGGTCGATGGTCTCCTCTTCGAGGTCGGTGCGGTTGATAAGCTCCTCCTTCGGCAGCGCCAGCACGCTCTTGGCGGTATCGCAGCCAATCTTGATGAGCTCGTCGATAACCCACTGCTCAATTTCGTCGTTGAATTCCTGCAGTGCCACATCGTCGTAGTCCTCGTCGCTGTCGCGGTAGACTTCAATTTCGTAGCCCACCAGTTTGGAGGCCAGCTTGATGTTGTAGCCGCCCTTGCCGATGGCCAGGCTCACCTGGTCGGGCTGCATGAACACCTCGGCCTTCTTCTCTTCCTCGTTAATCTTGATGTTGCTTATTTTGGCAGGCGAGAGGGCACGCTGTATCATCAGGTCCACACGCGGCGTGTAGTTCAGCACGTCGATGTTCTCATTGCGCAGTTCGCGCACGATGCCGTGGATGCGGCCGCCTTTGACGCCCACGCAGCTACCCACCGGGTCGATGCGGTCGTCATAGCTCTCCACCGCCACTTTGGCACGCTCGCCGGGCTGGCGCACGATGTTCTTGATGGTGATAAGGCCGTCGTAGATCTCCGGCACCTCGGCCTCGAGCAGACGCTCTAGGAAGATGGGCGTGGTGCGGCTCAGCACAATCACGGGGTTGTTGTTCTTCATCTCCACTTTCAGCACCACGGCGCGCACGGTGTCGCCCTTGCGGAAGTGGTCCGACGGAATCTGTTCGCTCTTCGGCAGTACCAGTTCGATTTTCTCCTCGTCGAGCACCAGAATCTCCTTGTTCCAGGGCTGGTAGACTTCGCCGACGATGATTTCGCCCACTTTCTCTTTGTACTTCTGGAAGATAAGGCTCTTCTCGTAGTCTTGGATCTTGCCCACCAGATTTTGGCGGATGCTCAGAATCTCGCGGCGGCCGAACTCGCTCATCAGGATGGGCTCCGAAAGTTCTTCTCCCACCTCGAAGTCGTTCTCGATCTTCAAAGCGTCGCTGAGGGCGATTTCCCGTGTCGGGTCGTTCACCTCGCCGTCCTCGACAATCATGCGGTTGCGGAAAATCTCCAGGTCACCCTTGTCGATGTTGACGATGATGTCGAAGTTGTCCTCCGAGCCGAAATGTTTGGCCAGCGCGGAGCGGAACACCTCTTCGAGGATGCGCATCAGCGTTTCACGGTCAATGTTCTTAAATTCCTTGAATTCCTGAAAGGAACTGCTCAAGTCTAACGTCTTCATATTGTTGTGTCTTGTTTTGTTTTCTTTTGGTGTTTGTGTTTAGAACTTCAGCGCCACCCGCACGCTCTTTAAGTCTTTGCGTTTTAGGTTGATGTCCTCTGGAGCTTTCTTCTTGCTGCCGGCGATGTGCAGGTTGATGCTCTCGTCGTCGGCGGCCGTCAGTTCGCCCTCCAGTTTCTCGCCGTCGAAGGTCACGGCTTCCACGTCACGGCCTATGTTCTTCACATACTGACGTGTCAGTTTCAGCGGGCTGTCGGCTCCTGCCGAGCTCACGTCGAGAGCGAAGTCCTCTTCGTCGCGGTCCAGCTGGCTCTCGATGGCGCGGCTCAGCTCGATGCAGTCGTCGATGGTCACGCCGTTGTCGCCGTCGATGTCGACATAGATGCGGTTGTCGGGGGTGATTTTCAGGTTCACGAGGAACTTATCGCTCCCCTCCAGTGCGTTGCTGACAATCTCTAATATCTTGATTTTCTCTATCATAATCAACAAAAAGAGAGGTTCTCGACCTCTCTCATTCCGCTGCAAAGATACGCACTTTTTTGAAACTGGCAAAATTAATTTATCAAATTCTTCTGCGGAAGGTGGGGGTATGGAGAGGGTGGTGGAAGATTGTTTTGGTCGATACGGAAAAAAAGTGTATCTTTGCATTCGTAAACTGATTGCTATGGCTACTGTTAAGTGTTCAATACCAAAGGGTACGCGCGATTTCCTGCCTGAGGAGATGGCGCGCCGCAACTATATTTTCGACACCATCCGCTCGGTGTTCCGCGCTTTCGCCTTTGAGCCGATAGAGACCCCATCGCTGGAGAACCTCTCGACGCTGATGGGCAAGTATGGTGAAGAAGGCGACAAGCTGCTGTTCAAGGTGTTGAACAGTGGCGACTTCATGGAGGGCGTGGATTTCGGACAGGACTACCACAAGGTGGCACCGCAGATTTGCGACCGCGGCTTGAGGTACGACCTGACGGTGCCGTTCGCCCGTTTCGTGGTGCAGCACCGTGACCAGATTACTTTCCCCTTCCGCCGCTATCAGTTGCAGCCGGTATGGCGTGCCGATAGGCCGCAAAAGGGCAGATACAGAGAGTTCTACCAGTGCGATGCCGACATGATTGGCAGTACCTCGCTGCTCAACGAGCTGGAGCTGGTGCAGATGATTGACATGGTGTTCGGAAAGTTAGGGGTGAGCGTGACGGTGAAGATCAACAACCGCAAGGTACTGGCGGGCATCGCTGAGATGGTGGGCGCGCCGGACAAGCTGGTGGATATCACGGTGGCCATCGACAAGTTGGACAAGATTGGTCTCGACAACGTGCGTGCCGAGCTCGCCGAGCGCGGCCTCACCGAGGAACAGGTTGCCGCCCTTGACCCGGTGTTCTCGCTTAGCGGCAGTGCCGCAGAGAAGATCGCCGCTTTGGAGCGGATGTTTATCACTGTGGAGGTGGGGCGCAAGGGTGCAGAAGAGCTGAAGGAGCTGTTCGGCTATATTACCGCTGCCGGTCTGAAATGCAATGTGAAACTGGACCTGACGTTGGCTCGTGGCCTGAACTACTACACCGGCGCCATCTTCGAGGTGAAGGCCAACGATGTGCAGATTGGCAGCATCTGCGGCGGAGGACGCTACGACAACCTGACGGGTATCTTCGGCATGCCCGATGTGAGCGGTGTGGGTATCTCGTTCGGTGCCGACCGCATCTACGACGTGCTGACGGAGCTCGACGGCTTCCCCAAGGGGCTGTCGCAGGCCGCTACGGTGATGTTCATCAATTTCGGCGCCGAAGGACAGGCGGCCTGTGTGCGGATGGCGGCGCGGCTGCGTGCTGAGGGCGTCAGTGCGCTGGTCTACCCCGATGCCGCCAAGATGAAGAAACAGATGGAGTTCGCCAACCGCAAGGCGGTGCCTTATGTGGCCTTTGTAGGCGAGGATGAGCTGCGCGACGGCACGGTGACGCTGAAGGACATGGCCGCCGGTACGCAGACCACGATGACGGTGGACGAAATGATTGGGAAACTAAAATGAAACGCCTGCTGCTCATAGCACTGCTGCTTCCGATGTGCCTGCTGTCGCGGGCGCAGGACACGTTGCTCACGGCTCCCGTGGCCGACAGTGTAATCGAAGAGGGTGAGGGCGAGTGGCTTCTGATGTATGACACTATTTACCTGTATCGTACTGATACGCAGACGGTCTACCGCACCGATACGGTCTATGTGCTGCGTATCGACACGGTGACCGTGCGGGTGGCCGACACGGCTGCGTTGAGCGCTATGAAGGATAAGGAGAAGTTCTACCGCGAGATATTGAGCAACAACGGTGTGGACAAGGAGAAGCTGGAGGCCGAGCGCAACTACTACATACACATGGTAGACTCGCTACGGGCGGTGGTGCGCATTGCCGAAATCGAAGCTGTGCGGCGCGAGGAGGCCAACAAGTACCTCGAGGAACGTGCCCGCCTTGCCGAAGAGAAGAATGCCGCCAGCCTCAATAAAAAGAAGAAGGTTCGCCCCATCCAGGGTGTGGCTATGCGCTTCTACCGTACGCCTGACTGGGAGATCCGCCTCAAAGGCAGCAACACTCCTGGCATGTATGACAAGTATATCAGCAACCGCAACGCGGGCAATGTGGAGTTTGACTATGTGACCGGCGCCTCGGTGATGCTGTGGGACATGACGCGTTACTTCAACCGGAACCACACATTCGGAAGTGATACGACGCGCAGGTCGATACGCCGATTCGACCAGGAGTTTTCCTACGACCTCGGTTTCTATGTTGGCTTCGGCGGAAGCAATTTGTTCAAGAACTTCTATGTGGGCGTGAGCTTCAGGTTTGTAGACTTTTTCTACTTGACGACGGGCGTGAATGTCGCCGAGTATCAGGTGCTGGTGGACGGCTACAAGAACGGCGACGTGATTGGAACCAGCCTCAGCATTGACGATGTGACAGCCAAGGCATGGCTGGTGAAGCCCTTCGTGGCCTTGAGCATCGACCTCGACTTCCTGTCGCTAATCAAGAAATAACCTTTTCTTTATTGTGCCGTGCTGAAGGTGGCCACGCTTATGCGCAAGCCTGGGACGGCGGCGAGTGCGTCGGCGCATGCGGTGAGTGTAGCGCCGGTGGTCATGACATCGTCAACCAACAGTATGTGTTTGCCCGTCAATAGCTCGGGCTTTTTTGTGCGGAAGGCGCCTTCGACGTTTCCGCTGCGGTTGGTGTGGCTTTGCAGGCTCTGCTGGCGTGTGTAGCGGTGTCGGATGACTGCGCGGGTACATACGGGGCGCTGCATCACATCGGCGATGCCGCGGCAGAGCAGTTCGCTTTGGTTGAAGCCACGGCGCAGGCGTCGCCACCAGTGGAGCGGTATGGGGACTAGGCATTCGATGTCGTCGAAACGCCCGCTGTGCAGCAGTTCTTGCCCCATGAGACGTCCCATAAGCAGGCAGAGCTCGGCATTTCGGTGGAACTTCATGGCGTGCACCGTGCTGCGCACAGTATTGTCTTGACGGAAGTGGTACAGGGCGGTGGCTGCCTGGAAGGGGATGCGGCCGGTGAGCAGCCGCTCGACGGGGTTGCCGCCGATGCCGGAGTAGTGGGTGGCGGCGAGATCGGTGAGGCAGTGCATGCATACTTGGCGTTCGCCGTGGACAAGTACGTTGCCGCAGCAGGCGCAGGTGCCGGGGAATAGTGTCTGGAGAATGGCGGCGAAGGGCGACATGGTGTTCAGGGCATGAAAAAGCAGCTGTCGCCGTAGCTGAGGAAACGGAAATCGTGGTCGAGTGCGTAACTGTAGCAATCGCGCCAGCGGTCGCCGATGAGGGCGGATACCAGCAGCAGCAGGGTGCTCTTGGGCTGGTGGAAGTTGGTGACAAGGCCGTTAATGACGCGGTAACGGTAGCCGGGGGCTATCATCAGCTGTGTCTCGCCGTGGAGGGTGGTGATGCCTTGGCGTCGCATCCACTGCAGCACATTGGCGTAGGCGTTGACATAGTCGAGACCATGGTCGTTGAGTTCGTAGGGGTCCCACTGGGAAACATGCATGGACTCGAGGGAGGGCTGCTCCTGTAACTGCACGCCGAACCAGTAGAGGCTTTCCAGGGTGCGCACCGAGGTGGTGCCTACCGCTATCAGCGGGTGTCCGGCATGAGTCACGATGTGTTGCAGGTTCTCCTCGGTGACAAAGATTTTCTCCACATGCATCTTATGCTCTCCGATGGTGTCGGTGCTGACGGGCTTGAAGGTGCCGGCCCCAACATGCAGGGTGAGGTATTCGGTGGCGATGCCGCGCGCCTCGAGGTCGGCGAAGACCTCGGGCGTGAAATGCAGTCCTGCCGTGGGGGCTGCCACCGAGCCTTCGTGGTGGGCGTAGACGGTCTGGTAGCGGGTAGCATCGCTCTCCTCGGCGTCACGGCCGAGATATGGAGGCAGAGGGATGACGCCTGCGTTCTCAATCACCTCGGCAAAGCTGTATCCGCCGGTCCAGTGGAAGTCGACCACCCAGGCGTGTCCTTCGGCGTCGCGCCGTGTAGCGGTGAGGGTGCAGGGGGTGTCGCCCACCATACAATGTCCGCATAGGTCGCCTTCGCGCCAGCGTTTGTTGTTGCCCACCATACAGACCCATGGGCAGTGTTCGCGCTGCTCGAAGGCTTCGCTCAGGGAAAGCTGGTAGGGTTCGAGGCAGAACACCTCAATCACCGCGCCGGTGGCTTTTTGGAACAGCAGACGTGCGTGGATGACTTTGGTGTCGTTGAAGACCAACATGGCATCCTGCGGCAGCAGGGCGGGCAGGTCGCTGAAATGGTGTTCGCCGATGGTGTCTCTGCGCAGAGAGAGCAACTTGCTCTGGTCGCGCTGCGCCAGAGGATAGCGTGCGATGCGGTTGTCGGGCAGGGGGTAGTCGTAATCGGCTATCGGGATATGCTTCAGCTCGTCAAGCATGGCTCCGGCTAGTGAGTAGGGAGAGCAGGATGTACCATAGGATGGCGATGGCGATGCCGAAGATGCCGAAGAGGATGATGAGCACTGCGGCACCGATAAGCAGGATATACCTGACGCGGTTTTCCTTCCAGCCGAAGGAGCTGAACTTTAGCCCCATCAAAGGCACTTCGGAAATCATCAGCAGGCAGGTGACGATGCTGAACGCACCCATCACAATCAGTGCCGTGTTGGACAGCAGCAAGTGATTGATTCCCGGCACTGGCAGCAGGCAAATCTGCGCCCAGTCGGGGTGGACAACGCAGAGACCCAGCGAGGCCCAAATCAGTGCGTTGCTCGGTACGGGCAGTCCCAGGAACGAGTGACCCTGGCGGTCGTCTAGGTTGAACTTGGCCAGGCGGAAGGCGGCGAAGGCGGGCATCAGGAAAGCTATAAGCGCCCAGTATTTCCATCCCTGGAAACACATCAGCATCCGGAACAGGATGAAGGCCGGGGCCATGCCGGAGGTGACGAGGTCGGCCAGCGAGTCCAGCTCCTTGCCCATCGGCGAGCTCACCTTGAGCATCCGTGCGGCAAATCCGTCAAGGAAATCGAACAGGATACCGCAGAACATCAGCAGCGCTGCGCGGTGAAGGAAGCCGAGGGCTGCCATATATGCAGCCAACGCTCCGCAGGTGAGGTTGCAGAGCGTTAGCAGGTTGGGAATCTGTTTCTTCATTGTCTTAGTTGTTGTACAACTTGGTGATGGTGCGGAACTCATCGTCGTCCCAGTACTCCTTGAACTCAGTGTCCACGATGGCTTTGCGCTTGTACTCGTAGTCGTCGTCGATGGAGGCTTTGAGGTTCTTCAGGCAGTTGGTCTTGTCACCCAGACGGGCATAGGCCACGGCACGCAGGTATTTCACGTCCTTGTTCTGGTCGAGGCAGCAGTCGAGGGTGCGGATGGCGGTGCCGGTTTCGTCATTCATCAGCTGTGCGAAGGCGAGGTTGTAGGTGCAGGGGTTGCCCTTCATGGCCTTCTGAGCCTCGCTGTAGTTGCCACGCTTGAGGTTGAGGATGGGGATGTTGGCGTCGGCGTCGTTGCTGCCCTGACGTTTGGCCTCCTCGAAGTAGTACTTGGCGAGGGCGTAGTCTTTCTTGGCCAGGAACAGCAGGCCGGTGTTGTTCAGCACATCGGGGTTGTGAGGATTGAGGTCGCGGGCCACATTCAGGTAGCGGTCGGCCTCGTCATAGTCCTCCAGGTAGAAGGCCACGGCGCCTGCGTTGTTCCAGGCGGCCCACTCCTGTGAGTGGTTTTCGGTGGCCCACTTGTAGTATTTCATCTTGGTGTCATAGTTGTAGTTGATGTATGCGGCATACATCAGTTCGTCGAAGCTCAGCTTCTCGGGCTTGGTGGAGGCCAGTTTGGCCAACTCGGCGTCGGTCTTGCGTGCTTCACTGTAGTAGAGGGCAATCTGTGCACGGCGCAGGTTGGGGAAAATCTCATCCTTGAGCTCGGTGTAGGTCTCGGCCATGTTGCGAATCATCTGTTCGCGCTTCACCAGGTTCTGCTGCGTCTCCACGATGTTGATGAGGGCGTGGCGGTCCTGTATGTCGCTAGCTTCGACCATCACCACGAAGTGCACCCAGTCCTCGCCGGCGGCGCGGGTGGTGATGACCATCTGTTTCAGCTGCTGGTACTTGTAGTAATCCACATCCTGCGGTTTCACCTTGGCGCGGCGGGCCATGACGGTCAGCACCTCGTCGAGTATCTTGTTCAACTGTGCGGTGGCCACGTCGGCGCGGTTCTTCGATACGCCCACGTTGTCGGTCTCTTCACCTTCGGGCGAAGCCCAGCCGGTGATGCTGATCTGTTTCGGCAAGCCCTGCTCAAGCATGATGCGCTTCAGCTGCTGCAGGCTGTTGTAACTGTCGAACTTCTGGTTCATCTCGAAGTTCCAGTCCAGCTCCGAGGTGCCGTTGAGGAAGTAGATGTCGGCGGTCTCCACGATGCCCTGGGTCTTGTTGTAGTTGATGGGCGAGATGGAGATGTTGCCCTTGATGTCAACCCATGACGAGGTGTTGTTTACACCGTCGGAGATGAGCACCGGCGAGAACTCTTTGCCGTGGTTGTCGCGCAGTATGTCGTCGCTGAAGCGGGCGTCCTCGTTGGTGCGTTTGCCCTTGTATCCCACCGGGGTCAGGGTCACGCGACCCGTCTCCATGCCCGGCTTGAAGTCGAACATGTCGCTGTAGGTGAAGCGGCCGCCGTTGGCATAGTTGATGATATTGCCGTCGCCGTCCATCTTCTCGCCCTTGAGGGTGAGGGGTTCCAGCGGAATGTTGCCGCCTTCCCACGAGAAGACGGGCTGGATGAACACGGCGCAGTTCTTCTTGAAATATTTCTGAGGTATCTGGCCGGTGAATTTCACCACCACCTTGTCGTCCATCGTCTCCACAGGGTTGGGGTTGGCCTGATAGCGCACTTTGTTGCTGTTGGATTTCATTTTCGTCAGTCCGTTGCAGCCCGTGAGCAGCACCGAAACGAGCGTCAGTACGAAAAGAGTTCTTTTCATGGTATGTTGTTTTCTTTATTTATATACACTCTATCAACCACATACTCCGATACTTGGACGTATCGGTATGTGGTCTGTCAAGTTGCAAATATACGACTTTTTTTTGATTTGCCAAAAAAAATCTCGTTTTGAAAAAAACGGGGTTAGAGACGGCTGGGACAGAAGCCTCGGACGGGGCACCAGGTGCAGCCAAGAGGTTGTTCGGGGGCTGCGAATTCAGTCTCGGGGTCGAGCAGTTCAGTGAGTTTGGCGGCCAGCATCTGTTCGAAGCGATCGAGGTGTTCGGACAGCAGCTCCTCTGTGCCGTCCCAGTGGGTGAGACTGACGTCCGACTTCAGGTGGCGTAGGGGGTAGATGCCCGAAAGCAGCGGCTCGGTGAGGTTGTTTTTGCGGCTGTACATCAGTGCGTAGCACATCAGCTGAAGCCATTTCCCGGGCATGGGGCGACTCTCGAGGTTGTCGGTGGTGACGTTGATTTCTTTGTCGTCCAGGCGGCCGGTTTTGTAGTCGATGACGCGCAGACGGCCGTTGAAGCGGTCGATGCGGTCGACGATGCCTTTAAGGTTGACGGTGAAGTGGGCGCCAGTGCCTTCGACGGGGTGGGTGATTTCCTGCTCAAGGGCCACGATTTCAATGCGGTTGCCCTGGAGGATGAGGTTCTTCTCTCGTTGCAGTATGTGGCGCACTTGGCTTTCGCCCACCGAGTGGAGGAAGCTGTTGCGGCCTTCCTGCGAGCGGCCGTGGCTGTAGAGTTTTTCGAAGGCCTCCTGCATCAGCTGCGGCAGCTGGTCGAGGGCTTGGCGCAGGCCGTCGGCGTCGACGGCTCGGCCGATATAGGGGGTGTATATATGTTCAAGCACGGCGTGGACGCAGGTGCCGAGCTGTGAGGCGTCCAGGTCTTCCTCAACGGTGTCGGGCTCGTTGACATTGAGTATGTTGCTGTAGTAATATCGCAGCGGGCACTCCATGAAGTTGTTGAGTGACGTGGGCGAGAATCCGCGGGTGGCCAGCATGCGCAGACGCTCCATGACGGCGGGGGTCTTGTGGTGGCTGTCGGTGACGTTGCTGCGGTGCAGGTTGTGGCCGGTGTCCACCACGGTATCGGTTACCTCGATGTGGCCGGGGAAGCGGACAGCCAGTTCGCTGCGCACCTGCTTGATGAAGCGGCTCTCTTCCCCCTTGCCCATACTTTCGGCCTCCGAGCTATAGAGTAGGTATACTTCCTCGGCACGTTGCAGCAGGTGGTAGAAGTTGTAGGCAAAGACGCAGTCTTTCTCCTCGTAGGTGGGCAGGTGGAAGGCGCGTTGCAGCTCGTAGGGTATCAGGGTGTTCTGGCTGCGGCCCGAGGGCAGGATGCCTTCGTTGGCCGAGAGCAGGATGACACGCTTGAAGTCGAGGTTGCGGGTCTCGAGCATGCCCAGTATCTGGAGTCCCGAGAGGGGTTGTCCGAGGAATGAGATGCTGTGGCGGCGCGCGATGCGGGTGTAGACTTTTTCGAGGGTGCCGGTGTCGGTGATGAAGCTGTATTCGGCCTGCAGGCGGTCGAAGAAAGCCAGTATCTCGGCCAGTCCGCCGAGGGCCTGTTTTTCTTTGCGGTTGTTTTCGGTGATGCCGCCGTCGGCTATCAATTCAGCCATGCGGCGCAGCAGGGCCAGCACGCCGTCGGGCCCTGGCACCTCGTCGGGGAAGAGGAAGCTGAGGCGGTCGGTGCCGAGCAGGGTGGCGACGTCGGAGGCGTGGCAGCGGATGAGGTTCTCGCGCTCCAGGTGGCGCAGGGTGCGCTGTCGCAGGTCGTCCATGCCCAGCAGTCGTCCGATGTGGTGGTCGGAGAGCACCTCGACGAGGTCGGTATGGTAGTAGCCTTTGGCTGTGGCTTGCCGGTAGAGCGAGAGCATGCGCAGTACCAGCAGGTGGATGCCACTGTCGGCATAGGCGAACCCCATGGAGATATTCACCTTGTAGTCTTTGTCGCTGTCGGGCAGTGCGTTGAGGGTGGGCATGAGCAGGCTTTCGTCGGCCAGTACCACGGCGGTACTTTCGGGGTCGAACAGCCAGTCGCTGTGTCCGGCCAGCAGCTGGCCGGCGTATTTGCATTGCAGTACGGCCTCGGGGCATTCCACCACGGTGATTTTCTTATGTCCCTGGGCAAACAGGGAGGTGCCACGCGGGTCTATCTCGGGGAATTCGGTGCGGTGCTTGCGCAGGAAGTGGCCAGCTTCTTGCATGGGGTCGGATGCGTAGTAGGGGTCGCCGTCGGTGAGCAGTCGTCCGATGCCGCGTCGCGCGTACTCGCCGATAATCATGCGTTCGCATTCGGTCATGGCGTTGAAGCCGACGAAATAAATCTGTGTGAAGGGGCAACCTTCAGCCAGTTCGCCGATGTGCTCGGCCACATGGCGGTAGGCCATGCCGCCGTAGGCTTCGCCGCGTGCTGTCAGCCGCTCACGCAACAGGCGGTAGTAGTCGTAGAGCGAGTGGTAGAACTCCAGGTAACTGCGTTGGAAAGGGCTCATCGCGGGGTCCTCGATGTCCCACTCTCCGATGGCCTTCAGGTCGTGCAGGTTGATGAAGAGGTTGCGTGCGTCGACGCAGTAGCGGTCTATCTCGGAGAAGTCGGAGAGCATGGTGTCGCCGAAGGCGATGAACTCTTCGAAGGTCTGGTATTTGCGCTCCTCCCCGCCGATTTCCATGTGAATACGGTAAAGCTCGAACAACAGGAATTCGTTGGGCACTATCTTCAATCCACCGAGGTCGGCCACCAGGTCGTCGATGACTGTGGTCCGAGGCAGGAAGAAGGTGCATCCCTCTTCGGCGGAGATGGCCTCGAAGGCGTGGCGCAGGAACAACTCGGAGCGGTGGTTGTTGAAGACCAACAGCACGCGGTCCGCATCGTTGCTGTGTTCGCGCAGTATCTTCCGTGCAACTTGCTTTAGGAACGTCTCCATTGCTGTGCCTGTTGCAGGGTTTCGGGCTTGCCCACGTCGAGCCAGTGCTCCGCATCGTGGAGGTAGCTGCCTATGCGGTGGGTGGCGCCTAGGGCGATGTATTGGTCGATGACAGGGTAGGGGTGGTCTGCCTCGGGCAGCAGGGCGAACAGAGCCGGACTTACGACGGAGATGCCGCTGAAAGCCAGTGCTTCACAACCTTGTTGCGAGGGGCTCCCGTCGAAACGGTCGATAAGTAGCCCGTCGCGGAAGGCGAGCATGCGATTGGTTTGGCGGCGGCTGACACAGAGGGTTACAAGGTTGCCTTCGGCGGTGTGGCGCGTTTCTAGGTCGCGCAGGTTGATATCGGAAAGAATGTCTACATTGTGCACCAGCACGTTCTCCTGTCCGGAGAAGAGAGGTGCGGCGTGCTTGAGGCCCCCGCCGGTATCGAGCAGCAGGGTGCTCTCGTCGCTGATGTCTATAGATGCCTTCCAGTGACGACTTCGTAGGAACTCGGTCACCTTGTCGGCGAAGTGGTGCACGTTGACCACGATATGGCTGATGCCTGCCGCTTCCAGCGTTTCTATGGTGTGTTGCAGGAGAGGCTTGCCGCCCACCTCGACGAGCGCCTTGGGGCGGTCGTCGGTCAGCGGCCGCAGCCGCGTGCCCAGCCCGGCGGCAAGTACAAAGCCTTCCATTACTCGACGGTGACGCTCTTGGCGAGGTTGCGGGGCTGGTCCACGTTGCGGCCCTTGGCGGTCGCGATGTAGTAGGCCAGCATTTGCAGCGGGATGACGGCCAGCATAGGCACGAAGCAGTCGCGCGTGTCGGGAATGGTGAAGACGTAGTCGCTCATGTTCTTCACCGTGACGTCGCCCTCGGTGACCACCGAGATAATCTTGCCCTTACGCGACTTGATTTCCTGGATATTGCTGACGATCTTGTCATACATGCCGCGCTTGGGGGCGATGAAGACGCACGGCATCTCCTCGTCCACCAGGGCGATGGGACCGTGCTTCATCTCTGCGGCGGGATAACCTTCGGCATGCAGATAGGAAATCTCCTTCAGCTTCAGTGCGCCCTCGAGGGCCACGGGGTAGTTGTAGCCGCGGCCGAGGAAGAGGAAGTTGCGGCAGTAGGTGAACATCTGGGCGAACTGGTCGATGTTCTTGTTGTTCTCCAGCGTCCACTGCATCTTGTCAGGAATCATGTAGAGCTCGTCGACCAGCATGTGGAACATCTCGTCGCTGAGGGTTTTTTTCTCCTTGGCGATTGCAAGACCCAGCAGACAGAGGGTGATGACCTGACCGGTGAAGGCCTTGGTAGAGGCCACACCGATTTCCGGACCCACATGCAGGTAGGTGCCGCTATGGGTAGCGCGGGCGATGCTGGAGCCGATGACGTTGCAGATGCCGTAGAGGAAGGCGCCTTTCTGTTCGGCCAGCTGGATAGCTGCGAGGGTGTCAGCTGTCTCGCCGCTCTGAGATACTGCGATGACCACATCGTCTGGGTAGATGACGGGATTGCGGTAGCGGAACTCCGAGGCGTATTCTACCTCGACGGGTATCTGGGCTGCCTCCTCGATGAAGTACTTGCCGATGAGGGCCGAGTGCCACGAGGTGCCGCAGGCGCAGATGATGATGCGGCGGGCGTTGATGAACTTGTCCTTGTGTTCGATGATGCCGCTCAGCGTGATGTCGTGACGTTTGGGGTGCAGACGGCCCTTGATGCAGGTGCGCAGGGCGTTGGGCTGCTCCCAAATCTCCTTGAGCATGAAGTGCGGGAAGCCACCCTTCTCCAGCTCGTCGAGCGAGAGACTGAGGGTGTGCATCTCCGGTGTCTGGTGCACGTTGGCCAGGTTGACGATATCAATCTTGCCGCTTCGGTCCATATAGGCAATTTCCTCGTCTTTGAGGTAGACCACCTGCTTGGTGTATTCCACGATGGGGGTTGCGTCGCTGCCGAGGTAGAACTCTTTCTTGCCACGCGCGTCGGTTCCCACGCCGATGACCAGCGGCGATCCCTTGCGGGCGCAGACCAGCTGGTCGGGGTGGTCCTTCTGGAGGATGGCGATGGCGTAGGCGCCGATGACGTTCTTCAGTGCGCGCTGCACGGCGGTGAAGAGGTCGCATTTGTGCTGCTTTTGCGTATATTCGATAAGTTGCACCAGCACCTCGGTATCGGTCTCGGAGCAGAATTCGTAGCCGTTCTTCTCGAGCATCGCGCGTAGTGTCTTGTAGTTCTCGATGATACCGTTGTGCACCAGTGAGAGGTTGCCGCTCTGCGAGAGATGCGGGTGTGCGTTGACGGTGTTGGGTTCGCCGTGGGTGGCCCAGCGGGTGTGTGCGATGCCGATGCTGCCGGCGATGTCCTCTCTGGCGCATTTGTCCTCCAACGCAGACACTTTTCCGGTGGCCTTATACACATTCAGGTCACCCTTGGGGCTAATCATACTTACTCCGGCCGAGTCGTAGCCGCGATATTCCAGTCGATGAAGACCCTTTATCAGGATGGGGTAAGCCTCTTGCTCACCAATGTATCCTACTATTCCACACATAATATTTTATGTTTTAAAAATAATTTGCAAAAGTACGAAAAATAATTGGACTGGCCAAAAAAAGATTTCAGCAGGGGGTCTGCACCGCATCATCGACCTATCATCTACCTCCCCAGTCGGAGGGGATACGGCGATGATACGGTTTTGATACGGTGATGATAGGGATAGGGACTTGATATACAGGTTGTTGGGTGGTTTGTACGGCCTATTCACAATCAATTGGTTTTCAGTGATTTGTGTTTTTGTAATTTTCTGTAGAACGGATGCGAATTTATTAAAAAATGTTAAAATTAAATATGGGCTTGGCGTGGTTTGGGAAAAAGTAGTAATTTTGCACTCGAAAATGTTTAACCTTTAAAATTAAAAACAATGAAGAAAATCGTTCTGGCTATCGCCGTGATCGCTCTCGCTGCCGGCTTTGTGTCCTGCAACAAGAAATGCACCTGCAAAACTTGGGCTAATGGTGTTGTTATCAGCACCCAGGAAGACGTCGAGGTTGACGGCAAGTGCGCTGACATGAACAACTTGGTGAGCACCAGCCCCAAGTGGGGATTGGAGTGCGAATAATGCCAATGTGACTTTTGTAATTGAAAATGTTTAACCTTTAAAATTAAAAACAATGAAGAAAATCGTTCTGGCTATCGCCGTGATCGCTCTCGCTGCCGGCTTCGTGTCCTGCAACAAGAAATGCACCTGCAAAACCTATGCTAATGGTGTTGTGATCAGCACTCAGGAAGACGTTGAGGTTGACGGCAAGTGTGCCGACATGAATAACATCGTCATCGCCAACCCCAAGACTGGTGTTGAGTGCGAATAATGCCGATGTAAGTGCAAAATTAAATTGACAGAAAAAGCCCGCAGTGTCTGCTGCGGGTTTTTTTATGCCTTGGCCTCAATGCTAGGCGAGGGGTCAGCTTTCGCGGTGTTCCTTGCGCAGGAGGTCGTTGACGGTCTTGACGGGATTGAATGTGGCTACGGGTACCTCGACGAAGAGGGTAATCCAGTCGGCCATGGCACCGTTCCAGAGACCGGGGAGTTCCTGCGATTTGAGGGTCTGTGCCCCTTTGCTTTTCTTGCTGATGAAGCCGGTCATGGGGTCGACGTAGCGGCGCAGGTTAAAGTAGCGGCCACGGTAGTCTTTGGTGCAGCAAACGAGGTCGACGGGGTTGAAGTGGGTGGACGCCTGGAAGATGGCTTCCTGTTTGGGGTCGTTGTGGTTGACTTGTGCCGACTCGACAATCTGGAGGCTGCGGCGGTTGCGGGTGTCGATGGTGTAGAAGGGACCGCCGCCGGGTTCGCCGAGGTTTTTCACCATGCCGCAGATGCGCATGGGGCGGTTGAGGAGGTCGTGCAGGGTGCCGGCGTCGCAGTGGTCGGGCAGGGTGATGCCGAGTTCGTCGGTGGCCAGACGTGCGGCGCGGCGCAGGGTGTTCTCGTTGGGGTTGTGGTCGAGGTCGCGCAGCATAGTGTCGGTCTTTGCCTTGAGTTCCAGCAGCATGCCGGCGAGGGCCTGTTTGTAGATGACGGTGGTGTGCTTCATCCAGTCGGGCACCACGTTGTCGATGTTCTTCACAAAGATGAGGTCGGCGCGTTGCTCGCCGAGGTTCTCGATTAGGGCGCCGTGGCCGCCCGGGCGGAAGATGAGTCGGCCCTCCTCGTCGCGCAGGGGCTGGTTTTGCTCGTCGACGGCGATGATGTCGGTGTAGTGTTTCTGCTCGGAGAGGCTGACGTTGAGCTTGATGCCGAAGGTAGCCTCGTAGTAGTGCTTCACTTCGGCCAGTTTGCGGCGGAAAGCGGCGCGGTGTTCGGGTGAGATGGTGAAGTGGATGTTGACGGTGCCGTCTGCGTTGCGGGCGTAGAGGGCGCCCTCGACGATGTGCTCCTCGAGTGCGGTGCGCTGCACGGCGCCGTAGCGGTGGAACTTAAGCAGCGCCTTGGGGAGGCTGCCGTAGCCAAGGTATTGTTCTTTGAGGAGGAAATTGATGACGGTGGAATAGTCGCCGCGGCGGAGGTAGTCCTCGATATCGAGTTCGGCGGCCGCCATGCAGGCTTTCAGGTCGTCCCAGAAGGCGAAGGAGCGGATGTTCTCGAGGAAGGATTTGACTTCGGGGAACTCGCGGTCGAAGTTGTTGGCCACGCCGAAGTAGGTGGCGGTGAAGGAGTAGAGGTCCTTGAACATGCGCGTGGCGGCGCCCGAGGCGGGGACGAATTTCAATATCTTCTTGCCGCGCGCGAGGGAGCGGTACTGGTGTTCAAAGCGGTCTATCTCCTTGTCGGCGAGTTGTCTGATGCCGCCGTTGGCGGGTGTGGCGGCCGCGTCGAGACGTACTTTGGGGAATCCCTCCTTGAAATGGTCAATCTGGGCCTGCACCTGTTCTGTGGTCAGGCCGAGGCGCCCCATCTGTTCAAGGTCGGCGCCGGTGGGTTGGAAAATCATGATTGCGGAGCTTCGTTAATCCAGGTGGTGTCGGTGGTGAGGTGGATGGTGCTCAATTTGGTCTCGCCCTCGACAATGCGGATAGTGGCCTCGCTGATGCGGTAGGCATGGTCGTCATAGTAGAAGGTGTCGAGCGGAACGGTAGCCTTGATGTGCATGATGCCGGGGGCCTTGAAGGAGGTGGAGTAGCCGCCGGCGGCGTCAGTCACGCCCTCACGGTAGTTGAAGTCGGAGCTGTCGCATGCAGACTGGTAGATTTGCACCTTGGCGTCAGAAACCGGTTTGTCGGTGCTTCCGTCGAGCACTTTTACATCCAGATAACAGTTTGTGTCCTTGTCACAGGCCGAAAAAATGGCGACAGGTAACAGGCTGAAAAACAGAATAGCGGATGCGATCTTGACTTTTTTATTCATAAAAGTGTGGTTTTTTGTCGCTTTATGTCTATTTTTATTCTTATTTTTGCATTGCAAAATTAGCAAAAATTATTGAGTATAAGATGAAAAAGTTATCTTTTCTTGCAATTTTTTTGTTGGCGTCGCTGGTGATGTGGTCGCAAGCGGCTGGGAATCAGCAGGAGAAGCGTCCTGCGGGCACCAAGGTCGCCTTGGAGACAAATTACGGGAAAATAGTGGTTTTGCTCTATGATGCCACCCCAAAACACCGTGATAACTTCGTTAAATTGGTTAAAAACGGCACCTATGACGGTCTTTTGTTCCACCGTGTCATCAAGAACTTCATGATACAGGGCGGCGACCCCAATTCTCGCAACGCCAAGGCTGGACAGGCGCTGGGCGACGGCACGCTGGGCTACACTGTGCCGGCCGAGATAAAAGCAGGGCTGTTCCATCGCAAGGGCGCCCTCTGTGCGGCGCGGCAGGGCGACCAGGTGAACCCCAAGCGTGAATCGTCGGCTTCGCAGTTCTATATTGTGCAGGGGCAGGTGTGGGACAACAGCCAGTTGGACATGATGGCGCAGCGTTTCGGCAAGACCTTCAGCGCCGAGCAGCGCAAAGCCTATACCACCGTCGGAGGCACCCCGCATCTGGACGGCGAGTACACGGTGTTTGGCGAGGTGCTGGAGGGGATGTCTGTGGTGGACAAGATTGCCGCTGTCAAATGTGACGGGATGGACCGTCCGCTGGAGGATGTGAAGATTATCAAGGCAACTGTTTTAAAGTAAGTTACATTGCAAAGATATGAAGAGTCAGATAGCTCAATACATTGAGGAGATACGGGACGCCCGTATCGAGGATTTCAAGGACAAGGCGGCAGGGGTGGAGCAGTTCCGGGTGCGTTTCCTGGGACGCAAAGGTGTGCTGAACGACCTCTTTGAACAGTTCAAGGCCCTGCCGGGCGACCAAAAGAAAGAGGTGGGCATCGCCCTCAACCAGCTGAAGAATGCTGCGCAGGCGAAGGTGGAGGAGTGGAAGAACTATGTGGAGGAGTCGCAGGAGCTGAACGACACCCACGACTTGACCCTGCCGGCCGACTTCGCGGGGCGTGGCAGCCGCCATGTACTGTCGGTGACAATGAACGAGATAGCTGAGATATTTGCCCGCATAGGCTTCACCGTCGAGGAGTCGGTGGAGATTGAGGACGACTGGCATCTTTTCTCAGCGTTGAACTTCCCGCCCGACCATCCGGCCCGCGACATGCAGGACACCTTCTTCGTGCAAAAAGAAGAGGGCAAGATGGATGTGGCGTTGCGTACACACACCTCGTCGGTGCAGGTGCGAGTGATGGAGACCCACAAGCCCCCCATCCGCATTATAGCCCCTGGCAGAGTGTTTAGGAATGAGGCTATTAGCGCCCGTGCACACTGCATCTTCCATCAGGTGGAAGCCCTGTATGTGGACAAGAAGGTGACCTTCGCCGACCTCAAGCAGACGCTGCTCTATTTCGCCAAGGAGATGTTTGGTGAACAGACGCAGATACGTCTGAGGCCCAGTTACTTCCCGTTCACGGAGCCGAGTGCCGAGATGGACATCTCATGCAATATCTGCGGCGGCAAAGGCTGCAATATCTGCAAGGGTACCGGCTGGCTAGAGATTCTGGGTTGCGGTATGGTGGATCCCAATGTGCTGGAAGCATGTGGGATAGACAGCAAGGAGTATACCGGTTTCGCCCTCGGTATGGGGGTGGAGCGCATGGCCATGTTGAAGTACCAGATTCGCGACCTGCGTCTCTACTTCGAGAACGACCTGCGTTTCCTGCACCAGTTTGACAACATCATATAGGCACAAGACGTTGGCAACCATTGCGATAAACGGGATGCGCTTCTATGCGCACCATGGCTGTTTCGAGCAGGAGCGGACCATAGGCACGCACTTCGTCGTTGACCTGACGTTCCATACCGACACGTCGGTGGCGGAAGTGTCTGACAATATTGCCGATACGGTGAGCTATCTGGATGTCTACCAGGTGGTGAAAAGCGAGATGGGGCAACCGTCGCACCTGCTGGAGCATGTGGCCCGCCGGATAGGCGATGCGGTGCTACGGCAATTCGCTGATGTGCAGGATGTAAGGGTGAAAGTATATAAACTAGCCCCGCCGCTGGGCGGCCAGATGGATTCGGTGAGTGTGGAGATGGAATGCAGGCGGTAGGGCAGCGTTACACTAAACCGTTGTCGTTGAAGCTATAGTAGTCGGGTCGGCCATGCGGTCCGATGCCGATGATGATGTGGTCCACAAGCTTGACTCCAAGCAGTTTGCCTGCTTCATTGATTTGATGTGTCAGTTTCTTGTCGAGGGAACTGGGGGAGAGCGTGCCGGCGGGGTGGTTGTGTGCCACCGCCAGGAGGGTGGCTTTGCATTCGAGGGCGCCGCGGAAGAGTATCCGCAGGTCGACCGACGTGTCGGTCTGTCCGCCGATGGAGATACGCTGGCGCTCAATTACTTTGTGCTTCAGGTTCAGGTAGATGGCCCAAAACTCTTCGTGGTCGAGGCTCGCGAAGGTTGGGAGCATGTAATTGAACATCGCGGTGCTGTCGGGCAGGTGCAGTTGCCGGTCGGTGTTGATTTCGCTCTGTAACCGCCATCCCAGTTCGAGTGCCGCCATGAGTGTGGTGGCTTTGGCGTCGCCCAACCCCTTGATGGAACGCAACTGCTTGTAGTCCATGCGTGAAAGTGTGGAGAGACTGTTGTCGGCCGATTGCAGTATTTCCTTGGCCACGTCGAGCACGCTTTTGCCGACCAGGCCGCTGCGCAGGAGGATAGCGATAAGTTCGGCGTTAGTGAGTTGTTTTGCGCCCTGATTGAGCATCTTTTCGCGGGGTTTATCCTCGTTGGCCCAGTCCTTGACGGTGAGAGATTTTTTTTCGTCCATATCTTGCTGTGACTCTTGAATTTTTGTGCAAAGGTACATCTTTTTTTTTAAAAATAATTTCTATGTAAAGAAATTTTCTTATTTTTGCACATTCAAAGTAAATACACAAAAAACATAAATATACACACAAACTATGCAGAATAAAGGACTTATCAGATTTTTGGCATGGGCGTTTGTTATCGTCTGTCTGGTGCAATTGTCGTTTACATTTGTGACCAGCAGCGTGGAGCGCAATGCCGAGAAGACAGCTGAAAACTACATCGAGAGTGAGCAGATTCAGAAATTTGTCGCCGACAGAACGGACAATGACGTCGCAGCCCAGATGCTTTTGGATTCCCTTCGCAATGCCCGCGAGTCCCGCTACCTCGACTCGATGGCTTCCGAGAAGATCTACTTTGGCTTTACCTACCGCCAGTGCCAGTCGCGTGAGATTAACCTTGGCCTTGATCTGAAGGGCGGTATGAACGTGATGCTCGAGGTTTCGACCGTCGACGTCGTGCGTGCTTTGGCCGACCACACTGAGGATACCCTGTTCAACAAGGCTATTGACCTTGCATTGAAAAACCAGGAGAAGAGCACCAACCGTGACTTTGTCTCCCTGTTCTATGACGCCATCCGCCAGCTTGATCCCAATGTCCAGCTCTATCCCTACTTCAACGTGCAGTTGCGTGAGAAAATCAAGAGCACGGACAATAACGACGAGATTATCAAGAAGGTGCGTGAGGAAACCTCGGCTGCCTATGAGCGTACCTACCAGGTGCTGACCCAGCGTATCGACCGTTTTGGCGTGGCGCAGCCCACCATCCAGAAACTTTCGGCGTCGGAGCGTATCCTTGTGGAACTCCCCGGCGTGAAGGAGCCTGAGCGTGTGCGTAAACTCTTGCAGGGTACAGCACAGCTTGAGTTCTGGCTGACCCTCGACAACAGGGAAGCCGCCCAGTATATCTTCGCCGCCAACTCCTACCTTGGCTCCATCAACAAGGATGTCGCGGTTGACACCGTGGCCACCGAGACTGTCGCCGAGACGAAGGACAGTGCCGAGGCGCTGCTTGACCAGTTGACTGCCGACAATGTCACTTCGGCCGCCAAGACCGCCGAGAGCGAGGCTGTCGCCAAGGAGAATCCCCTGTTTGCCAAGTTGACGCCTTATATCGACGGTAACAGCCAGCCTATACCCGGCCCCATCGTCGGTTTGGCTGCCGGTCGTGACCGAGAGGCCATCAGCGAGATGCTTGCCCAGGCTGCCGCCAAGAATGTCTACGACAGCCGTCAGATGAAATTCCTGTGGTCGGCCAAGCCCGACGAGCACTATGGTCCCGACACCTATGTGCTGTATGCCATCAAAATCAAGGACTATCGTACGGGTAACGCCCTGCTGGACGGTACGGTCATCACCGACGCCCGTCAGGACTTCTCGACTGTCGGTGGCAATGAGATTTCGATGACGATGGACAGCGAGGGTGCCTCCAAGTGGAAGGACATCACGGGTCAGAATGTGGGTGAGTGCATTGCCATTGTGCTTGACGATCAGGTGTATTCGGCTCCTCGCGTCAACGGTGAGATTGCCGGCGGACGTTCGTCCATCACCGGTGACTTCACCCTTGAAGAGGCCAAGGACTTGGCCAATATTCTGAAGAGCGGTAAACTGCCTGCCCCTGCCAATATTGTGTCGGAAGCTGTGGTGGGACCGTCGTTGGGTCAGGAGTCCATCAGAAACGGCCTTTGGTCGTTCATCCTGGCATTCATCGTGGTGCTTGCCTACATGGTATTCTTCTATAATCGTGCTGGTTGGGTGTCTGTGATCGCCCTTATTATTAATGTATTCCTTCTTATAGGAGTGCTCGCCTCGATAGGTGCTGTGCTCACGCTTCCCGGTATCGCCGGTATTGTGCTGACCATGGCAATGGCTGTCGACGGCAACGTTATCATCTACGAACGTATCAAGGAAGAGCTTCGCGCCGGTGCCAGTGTGGCCAATGCGGTTGAGAATGGTTTCAAGAATGCATACTCGGCTATCATCGACGGTCAGGTGACCACCTTCCTGCTGGGTCTGGTGCTCATCATGTTCGGCTCCGGTGCCGTGCAGGGCTTCGCTGTGACGCTGTGCATTGGTATCGTTACCTCGCTCTTCACTTCCATCTTCATCACCCGTCTCTTTATTGACAGCGCTGTCAGCAACAAGCGCAAAATCAACTTCTCGTTCCCCTTCTCGGAGAACTTCCTGCGTGACGCCAAGGTCGATTTCATTGGCAAACGCAAGACCTTCTATCTCATTGCTTGCATTGCCATTGTGATTTGTGTCGCCAGTTTCGCCGTCCGTGGTTTGAGCTTCGGTATCGACTTCACTGGTGGCCGCACCTATGTGGTGAGGTTCGACCAGCCTGTCAGTGCACTGGATGTTCGCTCCGATTTGGCCAAGCAGTTCGAGGAAGCTCCCGAGGTGAAGACCTACGGCCCGAACAACCAGTTGAAGATTACGACCAAGTATAAGATTGACAAGGATGGTGACAATGTGAAGAACGAGATTGTGGAGGCGCTGTACAATGGTACCGCCAAGCACTTCAAGAACGCCATCACTATTGACGAGTTCAAGTCGACAGAGACGAACCCGCTGGGTATCATCCAGGCTGACCAGTTCGGCAAGGGTATCGCCCACGACAACTTGATGCACTCGATATGGGCTGTTATCGGTGGTCTGCTGGTTATGTTCGTCTATATCGGCCTCCGCTTCCGCAGCTGGCGCTTCGGCGTGGGCAGTGTGACGGCTTTGACGCACGATACCATTCTGGTGGTCGGTGTGTTCTCCATCCTGTATGGATTGCTGCCGTTCAACCTGGAGGTTGACCAGTACTTTATATCGGCTGTGCTGACAGTCATCGGTTACTCCATCAATGCCACGGTGGTTATCTTCGACCGTGTGCGTGAGTACCGCAAACTGTATCCGAAACGCGACCTGCGCACCCACATGAACGACGCTATCAATTCGACGTTGGCCCGTACGGTCAATACATCGGGTACCACCTTTGTTACCCTGTTGATGATGTTCATCTTCGGGGGTGAGGTTATCCGTGGATTCATCTTCGCCCTGTTGGTCGGCGTGCTGGTTGGCGTGTTCTCGTCGCTGTGCATCGCCTGCTCGGTGGTCTATGAGATTTCGGGCAAGCAGAAGAAAGCCGAATTGACAGCATAATATAAACTGATAAAGGATTTTCAGACCGGAAGATAATCAATGAAACTGACGCTGCTCATAATCTTCATTGCCATCAGCATTCTGCCTTCGCTGCTCGCCTATATGAAACGGGGAATGGTGAAGGAAACGGTTGTGCCGGAGATGGAGGGTGAAGAGGAGGACAACGGATTCTTCGGCTTTGACGAAGAGAATGCCGCTGAGGAACCCGCGCATGAGCAATCGCAGTACTTTACATACGAGACGATTACGCCCGAAGACCGAAAGGGGAGGAAGGCTGCTCGTATGGTAGAGATGCCTGAGGAGGAACAGCGGGAAGCCGCTTTCGACCTCCGGCAGGCAGTCATATATCAGACGGTTCTGAACAACCCATATATCAATACGGGAAATCAAATAAATCAATAATCTCTTTACATGTAAACGCAATGAGAATGTTTAGAAAAGTACTATTGACATTCGGACTCTTGCTGATGGCGGAAATGGTCGCTTTGGCGCAAGGCACGATGAAGGGAACTATCACCGATGCTAAGACAAAGGAACCGTTGCCATTCGCTAACGTTATTGCAAAGCAAGACGGCAAACAGGTTCTTGTCGGTGTGTCCGACTTTGATGGTATTTACACCATCAAGCCGCTGCCTGTGGGCAAGTACGACCTTGAGGTTCGTTCGGTGGGTTATGCCACCGTTATCCGTCAGGGTATCAATGTTACTGCATCGGGATTTACCGTTGTGGACGTCGAGCTCAACTCTTCAGCCACGGTTTTGGAAGCTGTGGAAATTGTGGAGGAGAAGGTTCCCGTGATTGAGATTGGTACTCCCGAGTCAGGTTCGCGTATTTCGTCGGACGATATAGCGCGTATGCCTGGTACCTCGGTTGAGAGTATTGTTGCTGCCGTGGGTGGCGTAGGATATGATGACGGTGGTACGGGTACGGCTCGTGGTGAGAGCGGAATGGTTACCATGCAGGGTAATGTCCGCAAACGTACCGGCGTGTCGGTGCCGAAGGATGCTATCGCTGAGATTCAGGTTATTCTCGGTGGTACGCCTGCCAGCATTGGTGAGGCTATCGGCGGTACCCAGATCATCACCCTTAAACCGCCAACGAGTCAGTTTAAGGGAATGGTGCGCTGGGAAGGCTATCTTGATTACCGTCTTCTCAACACGTTGATGGTGTACCTCACCGGTCCTGTCGTCAAGAAGACTGTGAAGAGTGACGATGGTTCTTCGTTGGAGCGTACCCTTGTCGGTTTCCGTTTCACGGGTCAAGCGCAATATGAGAAATCGCCGTTCTATCGTGTAAAGGGATATCGTTATCAGATTGTCAATGATGAGAAGGTGCGCGAGTTGGAACAGAATCCGCTTTCGTATAATCCTGTTACTGGCGCTATCAACTATGCTGGAGAAACCAAGATTGGGGCAGAAGATTTTTATGAGATTACCCGTTTGCGCAAGAAGAATTTTGGTGGTGATGCCTCAAGGGTTCCTGATTTGCAGTACTATTCTGTCGCGATGGAAGGTGCGCTGGATTTCCGTTTCTCGGACTATGCTACGTTGACGGTCACGGGTGAATTCAGTGCCAGTCATTCTCCGAGTGCTTCGATTTCTCCCTTGAATATGACGCTGACGGGTTCCACGGTCGGTGAGGGACGTAATATGGTTCTTACTGTTGACTTCACGCAGCGCTTCCGTGATGCCGAGGCCTCAAATGAGGATGAGGCGAAGACCTCGTCGCCTATCAAGAATGTGATGTATAATATCACAGGTATGGTCAACCGTTATACGTCCAGGACTTATAACGAGAACTTTGGCAAGAGCATGGACGACATCTTCAAGTATGGACATATCGCCAAGTACAAGACCGAGCAATTGCGCAGTTATGAAGAAAAGACCATCAGCTACCACGGTACCACCCGTACGGCTATGGTTCAGAACAACTGGGAAGAATATGTTACCTATATTGAGGGTTCGCCCTACAACCCCATCCTCTCGAACTACAATGAGCAGCTTTTCAAGAGTGAAGAGTTAGAGGAGGTCCGTTCTTACCTCACTCAAAGATCCCGTATCCTTGGTTTCAAGGGATTGTACAACGGTGATTCTCCCTCGAGCATCTACGGTTTGTTGTCGAATGTTGGTGTGCAAGGGAGCAGTTTCTCAAAAGCCCAGAACGATTATTTGTATTTGCAGGCTAAGGCTTCGGCGGATGTGCTTGGGCATGAAATCGAGATTGGTTTCCAGTATGACCAGATGTGGCAATCGTCCTATTCTTTGGGAGCATACAACTTGTGGACTATCATGCGTCAGAATGCCAACCGCCATATTTCGCAGTTGGACAAGGCTCATCCCCACTATGAGCAGCGCGGATCCCAATTGTATGTGAATTATGATCGCCTGTTAGATAGTGATCAGCAGACCACGTTTGATGCTGCTTTCCGTAAATATTTGGCCGATAAGGGTGAGGATGTGAATGAACTTACATGGATTGACATCGACCGTTATGACCCGGAAGATTTCGTCAATGCTGGTGGTATTGAGATGTTCTCTGCCAACGAGCTCTTCAATGGTGGCGGCAGTAATACCATAGTGTCGTACATCGGCTATGACCACACTGGTAAGAAGTACAATGGTGCCAACTGGTCTCTCGAAGAGTTCTTCAATCCAGGAGACAGCAAGTATCAATATCTACCTGCTTTCTCGCCGATTTATATGGCCGGATACATTCAGGACAAGTTTTATTTCCAAGACCTGATTTTCAATGTGGGTGTCCGTGTTGACTACTTTGACGGTAACCAGTTTGTCTTGAAAGATCCCTATCTGCTGTACGAGTCGTATACGGTTGGTCAGTTGAGGGATCGTGTCAATGCCGGCGAGGTCGTGGCCACCAATGAGATTTATTCTGGTGCTGGTGATGACTGGGTGCCTTATGTCAATTTCGTCCCGGACGAGACCCATCGTGACAATCCCACTATCACGGGTTACCGTGATGCCAACGGCAAGTGGTATGATGCCAACGGTACGGAAGTTGCTTCGCCCAATTTGGTGAGCGGTAACTCTGGTAAACCCACCCCGTATCACACCGCAAATGGTCAGAAGGCTGTCAATGAAGGCAAGATTCATGTCGACGGTGTATTTGAACGCTATAAACCACAGGTCGTCGCCATGCCCCGTATCGCCTTCTCCTTCCCCATTGGTGACAAGTCGCAGTTCAAGGCCAGTTACGACATTATCGCCCGTCGTCCGTCTTCTGGTTGGACGGCTGACTACTATAGCTATCTTTTCATGACGCAAATCTCTTCCATCTCCAATCCCAATCTGAAGCCTGAGCGCATCACCAACTATGAGTTGGGCTTCCAGCAGGCACTGAACCAGTCTTCTGCTGTGAGTGCTTCGGCCTACTATAAGGAGACGAGAGACCTTATCCAGCTTGTGCAGTATGCTGGTGCCGACCCCAATACCAACTACTACAGCTATGATAACAAGGACTTCCGTACTATCAAGGGTGTGACTCTGGCCTACGATTTGCGTCAGACCAAGAACATCCGTATCAATGCCAACTACACTTTGCAGTATGCAGAGGGTACGGGTCTGTCCACCACGACGATGACCGAGCTTATCAAGGAAGGTTATACCACTCTTAAGATGCTCAACCCCATCAGTGATGACCGTCGTCACGAGTTCAAGGCCAACGTAGACTTCCGTTATGCAAGCGGTGCCAAGTACAATGGCCCGACCATTACTCGCGTTGTGACTGACAAGGAGACTGGTGAGAAGCGCAAGAAAGAGGTGAAGCTCCTTGAGAACTTTGGTGTCAACTTCATGGCTGTGGCCCAGTCGGGACGTCCCTACACCCGCGCTTTCTCCAACACGCAGTACACCATCGTTGGTGGTTATCGCGGTGCCCGTCTGCCTTGGGGCTTCTATTTCAATGTTGTCGCCGATAAGGTTTGGCCTATCAAGGTCGGCAAGCGCGACACTTACCTGACTGCCGCTGTAACTATCAACAACCTGTTCAATATCCGCAATGTTGTTAATGTGTTCAATGTCACTGGCAACCCCGAGGATAATGGTTACCTGACTGACCCGGAGACGCAGTCGACCATCAACAACCAGTACGACCCCACCGCATATCGTGAGATATACGCCATCACTCTTAGCAACAGCACTTGGAATTATTCAAGTCCGCGCACTATCAAATTATCTCTGTCGTATAACTTCTAATGTGTAAAGCGAAAAAAAACATCATTATGAAAAGTATATATAACAAACTAGTATTGGTCTCCTTGCTACTGGCATCTGTGTCGGGGACAGTCATGGCCCGCGAATGCACAGAGTGCAAGAAAGCCAACGCGAAAAACGCCAGTGTTCAAACAAAGGCCGCTGTTTGTAAACGTGCACAGAGTACTGCGGAACTTAACATCAACAATGTCCGTGCCCTGATTAACGGCTATGGCAACATGTGGTTTGATGGCAGTGTCACCCAGTATCATGTGCCGAAAAACAGCAATAGCAGTCCTTTGTATTGTGCTGCATTGTGGATTGGTGGTACCGATGTCAATGACCAGTTGCGTCTTGCCGCTCTCCGTTTCGGTTCTGACGGTGATGACTATTGGCCGGGTCCGTTGAAGATCAACGGGACTGCTTCGGTTGACCTCCCCGTGTGTAATGCTTACGACAAGCATTGGATTATCACCAAAACTGAGGTGCTTGCGTTGCGTTCGCATTTCGAGTATGACTCCAACAATGTCGTCGTTGCTGTGTCGAGTCCCGACCAGGATATCACTGACGTGATTGAGAACTGGCCTGCCAAGGGACAGGGTGACGACTTGAGTAATTTCCTTGCACCTTTCTATGATGCCGACGGCGACCTTGAGTACAATCCGCACAATGGTGACTATCCGTATTATGATTTTGAGAATGTGCTGTGCCCGCGTACGCTGAAAGCTAACCTGAAACCCGGCGAGAACTATGTCAGCATTCCCACTATGGAAACGGATGCCGGTATTGTCGGTGTTCAGGAGGGCAACCGTATTGTCTCTGGCGGTATCTTGTCCGACCAGGTGCTGAAGGGTGACCAGACCATTTGGTGGGTCTTCAACGATATGGGTAACACCCATACGGAATCCCACGGTCAGCCCATCGGTCTCGAAATCCGCGCCCAGGCTTTTGCCTTCGCCACGAATGACGAGATTAACAACATGACGTTCTACTCCTATGAGATTATCAACCGTTCCACTTACGAACTTCGTGAGACCTATTTCAGCCAGTGGGTTGATCCCGACCTCGGTAATGCTACCGACGACTATGTGGGTTGCGATGTGCGCCGTGGTTTGGGTTATTGCTACAACGGTACCAAGAATGATAAGCCGGGTGCCGGTAGTTATTCTGGCATTGCTCCTGCTGTCGGTATCGACTTCTTCCAAGGTCCCTACATGGATCCCGATGGCAAGGACAATCCCAAGATTGATATTCCCTGGATACAGACCAACGGAAGTCCTCAGTTGAAGCAGCTCCTTGAGCGCTACAGAAGGACCGACGGTTCGTTCGACACCATTTCCATTACTGATAATGCCGACCTTTTCTATGCCATTGACTTCAATAGTTGGTACTTCGTTCCGGGTGATACGGTCGGCAACTGCGCCATCAACGGTGTGAACTTTGGTAACAATATCATTGACGACGAGCGTTTCGGTATGCGCCGCTTCGTGTACTATAACAACTCCTTAACGGGTATTAACAGTGAGCCCCAGAAAGCCACTGACTACTACAACTACCTGCGTGGCTACTGGAAGGACAACACCCGCATGAAGTATGGTAAGATGGCTCTTACCGGCTCGCTCGAGTGCGACTTCATGTTCCCGGGCGACAGTGATCCTTGGCATTGGGGCACCAACGGTGTGGAGCCGGATGAGAACCCCAACGACTGGACTGAATACAACATGCCTGACAACGCCGCTTCCGACCGTCGTTTCATGCAGTCGGCAGGTCCGTTCACGCTGAAACCCGGTGCCGTCAACTACATCACTGTCGGTATTCCCTTCGCCCAGGCTTCTTCTGGCGACCAGTGGAACTCTGTTGAGTTGCTCCGTCAGATTGATGACGTCTGCCAGGCCCTGTTTGAAAACTGCTTCAAAGTCCTTGACGGTCCCGACGCTCCCACACTCACTTGCCAGGAACTCAAGAACGAAGTCATCCTCTATCTCACCTATGAAAACAAGGAATCGAACAACTATGGTGAGAAATATTCCGAGGAGGATCCTTCCATTGTAAAGACCTATACAGTATATAATGAAACCACCAAGGTCACTACGATGAAGGAGTACTCGAAGGATGAGCGTAGCTTCAAATTCGAGGGTTATCAGATCTACCAGTTGAAGGACGCCAATGCTTCTATTGCTGACATTGGAGACGTCACCAAGGCACGTCTTGTGGCCCAGTGTGACATCGAAAACTACTACGATGCTATCGACAGCATCCATAAGGACAGTTCCATGGTCAATGGTGTCCGTGTCTACACCTACGACACCATCTACAAGGCCGATCCTTCGCTCCCCATCGGAACGCTGGTTAATTTCACCACGAACTCTGCCACGGGTCTTCTCACTGGCAATGTCATGGTCGAAGGTGCCAACAAGGGTATCCAGCATGCTTTCCGTATCACCAAAGACCTCTTCGCCACGGGATCCAATACGACTCTTGTCAACAACCGTGAGTACTATTATGTGGCCATCGCTTACGCCCAGAACCGCTTCAAGGAGTATTCGCAGACCCAGGCTGACCTTCTTGACGGTCAGATGACCCCCTACTTGGCCGGTCGTATGAATGAGCGTGGCGGAAGCATCGCTCCCATCACAGCCATTCCGCACGATCCTATCATGGAGGCTGGCGGAAAGATTGCCCAGTCTGAGTTTGGCATGTGCCCCAACATTGTCCGTCTTGAAGGCTATGGCAACGGTGGTTCGATGCTCCGTCTGACCGATGAGTCTCTCACCGAGCTCATGGGTGCCCCCGGTGCTGCCGCCAAGGCCCCCGGCCTTTTTGTCGACGGTGTCGCCCGCGACGGTTCCTATGACGAATCCTACATGCAAACCCCCTGCATCATCCCCAATCCCCAGTATCAGGAGAACTACGGTCCCATCAATGTCACTGTGATTGACCCCTTGAAGATCCATGAAGGCGACTACAATATCCTCTTCTGGAATGTCTCCAACAGTGGTGGTCACATCGTCAACAATGCCGGTGCCGGTCTGAACAACAAGACCCGCTGGTGTGTGGTTCGTGCCGACGGCGGCAAGATCCCCATCACCGAGATGGGTGAGGTGATCTACAAGGATACCGTCTGGTCCGACTTCTCCATCTCCCGCTACAACGAGCAGCTCTTCCTCGAGCTCGGATTCGCGGTGGCGTTGGTCAACCCCGAAGGTCCCGCCAGCGCCCCGGAATACACCACCGAGAACAGATATCGTTTCTATAAAGGCTTTGCCAAAGCCGGTGGTCTGTTGGGTTCCAGCATGTCCTTCGGCGACGAGCACTACCAGTGGTTGAGTGGTATTCCCGACAACGACTCCTATGCTACCTACAACTGGATTCGTTCCGGTGCCCAGTATTCGACCGGTACGCTCGGTGTCTTCACCGGCTCCACCGATCCCATCAGCTTGTCCGAAGCCTATCTCGATGAGGACTACTACAAGCAGAACTGGGTGGGTGACAAGACCCAGCATGAGCCTATGGACAAGGAGCAGATGTTCGAGGGTGTCGTCAGCGGCTTGTGGTCTCCCTACGCGTTGGTCTCCACCATGCCCTACCATCCCGGCTTCAACTACTCATACTATATGCCCGAGTCCGACACCATCGCCGCTTGGCGCGATAGTGTGAACAACTATGACGCCATCAAGGTGCAGCGCTCCCTGATGTCCAACTTCGACAATGTGTCGCTCCTCTACAGCGACATGAGCCAGCTCCCCAGCGTCCGTATCGTCTTCACCGCCGATACTTCCAAGTGGACGCGCTGCCCGGTTGTCGAGATGTGCGACGATTACACGCAGTCTGAAGGTAATGCCCGCAAGTTCAGCGCCCGTAGGCACCTCTCGGTCGACAAGATGGGCCGTACCGTTACCCAGCGTGGCATCGCTGCCAATGTCGATGATCCCTCCAACCCCGCCTACATCGCGGAGGAGGGCATGGGCTGGTTCCCCGGCTATGCCATCAACACCGTCACCGGTGAGCGTCTGAACATCATGTTCGGTGAGGACTCCCGCTTTATCCAGTACAACGGTCGTGACATGCTCTGGAATCCTGTCCAGACCATGATGGAAGGCACGCAGAACTATGTCCTCGGCGGCCGCCACTTCATCTATGTCTTGAATGCTTGCGACCAGCCTTTCTTCAACCTGAGGACTGGTGCCCGCGAGAGCCTCAAATACCGTACCCCGTCCTATGACGCCGGCCGCTGGGCCCTCCAGATGCTTCGTTCGGCCGACCGCATGATGAAGATGCGTGTCCGCGCCAACGCAGTTTATTGGAGCCTGTTCAACGGTGTCGCCATGGAGTGGTCCAACTACGGCACGGGTATCCCCGAGCGTGACTCCATCGCCATGCTCTATGCATCGGTGGCTTGGGTCAACATGCCGCTTGTCTCTTCGCGCCATGCTTTCAAATATCCTGGCAATGATGCTACGCTGAATGCCGGCTATCCTTCCAACGGTATCCCCACCGATGTCACTATCAATATCGACGTGCGTGTGCCTTACGGCCGCTTTATGGGCCCCAATGGCACTGAGGCCACCCGTTGCGGTCTCAACGACCTCAACAAGAACATGCCTGCCTACCAGTTCCGCTTCACTGCCGAGGATGCTGTGCTCGAGAATCTCGCTCTCGACAGCGACAGGCAGAAAGAGTATGCCGACTCGCTGCTCGGCCTCATCAATGTGGTGCCCAACCCCTACTACAGCTATTCCAACTATGAGACCGCCAGTCAGCTTGAGACCAAGGTGCGTATCGTCAACCTGCCCGTGGGCATGGAGGATGGCCGTCCGCAGGGCTGCACCATCCGCATCTACACTGTCGACGGTACGCTGGTCCGCACCCTTGGCCCCACCGCCGTCTCGCGCAGCAACAGCCAGTACGGCACTGCTGAGAACACCTCCGTCGACTGGGATCTCCACAACCACACCGGTATCCCCATTGCCGGCGGCATGTACCTGATACATGTTTCCGTGCCCGGCATTGGCGAACGTGTCATCAAGTGGTTCGGCACCATGCGTCCTGTTGACCTCAACTCGTTCCAATTCTAATCGCGTAAGTAACCCTCAAAAATATCATAGACAATGAAAAACATAATAAAGATATTTGCAGTAGTTGCGATTCTGACGGCGATGTCGGCCCAGTCTGCCATGGCTGGTAATGACGAGCGCCGCGGAACAGCCGGTGCTTCCGAGTTGCTCATCAACCCGTGGGCACGCAGCATGGGCTGGGGTGGTGTCAATGTCGCCAATGTGCGCGGTCTCGACGCCATGTTCAACAACGTGGCTGGTCTTGCTTTTGTCAAGAACATTGAGGTCTCTTACAGCAACACCATCCTCTATGGTGGCAAGAGTGGCTTGAGTAGCGGCGCCGCTGTCAACGCCTTCGGCCTTGGAGTCCGTGTCTTCGAGTCGGGTGTGCTGGGTGTCTATGTGATGACCATGAATTTTGGCGAACTCCCCATCACTACCTATGACAGTCCCGAACCTATCAACGGCACCTTCTCGCCCAGCTATATGAACATCAACGTAGCCTACTCGCACAGTTTCACCAATACCATCCATGGTGGTGTGGTCTTCAAGCTGGCCAACGAAACCACCGACAACATCTCCGGCTCCGGCTTCGCCATCGATGCCGGTATCCAGTATGTCACCGGTGAGAACGATGAGTTGAAGTTCGGTATCTCCCTCAAGAACTGGGGCCCCTCGATGAAGTTTGGCGGCACGGGTCACTCCCTCACGATGACCAATAATGCCGGCAAGCCCTTCACCGTCGAGACACGTGCCGCCGAGATGGAGCTCCCCACCTGCCTCAACATCGGTCTGGCCTACGACTTCCTCTTCGATAAGTGGGATCAGCGCTTGACCATTGCGGCTGACTTTACCTCCAACGCCTTCCTGCGCGACAACTATGTCCTGGGTCTCGAGTACGGTTTGCTCAACATGTTCCAGCTCCGTTGTGGCTACATCCTGCAGGCAGGTCTCTGGTCCGGTGACGTCGCTACCGCCAACAGCGGTATCTGCGCTGGTGGCTCGGTCGACATTCCCTTCAGCAAGAAGGAGGACAACAACATAGGCCTCACCATCGACTACTCCTATCGCACTGCTTCGCCGCTCAAGGGCACCCACGCCATTGGCGCCACGTTCCGCTTCTAACGACAGAACAAACATAATCCATTATTGGGAAAGGCTTTACACCCAAAGCCTTTCCTACTTTTTAAACTCCTGAATAAAACCCATCAATATGGCAGAAATCAAATACTATAGTGAAGAAGGCCTCCAGAAACTGAAGGACGAACTGCATCAACTCATCGCCATCGAGCGTCCTGCTGCCTCGGCGGCCATCGCTGAGGCTCGCGACAAAGGCGACCTCTCCGAAAATGCCGAGTATGATGCCGCCAAGGAGGCTCAGGGCCACCTCGAGGCACGCATCTCCAAACTTCAGGAACTCGTGGCCAATGCCCGTCTGCTCGACGAAAGCAAGATAGACACCTCCAAGGTGCTCCTGCTCTCCATCATCACAATTCGGAACACCAAGAACACAATGGTGCAGAAGTATACCATCGTGCCCGAGAGCGAAGCCAACCTCAAGCAAGGCAAGATCAGCATTACTTCGCCCTTTGCCTCGGCTTTCCTGGGCCACAAGGTGGGCGATGTGGTCGAGGTCAACGTGCCTGCCGGCAAGATGACTTTCGAGCTGGTGAAAATCGAACGCTAACCTTCAAACACCCTCCGCTATGACCATTTTCAGCAAGATTGTCGCAGGCGAGATTCCCTGCCACAAGGTCTTTGAGACTGAGCACTGCTTGGCTTTCCTCGATATCAACCCTGTCGTGCGCGGCCATGTGCTCTGCATCCCCAAGAAAGAGGTCGACTACATCTTCGACCTTGACGATGCCACCTTCACCGAGCTGCACCTCTTTGCCAAGCGCGTTGCCAAAGGGCTCAAGAAGGTCTGTCCCTGCATCAAGGTCGGCGAGGCTGTGGTGGGCATCGACGTGCCCCACGTCCACATCCACCTCATGCCGCTCAACCGTCCTGGCGACCTCAACTTCTCCCACCATGTCGAGATGACCTCCGACGAGCTCGCTTCCCTGGCCGCCGAAATCGGTGCCGCCATCGAATAATACTGATTTTACTGGCAATAAACTTTCTTAACAAATGTTAAAATGGCGATTTTTTGAAAAAATATTTTGCCAGTATAGAAAATAGTCGTAATTTTGCAGCCGTAAACGAGAACGAAAAAGTAGACAAAAACAAATGTAACACGTTATGTATCTGACAAAAGAAAAGAAAGAAGAGATTTTCGCCCAATACGGAAAGTCGGCCAAGGACACTGGTAGCACCGAGGGACAGATAGCCATCTTCACCTATCGCATCCAGCACCTTACCGAGCTGATGAAGCAGCACAAGAAAGACCAAGTCAGCGAGCGCGCCCTGGTGATGCTCGTCGGCAAGCGTCGCAAAATGCTGGACTACCTGAAGGAGACTGACATCGAGCGCTACCGCGCCATCGTCAAACAGCTTGGCCTGCGTAAGTAACCGCGCAGCAAGTTGCTCGAAAAAATGGGAAAATAGTTTTTCATATTTATTTGGTTATGGTTGGGATTGCCCGGAGTTCTTCTGGGCAGTCCTTTTTTATAGGCAATATTTTCCCCTTCTTGCCGTTGTTATATAAAGTGTTGGCGTGGTATGTCGAATATTGTCCATAGGCTTTTTGTGCTGCTGATGTTGCTGTCGGCCGCCGTGGGGGTGCGGGGACAATTCGACACATGCATCACTTTCGCAGAACTTCCATCCTCCTATCCGCAAATTCTTCCGCCAGGGTGGACCTCTGTCAGGGGTGGCGATTTTTCCGGAGGTTTTGTTCGTGATGCATATGGTACATCTACTTCCGGAAATATGACGCCAGGTTATATCTTTATTAGTAGCAACCATGACGTCTATGTCTCTATGCCTTACATTGCGATTGATTTCAGTAGTGGCACCTATTTGCAGTATTGGGCTAGTAATGGTTGCAATCTCGAGGTGGGAACCATGACCGACCCCTACGACCATTCGACATTCCATCTCCTGGAGGGTGTGCCCGATTGTCAAGGGAATGCTTGGGAACAGTATACCATTAACCTTTCAAGAGCACCTTTCGGTGACCATTATATTACTTTTCATAAAGTTAATGTGGGCCATTATGCGAAGCTGGACGATATACGAGTGACGACTACTGGTTGTTTGGTGGGGAACTTCCGAGCGACCAACCTCGCTATGGAGAGGTATGAAAATACACACTTGATCTATTTCCCCGGGTGCGACACGGTGGTGCCTCCTGTGACATTCTCATGGGATGTCGTCGGAAATCCCAGTGTGCAAATTTTGGTAGCTGATTCCATAGGGCAGCAGTTGCTGTACCAAGATGTCACAGGGATGAATACCTTTTCAATACAGTTGGAAGAAGACGAATTTTACTATGTGTCATTGTTCGGTGGCTGCGACTCTTTAAGTAATATTTGTAATCCTTCGTATTCCAAGATTTATTGGCTAAAACTTACTCGTATTGGCTGCGACACCGACGATTGTGTTGATACACGAATGCTGCATTCCACCAAGGCGACGCCATATTATGGCACTTATGGGGATCCTTATGCCCATAGGGTTGTCGTCGATTTTGGGCCCAGTTCGCAAGAAAGCCGTCACACGGTGAATACAGACACCTCGATGCGCGACCCCATAGTCACTGCCCTGCGCGTCATACCGGAAGGGGAGGATTACTCTGTGCGATTAGGGAATTGGGGGATAGGAAGTAAGGCCGAGGCCATGCAGTACGACATTCCTGTCGACACCACGCAGTACGACATGCTCATTCTCAAGTATGCCGCTGTCATGCAAGACCCCGACCATAATCCAACTGATCAGCCCCGTTTTCGCATCGAGATGCTTGACGCGGCAGGCAACCTGATTGCTCCTGCATCTTGCAATTCCTACGACTTTGTAGCCAACGCCAGCTTGGGCTGGAACGCCATCACCTATCATAATACTACAGTGCTGTGGAAAGATTGGACCGTTGTGGGTATAGACCTCTCGGGCTATCACGGTCAATCTGTCAGACTGCGACTCACCACCTACGATTGTAAACCGGGGGCCCATTTCGGCTATGCCTACTACACCCTCTCCTGCGCGCAGAAGACCATCAACTTCCTGTCGTGTTCCAACGGCGACAGCAACCGCGTCGAAGCGCCCGATGGTTTCACCTACCGTTGGTCGCGCGACGACAACGACTCGGTTATAGGTACCGAGCGCGCAATCACGCTGCCCATCGACAACCACTACTACTATTGCTCCCTTGGGTTTATTGGCGACACCTCGTGCTCGGTGACGTTGAGCGTGCTGTCGCGTCTGGTGGCGCCGGTGGCCGATTTCGACTACTCGGTGCAGCGCGATAGCTGCCGTTTTAAGGTAGAATTCATCGACCACAGCCACTTTGTCGACGACTCCACGGCGCAGTGCGACAATGCCTGGTGGGACTTCGGTGCTTTCGGAACCTCCACCTCGCACGCCCCTGTGGTGTTCTACCCCGATACAGGCACCTATCTGGTGAGACTTTTCAGCAGCCTCCCGGGCGACGGCTGCGTCGATAGCATCGAGCGCTATGTCGTGCTCTCCTATCCCATTGATACGGTCGACACCGCCATCTGCCAGGCGGAGCACTTCGCCGTCGGCGACACCGCTTTCTCGGTGACAGGTACCTATCAGGCCATGTCGGGGTGCGACACCCTGGTGACGCTGCACCTCACGGTAAGAGACACCTCGCTGATTGATACCGTCGCTGTGGCGTGCCACAGCCTTCTCTATCGCGACAGCTCGATGCTGACCTCCGGAGTATACGACTTTGTCTATACCAACAATGTGGGGTGCGATAGCACCTATCGGCTGCACCTCACGGTGAACCCCGTCTACGACACAACGAGCACACTTTCCTTCTGTGCAGGCCATCCCTATGTCTACCTTGGGGTCGACTATGGCGGTCCTGTGGCGTTCGACACCCTCTTCGCCACCACAGCGGGGTGCGACTCTCTGGTGCATGTTGCGCTGGTCACCCTCGACAGCACCTTCCTCATCCGCGCCCTCCACAGCATCGACCGGCAGCATTGGTCCGATACGGTGCCCATAGCCTTCTGCCGCAACCAGACGCTCTATGTCGTCGACTCCACCCACAGCGCTGTGACCTGGCAATGGACCCTTCTCGATGCCGCTTCCCAGCTGGCCGAGACCTCTAGCACCCCGACGATGGAGTTCTCTCCGGGGGTAGGCGACAGCATTGGAACCTACAGCTTGGCCCTCGAGGTCGCCAGCCCGGGCGGCTGCCACGACTCGCTGCTGTGGCCTGTGCTGGTGTTCCCCGTGCCCGAGGCCGAATTCGGCTGGGAGCCCTACGACCCCGTCGACATAGCTCCCGAGGTGACGCTGAAAAACCTGTCGCAACCCGAAAGTTGCCAATCTCTCAACGAATTGTGGATCTACAATTCCTGGGGCGACCTGGTGTTCCATGCCACCAACATCAGGGAGCACGAACAGTTCTGGGACCCCAACGAGCGTGCCTGTCCCGACGGCACCTACTACTACCGTTTCCTGGGCCGCAGCAGCCACGGTGTGGTTCGCCGCAACGGCGTCATCGAAGTGGTCCGCTGAGACAGGGCAGTCCTTTTTTTATGCCATAGGGTGTCCTTTCACTACGGCTCGCGTGCAACCCGACACGCTGCGCAATCATTCCGGCATTTTGACGTTAATATATTACTCCTGCAGCAGTGCAGGCACAATTATAGAATTTGCATAAAACAACAATACGATGAAAAAAACATTATTAGTCATTTTTGCGGCGGCGATTGTTCTTGCCGGATGCAAGCAGAAAACAGTGTCAGCACAGGCGCAGGAACATGTGCAGAATGGCCGGGAGGCGACCGTTGCACATTCAAGATAACGAAAAAAACACTTTATGACTAAGTATCAAAATAGACCCAACCCCGACGAGGCTTTCCCAAATCCCAATCTCCCGCGCCTTTGCTTCATCAAGAACGTGGTGAAGAATCCTCGTATCATCATTGGCGACTATACCTACTATGATGATGTGGATGGTGCCGACCAGTTTGAGAAGCATGTCACTCATTTCTACGACTTCATAGGTGACCGGCTGATTATTGGC
>JAFXXI010000015.1 GCA_017542345.1 Bacteroidales bacterium
ATGAAGAAAGACATCATACTTTGCGGCGTAGGCGGCGACGGTATCGTCTCCGTGGCCAAAATCATCAGCGACGCCGCCCTCAACCTGGGCATGAACGTCAAGCAGAGCGAGATTCACGGCATGAGCCAGCGCGGCGGATCGGTGTTCAGCCACCTCCGCATCAGCTCCGACCCCATCTTCGCCGACGTCATCCCCGAAGGCAAGGCCGACATCATCCTCAGCTCCGAGCCCATGGAGGCCCTGCGCTACCTGCCCTTCCTGGCCCCCGACGGCGCCGTCATCACCAACAGCGACCCCTTCATCAACATCAAGAACTATCCTGATATTGAGAAGGTCAACGCCGAACTGGCCAAGCTGAAGAAGTGCGTCAGCTTCAACGCCAACGCTATCGCCAAGGAACTCAACGCCCGCGGCAACATGGTGCTGCTGGGTGCTGCCGCCCCCTACCTCGAGCTGCCGTTCGAGGAGTTGGAGAAGGCCATCAAGGCCATCTTCGGCCGCAAGGGCGACGCTGTGGTCGAGACCAACATCAAGGCCATCCGCGCCGGCCGCGACGCCAAATAAGGCATTTTCTACTATTAATAATCAAGGCTGAAACCTATATGGGTTCCAGCCTTTTCTTTTTTGGGGAGTGTTTACCCCGTTTCAAGTGGAGCTGGACGGAGTCGTGGTGTGCCGTCGGCTCGGCCGACAACCCCGTCCTGACGGCGGTGAGACTCGTGTGGGGGAACAAAAAAGAGGCTCCTTTGAGCCTCAAGTGGAGCTGGGCGGAGTCGTGGTGTGCCGTCGGCTCGGCCGACAACCCCGTCCTGACGGCGGTGAGACTCGTGTGGGGGAACAAAAAAGAGGCTCGTTTGAGCCTCGAGTGGAGCTGGGCGGAGTCGAACCGCCGTCCAAACAGTTAACAGATGTGCTTTCTACATGCTTATCCGGTGGTTGCTTGTCGGGGCGGCTCCGGACATCGGCACCCAAGGCCACCCTTAGCCTCTGAAGATTCGCCGGCGTGTAGAGGCGTCGCATCGGCTATCCCGTCTTTACCTGCACCTCCGGGTCAGCTGCCGACGGTCGGGGCGGCTGGGAGATGTCTCGTTCCTGCGCCTTGCGCGGGAATTAAGCCGAACTTACTGTGCTTCGGTTAGGCAGCGAGAGCGTAGTTGTTTTCGCCAATTATTGTTTTGCACCTGTTTTCAAGGCTTCTGGTACGTCAGCCTGCATGCTTACAAACCCATTATCCCTGCTGTCAAAACCAAGCAGCCCCAGGATAAAAAAGGTTCTCAATCGATTGAGAACCTTTCTTGTGTTTGGCGGTCCGGACGAGACTCGAACTCGCGACCCCATGCGTGACAGGCATGTATTCTAACCAAACTGAACTACCGGACCAAACCGTCTTTTCAGACCTGCTTCCTCTCTCGAAAGCGGGTGCAAAAGTACGAACATTTTGCAAACTGGCAAAATATTTTTTCAAAAAAAGCCCATCGCTTTGTGTAATATGCTGATAGATAGCTTTCAGTGCCGATGATTATTTTTGTTCTCTCACGCCGCTGCGGTGATAAAAGATGGCCACAGAAGTGACTCTTCCGCCGTTTTGGGAGGTGCATGTAAAACAAAAACAGAGACCTCGAAAGTCTCTGTTTGGGTGGGAGGTGGGGTTCGAACCCACGACCTCCAGATCCACAATCTGGCGCTCTAACCAGCTGAACTACGCCCACCGTGCATGATTTTTTCTCTCAAAATCGGCTGCAAAAGTACGAACATTTTCCGAACTGGCCAAATTATTTTTCATCACTACTTGTAGTGTGTTGTATTACAGATATATTGTTATCTCTTTAGGTGTGCCGTCAAACCCTGGTATACCCCCTCTCGCAGCCTTTGTCATCGGATATTTTAACAATAAAAGCGCCCAAGCCAAAAGGCCGGGGCGCTTTCTCCCATTCTAAAGTGGTAAGTGCTTACAGCACCTGGACAGCTTCGATGATGCCCTTGCCGATCTCAATAGCTTCCTCGTTCTGGGGAATGAGGTTCCAGTGGCGCTGGGGCAGCGAATGCTCCAGACCTTCGTGGATGTACTGCTTGTCGACGATGGGTTTCAGCTTCAGGAAGCCACCGAGGACCACCATATTGAAGACCTTGCTGATGCCGAGCTCCTGAGCTTTGGCGGTAGCGGCGATCTTGTAGATGTTGATGTCCTTGCGGGTGGGCTCGTGGGTGATGCCGTTGGGGTCATAGATGAGGTAACCACCGGGCTTCACGCTGCTCTCAAACTTGTCCAGCGACTGCTGGTTGAGGATGATGGCAGTGTCGAACTGGTTGATGATGGGCGAGCTGATGCGCTCGTCGCTGATGATGACGGAGACGTTGGCCGTGCCGCCACGCATCTCGGGGCCGTAGCTGGGCATCCAGCTGACCTCTTTGTCCTGCATAACTCCGGAGTAGGCAAGAATCTTACCCATCGAGAGGACTCCCTGTCCACCGAAACCGGCTATGATGATTTCTTCAGTCATTGTTTCTTCGTTTTTAATTGTTAATTACTGCATAACGGTCAGCGGGTGATCCACAACCAGGCGGTTGGCGTCGATGCCTTCGGCAATCTTACCGTCGACTTTGATGTCGCCGATGGGATAGTTGGGCATCATATTGTCTTCCATCCACTTGTTGGCGGCCACGGGGGTCATCTTCCAGCCGCTGTTACAGTTGGACAGAATCTCCACGAAGCTGAGGCCTTTCTTCAGTTTCTGGTTCTCGAAGGCTTTGCGGATAGCGGCTTTGGCCTTGCGCACGGCGGCGGGGTTCTGCACGCTCTGACGGGTCACATAGTAGGTGCCGGGCAGGGTGGCGAGCAGCTCCGTCATGCGGAGGGGATAACCGTTCAGGTCCACGCGACGGCCATAGGGCGTCGTGGCACTGCGCATGCCGACCAGCGTGGTGGGTGCCATCTGGCCACCGGTCATACCGTAGATACCGTTGTTGACGAAGATCATCGTCATGTTCTCGCCACGGTTGGCGGCATGGATGGTCTCGGCGGTGCCGATAGCGGCCAGGTCGCCGTCACCCTGGTAGGTGAACACATAGGTGTCGGGGTTCAGGCGCTTGATAGCGGTGGCAACGGCGGGAGCACGGCCATGGGCAGCCTCCTGGAAGTCGACATCGAAATAGTTGTAGGCCAAAACGGAGCATCCCACGGGGCTCACGCCCACGACGTTGTCCTGGATGCCCATCTCGTCGATCACCTCGGCGATAAGGCGGTGGGTGGTGCCGTGGCCGCAGCCGGGGCAGTAGTGCATGACGGCGTCGGTCAGCACCTTGGTACGGGTGTAAACCTCCTCGTAACCCTCTTTCAGCAACTCTTGCTTGCGAGCTTCAATATCTTGATTCATCTTTTCTTCCTTTCTTTACTTAATGATTTTGTTTTCAAGAGCCTCCAGGACCTCGCCGGGAGTGGGGATGATACCGCCGAAGCGGCCGAAGTGCTCGGTCTTCACACCGCACTGGGTGGCCAGCTTCACGTCCTCAATCATCTGGCCGGCGCTCATCTCCACGCAAAGGATACCTTTGACGTGCTTGGCAACCTCGGCCAGCTGTTTGGTCGGGAAGGGGAAGAGGGTAATCAGACGGAACAGACCCACCTTGATGCCTTTCTCGCGGGCCATCTGCATAGCCTTCATGGCGATACGGCTGCTCGAACCGTAGGCCACGATGATGTACTCGGCATCCTCGCAGTTCAGCGTCTCATAGCGCACTTCCTTCTCCTTCATCTCGGCATACTTAGCCTGAAGCTTCAGGTTGAACACTTCCTGACGGGCCGAGTCAAGCTCGAGCGAGGTGATGATGTTGTGCGGGCGGGTGGCAGGCTTGCCCCAGGTGCCCCAAGGGGCCTTGGCGCGGCGCTCCTCCTCCGTCCAGCGGGGGATATAGTCGCGGGTGTAGAGCTTCTCCATGCACTGTCCGATGGCACCGTCGCTGAGGATCAGCACAGGGTTGCGATACTTGAAGGCGATGTCCCAAGCCTCGAACACGAAGTCGTACATCTCCTGCACGCTGGCGGGAGCCAGGGTGTAGAGCTGGTAGTCACCGTGTCCGCCGCCCTTGGTGCTCTGGAAATAGTCGCTCTGCGAAGGCTGGATGGTGCCCAGTCCGGGACCGCCACGCATCACGTTCACCACCAGGCAGGGGATCTCGGCGCCGGCCAGGTAGGTCAGACCTTCCTGCATCAGCGAGATTCCGGGGCTCGAGCTCGAGGTGGCCACTTTCTTTCCGGTGGCGGCGCCGCCGTACACCATGTTGATCGAGGCAACCTCGCTCTCGGCCTGCAGCACGGTCATACCGGTGGTCTCCCACGGCTTCTCGGCCATCAGGGTTTCCATTACTTCGCTCTGCGGGGTGATGGGATAGCCGAAGTATCCGTCACATCCGCTGGCAATCATTGCGCGGGCAATGGCTTCATTGCCCTTCATCAGTTGAAGTTCTCTTGCCATAGTATTCCTTTCTTTCTTTTTTTCGTTTAGATTTTCTTCTTGTAAACGGAAATCACGCCGTCGGGGCACACCATGGCGCAGCTGGCGCAGCCAATGCAACTCTCATTCACGGTCTCGGTGTAGTTGTAACCCTTGCCGTTTACATTTTTCGACAACGCGATGCACTTCATCGGGCACACGGGTACACACACTCCGCAGCCTTTACAGCGCTCGGTATCGATGATGATTTGTCCTTTAAATGCCATAATTTTAATGTTATAAGATTAATAATTCAGTTTTCCTGTCAATAACAATGTGCCTGCAAAGATACAAAATAATTTCCATATAATCACCAAAAATGGTGAAAATATTTCCTGCATCCTTGCAAGGCACTGATGTTCAGTGTATCGGAAGTCTTTTACCGCGCCACCACCAGGCGTTTCGTGGTTTTGCCCCGGCGGGTCTCGATGGACATCATATACTGTCCGGCGGGCCAGCCGCGGAGGTCTATGGTGGCCTGGCTGTAGCCCACGGGCTCGCTGTAGACCAGGATGCCGCGGGCGTTGTAGATGTCGATGTGCAGCAGTCCGAGCTCCGACATCACCGTCACCCTGTCGGAGGCGGGGTTGGGCAGCAGGTGGGTGAAGCGGTCGAGCACGGAGGGTTCGGCGATGCCCTGGGGCGGCTCGGGCGGCGTAGGCGGGTCGGTGTGGGGGAACGAGAAGGGGACCCAGTTGCTCCAGTCGGTCTCAATCTTCGAGGTGTCGCAGAAAGCCCTGGCACGGACATAGTAGGAGAGCATGGTGTCGAGTCCGCAGAGGTGGAGGATGTTGGAGCCCGAGACGATGGTGTCGACGGTGGAGGCGATGCCGTTCCGCGGGGCGTAGTACTGCAGCTCGCAGTAGGTGTAGTGGAGGAAGTCGTCCCAGGAGAAGAAGACGCATCCGCTGCCGGTGTCGAGCACCGTGGCCTGGAGGTTTTGCACAGGCTCGCAGAGGAACGCCGGCGGCACCGTGGTGTCAATCTCAATCAAGGGGTAGAGCAGTTCGAAGTGGCGTTGTGGGTAGTATGTCCATTCAAAGTTTCCACCCGGGTTCTCGATGATGCCCGTGTCGGTGCAATAATAGTAGTCTATCCATGGAAAGAAGCAGATGCTTTCGATAGGCCACTGGGAATAAAAAGTATCTAATTCACTGCATTGCCCAATATCTGACGACATTCCCAAATCAGCACGTACATAGTTATACTCAACCTGAATGCCGCTTTTGGTATAATTGTTGTGGCTCCAACCTACATAGAAAGTATCTGTCACCGTGACCGCGGTGTCGAAATAGCTTTCGTACAACTTGATTACATGGGGTTGTGGAGAGACTCTACAGCAGGAGTCTGTAGGGTAGGTATAAGAAAGATGTGTACTGATGTTCAGATGTAGATATCGGTGTGCATGCTCATCCAGATAGCGCACCTCTGCCCGCCTCTTGAAAACGGGGTGATTGTTTCCGTTGTCGAACAAGTAGACATATTCTGGTCGCCAAGCCGGATTAGAGCTCATGGAGGCATCCCAGATGCATCCTGCTACGCCGACCACCTTCAGTGGTGTCGTGGTATAGTACGGGGTTATGACCAATGGACGGTAGCGTAAAATAGAACCGGCACTGTAATACATTGGCTCTCGTAGACTGTCCATCCGTTCAAAGTCCCACCAATTGTAGAAGCCAATCTCCGAGCGTGTATATATTGTATCGCCTGTGCGGTGGTAGTAGTCGGCGCTGTATTGCGCATGTACGCCTGCGCCTGCGGCCAGCAGCAACACTGCCAATATAAACATTTTTGTTTTCATTGTTTTCCACATTTTTGAGTGAATGTAATTTCCGAGACTTTAGGCTGGTGCTCTTGGTTGTTAAATGTCGTATATGGGCCGTGGTCGTTGAGGAGAATTCGCGGCACGGCGGGCAGTTCTCCCGAATAGTCTATTTCTTCGTAATCAGTGCAGTTGTCCCACTCCATCAGCGGCGCCATGGGCGGGCTGTCATATCCTGTGTATACGGCATAGCTCTGCACGTCCAGCTTGCCGGATCCTATCATCATGCCCACGGTGACGGGGCGGCTGTCGATGTCCACGTCCATCGACTCCTGCTTGACTATCGTCATCGGCTGCACTGGCACGGCAGGTCCCCAGGCCCAGCGGGGGAAGGTCCACAGCAGGGTCTCGAAGGCGTTGCTTCCCGGCAGAACGCCATATTCCAGCACGCTGATATTCTCGGTCGTCGGGCTGTAGCGTATCTCCTTCAGGTCCCACTCCGTGTCGTAGGGATGGTTGGGGTCATCTGTAATGCGTGTTAGGTTTGTGGGCACGGCGCTGCCGGTCGCGAAGTCGAGCATGTGCAGCAGGGTGTAGCCTTTCTCGTCGAGTTGCACCACTGCCGCCTCGTCGTCAGACAGGTGTGTGATTAGTGCTTTGCCTATGGGGCTGGAACAGACGATACTGTCGCCGTAGTTGGGTGTGGTGGGCGAATTTGGAAAACTGATGCTTTTATAGAACGACTTGGCAATCAGCCCTGTGCCGTCTACGCTGGTGCCTACGGCGGTCACCACGTTGTCCAATGCCGCAATGTCGGTAAATACGGCTGTACTGTCCACATCCAAAAGGGCATAAACTTCCCATTGTGTACCGTTGAACATTGCCGACACCAATGTGGAGCGTGTCATGTATTCCGATTGATAGATGTAGCTGTCACCGGTCATGGCCATCACTGTAAAGTTGCCCACTTGGAACAAATCGAGCCGCTCTAGTCTGCGGACAAAAATGTCATATCCGACATTGCCAATCCAGCCGTTCAATTCCGCATAGTTGATTCCCGCTGCCCCGGAAAAAGCGTCGGGGATGTTGAAGGTGCCCACTACGCCGGCGTGTCCACCTGGGCACGCATAGGCGTTGTCTGCTACGCCGCAGAACCATACATTCTCACCCATAATTTCGAAATCCTTTACCGAAATATTGATTGGAAGGTCGATTTGTAGAGCCGAGGTTGTTCCTATGGTGTAGAGCAGGAATTTACCTTTCCCGGGTGACTCCTCATTGTAAATCACCACGTCCCGCTCCTGCCAGACGCG